>NZ_KE951405.1:0-86500 GCF_000466165.1 Actinobaculum sp. oral taxon 183 str. F0552
AGCCGGGCGGGGGCGGGCTGGGGAAGAGGTCGCGCAGGCACACGCCGGGGTCGGGCACGCCTGCGGCGCGCGCCCGCGGACCGGTCCAGAACACGCAGACCTGGGCGGCGTAGCGGAGGACCGAGCCCCAGACCTCGGGGACGGACAGATCCGAGCACGCCGCGTCGACGACGTAGCGGGTGGGGAAATTGTCCGCGCCGTCCAGGACGACGTCGTAGCCCTCCATGATCCGCCGCACATTGGCCTCGGTGAGCCGCTCCCGGTGCTCGACGACGGTCACGTCCGGGTTGAGCGCCCGGATGTGCGCAGCAGCGCAGGCCGTCTTCGCCGCGCCGACGCCGGACGAGTCATGGATCACCTGCCGGTGGAGGTTGGACAGGGCGACGGCGTCGTCGTCGACGATCCCGATCGCGCCCACGCCCGCGGCCGCCAAATAGAGGAGGGCGGGCGAACCGAGGCCCCCCGCCCCGACGACGAGCACGCGCGAGGCGAGCAGGCGGAGCTGAGCCTCCTCGCCGAAGCCGTTGAGGAGGATCTGGCGTGAATAGCGCGCTCGCTGCACGGCCGAAAGCCCCCCGGCCGCGCGGACGATCGGTGCGAGGTCCATGGCATTCATCGTAGCCGGGCGGCCGGCAGGCCGGTGGCCTCCCCCGCGAGGGACGTCACATCGCCCAGATCCCGAAAACCATATAGACTGGAATAAATCCAGATTAGCGAATCGCTCACCCACCGGACACGAACAAAGGAGACGCATGCCGGTTCTGACCATCGGCGACGAATTCCCCGCCTACCGACTCACGGCTCTGAAGGGCGGCGATCTGCGCGCCATGGGCGTCGCCCAGCCGGACGACTACTTCGAGGAGATCACCGAAGAGAGCCACCCCGGCAAATGGCGCGTCGTCTTCTTCTGGCCCAAGGACTTCACCTTCGTCTGCCCCACGGAGATCGCCGCCTTCGGCAGGCTCAACGGCGAATTCGAGGACCGCGACGTGCAGATCCTCGGAGTCTCCGGGGACAACGAATTCTGCCATTTCCAGTGGCGCGCCCAGAACGAGGATCTGAAGACCGTCCCCTTCCCCATGCTCGCCGACACCAACCGGGACCTCATGGTCGCCTGCGGCGTCAAGCGAGCCGACGGCACCGCCGACCGAGCGACCTTCGTGATCGACCCCGGCAACGTCATCCAGTACGTCTCGATCACCTCGGACTCGGTCGGCCGGAACGTCGACGACGTCCTCCGCGTCATCGACGCGCTCCAGTCCGACGAGCTGTGCGCGTGCAACTGGAGGAAGAACGACCCGACCATCGACGTCGCCGAAAAGATCGGAGAGACCCTGAAATGAGCATCGAATCCCTGAAGAACGCCGTTCCCGGCTACGCCAAGGACTTGAAGCTGAACCTCGGCTCCCTGGCGCGCTCCACGAACCTCGACGAGCAGAAGAAATGGGGGACCTTCCTGGCCTGCGCCGCCGCGACCGGCTCGGCCACCGTGTTGCGCGAGATCTCCGAGGAGGCGGGCGATTACCTGTCCGAGGAGGCGTACGCCGCGGCGCTCGCCGCCGCGGCCGTCATGGGGATGAACAACGTCTTCTACTCGGCCAAGGGGAACATGGGAGACGACTTCGCGAACGAACGCGCGGGCCTGCGCATGAACGTCATCGCCAACCCCGGCGTGGACAAGGCGGATTTCGATCTGTGGTCCTTCGCGGTCTCAGCCATCGGGCACTGCGAGTTCTGCACCGCCGCGCACGCCGAGGACTGCCTGAAGGCCGGCATCTCGAAGGAAGGCGTCATGGACGCGCTTCGCATCGCCGCGACGACGGCGGGCCTCGCCCGGGCGACGACGATTGCCGAACAGCTCGCCTGACCGCCGGCCGATCCCCGGGGCCGGGGAGGACTGTGCCAGGCCTACAAAGGCTGCCACCCCGACATCGGCCGGCCCCGGGGCTGGGGCGGCTGGTGACTGGGAGGAACTGGCGTGCGGGCGCCATTCGGCGCCGGCGTCCGACCGGCGTGCGACGCTCCGGCGCGCACTGGGATCCGCGTGGTCTCCGGCCGGCGCGCCGCCCGAATGCAGCCCGGGGAGAACCGACAGACCGGGCTAGACTGGCGTCCATGCCGCTGACCATAGCCGTCATCACCGTCTCGGACCGCTGCGCGCAGGGCGCGCGCGAGGACCTGTCGGGGCCCCTGGCAGCCGACCTGCTCGGCAAATTCGGATCCGTCACCGGGCCGGCCGTCGTCCCCGACGGCATCGACAGCGTCCAGGGCGCGATCCTGGCGGCGGTCGAGAACGGCGCCCGGGTGATCGTCACTGCCGGCGGCACCGGCATCACGAGCCGCGACCTCACCCCGGAGGCGACCGCTCCCCTCATCTCCCGGAGGATACCGGGGATCGAGAACCTCCTGCGGGACAATCCGCGCGTGCCCAGCGCGGCGCTCTCCCGGGGGCTGGCGGGGATCGTCGAGCACCGGGGCTCGCGGGCCTTCGTCCTGAACGCGCCGGGGTCGGTCGGAGGCGTGCGCGACGCCGTCGGCGCCGTCGGCCCGCGACTGGCCCACATCGTCGAACAGCTCGACGACTCCGACCACCCGCTCGCCTTCACGCCGCACGAGGCCGCGACCCTCCGGGTTCAGAATCGCGGCGAATCGGACGGCCGGGATGCGGCCGTCGTCCTGGCGGGCGTCAGCCGCCAGGCCGTCGACGTCGGCCGCCTCGCCGAACTGGTGGGCACCCCCGCCGCGGGCGCAATCGTCACGTTCCGCGGGCAGGTCCGCGACCACGACGAAGGCCGGGCCGTCGTCGCCATCGACTACGAGGCGCACCCCGACGCCGACGCGGTCGTCCGGCGCATCGCCGAGGACGCCGCCCGGGGATCGGGAGCGTCCCGGATAGCCGTGCTGCACCGGACCGGCCACGCGGAGGTCGGGGACGTGGCGCTCGGCGCCGCGGTCTCGGCGGCGCACCGCAAGGAGGCCCTCCGGGTGCTCGAAGACGTCGTCGAGAAGGTGAAACTCCAGCTTCCCGTGTGGAAACGCCAGTTCTTCGCCGACGGCACGTCCGAGTGGACGGGAGCCGTCTGACCGCTCCTGCGACCGCGCCGGAGTGGGCTGGAGCAAGCTAGATGTTTGTATATACGAACATCACCGGTCCGACCGCGCCGCGACCGGGCGAACCTTCACCCCATCCGCGACCGGCGGAGGCTGTCCCGTTCGTGCTCCGCACGGCAACGGCTCCTTCCCGCGAACGGCCGAAGCGCCCCGCCGGACGGCGTCGCGCTCCAGGCTGCCAGACTCCCCCGGTTCCAGACGGGGCGCTTTTCCAGATCACCCGCCCGCGAACGGCGGAAGCACGTCCACGCGCACCAGCCCGACGAGGGGGAGGCCTTCGCCGGGCCAACGGACGCCATCGACGAGGAAGGCGCTGACGGCGAGTTGCCGGGCGAAGGCCTCGCCGTGCCGGGCGTTCAGCGCATCCCGCAGGTCCCCGGCGGTCGTCCCCGCGGGAAGCTCGACCGTCTCCCCGCGAGTGCCCGCCGCTTCGGCGACCGCGGCGAAGTACCGCAGGTTCACGGTCACGTCCGGGCAGGCGTGGTCCCTCTTCGCAACGCTCATAGGCGACTTCCTCTCTCTCATAGGCGACTTCCTCTCTTTCCGGCTACATGGCCCTTCTCATCCCGACCGTTCGGCTCTTCGCCCTCTTCCCGGTTCCTTCCGTCGTCCCCGGCCGGATCGACTCCCTCAGCCGAACCGGCGCGGCGGCGCCCCGCAACCGTCCTCACCCCGCGGCCATCCTCATCCTCCGATCGCGCTCATGGGCCGGGTGGGGTGGAGGAAGCCGTCGTCGGTTCCGTGCCCGGCCTGTTTGCCCCACATGGCGAGACGCCACGCATGGGCTATCTCCTCGTCCGAGCAGCCCGACCGCAGCAGCCCGCGCAGGTCTGTCTCCGCCGCGGCGAACAGGCAGGCGCGGATCTGCCCGTCGGCGGTCAGGCGGGTGCGGTCGCAGTCCCCGCAGAAGGGTCGGGTGACGGATGCGATGACCCCGACGCTGCCGCCCGGATGCTCCACTCCGAGGGCCCGGCCGGGTGCCACGTCCCACTCCTGCGCCGGGGATGCGCCGCGTTCCTCCGCGGGGCGGAGGGCGAGGTCGAAATGCCGGCGGAGCATGCCCAGGATCTCGTCGGCGGTGACGACGTCCTGGGCCCTCCACGTACCCGGCGGGCCGAGCGGCATGCGCTCGATGAAGCGCAGCCTGTAGCCGGCAAGGAGCGACTGGAGGAGGAGGTCGGGCGCTTGGCGGTCGTTGACCCCCGGCATGAGCACGGCGTTGACCTTGACGGGAAGCAGTCCCGCTCGCGCGGCGGCGCGTGCGCCGGCGACGGCGTCGCCGTACCTGTCGCGGCGCGTGAGCATGGCGTAGGTTCGCCTGTCGGCCGAGTCCATGGAGACGTTGACCCGGTCGAGCCCGGCCGCCTTGAGCCCGGTCGCGCGGTGGACGAGCCCGAGCCCGTTCGTCGTGAGCGAGGTCTCCACGGGCGCGCCGTTCCACGTCGTCAGCCGTGAGGTCGCCGCGACGATTCCTTCCAGGCCCTTGCGCAGGAGGGGTTCGCCTCCCGTGAACCGCACCTCGCGGACGCCCAGCTCCTGGACGCCGATGCGTACGAGCCGGACGACCTCTTCATCGGTGAGGATTCTCTCCCCGGGCATCGGCTCAATCCCCTCGGCGGGCATGCAGTACCGGCACCGGAGATTGCACCTGTCGGTGAGCGAGACGCGCAGGTCCACCGCCGTCCGGCCGAACCGGTCGATCAAGCCGGGAACGTCGGGCCGCCCCCGGCAGCCAGCTCCTTCGCGGGCCACTCGCCGGCGGACGGCCGGCATTCCCAGGGGCACCGCCGGGTTGGGCGGAGCCGCCGGGCCGGCCGGGACAGGCGTGGCGTTCATGGATTCCCCGGTTCGCGCCGCATGGCCTCACCGCACCGCGGCTATGAGCTTCTCGATCATCTTCGGGCCTCCCGAATGCAGTGCGTCGTGGTGGAATTCCGTGGAGACGATCCGTTCGATCCCCGCCAATTCCGCCGTCCGCTCGGACAGCGAGTGCGGCACGAACATGTCGGGGGTGTAGATCCACGCCGCCGAGGGCACTGTATTGGCCGCGAGCGCCTCGGCGCTGTAGAGCTCGGGCAGGGCGGCGTCGGCGGCGAGGAGGTCGGCTGCATCGGCCATCGGCGCCAGGGCGGGGTCTTCGCGCATCTGCCACGGGTACATGTGCTCTCCGGTGAATCTGAAGCCGTGACCCTCGGCCTCCAGCGCGGCTTCGCCGGCTCCGCCTTCGGCGAGGTCGGGCAGGCGGAATTGGAGGAATTCGCCGCGGACGCGGTGGGCGCTCCACGCCGTCGCCCCCGTGGAGGCCTGAGCGTAGATCGCCTCGTGCATGACGCCGTACAGCGGCGAGGCCCTCAGCGAGACCTCTGCGCCGATCCTCGCCAGGAATTGGGGCCGCAGGCGGCGGCTCCCCCGCTTGGTCCGGAAGGCGTCCTCCAGGAGGAAGTGCAGGCGTTCGAGCCCGTAGCTTCTGCCCAGGACGCCGCCGATCTGCCGGAATCGCCCCGGTGTCAGGCGCTCGCCCGTGGGCAGCGTCTCCTCGACGTCGGCCAGGTGGCGCGCGATCGACCACGCGGTCGCCTCGTCGCCCGGGTAGCGGGCGAAGAATTCGCGGTTGCGCTTGTCGGTTTCGACGTAGGTGAGCCGGTAGACGGCGTCGGCGTGGTCGACGACGGAGGGGAGGCCGGCCGTGATGAAAGCTTCGGACAGTCCCGCGGGCGCCTGGGAGAGGTAGGCCGTCACGGCGAAGCCGCCGAAGCTCTGGCCGAGGGCGCTCCACGGCTCGTCCTGGAGAGCCCGGCGGAGGTCTTCGGCGTCGGCGACGATCGAATCCTGTCGGAAGCAGGAGAGGTACGCGGCCTGCGCCCCGGGGCCGCCGACGTCGGTGACGGCCTGGGCGTCGAGCGGGTGCGACGAACCGGTGCCGCGTTCGTCGAGCAGGACGACCCGATAGTGGTCGAGCGCCGTGGACAGCCAAGAGCCGATGGGGGCCATCCTCGGCGCGGGGAAGCCGGGCCCACCTTGGAAGTAGACGAGGCGGGGCCGGTCTTCCCTGCCTTCGCGTACGTATTCGCGGGCGAAGATTTCGATCCGCGTCGGGGCGGCCGCGGTTTCCTTCCGTCCGGTGCCCTCCTGCGGGGCTCCGGGCGCCTCGGAGCCCACCGCCCCAGGCGCTGCCGGCGCGGGCTCCTCCGGTCCGGGAGAGGACGGCCGCGCGGGCTGCGACGCCGTGCTGCCAGCCGTCAGGCGGTCGAACGCGCCGAAGCGGTCGAGGGGGGCCTCGAGCCTGTGTTCGACCATGGTGTGGCCGGGGATCCGGAACGTCGCGTCGTACATGAGTCCAATGTACCCGGCCGCACGGCCGAGGAGAACAGCGCATGCGCGACTGCGCGTACGCCGTTCGGGAACCGGCTCCCATACCGGCGGGCCGAAGGCCTATCATTGGCTTCGCACGAGTCCTACGACACACTCTGACCCGAGAAGAAGGCGGTTTCCCATGGCCATGCCAAGTCCCAGCTACACCGTGACACTGCAGGTGAACGTTCCGCTTCACCCGCGCGCCACCCAACACCTGGTGGAGGCCGTGGCCGACGCGGGCGGACTGGTGACCGGCATCGACACGGTCGAATCGCAGGAGAACCAGCTGACGGTCAACCTCACCTGCGACTGCGTCAACTCGGCACACGTCCAGGCGGTGCGCGATCACATCGAGATGCTCGTGGGAGCCAACGTCGAGGAGGTCTCCGACGCCACCCTCCAGGCGCACGCCGGCGGAAAGATCTCAGTGGATCTGAAGAACCCGCTGCGCACGCGCCAGGATCTCGCCCGGATCTACACGCCGGGCGTGGCGCGCGTGTGCAAGAAGATCGCGCGCGACCGCTCCTTCGCCCGCCAGTACACGATCAAACGCAACACCGTGGCCGTCGTCACCGACGGCACCGCGGTGCTCGGCCTGGGCGACATCGGCCCGGAGGCGGCTCTGCCCGTCATGGAAGGCAAGGCCGCTCTCTTCAAGCGCTTCGGCAACGTCGACGCCTGGCCGGTGTGCCTCGACACGAAGGACACCGAGGAGATCATCTCGATCGTCAAGGCCATCGCGCCCGTCTACGGCGGCATCAACCTCGAGGACATCGCGGCGCCGCGGTGCTTCGATGTCGAGGAGAGGCTGCGCGAGGAGCTGGACATCCCCGTCTTCCACGACGACCAGCACGGCACCGCCATCGTCACCCTCGCGGCCCTGATCAACGCCTTGAAAGTCGTGGGCAAGAACATCGAGGAGGCGCGCATCGTCGTCTCGGGCGTGGGCGCCGCGGGGTCGGCCATCATCCGCCTGCTCCTGCTGCACGGGGCCCGCGACGTCATCGGCTACGGCCGCAAGGGCGCGCTCGGGCCGTTCCGCGAGGAGGCCAATCCGCACCGCAACTGGCTCGCCCAGAACACGAATCCGCGCGGATTCCAAGGGAGCCTGCAGGAGGCTCTGGAAGGAGCCGACGTGTTCATCGGCGTCTCCTCCGGCAATATCCTCACCGGGGAGGACGTGTCCACCATGGCCGAGGGCGCCATCGTCTTCGCCATGGCCAACCCCACCCCCGAAGTGGATCCGCGCGACGCCGGCAAGCACGCCGCGATCGTGGCCACCGGGCGCTCGGACTATCCGAACCAGATCAACAACGTCCTCGTCTTCCCCGGCCTATTCCGCGGCATGCTGGACGCGGGCGCCGCGCGCATCGACGACGAGATGCTGCGCGCGGCGGCCGTGGCGGTGGCCGACGTCGTCACCGACGGCGAACGCAACTCGAACTACATCATCCCCGGGGTCTTCGATTCGCGCGTGGTCGACCGGGTGTCGCGGGCGGTCGTGGAGCATGTGACGCGTTCGAGCTACCGGTCGTAAGGCCGGACGCTCGGTTCCCACACCGCCGGATCGCCGGCGGACAGCGCGGCGACTCGACGTAGGCGACTTTCTGGCCGGTCGATTCCAGTCCCCTCCCGAAGCTCTTGAACAGCCGCGCGCACGGAACCTGCGCCGTCTGCGAGACTGGGGGCATGGAATCCCAGATGACGCTCAAGAAGGCCGCTACGACGATGGCGACGATCGTCGCCGTCCTGTGGGGAATCGAACTGGTCGACCACGTGGTGCGGCACTGGTTCGACCGCTTCGGCGTCCACCCGCGCACGACGCAGGGGCTGCTGGAGATCTTCTCCGCCCCCGTCCTGCACCACGGCTGGACCCACCTGATCGGCAACACGATCCCGCTCTTCGTCCTCGGGCTCCTCGTCCTCATGGCCGGAGCGCAGACGTTCGCCGCGGTCACGCTGGTTTCGGTCCTCGGCTCGGGGCTTCTCGTGTGGGCGTTCGCGGCGTCGAACTCGGTGACGCTGGGAGCGTCGGGCGTCGTCTTCGGGTATCTCGCCTACATCCTCGTCCGGGCCTTCTACACGAGGCAGCCCAGCCACATGGCGATCGCGATCGTCGTCGCCGTCGCCTACGGAAGCATGCTCTTCGGCCTGCTTCCCCTCAGGGCCGGCGTCTCGTGGCTCGCCCACCTGGGCGGCGCCCTCGGCGGTGTCGCGAGCGCGCCGCTCCTTCAGCCGCGCGGGCAGGCATGACGTCCGCCTCGGGCGACGATGGTCACTTCCCCATGATGAGAAAAAACAGAAGAATGGAACCATGACTCTTCCACGCATTCCGAATATCCCACTGAACACCGGCCACCCGATTCCGCAGCTCGGCTTGGGCACATACAAGCTGAGCCGCGAGGACACTCCGCGCATCGTCGAGTTCGCCCTGTCCAAAGGATGCAGGCACATCGACACGGCCCAGATGTACGGGAACGAGTCGGAGGTCGGCCAGGCGATCGCCGCGTCGGGGATTCCGCGCGAGGACGTCTTCCTGACCACCAAGCTCGACAATTCGAATCACGAACCCGCCGCCGCGCGAGAGTCCTTCGCCGCCTCGCTGAAGCTCCTGGGCACCGACTACGTCGACCTCTTCCTCATCCACTGGCCCCTGCCCGACCAGTACGGCGGGGATTTCCTGACGACGTGGAAGGTCCTCGAAGAGTTCGCGGCCGACGGGCGCGCCCGGTCGATCGGCGTGTCGAACTTCCAGAAGCACCACCTCGAAACGCTCATCGAGGGCTCCGACACCGTGCCGGCCATCGACCAGATCGAGCTCCACCCCTATTTCGGCAATCGGGAAGTCTCCGAGTTCTGCCGGAAGAACGGCATCGTCGTCGAAGCGTGGGCTCCCCTTGTGCGCGGCGTCGTCACCGGAGAGCCGCTTCTGGCGGGCATCGCCGCCGCGCATGGATGCACTCCCGCGCAGGCTGTGCTCGCCTGGCATCTGGCCAAGGGGCACGTGATCTTCCCGAAGTCGGCGAGTCCCGCCCGCATCGAGGAGAACCTCCGATCGGCCGAAGTACATCTGACGATCGCCGAGGTGGAGGCGATCGACGAACTCGACCGCGGCGAAGCGGGGCGGACGGGATACAATCCGGATACGATGAAGCGGGTGGGCCAGTAGACCGTTGCATCTGCCCCCGCGCTCAGTTATCCAACCGACCCCGCGAAGGACGATTGATCGTCAGTGAACAAGGCACGCATTGCTCCATACGATCCACGGTACGAGAAATCCTTGCTCGAACTCTCCAGGCGTTCGTGGAAGCCAGTCTTCGACGGATTCGAGCCGAACATCCCGGATGTCGCGTACGCGTCGTACTATCCCAAAGGGTGCCAGGTTCGCCAGCCGACCGACTTGCGCGCCGTCCTCAGGGACGAACAGCACAACGTCTCCGTGGCGATCATCGACGAGATCGTCGTGGGGTGGGTGTGCGTGCGCATCCACCCCGAAGACCAGATGGGCGAGATCTACGTGCTGGCGGTCGACCCCATGTTCCAGCGCCGGGGCATTGGAAGCAAACTCGTCAACCACGCTTTCGACGTCATCCGCTCGGCGGGCATGAAGATGGCCATGGTGGAGACGGGCAACGACCCCGGCCATGAGGCTTCCAGGCACACGTACGAATCCGCGGGCTTCAAACGCTGGCCGATCGCTCGGTACTTCAAGAGCCTCGTATAGGAGGGCGGCTCGTAACGGGGCCCACACGAAGGTCGAGTCGCTGGCTGACACGACTCGTGGCCTCCGCGCCTGCGGCTGTGCGGGGCCCGGTCGAGGCGCGAAACCCGAGAGCGGGCGATCCAGGCGATGACGCGGCACGTCAGGGAGCGGGCGTCTCGCATCGAGAGACGATGCAGCACGGAGGCGGCACTGGCCGTAGAATCAGCCATTGACACCACTGCATCGCCCTCGATGCCGCCGCTGCGCAGCCCCGCCGGAGCCAGCCGGCAAGCCCGGGGGCACCGTTGAGGAGAGCCATGGTCACATACGCCTACGTCATCGCCGGGTCCGAAGCGACCGGCGGAGCCGGAATCCAAGTCGACCTCAAGACCTTCCACCAACTCGGCGTCTTCGGAATGGGAACGATCACGTGCGTCGTCTCGGTGGACCCGAAGAACGACTGGGCACACCGTTTCGTTCCTCTCGACGCCGGCCTCATCGCCGATCAGATCGAGGCCGCAACGTCCATTCGCTCCCTGGACACCGTGAAGGTCGGCATGCTCGGCACCGCGGCGACGATCGACGTCGTCGCCGCCGGCCTGAAACGGCAGGCATGGAAGAACGTCGTAGTGGACCCGGTCCTTATCTGCAAGGGAGGCGATCTCGGCCCCGCCCGGGAAGTCGACGACCAGCTGCGCGAAAAGATCCTCTCCCAGGCCACCGTCGCCACGCCCAACTACTTCGAGGCCTGCACCCTCTCGGGTCTCGACAGGCTCGAAACCGTCGAGGAGATGACGGAAGCGGCCCGCATCATCAGCGCCCAGGGGCCCCGCTACGTCCTCGTCAAGGGCGGTGTGGACTTCCCCGGCCCCGACGCCGTCGATGTCCTGTGGGACGGCGAGGCGGCCACCGTCTACTCCGAGCCGAAGGTCGGCCACGAGAGGGTGTCCGGCGCAGGATGCACCCTGGCGGCCGCCGTCACGGCCGAGCTGGCCAAGGGCGCCGGAATCCACGACGCCGTCCGCGTCGCCAAAGACGTCGTGACGGCGTCGATCAAGGGAAGGGTACCAGCCGGAACGCCCTTCGACTGGGCATGGCAGGGCGCCTACGCTTCGGCCTGAGCCTGACGCTCAGCTGGGCCGACTTACTTGAGCCGATCTATCTGAGCCGGCATTCACCTGGGCTGCCCTATCCGTGAGGGGCTCACGTGCGATTTGAGGGGTCTAGCGGGTTTGACACGCATCGAATGCGGTCTCCGGTCAAACCATCGAATGCGGTAATCGGTAAGACAATGCAGTACCCGGTGGAATCTCGGTCGCAAGCGTATTTCACCGGTAGATTGACCGGTGAAATCGACGAAAAGGTGAGCTTCGCCGGACGCCGACCATCAGTCCGGAATCGCACATCACCGATCCAACCTCGCCCGCCCGCATCGGCAGTCGAAAACCACGCCGAATAATGTTAGCAAGATTCAAATAGTATTAACTTGAGTTGATGAGAATTGACTCAGATCGAACAGATTCAAATCATTTCAAGTCATGTCAATCCGGCGAATCACATCCCCTGGTCGAAACTCTCGGCGAAACGCGCGTACTGGCCTTGGAATTCCAGCTCGAGGGTCCCCGTGGGCCCGGAACGCTGCTTGCCGATGATGATCTCCGCCAGGCCTCGCCTGTCCGAATCCTTGTTGAACATGTCGTCCCTGTGGATGAGCAGGACGACGTCCGCGTCCTGCTCCAGCGAGCCCGACTCGCGCAGATCTGCGACCTGAGGGCGCCTGTCGTTGCGCCTCTCCGAGTCGCGGTTGAGCTGGGCCACCGCGACGATCGGGATCTCCAGCTCCTTGGCCAGCAGCTTGATGGACCGCGAGAACTCGGAGACCTCCTGTTGACGCGACTCCACGGCCTTGCCGCCGGAGGTCAACAGCTGGAGGTAGTCGATGACGATGAGCTGGATGCCGTGCTGCTGCTTCATGCGGCGCGACTTCGCCCGGATCTCGCCCATCGTCATATTGGGCGAGTCGTCGACGATCAACGGCGCCTGCGAGATCTTGTCGAGGGTGCGGGCGATGGCTTGCCAGTCGCGCGTCTCCAACTCGCCCTTGATCATGCGGTCGAGGAACACCCTCGACTCGGCTGCCAGCAAGCGCATGGACAGCTCCGTCCGGTTCATCTCCAGCGAGAAGTACGCGGAAGCCATGTTGTTGTGGACGGCGGCCGAGCGGCAGATGTCCATGGCGAGGGTCGACTTTCCCCCGCCGGGACGTGCGGCGATGATGATCATCTGGCCCGCGCGCAGTCCGTTGAGCTTGGAATCCAACTCGGAGAAGCCGGTCGGGACGCCGTCGAGCCCGCCGTCGCGGTTGGCGTTGCGCTCCAGCTCCTCGTACAGGTCGGGGACGATCTCCTCGAGGGTCGTGTAGTCGGTGGTCTGGCGCTGCTCGGAGATCGCGAACACCTCGGACTGGGCGAGGTTGATGAGGCCTTCGACGTCGGCCCCGTCGGTGGTGTAGCCGAGCTGGACGATGCGCGTCCCGGCCTCGACGAGGGAGCGCAGCTGGGCCTGTTCACGCACGATCCGCGCGTAGTAGGCGGCATTGGCCGCGGTGGGGACGGTGGCGACGAGCGTGTGGAGATACGGCAGACCGCCGATGCGCTCCAACTCGCCCTTCTTTTTCAGCTCCGCGCCGACGGTGACCGCGTCGGCCGGCTCGCCCCGCCCGAAGAGCTCGATGACGACCTCGTATACGCTGGCGTGGGCGGGCCTGTAGAAGTCGGCGGAGCGCAGGATCTCGATGACGTCGGCGATGGCGTCCTTGGAGAGCATCATGCCGCCGAGCACGGACATCTCCGCATCGACGTTCTGCGGCGGAACGCGCTCATAGGACGAACCGGGCTGGGCGCCCTCGCTCACGGTCATATTCCCTCCGATCGACGACACCTAGGCTCGCGACGCCGCCCACACCCGCTGACTGCGTTCGCCGTCCATGCCCAGG
The DNA here is from genome assembly GCF_000466165.1 of Actinobaculum sp. oral taxon 183 str. F0552. Classification (GTDB taxonomy): domain Bacteria; phylum Actinomycetota; class Actinomycetes; order Actinomycetales; family Actinomycetaceae; genus Peptidiphaga. Next base: position 13,164 of record NZ_KE951405.1, read on the forward strand.
CCGGCCGTCGGCCTGTGGGAACCGGGTCTGCGATACGGGCGGGCTTCCCACCCGTACGCCGACCCCGGCGATCGACTACGCCTCGCGGCGCTTGCGGAGTCTGAGCGCGCACGCCCAAGGTTAGTAGTTCAGCGGGAATACGCAAATCCACCCCTGTGGATAACGTGTGGAGACACGCTCGCGACACGGTGCAGCCCGTGTGGAGGCGATGTGGAAGGGAGCCCTGTTTCGTCCACATTCTCTCGCGCGTCTATCCACAATTGTGGACGGGATGGAGGAAAACCCCGCCATCCCGTCCCCAGGCCTGTCCACACAAGTGGATAACGGCGGCGTCTTTCCCCGCCCCCTGCAATGACGCTTCGCACACCGAGACTTAAACCCGTACTTGAGGTTCAGACGATTCTTCCCACTCCGGGAGTAATCTGGAAAAGTGTCGACGACCTCCCGCGGACGGAGCATCGACCGGCAGATCCGGGCGTATGCTTTACCTTCTCTGGCAACTCTCCTGGCCCAACCCCTCCTCGTCGCGGCGGACACTGCGATGGTCGGGCACCTGGGAACGCTCCCTCTGGCCGGGCTCGCGCTCGCCTCGACTCTTCTGTCCACCCTCGTAGGGCTGTGCGTCTTCCTCGCCTACGCCACGACGGCCGCCACCGGCACGCTGGTCGGCGCTGGAGACCGGCGCGCCGCCGCCAGCCGCGGGGTCGAGGGGATCTGGTTGGCCGCAGGAATCGGCTGCATCCTGGGCGCGATCCTCCTCCTCTTCGCCACACCCGTCCTCGAGCTCTTCAACGCCGAACCGTCGACCACGGCGCAGGCCGCACGCTATCTGCGCGCCTCGGCCGTCGGGCTCCCCGGCATGCTCGTGGTGCTGGCCGCCACCGGCACGCTCCGGGGGTTCGGCGACACCAAACGCCCGCTCTACGCGGCCACCGCGGGGGCCGTCGCCAACATTCCCCTCAACTTCGCACTCATCTACCCGGCCGGTCTCGGCGTGGCGGGCGCGGGCCTGGGAACGGCGCTGTCGGAGACGGGCATGGGCGGATGGCTGGCGTTCGTCGTCGCGAGGATCGCCCGGGGAAGCGGAGCCTCGCTGGCCCCGAGCCGGCGCGGAATCCTCGGAGCGCTCGGCCAGTCGTGGCCGCTCATCGTGCGGACGGTCTGCCTGCGAGCGTCCATCCTCGCCGAGATCGCCGCCGCCACGAGCCTGGGGACCGTCGCGCTGGCCGCCAACCAGATAGCGATGACCGTCTGGCAGTTCGCCGCCTACGGGCTCGACTCGCTGGCCATGGCGGCCCAGATCCTCATATCGACGGCGATAGGGGCGAGTTCGGCCGCCAAAGACGTCGACTCCCCGGCGCAGGGGAGAAGCGACGGACCAACCGAGCCGCATGGAAGCGAGGGGCAAACCGAGCCGATCGGCGACGTGCCCGCAGTGCTCAGCCGGTGCCTGCGCTACGGCGTGGCCACCGGGATCGGACTGGGGGTCGCCCTGGCGGCCGCGAGCGTCCCCATCCCGGCGGCCATGGGAGCCGAGTCGGCGGTGCGGAGCCTGTCCACCGGAACGCTCATCGTCATCGCCTGCTGCCTTCCGCTCGCCTCAGTCGCCTACATCCTCGACGGAGTGCTCATAGGAGCCCAGGACACCCGGCGCCTAGCCTGGTACATGCTCGCGGCCCTCTTCGTGTTCGCGCCGATCGCCTGGATGATCATGGCCGTCCACAGCGCGTATCCCGACGTACCGGGCGCCTGGCTCTTCTTCGCCCTGTGGGCGGCCTACGGCGGCGTCTTCATGGCCGCCCGGGCCGGCACGATGCTCGCCCGGGCCCGTTCCGGCAAACCCTTCGGCACGCCGTGAACGCAGTGCCACGAAGATGGGTGCGGCCGGCCGCCGCCCGCACCCATTCCGCGTCAGCGCCACCCGCGCGTCGGCGGGCGGCCCTGCATCAGCGTCACTTTTTCTTCTTCTTTTTCTTCGTCACGACCTCGACGACCTCGATGGTCAGACTCGCGACGATGTCGTCGTGAAGCTTGGCGGTCGCCTTATAGGAACCGAGCGACTTGATGGGCGTCGTCACGTTGATCGTGCGGCGGTCGACCGTCTTGCCGGTGGCCTCCGTCGCCGCGGCGGCGATCTCAGCGTTGGTGACGGCGCCGAACAGGCGCCCGCTCTCGCCCGCGGTCTTGACGATCGTCAAAGCCTCCGACTGGAGGGCGTCGCGCAGAGCGTTGGCCTCCTCGAGGGAGGCGATGGCGCGCTTACGGCGGGCCTCCGCGATCTGGTCGACCTGCTTCTGACCGCCTTTCGTCCATTTCGTCGCGTACCCGCGGGGAATGAGGTAGTTGCGGCCGTATCCGTCCTTGACTTCGACGACCTCGCCGGCCGACCCGAGACCGTCGACGTCATGCGTCAGAATGAGCTTCATGGATGGCCTCCTCAGCGAGTCGAACTCGAGTAGGGAAGCAGGGCCATCTCGCGGGCGTTCTTGACGGCCCGCGCGATCTTGCGCTGCTCCTGGACGGTGACACCCGTGACGCGTCGAGCGCGGATCTTGCCGCGGTCCGAGATGAACTTGCGCAGCGTGGCGGTGTCCTTGTAGTCGATGTTCTCGATCTTGGCCGACTTGAGAGGGTTGGCCTTCTTCTTGGGCTTGCGAAGAACCGGCTTCGCCATAGTTATGCTCCTTCAGTTGCGGTGGCCGGAGCCACCAGGCGGCTGGCGCCGCCGGGAAAGTCGAACGATGGGAATCAGAAGGGAGGGTTGTCGTCGAAAGCCGACCCGCCCTGCGGAGCGCTCTGCCACGGATCGTGCGCCGACCCGCCCTGCGGAGCGTCGTAGGACGCTCGGCCGCCGTACCCGCCGCCTCCGCCCTGGTAGCTGTTGCCGTAGTTGCCGCCACCGCCGAAGTTTCCGCCGCCTCCGGTCACCTTGGTGACCTGGGCGCGCGCGTAGCGCAGAGAAGGGCCGATCTCGTCCACCTGCATCTCCAGGCTCGTGCGCCGTTCGCCGTTGTATTCGTAATTGCGGACGGTCAGCCGGCCGGTGACGACCACCCGCATCCCCTTGGCCAGGGACTCGGCGACGTTCTCGCCGTGCTCCCGCCACACGGAGCAGCGGATGAACATAGCCTCGCCGTCCTCCCACTGCTGGGTCTGGCGGTTCAGGGTGCGCGGAGTGGAGGCGACGGTGAAGGAAGCTACGGGCGTACCCGAACTCACGTAACGAAGCTCCGGATCACCGGTCAGATTCCCGACGACGGTGATGATCGGTTCGCCTGCCATGGTCTCTCCTTCGGTGTGGACGTCTTCCTCAGGCCTCGATGCGCAGCAGCTTCGTGCGGAGAATGGCCTCGTTCAGGCCAAGCTGACGATCGAGCTCGCCGGCCATCGCGGGCGTAGCCTTCATCGTCACGACTGCGTAGATGCCTTCGGAGTGCTTCTTAATGTCGTAGGCAAGGCGGCGCTTGCCCCAAATGTCGACTTTCTCCAGGGTGCCGCCCTCATTGGGGACGACCTGAAGCAGCTTGTCGACGAATGTCTGGATGTTGCGTTCGTCGACGGTCGGATCGATGATGATCATCATCTCGTAGTCACGCATGCTCGTACCCACCTCCTCTGGTCTGTGCGGTCATGGTCTCTCCATGACAGGAGGGTCAATGCGTCTGGCGCCGGAACGGCCCGAAGGCCGGGGCGGGCCGGAAGACCGAACATCCCGATAGCCGGGCCGGGCACCGGAAACGGATTCTACCCGTGAGGGGAAGGCGTTGGCCAGTCTCCGGCCGACCGCCCCCGGGCCGTCGCGCCCATGCACCGGCCCCTTGGGGCAGCAGACAGCGTTCGCCGGCGACCGGGCGGAGTTGGGATCTCGTCCCCGGCGCCCGCCGCGCCGAACGCTCACCGGCTCCCGAGCGAGGCCTTCCCCGGCGAGGCGCAGCGTCCGGTCTCTTGGAGCCAAGGCTATTGGGTCTGCTGTGTCGCATCTTTACTCGGCTCGGGAGGAGGAGAGGCCGAAGGCACAACGGCAGGCGGCGTGGTGGGTTCGGGAGTCCTGGTCGGGGTCGGGGTCGGCGTGCGCGTCGGCTCGGACGGGGTGCGCTCGGTCGGCGTCGGCGAGACGCCGGGCGACGAAGACGTCGGTCTGCCCCTCGTCGTCGGCGCCTGGCTCGGCTTTTTGGCCGGCGTCTCCGTCTCGTCGTCGCCCGTGGGCGTCACGCGCTTCTTCGGCTTCGGGAAGTTCTCGACCTTCATGCCGTCGGTGGCGACCTCCATGTACCGGAGCCAGATCTCCGCGGGGAACGACCCGCCGCCGATGCCGTAGGTGTACTTGCCGAAGGGGGTGAGGACCTCTTCCTCGCCCTTGGACCCCACCTGGTACATGTCGACGACCGTCACCATCTGCGGCGTGTAGCCGATGAACCACGCGGACCACGGCCCCGACGACGTGCCGGTCTTGCCGGCCACCGGCCGGTCGAGCTTACCCGCGGTGGACCCCGTCCCGTCCGAAGACGTCACGCTCTGCAAGGCGTAGTTCATCTGGCTCATGAGCTCCGACTCAAAGACCCGCTTGCCCTCCGTCTCAGCCGTGTACACCGTTTCCCCGTTCTTGTTCTGCACACTGCGCACGATGTGGGGGGTGGTGCTCACACCCTGATTCGCGAAGACCGAGTACGCCTTCGCCATGTCGATCGGCCGGGGCGAAGCCGATCCGAGTACGTTCGTCAGGGTGCTGTCCAAGCCGGGGGTGTTCTCCGGTATCCCGGCCGTGATGGCGGCCTTCTTCGTCTTGTCGGGGCCTACATCCTCGTTGAGCTGAACGTAGGCAGTGTTCACGGAGTACTTCGTCGCGGTGATCAAGTCGATCTTCCCCCGGTCCTTGCCGTCGAAGTTCTGGACCTTGTTGCCGCTGAACACCTTCGGCGTGGAGGAGTCGAGCCGTTCGCTCAGCGACTTCCCGCTGTCCAGGGCCGCCAGGAGGGTGAAAGGCTTGAACGTGGATCCGGCCTGGGCGCGGTCCTGAGTGACCGCGTTGCGCTCCCGCGCCTTGTAATCCGCACCGCCGTACATCGCATAGATCTCGCCGGTGCGCGGATCGACGGAGACCAGCCCCACGTAGTTGTTGGCCGGCCTGTCCTTGGGCAGCCCGGCGACGGCGTCGACGGACGCCTTCTGCATTTTCGGGTCGATCGTGGTGACGATCTTCAAGCCGTTCTGATTGAGATCGTCGGCAGTGAACTTCTTCGTGGCCCGGAGTTCGGAATCCACCGCGGCGAGCAGATACCCGTTCGTCCCGGAGAACGCCGACGACGTCCCCGGAGGGATAGTCTGCGGGAAGGAGGCGGACTCGGCCTCCTGCTTGGAGATGTAGCCTTCGCCGACCATGCGGTTCAGGACGCGCGTCCAGCGCTCCTTGGCCTTCTCGGGGTTGACCGCTGGATCCCACCCGCTCGGGGAGGGGATGATGGCCGAGAGCATGGCGGACTGGGAGAGGTTGAGCTGCTGGGCGTGGATCCCGAAGTACTTCTGAGCCGCCATCTCGATTCCGTAGGCGCCCCGCCCGAAGTAGATCGTGTTGAGGTAGTTCTCCAAGATCTCGTTCTTGGACTGCTGCTGGTCGATCTTGATCGCCAGGAGGGCCTCCTTCAGCTTGCCGAGATACCCCCTCGTCGTCCCCAGGTAATAGCGCTCCACGTACTGTTGAGTGATCGTCGACGCACCCTGACGGTGGCCTCCCCGGAGGTTGTTGACGACGGCGCGCGCGATCCCGCGCGGGGAGATGCCGCTGTTCGTGTAGAAGGAGCTGTCCTCCGAGGCGACGACGGCGTGGGGCACCGTGTCCGGGAGGTCGGAGAGCTTTATCGGCTCGCGCTCGTACTGCGCGAACGTCCCCATCTTCGTCTTGCCGTCCGAGTAGTAGACGGTGGTCGTGCGGGCCAAGGCGAAGTCGCCTGGCTGGGGGATGTCGATGGTCACGTACAGATAGCCGACCGCCCCCACTCCCATCGCCAGGAAGAGGAAGACGGACGCCAGGACGATGCGCCAGCTCGGGACCCATCGTCGGATCGGCCCGTAGCCCGCCCGGGGATAGTTCCATCCGCGCTTGCGAACCGGGCGGAGCTTGCCGCGCCGAGTCCTGCGCATGGGGAAGGCCTGCCCAGCGGCCCTCCCGCCTTTGACGCTCGATACGTCCCCCGTCGGTCTTCGCGTGTGTGCCATCCCTTACCTTTCAGGCTGTCGTTCGGTCTGCCGCAACAGCGACTGCCGACGCGCACCCTTGCGGGCCTGTCTCCTTCGTGCTTCCCTCCGCGCTTTCGCCTGCTCGCCCAATTCGGCCTCCATGAAGTCGACGAAGTCGTCGGCGGCCGGATTCTCCTCATCGTATATCCCGTGCTCCGAACGTTTCTTCGCCTCCGACTCGGGGATGAGGAAGACTTCCAGCCACCTGGTCGCCGGACTCGAATCCACGAGCACCGCCTTGGCGAAGAGGGTGAGGGGGACGGCGAGGATGGCCCCGAGAGGCCCGATGACCACCGTCCAGAATATGAGCGAGAGGAAGGTGATCGTCGTGGAGAGGCCGACGGCGTCGCCCGTGATCTTGGGCTGGAAGATCCCCTGGATGACGAAGTTGATGATCGAGTACAAGGCTATGACCCACACCGCCGTCACCCAGCCGGAGTCGACGAGGGCCATCACCGCGGGCGGGATGACCCCCATGACGAACCCGATGTTCGGTATGTAGTTCGTGATGAAGCTTACCATCACCCAGGCCACGGGGAGCGGGACGTCGAGGAACCACAGGACGATGCCGTCGATGACGGCGACGATGATGCCGAAGATCGTCGAGACGAGCCAGTACTGGCGCACTCGCCCCTCGAAGCCGCAGAGAGCCTCGTGCAGGGAGGAGTCGTGGTTGGCCAGCACCCTGGAGCGGAAGTCCATCGTCATCGTGTCGACGGTGATGAACAGCATGGCCAGCGCGATGAGCGCGATGAGCGATCCCGCGGACGTGAGGTAGTTGACGAGGGTCGAGACCATCTCCAGGATCCGGTCGAAGTCCAGGTTCTTGAGCAGCTCGTCCTGGAGTTTGGCCGTGTCGAAGTCGAAGTCGTACTTGGCCGCCAGATCCCTCAGCTGGCGGACGATGTCCTCGAAGCTGCCCTTGTACTTGCTCAGCGTGTCGGGAAGGCCCACGAGCGACCACACCGTCAGGCCGACCGTGCCCAGGAGCACCGCGGCCAGGGCGGCCATCGTGCTCAGGCCCGACAGCCACGGCGGGAGCCCCTTCCTGACGAGCCACCGGTGTATCGGGCGGACGGTGAGCACCAGGGTCAGCGCGAAGAACGCCGGAGCGACCATGTTCTGCACCTGGTTGAGCCCCGCACAGCACACCGTCACGAGGGCGACGACGACGAGTGCCTTCATTCCCGGCGGGACCGTGCCTCCGGCCCTTCCTACCTCGGGCCGGAGCCCTCGCCCCGCGCCCCCGGCGCCCACGCCGCTTCGGCCCGCCTGCCGAGCCGAGGGGCCCGCCGGCTCGATCGCCGCCTGCCCTGGGAACTCCTCCGCCGAGCCGGCCTCCTCGGTGCGTCCGCCGCGGGACGGCGTCCCTTCGCCTGGAGCCGCACCGGAATCCGGCGCGTCGGCGGGCTCGGCCCGGCTGGGCGCGGCAGGCCCGTCCTCCTCGGGGTCCGCGGGCCCGGCCGGGCCCGCCTGAGCCGCTGGGACTCGGTCCTTCGGTGACATATGGCCTCCTGGGGCATCGAGGGCTTACTGAAGACTAGTCTGCCCTATCAGCCTGGACGAAGCCCCAGAGCACGGCCAAACCGATATGGTCATCACAGCCCCCTGAGGGCCCCGTCCCGGGCCGGGCGCCGCATCCCCGGTTCCCCCTCCGGCCCTCCCACGGGCTACGATGGCTCCGGTGAGCGGCATCATCACGCCGATGTGACGCCGCGGTCCGACGCGATCGGCCACGCGCGACACCGCTCCCGGCAGGTCTCGACGAGTTGTACGGACTCCGACAGCGCTACTGCCCTACACATTCATAGGAGAGTTAATGAGCACAATCCGAGTAGCGATCGTTGGCGTGGGCAACTGCGCCTCGTCACTCATCCAGGGCGTCGAATACTACAAAGACGCCGATCCGTCCACGCAGGTCCCCGGCCTCATGCACGTCCAGTTCGGCCCGTATCACGTTCGCGACCTCGAGTTCGTCACGGCCTTCGACGTCGATGCCAAGAAGGTCGGCTTCGACCTCGCAGACGCCATCGCCTCCTCCGAGAACAACACGATCAAGTTCGCCGACGTGCCCCCCACGGGCGTGACGGTCGAGCGCGGCCACACTCTCGACGGCCTGGGCAAGTACTACCAGGGGCAGATCGAGGAGTCGCCCGCGGCACCGGCCGACGTCGTGAGAATCCTCAAAGACAAGAAGGTCGACGTCCTCGTCAGCTACCTGCCGGTCGGTTCGGAGCAGGCGGCCAGGTTCTACGCCCAGTGTGCCATCGACGCGCGCGTGGCCTTCGTCAACGCCATGCCCGTCTTCATCGCCTCGACGAAGGAGTGGTCGGATAAGTTCGCCGCCGCGGGCGTGCCGGTCGTCGGCGACGACATCAAGTCCCAGATCGGCGCGACCATCACCCACAGGGTTCTGGCCAAGCTCTTCGAGGACCGCGGCGTCACCGTGGACCGCACCTACCAGCTCAACGTGGGCGGCAACATGGACTTCATGAACATGCTCGAGCGCGAGCGCCTGGAATCGAAGAAGATCTCCAAGACGAACGCCGTCCAGTCCAACCTTCAATCGCGGCTCGACGACCACGACGTGCACATCGGCCCCTCGGACTACGTCGCCTGGCTCGACGACCGCAAATGGGCCTTCGTCCGCCTGGAGGGCCGCAACTTCGGCGACGTCCCCGTGTCGCTGGAGTACAAGCTCGAAGTGTGGGACTCGCCGAATTCGGCCGGCATCATCATCGACGCCGTGCGCGCCGCCAAGATCGGGCTCGACCGGGGGATCGGCGGGGCGCTGCTGTCGCCGTCGTCCTACCTGATGAAGTCCCCGATGGAACAGCGTCCCGACGACGCGGCCCGCGAATCCGTCGAGGCCTTCATCCGCGGCGACGTCGAGAGGTAGTCGAAAGGCGAGGGGAGCGGGCTGCAGCCCGCTCCCCTCGTGGGGCCGGCTCGCCGCCTTCAGGGCGTTCGCCGTCGACAGCCGAGAACGCCGCTTCCCTTCCTCGCCTCTCCAGCCATCGGGGGACGGAAGTCACATTCGCAAGGAGGGCGTGACGCAATACGGCCCCTGCGGAACGGACCGGTCGGCCAATCGCATGTGAGACGCACACGGCTTGCATAAGGTGTGCATACACACCTGTCGACCACCTTCGCGGGGACGCCATGCAAGCTCTCGTCATCACACTCCAAATCGTCGTCATCCTCGGGTGCCTGCTCGTGGGAACCCACTACGGGGGCATGGGACTCGGCCTCATCTCCGGCATCGGACTGGTCGTCCTCGTCTTCGCCTTCCACCTCAAGCCGGGCGACCCCCCGGTCGACGTCATGCTGACGATCCTGGCCGTCATAGGATGCGCCTCGACTCTCCAGGCCTCCGGCGGACTGGACGTGCTCATGCAGTTCGCTGAGCGAATTCTGCGCAAACACCCCTCACAGATCACGATCCTCGGGCCGCTGACCACGTGGACCCTCACGGTGCTCTGCGGCACGGGCCACGTCGTCTACACGATGCTCCCGATCATCTCCGACATCGCGATCAAGAAGAACATCCGCCCCGAACGCCCGATGGCCATCTCCTCGGTGGCGGCCCAGATGGGCATCACCGCCTCTCCGGTCTCGGTGGCGACCGTCTCGCTCGTCGGGATCCTCCACAAGGAGACGAACCTGGGCTGGTCGATCCCCCAGATCCTCATGGTCTCCCTTCCGGGCTCGCTGTGCGGCGTGCTCCTGGCCGCGCTGTGGAGCATGCGCCGCGGAAAGGACCTGGACGAGGACCCCGTGTTCCAGGAGAAGCTGAAGGACCCGGGGTTCCGCGACTACGTCTACGCGGACTCGGACTCCCTCATCGGCAAGTCCTTCCCGAAGGAGGCCTACCGATCCGTCGCGATCTTCTTCTCGGCCATCCTCGTGGTGGTGGTCCTCGGCACCTCCACCGCGCTGCGCCCGAAATTCCCCACCGGGAAGGGAGGCGCCGCCGAGCCCCTGTCGATGAACCTGGTCATCCAGATGATCATGCTCCTAGCCGGGGCGGTCATCCTCCTGACGTGCAAAGTCGACGGTTCGAAGATCAACCGGGGGCCCGTCTACCGCTCGGGGATGACGGCGATCTTCTCAGTGTTCGGCGTGGCCTGGATGACGGAGACCTTCATGGGCGCCCACATCAAGGCGCTCGAGAGCTCCCTCTCCCGCATCATGAGCGACTACCCGTGGACCTACGCCATCATCCTGTTCGTCGTGGGCAAGCTGGTGAACTCCCAGGCCGCGGCGCTGCTGGTGATCGCCCCCCTCGGCCTGCAGCTCGGGGTGGACCCGGTCACGCTCGTCGGCTTCTACGGGGCGGCCTACGGATACTTCGTCCTGCCCACCTACCCCTCGGACCTCGCCGCCATCGGCTTCGACCGGACGGGCACGACGCACATAGGGAAGTACATCATCAACCACTCGTTCCTCGTTCCCGGATTCATCTGCGTCATCACGTCGTGCCTGGTGGGGACGGGCCTGGCGCACATCCTCCTCGGCGGCTGACCCCTCCGAACGGACGAACAGGAGTATCCGAAAAGCTCGGGCGCATGAGCTCCGGATCGCCCCGGCAACGCGGTCGGCCGGTCAGCCCGCAGCGGTCGGTCCGGCCCGGCGCGGCTCGTCGCCTAGAGCGCGCACGCTCCTCCAGTATCCGAAGGCTGTCGCCCAGACGAAGGCGGCCAAGCCCACCTGAACGGTCCACGACCAGCCGACGTCGGGCAGGACGAGGAGCGCCACGGCCGCGGCGAGACACGCCGACATGTTGAACATGACGTCGTAGATCGCGAAGGTGCGGCCGCGGTAGGCGTCTTCGACGTCGCCCTGGATGATGGAGTCGACCGCGATCTTCGCACCCTGGACGCCGATCCCGAAGACGAACAGCCCAGCTATGAAGACGGGCGTCGAATACGAGACGGCGACGGCGAGCTGCCCGACCGTCCCGACGACCAGGCACACGAGGGTCCAGCGAGACGGCGCCATGCGCTCGTGTGCGACGGGGGTCAGGATGACCGCGAGGAAGTGGCCCGCGACCATCGCTCCGCCGAGCGTCCCGAAGAGCGCGATGCCCGCGTCGGCGTCGGACGGCTCGGAGAGGAGGTTCCTCGCGGCCAAGATGATCGTGATGAGCTCCATGTAGTAGACGAAGCGGTGGAGCGCCATCGTCACCAGGGCCGCCGCCGGGGTGCCTCGGCTCAGGAGGTAGGTCACAGCCGCGCCGAGTTCGCCGGCCGTCCGCCGCAACGTCTCGCCCAGGGGCGCGGGCCGTTCCACCCCGTCGGGTCCGAGTTCGCCGGGGGCGAGGAGGAGGGCGGCCAGGGCCGCCCCCAGGTACAGGAGGGCCGCGGCCACGAGCGATGAGATCTCACGCGATGCGCTCTCCGGCAGCAGCACCCGCATGAGCACGCCGATGACGGCGCCGAGGCCCATCGCTATGCCGCCGAGCGTGGGGACCACCGAGTTGGCCATGACGAGGCGTTCGTTGCCGCCCACCACCTTCGGCAGGCCGGCCGACAGAGCCGACAGCAGGAAGCGCGCCAGGCCGAGCGTGCACAGCGCGAGCGCGCCGACCGCCGGCCCGACCCCCAGGAGCGCCATGACCGCCGCGATCACCGCGACGAGGGCGCACCGGACCAGGTTGCCGTAGAACAGCACCTGGCGGCGGCGCCACCGATCGAGGAACGGGCCGGTGAAGGGACCGATGAGGCTGTAGGGCAGGAGCAAGACGACAAGGGCGGAGGCGACACCGCCGGGTTCCGCCATCGACTGGGGGCTGAAGAAGAACAGGGAGGCCAGACCCGCCTGGAACATGCCGTCCCCGACTTGCGAGACGAGGCGCACGCCCAGGAGTTTGGTGAAGCCGGCCCGCTTGGACAGCGTGGCCAGATCCCCCAGGAGGCTCACGGCCGGGCGCCTTCCCGACGCATCGGACGCTCAGGGCCTTCGGGCGCGGCATCCGGGCCGGCCTCACGAGCATCCGGGCCGGGTTTCAGCCCATCCGAACGGGACGGCGAGCCGGCTGCGGCGTCGCCGTCCCGTTCGGCCCACCACGCCAGCAGGCGGCGCTCGGCCTCGGCCTGGCCGAGGGGCCCCTCCTCCAGACGCAGTTCGAGCAGGAAGTCCCTGGCCTGGCCGACCAGGCGCCCCGGTTCGAGCCCGAGGATCTCCATGATCCTCGACCCGTCGATGTCCGGGCGGATCGCGTCGAGGGCCTCGCGCTCGGCCAGTTCGACGATCCGCCGCGCGAGTTCGTCGTTGCCGGCCTGGAGGCGGGCGACTTTCCGCCGGTTCTGAGAGGTGACGTCCGCGCGGATGAGGCGCATGAGGCGAGGCAGCAGCGGTCCGGCGTCGCGGACGAAACGGCGGACCGCCGAATCGGTCCACCCCTGCTCGGAGAAGCCGAAGGCCCTCAGGTGCAGTTCGACCAGGCGGGCCACGTCCCTCTCCGTCTGCTTGTCGAAGCGCAGGGCGCGCAGTCGTTTGGCGGCCATCCGCCCGCCGACGACGTCGTGCCCGCGGAACGTCACCGAGCCGTCGCGTTCGTACCGGCGCGTGGCGGGCTTGCCGATGTCGTGGAGGAGCGCGGCGAGCCGCAGCACGAGGTCCGGCCTCGGCAGGGGGCCGCCGAGGAGGTCGGGCTCGTAGTCGCATTCGCCCTCCAAGGCCATGGCTTGGTCGAGCACCGTCAGGGTGTGCTCGTAGACGTCCTTGTGCCGCCCGTGCTCGTCGACGGTGTCGCGGAGCAGAGCGAGTTCGGGCAGGACGACGTCTGCCACACCCGTGTACACAAGTAGTTCGACGCCGCGGCGCGGGGCGTCGGAGACGAGGAGCCGTTCGATCTCGGCGCGGATCCGCTCGGCGGAGACGATGGACAGGCGCCCGGCCATCTCGCCCATGGCCGCCATGACGTCCTGGGCGACGTCGAACCCCAGCTGGGCGGCGAAGCGGGCTGCGCGCATGATGCGCAGCGGGTCGTCGTCGAAGGACTGGACGGCTGTGACGGGCGTGGACAGGACTCCGTCGACCAGCTGGTCGAGCCCACCGCACGGGTCGACGAGCTCGATCGACGGAAGGCGGACGGCCATCGCGTTGACGGTGAAGTCCCGGCGCGCCAGGTCGCCTTCGAGGGTGTCCCCGTAGTCCACGCTCGGCTTGCGGGAGCCGACGTCGTAGGAGTCGGTCCGGTAGGTCGTCACCTCGACGGTGAGATCGCGCCGGACCGAGCCGATCGTGCCGAACTCGCGTCCGACGTCCCACGTGGTCGACCCCCAGGAATCGAGGAGTTCCTGGGTTTCCCCGGGTCTGGCGGACGTCGTGAAATCGAAGTCGTGTATGGGCAAACCGAGGAAGGCGTCCCGCACTGGGCCGCCCACGAGTGCCAATTCATGCCCGGCATCTGCGAAAATGGATCCCAGTTCATAGATGGCTCGGGGAAGGGAGCGGAGCGCCTTCTGTCCCTGCATCAGCAGGAAGGCGCGCCGGTTCGCTCCGGTCATCTCCGTCATGTGTACCGGTTCGTTTGCGGGAGTCACGCGTTGCACCCTCTAAGGGTGCCATGTCGCGCCGATCCTGGCATGCGGACCGGCACGCCACAACCGCTTTGAGAGATATGTCGAGATCGGGACCACTGCCTTCCGGGATGGGGCAGCAGCTGCGGAGGAGAAGCGCCGCCGCCAACGCTGTCCGGCGACACTCGTTCCCGGTCGTCAACGAGACGAGCGCCGGCGGCGTGGTCGTATCCGCGCAGGAGGGGTGGGCCTACGTCGTCGTCATAGCGCGGCGCAATCGCGCCGGCCGCCTGGAGTGGTGCCTGCCGAAGGGGCATCTGGAGGGAGCCGAGACCGCCGAGGAGGCGGCCACGCGCGAAGTCTACGAGGAGACGGGGATAACGGCCCGAGTCCTGCGCCACCTCGCTAGTATCGACTACTGGTTTTCGGGCACGGACCGACGAGTCCACAAGATCGTCCACCACTTCCTCATGGAAGAGCTGGCCGGAGAACTGACAACCCAGAACGATCCCGACCAGGAGGCGGAGAGAGTCGAGTGGATACGCATGGACAGAGTCGGCTCGCGTTTGGCCTACCCGAACGAGCGCAGGATCGTCAGCGTCGCTCGAGACATCCTCTCGGGTCGTGATTGACATGCGTCGATTCACCGCTTCCAGGCCCACGCGCCGCACACGGTCGCTGACCCTGCTGATCCTGGGATTCTCGATGATCTTGGCCTGCGCGACCCCGGGCGGAACAGTCCAGGCGGATCAACGGCGGCGCACCCCGCACGTCTCGGCCCTCCTTCCCGGAACCGGCGGGCAGACCCCCCGCGCGGCGGCCGAGCGGACCTCCGGAACCGAGGACTCGGCCGGACTCCCCCAGTCAGGGAAGGCCAACGCCCCGCGAGTGACGATCACCTCCGTGGGCGACCCGGTCCTCAAGCCGGGCGCCGACCTGACGGTGACGGCTCGCATCTCCAATCCGGGCAAGCGGGAGGTGACGCTCGCGGGGGCGACGCTGGCGGGGCAAGCGTCCGTTCCGGCGTCGCGCAACCAGCTTCTGGCCTTCATACGCGGAGGAGGGGGAAGCGCGGCGACCCTCGCCGAGGACCGCAGGTCGCAGGTCGTCCCTCCCGGAGGCGCCGTGGACGTGTCCTTCACCGTTCCGCGTGCGGGGCTCGCGTGGACGGACACGCCGTCCACCTGGGGGCCGCACGGAGTGGCGGTGTCCGCGCTGATCGACGGGAATGAGTATTCGGACCGGTCGGTGGTCGTCGTCGCTCCCTCGTCGGAGGTCAAACGGATGCAGACATCGGTCGTCGTCCCCGTCACGGCGTCCACGGCCGAGCTGTCGACAGCCCGATCCATCGACCAGGCCCTCAGCAGGAACGGCGAGAACGAAGCGGAGGAGGCTTCCAGACGAGTGGCCAACACGCTCTCGGCGCTGTCGACGCCGGGCGTCACGGCGTTCGTCGACCCTCTCCTCGTCGAGTCCGGCCGCGGCGCTCCGACCGCGGCGCTGAGGTCCTTCGCGGCGACGGCGGGCGCCCAGCTCCTCCTGACCCCTCCGGGCGACGGCGATCTGGCGGCTGTGGCCCACGCCTGCCAGGCGGCCGGGCAACTGACGCAGTGCTCGGCGGCGTCCTTCGCAACCGGTAAGGCCCGCGCACAGTCGATCGCGGCGAAGCTG
Organism: Actinobaculum sp. oral taxon 183 str. F0552; assembly: GCF_000466165.1. Taxonomy (GTDB): domain Bacteria; phylum Actinomycetota; class Actinomycetes; order Actinomycetales; family Actinomycetaceae; genus Peptidiphaga. Next base: position 28,595 of record NZ_KE951405.1, read on the forward strand.
GCCTCCGAGCTGTCGATCCCACTGCCGCGCACCGACGTCTCGCTCCTGGCGCCCGGCCCCGACGCGACGCTCGTCAAGGCGCTCGCAGCCTCGGGCATCACCGGCGTCGTGCTGCCCTCCAGCGAGATGCCCCTGGCGGACGGGACGTCGTCGAGCGTGTCGGCGCTCTCGACCCTTCCCAGCGGAAAGGTCTCCGCCGTGACGAGCGACACCGCCATGAGCGCGGCGTTCGCGGGTTCGATGCCTTCCAGCGGCCAGGCCGACGCGACGCAGAAGGCGGGCTCCATGCCGGATATGGACCCTCTGCACTCGAGGCAGCTGGTGCTCGCGCTGTCCGCCGCCACATATCGCGAACGCCCCAACGACGCCCGGGCGACGGTGATCCAGGCCGACCGCCCGAGCCTGCCGTCGATCAGCCCGCACGACCCGGCGAGAGCGAAGAGCGGCAGCCCGCTCGACCCGAGCGCCATGCGGGGAACGGTCGAAGCGCTCATGGGTGCACCGTGGGTCGAGTCCGCCACGATCGACAAGGTGCTCGCCTCCACGCCTTCGAAGGTCAAACGGGAGGCTCTGGACGACACATCCAAGGCCGCCGGAGAGATCCAGCCTTCCCAACTCGGGCAGGTGGATTCGGCTCTCGCGCGTTTCACGTCGATCGGAGGAATCACCCAGACGCCCGAGCTGGTCACCACGCCGGCACGGGATCGCGGCTTCCAGCTGACTGCGAATGCATGGCGATCGGCGCCGGGGGCCCGATCGAAGGCTCTGAAGGCCTATTCCACCGAAGCCCGGGCGTTCGGCGAGGCGGTCAGCGCGAAGCCCTCCTCGACAGTCAACGTCATATCGCAGGAGACGGAGATCCCCCTCGACATCTCGAATTCCCTGCCGGTGCCCGTCACCGTCACCGTCGCCCTGGAGACGAAGGATCAGCGCCTGAAGATGACGAAGGCCGTCACCGCGACGCTCTCCGCCCATAACACGACGAAGGTCAGAGTCCCCGTCAAGGCACTGGGGTCGGGGAACATCACCGCGAAGGTGCGCATCCTCGACGGGAGCCTGCAGCCCCTCGGCTCGCCTCGGGCTCTGGAGGTGCGCGTGCGCGCCGACTGGGAGAACATCGGAACTTTGGTGTTCTGCCTGTTCTTCTTCACGCTCCTGATCATCGGCCTCGTCAGGTCGTTCCGCCGCGGGCGGCGGTCGTACCCCATCAGTCCGCTGGAGCATCGCCGCAAGTTGGGCCGGCATTCAACATAGTTTTTCGCCATGTGCCAGGTAGGATGGGCCGCAGTGGGTTCCCCCCGTTCCCCGCACGTCGCAGGCCGCGCACTTGGCAGGAAGGATTGACACGTGAACAGCTTCGTCGAGGCTGGTCAGCTGCTATCGGAACGCTATCGGCTCACCAGTCTTTTCCCCGAACAGCTTCCGTACAGCGGGATATCCGTGTGGAGTGCGATCGACACCCTTCTCGGCACGTCCCTCAGGCTCATCATACTCGACCCCGGCGCGCCGAACACCACCGAAGCCCTCGACTCCGCCCGCCGCAGCTCGCTCATCGACGACCCCCACGTCGTCCGCATCCTGTCCGTCGGGCAGGATGCATCGGCCTGCTACATCGCCACCGAAGTTCCCCTGGGAACGCCGCTTTCCCATTTCCTCCACGGCACGCCTTTCTCTCCGGAGCAGGCGCACGCGCTGTCCGGCGAGATCGCCTCGGCGCTCAACTCGGCCCGCTCTCGCGGCGTCCGCCACCTCCAACTGACGTCCCAGCAGGTGCGCGTCGGGGTCCTCGGCGAGGTCTTCATCGACGGCCTGGGGGTCGACGCCGCCTTGGCCGGGATGCACACCGATTCGATGGAGACGGCTCAGGCCGACAGGATCGAGGCCCGTGGGCTGAGCCTCCTCCTCGCCTGCCTGCTGACCGGCCAGCCGGGGGGCAAGCCCGAAGCCCTGCTCCGCGGCGTCGCCGACAACGACCGGCTTCCCGAACAGCTGCGCAATGTGTGCGCACGCGAACTCAAAGGGGTGGGGGCGCTTTCGCCCAGCGACTTCGTCCGGGAGCTCGCCCCCTGGGGCGTCATCTCACCAGGGGCATTCCCGCAGCCCGTCGGCGGCGCCTCGGCGCCGCCGAGCTCGCAGGGCGCGGCCTCCGGGCCGGCGGGAGCGGCGCCGTCGACTGGACCGGCCCCGCAGAGACCTCCCGCGCACGACCCGTCTGCCGGCGGCGCATTCCCAGCGAACGCACCGACTCCGCCGGGAATGCCGGGAGCCGCCGAGCCCGGGGCTCAGCCGCCGGCTCCCGCATGGAATCCGGCGGGCGCAGCGACGGGTCATCGCCGCCCGATGGTGGATCCGCTCTCGGAACACGCCATCGCCCCGAGCGGGATGAACCCGGCGTGGGTGGGGCTGGACCAGTTCGCCGAAGAGCACCCCGAAGCCATCGATCCTTCCGCCACTGCCATCTTCACTCCCGAGGACTTCGAATCCGCGAGCCATCACTACTCGGATCCTCGTCTGGACGTCGATGCGCCGGGACAGGCCGACGCCCCGAAATACGAGGCCTCCGGTCGCACTCCGCCCTCCGGCCAGGCGTCGACGGGGCCACAGGGCCGCCCTGAGTCCGCGCTCACTCCGGCGGAGCCAGACTCCGAGCAGAGGCTCGGGGCCGACGACGCCTCGGCCCCGAGCGCCTCCAGCGGCGGCACTGAAAAGGGCCGCTCCGCGGAGAACGGCACATCCGAACCGGGCGGCGGCCCAGCCCTCGTCGTGCCGGCCGCCGAGCCGTCTGAAGCCGCGGCTGAAACGGGGGAGGCGAGCACCCGCGAGACGCCCGCCGACAATGTGGCCGAAGGCCGCGACGGCGCGGCCGATGCCCCGGGGGCGTCTGCCGCCGATGACGCAGCGCCCGCTGCCTCGACATCCCCGACGCCGGATCCCGCCGAAGCCGGTGCATCCCAACCGGCGGACGACGCAGCATCCCCCGCAGCCGGGTCCGACCCGAGGGCCTCGGAGACCGTCGCGCTCCCGTCGGCGGCCTCCGGCGGCCGTCCGCAAGACGAGCAGGCCGCCCGGTCCGCGGGCGGACCGATGCCCGAATCCATACTCCCCGCCAGAGCTTCCGGGTCCGCGAGTCCGAACGCCGAGGATGCCGCCGCGGGCACCACCCCGCCAAACGCCATTCCGCCAAGCATCACCCTGCCAAACGCCATTCCGCCAGGCGCCGTCCCGCCAACCGGACCGCAGGTCGCCGCCCGCCGGCCGGGCCCGGCCGGCGGAAACCCACCGCCCCCGCCCACACCGGGGGCGCCTTCCGCCGGCCGGGCGCGCCCCGTGAACGCCGAGGCGAAGAAGCTATACGACCCCTCGAAGGTCGCGGTGATGGGCGCAGCCATCCTCGTCGTCGTCGGCGCGATATGGAGCCTCCTCACGTTCTGCGCCCCGACGAACGTCCCTCCCGCGAAGCCGGCGGCCGGCGCCCCCACCACCAAGGTCGTCCCGGAGAAGGACAAGAAGGAGAGCAAGCCCACCGCGACCAAGAAGGGCAAGGAGTCCTCCAAAAAGGAGGATGAGAACTTGCCCTCTCCCCAGGTGGAGAGCGCCACGCTCCTCAATCCGCAGGCGGCCGACTTCGATCCGTCCAACACCCGTTCGCAAGACAGCCCGCAGACGGTGAAGAACGTGGTCGACGGCAACGCGGCGACCATCTGGCGCTCCTGGTGGTATTCGAATCCCAACTTCGTCCGCAAGCAGGGCGTCGGCTTGGAGATCAAGCTGAAGGAGAAGGCGAAGGTCTCCTCAGTGGACATACAGTCCGGCGCCGTCGGCGGCAATGTCCAATGGCGCAACACCAGCGCGGCCGCTCCGAACGCCGGCGACGTCATCGCCGAAAGCAGCATGTCGACTTCGATGACCCTCGAATCCGGCAAGCCCATCGCCACGGATACCGTCATCCTCTGGTTCAACCAGCTCCCGAAGAACAAAGCGCGTCAGAACCGCATCGAGATTTCCGAGATCACAGTGAAATAGGAGGCCTGAGCCAGCTTCCGGGTCAGTCGCCGCGTTGGCTCGAACGCTGGCCTGACTCGGAATCGGCCGACATCACGAATTCGACAAGGGAAACCTTCCCGAGAGGTCGCTTTCATGCAGCCTCTCAGTCGCCTTGATGCGTGGTGCAGTCGCACCCGCGGAACGCCGATTCTCGATGTCCAACCGGGTCGCCTCCGGGCATTCGACGACGGCGCCGCCGCCCGTCCGCGGAGCACCGCCGCCGGGAATACTCACGGACGTGGAAAGCGTTCACTCGGAGCACTGCCGCGCCCCGCGGCCCGGATGAAAGGCCCACAATGACTGAAACTGAGAACATCCGCGACGTCGTCATCGTCGGTTCAGGCCCGGCGGGGTGGACTGCGGCGATCTACTCGGCCCGCGCTGGATTCGAACCCCTCGTTCTGGCAGGGACGCTGGAGGCCGGCGGCGCGCTCATGACGACCACGGAGGTCGAGAACTTCCCCGGCTGGCCCGAGGGCGTCCTCGGTCCCGACCTCATGGAGAGGCTTCAAACTCAGGCGGAGCGCTTCGGCGCGCAAGTCGAATACGAAGACGCCGTCGAGCTCGAACTGGACGGCGAGGTCAAGACGATCACCACCGAGTCGGGCGTGTACCGAGCCCGCGTGGTGATCCTGGCACTCGGTTCGGCCTACAGGAAGCTCAGATTGGACCGCGAGGCCGAATTCAGCGGAAAGGGCGTCTCGTACTGCGCCACCTGCGACGGCTTCTTCTTCAAGGGCAAGGAAATCGCCGTCGTGGGAGGCGGGGATTCGGCCGTCACCGAGGCCCTGTTCCTGGCCCGCTTCGGTTCGACTGTGCACGTCATCCATCGCCGCGGCGAACTGCGCGCCTCCAAGGTGATGGCCGACCGCCTCCTGGCCGAGCCGAACGTCGAGGTCCACTGGAACAAGGTCGTCACCGCGCTCCACGGCGAGGCGACCCTCGAGTCGGCGACTCTGACGGACACCGTCACGGGAGAGACTTCGACCCTTCCCGTGTCGGGACTGTTCGTCGCCATCGGCCACGATCCGCGCTCGGCCATCGTGCGCGGGGAGGTCGCGGTCGACGACGCGGGTTACATCCTCGTCGACGAGCCTTCGACCCGAACGAATGCACCCGGCGTCTTCGCTGCGGGCGACGTGGTCGATCACACGTACCGCCAAGCCGTCACCGCCGCCGGTTCGGGCTGCCGGGCCGCACTCGACGCGCAGTCCTACCTGGAGGGCCTGGCCTGAGAAGCGACGCTCGCGATACGGCAGCGTCGTCGTCCATGGCTCGATCGGCTCGCCATGCGCGGACGAGGCCGCAGTCACGGAAATCGTCGGAGGCCGGTAGGATCATATCGACATGACCGAAGCACCCGTGGCGGACGACACCCCTTTGCGCAAGGCGAGGGGCGCGTTCTTCACCCCCGCGCCGATAGCCGAGTTCATCACAGCCTGGGCGATCCGTTCGGCTGCGGACCGCGTGCTCGACCCGTCGTGCGGCGATGCGGCCTTCCTGGTTCCCGCGATCGAACGCCTGCGGAGCCTGGGGGCCGCCCGCCCGTCGGCGGAGGGTGTGGAGATCGACGGGCCGACGGCGTATGAGGCCCGGAACAGGGTGGCCGCCGCCGGAGGAACGGCGGGCATCCGGGTCAGCGATTTCTTCGACGTGGAGCCGGTGCGTGAGTGCGAGGCCGTCATCGGGAATCCGCCGTACATCCGCTACCAGGGGTTCAAGGGAGCTATGCGGGCGGCCGCGCGGTTGGCGGCACTTCAGGCGGGCGTGTCGATCTCCGCTCTGGCGTCCAGTTGGGCGCCCTTCGTCATCCACGCTTCGCAGTTCCTGGTGCCGGGCGGGCGTCTGGGATTCGTCCTGCCGGCGGAGCTGTTGAGCGTCAACTATGCGGCGCCCGTCCGCCGGTTCCTCTTTGAGAATTTCGGGTCGCTCGAACTCGTGCTGTTCGAACGGCAGGTCTTCGCCCAGGCCGAAGCCGACGTCGTCCTCCTCCTGGCGGAAGGCTTCGGGTCGTCGACGGGCACGGCCACCATCCGCCAAGTTCCCGGTGAACGGGACCTGGTCTCGCCGGATGCGGGGCTCCGCTGGCGTCCAGCCGATCCGGGAGGGAAATGGACCACCGTTCTCGTGCCGGCCGCGGCGGCGGAGGTGTCGGCGCGGCTCATCGACTCCGGCGGTTTTGCGCGGCTGGATTCGTGGGGGAGCACCCGGCTGGGAACGGTCACCGGCAACAACCGCTATTTCACTCTGTCGCCCGCCCGCGCAGGCGAATTGGGGCTCGGCGGGCGCGATCTCGTCCCCGTCAGCCCCGCGGGAAGCGCCCATCTTCGCGGTCTCGAGTTATCCGGGGAACGGTTCCTCTCCCTCGGGGCACAGGGGGAGAGCACTTGGCTGTTCCGTCCGGACGAACCCCTGTCGCGCGCCGCCGCGGCGTATGTCAGAACCGGCCACGACGCCGGAGTCGACCAAGCTTACAAATGTCGCGTGCGCACGCCCTGGTACCGGGTTCCCCTCCTCGACGCGCCTGACCTCTTCCTGACGTGCATGAACGCGGACACTCCACGCCTGGCGGCCAATGCGGCGGGTGTCCATCATCTCAATTCGGTGCACGGGGTGTATCTCGACGAGCGCGTCCGCCTCCTCGGGCGCGAACTGCTTCCCCTGGCAAGCCTCAACTCGGTGACACTCCTGAGCGCTGAGATGTCCGGACGCAGCTACGGCGGCGGGATCCTCAAGCTCGAACCCGGCGAAGCGGCGAGCTGGGCGATGCCGTCGTGCGGCCTAGTCGCCGATCGGGCGGATGCGCTGCGGGCAATCCGCAGCGAGGTCTCCCACGCATTGGCGAAGGGCGAGCTCCTCGGCGCCGTGCATCTCGTCGACGGAATCCTCCTCTCGGACTCCGGCATGCTCACCGATGCGGAGCTCGCCACAGTCCGCGACGCCTGGTCGTCCATGTCCGCTCGCCGAGCCCGCAGGGGACGTCGGCATGGCTAGGGACACACCGTTGGAGACCGCACCCGATCAGCTTCCCTCGCCGGAGCCCTACACAGCGCCTTCCTCCCATCCGGCGTCTCCGGCACACCCGCCGCTGTCGCGTTCTTCCGACCGGTCACGCGGATGGCTTCTGTTCGACGCCATCGTCGACCGCGCTTCGCAGACGACCACATCGCCATGGGTCCGAGACGACGGCAGGCTCGTCTACCGGCCCGACTTCGCCACGCTCGAACTCCTGCTGGGCGTCCCCCTTCGCCTGGGCGCGCCGACCACGTCGGGCGTGCCCGCATTGGCCCTGGACGTGTGGCTGGTCTACGAACTCCATCGTGCGGGCTTCGCCTCCGACGTCGTCTGGCCTCGCCCCTCCGAACCGAGGATTCTGCCGGGTCCGATCGCCGAGCTTGTCAAGTCGCTCCCCAAACGCGAATCCGAAGAGCTTCGGAGGCGTCTGGAAACGTCGAAGTCCTTGAGGAGCGCCGCACCTTCCGAGGCCCGCATCCTCGGCAAGAACTACGAGAAACAGGTGGATGTGCTGATGTCGCATTGGTCCACCGGGCCAGAGCTCATGATCTCCACTAAGCGCATGGATTCGAGCTTCGGCAAGAATGCGCCGAATCGCATCGAGGAAGCCTACGGCGACGCGAAGAACCTCCGCCTGCGCCATCCGCTGGCAGCGATCGGCTTCTTCTTCGGCATCCGTTCGACGGTCTTCTCACAAGCCCCGATGACGGCCGAATGGATCGTTGACCTCATGCAGAAGCTCAGTCGCGAGGACGACGCCTACGGTGCGACATGCCTTCTGCCTATGGAATACTCCGAATATGAAGGGGGCGCCGATCACGACGATGCAGGCGATCAGCCCGTCGAAGCCGTCCTCGAGCATCTGCCCGCAGTGACCGTGCGGGAAGACCTGGTCCCTGAGAACGTGCGCACGTCGGTTTTCCTCGGCCGAATGATCCAGCAGGTACTCTCAGCCACTCCGGTCACCCACCATGTGACCGTGCGAGAACGGATCAAGTCGGCGTCGCGGAAAGAGAAGTCGTAGGGATGGCCGATTCCGGAGAGTCTCGACGCCCCGCGTACGTTCTCGTCTTCGTCTCGGCACGCTGGTGCCAGATTTCCGCACCCATGAGGGTCATCGCCGGCGAGATACTGCGGGACTTGGCGGGACGCGACTTCGCGATCCGCGGCCTCGAAATCGACATCGACGAAGCCGAAGCCGCTCTCGCAGACCAGGCGTTCGACCGCCTCCGGCCTACTGGAGGTTCCTCAGCGGACCGGCCCCCGCATGGCCTCTTCGATCGACCCGCCTCTGCGACTTCCGGTTCGCACCAGGCAGTCTCGGCCGGCCTCGACCCGGTCGTCACCGCAGGGTTCGTCGATTCGATCGACTTCATTCCCATGCTCGTCCTCCTCCGCGAGGGAGGAACCGCCTCCGATCGCATGGCAACGGCCGCCGAAGGAACCGCGCCTGCCGCCGAAGCAGTGCACGACAGCACTGCCGTATCCATCGACACCGCCGCGTCCACCGGCGATGCCTCTTCGTTCCGCGAACTCGCCAGATTCGCCGGGCAACTGCCCAAGCTGCACATCCGTGCGGCTCTGCTCGCCGCACTCGCCGACGGCGTGTCTTAGAACGGCGCATCTCAGTCCTACAGCTCTTGGCCGGTCAAAAGCCGCCCCGTGAACGGAGAACCATAGTCTGTCCTGTGAACGGAGTCCTCGTGGTTCGGCGTCATCCTGGCCGAGGCACCTGAGTTCCCCGGCCGAAGGCCCCCGAGTTCGTCTTCTTCCCAGCACGCGCCCATGACCGGAGCCGAGGCGTGGCACACTTGAGTGTGGCCGCTGCCGCGAGCCGTCCAGTGGGATGCGCAACCGGCTCCGTCCCACCGAAACCGAATGCAGGAATGAAGGAGAGCGCGATGAGCGAACAACAGCGAGGCACGACCAGCACGACCCGTGCCGCTGCGGCCGGTACGCGCCTGGATCCTTGGTACAACACGTATGCGGATCGCGCTCTGGGAATGCGCCAGTCGGAGGTGCGTTCGCTTTTCGCCGTCGCCAATAGACCGGAAGTCGTCTCCTTGGCCGGAGGGATGCCCAATATCGAGGGGCTGCCGCTCGAGTTCCTCGCGGAGATGAGCGCACGTCTTCTGCGCGACCGAGGAACGTCGATCCTCCAATACGGCTCGGGGCAGGGCAACGCCGAATTGCGGGAGATGATCGCCGAGGTCATGCGGCCCGACGGCGTACGCGGCCATCCCGACGACATCACCGTCACCACCGGTTCGCAGCAGGCCCTCGACCTCATCTCCCAGGTCTTCGTCAACCCAGGCGACGTCGTCCTGGCCGAAGCCCCCTCGTACGTCGGCGCATTGGGGACCTTCCGGGCCTACCAGGCTAACGTCGTCCATGTGCCGATGGACGGCGACGGGCTCATTCCCGAAGAGCTCGAAGCGACGATCGAACACCTAGAAGGTGAGGGAAAACCAGTCAAATTCCTCTACACGATCCCCAACTTCCACAACCCCGCCGGGGTCTGCCTGTCTGCCGAACGTCGACGCCGGATCGTGAAGATCTGCTCGCGTCACCACATCCTCATCGTCGAGGACAACCCTTACGGTCTCCTCGGCTTCGACGGCGATCCCATCCCCGCCATCCAGTCCTTCAACCCCGACGGCGTCGTCTACCTCGGCTCGTTCTCCAAAACCTTCGCGCCGGGCTACCGCGTCGGCTGGGCGCTCGCACCGGCTGCGGTGACAGCCCGTCTGATTCTGGCCAACGAGAATGCGCTCCTCTGTCCGTCCACCTTCGCACAGCTGTCGATCAACGAGTATCTGCGCACATACGACTGGTACCAGCAAGTCAAGGAATACCGTGAAATGTATCGCGAGCGCGGTCGCGCGATGCAAGCCGCCTTAGAGGAATTCCTGCCGATGTGCACGTGGAACGCACCCGAAGGCGGCTTCTACACCTGGGTCAAGCTGCCGGAGGGACTCGATGCGCACGCCATGCTTCCGCGCGCGGTGACGAATCTCGTCGCCTACGTCTCCGGGACCGCCTTCTACGCCGACGGTCAAGGCCGCGACCACATGCGCTTGTCGTTCTGCTATCCGACGCCCGAACGCATCCGCGAGGGCGTGCGCCGCCTGTCGACGGTCGTGGCTGGCGAAGCCGAGCTCGTCGCGATGTTCGGCGTCCAGAACCGCGAGCACCCCCGGGGGAAGTTCAGTCAAATGTGAGGAGACCGCAACCGGACTCCTCACCGCCCGTATAATGTCTACCGTTCGTCCTGGTGATCCAGTCCGTCGACTCGGGAGGCTGTCCATGTCCGCTCCACTCACGGTTGCGATTCTCGCCGGGGGCTTGACGCACGAACGCGAGGTGTCCCTGCACTCGGGACGGCGCGTCGCGGCCGCGCTGCGCGAAGCGGGCATGTACGTCAAGATCTTCGACGTCGACGCGAACCTCCTGCAACGCCTTCACTCCATGGCTCCCGATATCGTGTGGCCGCTCATTCACGGAAGCACAGGGGAGGACGGTTCGCTTCAGGATCTTCTCGAACTGGCCGGCCATCCCTATGTCGGCACGGACCCAGCCTCCTGCAAGCTGGCGTCGGACAAGGCCATCGCAGCCGCCGTCCTGGCACGTGAGGGTGTCGCAATGCCCGACTCAGTGACGATCCCACAAAAGCTCTTCCGCGAGGTGGGTGTGGCACCGATTCTCGATCTGATCAAAGCGCGCTTCGGATTTCCCCTGGTGGTCAAACCGTCGCAGGGAGGTTCGGCGCTTGGAGTGACGATTGTCGAGGAATCGGCAGCCTTGCCCGGCGCGATGGTCGACTGCTACGCCTATGGCGAAGACGCTCGGATCGAAAAGTACATCGACGGGCGCGAGGTAGCGGTCGCGGTCATGGAGAGGGCCACAGAGTCTTCCTCCGCTGAGCCCCCGTCCACCGTACCTTCGTCATCTGCCACGTCTTCAGCGCTCGCTGAATCCTTGTCACCTACCGCATCACCCTCGCCCGCTGCGCCGTCTCCATCCACAGCAGCGACTTCAGCGCCGTCTCCATCCGCGGCATCAGATCCAGCTGCGACATATGAACAAGCTTCGTTCTGCCGGGCGCCAACCTCTCGGACCGGCGAACCCCATGCGCTTCCGCCCGTGGAGATCGTCACCGATGGCCCATACGATTTCGATGCGCGTTACAATGCCGGTCGCTCCGAGTACTTCGTCCCCGCCCGCCTGACGGACGAGGAGACATCCACAGTCAAATCAACCGCAGAGAGAGTGCACAGGATTCTCGGCTTACGGCATTTGTCACGCACAGACATCGTTCTCGACGGAGACGGCGTTCCCTGGGTGCTGGACGTCAACGTCGCCCCCGGTATGACGGAGACATCCCTTTTCCCGCAGGCCGCCGCAGCCGAAGCGCACAACCTCGGCACTACTGTAGACGATTTGTATACGAAGATTCTGCGTTCAGCCATAGATCGGTAATCCGAATGGCGTCGATTCGGCCGCTACAAGAGGATGGGATTCGTTTTTCAAACCTCTCGAATTCTCCTTTTCGTACCATGAGTTTGTTGTTCTGTGCTTTCGACGCTTATTCGGGGACATCAATACCCGCTTCACCCGGTGTTAAGACTCCGAGAATCCGATTGAGTTCGTCAATGGAAGCGAAATCGATTTTAATAGATCCACGTTTGGCGCCCATCTCCACCTTCACTCGCGTATCGAAGCGATCGGCGAGCCGGGTCGAAAGCTCTCCCAGTTCAGGCGCATAACGCTTGGTCCGTCGCCGGACAGGTCTCGGCGGCGTCTGCTCATCGCCAACTGCAACCAGCTCTTCCACCTGCCGCACAGAAAGGCCTTCGGCCACGATTCTATGGGCTATGCGCTCCATGGCCGCCGAATCGGACAGTCCCAATAGCGCACGCGCATGGCCAGCCGAAAGTCCTCCCGCGGCGACACGTCGCTGGACGAGAGGCGGCAATTTGAGAAGACGAAGCGTATTGGAGATTTGCGGGCGCGAACGTGCTATCCTCCGTGACAGCTCTTCCTGCGTGCACTGGAAGTCTTCAAGCAACTGCTGATAAGCCGCCGCCTCTTCAAGGGCATTGAGCTGGGTACGGTGGAGGTTTTCGAGCAATGCATCACGCAGAAGATCCTGATCTTGTGTATGCCGCACGATCGCGGGTACAGTGTCAATCCCCGCCAGCTCACAAGCACGCCAGCGCCGTTCACCCATGATGAGTTCATATCTGGCTTCGGGCTTATCGGCGATTGGCGCTTCAAGCGGTCGGACGATGACCGGTTGGAGTACCCCAACCTCCTTGATCGAAGCGGCGAGCTCGGCAAGCTCGTCTTCATCGAAGACCGTTCGTGGCTGTTTCGTGTTCGGGATTATTGCAGTCAATGGAAGCTCTGCGAACGTGGCCCCTGGCACCTCGACCAACCCGCCATCGGAATCATTCTCCAAAGCATCGTCCGCAGAAACGACATCGGGTTGGTTACCAGCGTTTGAACGATCGTTGGTTGTAGCGGCAGAAGCCGTTTGCTCTGAGTCGAAATCGTCCAGAGAATCAGATGCATCAGAGTCAGGATCGGAATCCAAACCATTGCCGGCATGCGAAGTCTCGGAATCCGCAATCCGGTCGGCTTCAGGATATTCCTCATGATTGTCGAAACGATCGTTCATGGTGTCCTCCGATTTCTCGAAGCTGTCAATGTCTGTCAGACTCTTCTCACGGCTTTCCCGATTGTCTTCCGGAAGGTGCGTTTCATTGATCTTCACAGGCATGCTGTCCGAAGGTTCAAGGCTGATCGATGATTCAACGTTCATAGAACTTTCGCTGTTTTCTGCTAAGGTGACAGCATCTTTCTCTTCTTGTTCTTCCTCAAGAAGTTCAACCTCGAGTTGTCGTCCAGCTTCGGTATCTTCATGAACAGCATGGTCCGGTTTCGATCGCTTTACCGCTTTCGATCGCTTTACCGCAATGCGAGACGACTCCTCCGACAAAACGACGACGCCATCTTGGTCAAAGGCCTTCCCATTTCCATTTCTTTTTGTCGACTTTTCCTCGGGTGAATTCGCTTTACTTTCAGATTGAGGAATTACAATTTCATTTTGTTTGTTTTCATCATGTTTTACATTAGTTTTTTGTTTTGTTTTCGAAGAAGGCTTTTCACGACTTTTCTTTGTTTCATCTATGCTTTTCCGGTTATTCTTTGTGTTATTGGTTGACTTCGTAGCAGAATCAGTAGTTCGATCAGTTTTGTTGCCCCGTTCCAGTAAGAACTTTTCCTCCAGAGGAACTTTTGACTTTTTCTCTTCGGAATTCCCCCCGAAGAATACGTCAATCGGGCGGTCTTTTACCTCTTTCTGTGAATTCGGAATAAGGGCTCCGATACCTTTACCTAAACCGCGTCTACGTTCCGCCATAGTGAAGTGACCCCTTACTCGGCTCTATCAGCCAGTTCGTGCGCCGCGGCTAGATAAGCAATGGCACCGCTGGAACGAGGTGCATAGGTAATCACGGTCTCGCCGTATGATGGTGATTCAGCAATGCGCACTGACCGAGGAATTTCAACAGATAGCGTTTCCTCAGGGAAGAAATCCCGCACATTTTCGGATACTTCAGCGCTGAGATTTGTGTTTTTCGAAGCCATAGTTAGAAGAATCGTGCTGACTCGAAGACCGGCGTTCCATCCATCGCGCGCTCCTTCTATAGTCCTCAAAAGTTGCGTGAGACCTTCGAGAGCATAGTACTCAGTTTGAACGGGAATTAGAACCTCATGAGCGGCGATCAGTGCATTGATTGGAAGTAGCGACATGCTTGGCGGACAGTCTATTATCACATAATCGAATCGTTCGCCTTGTTCCGCAAGTTCTTCTAAAGCAGGATACAGGGTTTCGCGTAAACGCGTACTTCGATCTGGTGCTTCCACCAGTTCGACATCGACAAGGGCAAGATTGATTGACGAAGGCGCAATGTACAATCCCGGCAGCTTTTTGGACTGTTGCAAAATCTCGAAAAAGGAAACCTCTCGAGTAAGGACATTGTACAGACCAAGAGTGTCTTCATTACGTTCTGCACCAAGCGCAGTAGACGCATTTCCCTGAGGATCGTCATCAATGACGAGAACGCGAAGTCCGCCCGAGGCAAGTGCCGCCGCAAGATTAACGGCACTGGTTGTTTTACCAACCCCTCCTTTCTGATTTGCCACCGCAATGATTCGCGTCTTAGTTGGAACCTTGAATTTGGCGTCACCGATAGACTCAAGGCGTTTCATATCCTCCGCGAGACTGCGGGCAAGAGGGGCGCCTTCACCGACCAGACGATCCCACTGATTCGGGTTCGGTCCAGCGTTAGACCCACTCGTTTTAGCCTTTTTCATGGGATCACTCACCTGAATTTCTCCTCTCATTGACCCTATTCTACGCAATACGAGCTGACAGAACCGATGAAATCGACCTCTGAAATTCGTTTCATTTGTCAATGCACACATCGATTCGTTTAATCGTAGCCTGTTTAAGGATCAGTGACATGCATAATGGTCACTCATTTATATTTTTGTTGTTTAGATTCGAATCATTATTCAAACATTCCATATGAATTGAATTTCCATTGCATTTAGCACCTAAAACTATTTCATTTTGTTGTCGCAATAGTACACAATGACATCTAATTGATCATAACACATGAAAAACAATGACTAAGTACCCATCAATTTGATTGTATTAACTTGATTTTCATTAATATCGCATTAGTTTTGAAATATTGGTACGACACTAGTCATATGTAATACGTTTATGTGCATCACACTTGCATGTTTCACGTGAAACACATAAATTCAAATTACGCTGACTGTCTTAACTCATTTAAATCGTTTCACGTAAAACGTTGCTACTTTATCAATGTCCCAATTCATAATGTCACTCAAATCAACCGACGCATCACAACCACGATCAACCATCAACTTATGAGTGTCATTTGGCGATTTGAAGAAAAAATATTTCCATACAAATTGTGTACGTAAAATATATTACAGAAGCTATTATGTCTGTCGTTAAAGAATGTCTACTATTGTTCAGTAAGCATCCTTGACGTAAATTTAGTAACGCAATCGTTTTCGTAGTTCAATACACTAATTAGCAACCACTTCACCTAAGTATATTGGTTGGTAGAATTAAAACGTTTCACGTGAAACGAGGGAATTGTACTTTGACAATCCTTTCAGTAAGGTAATCACTTAGAATTGGAAGTTTGTGTATCCTCTATAAAACTATTTATAATTGTTATTTGAATAATTATTGATACATGTTTAATACATCAATTCACTGACATGGCGTCATATGGACAAATTTGATTATTGTCACTTTGAATGCAGTGAACAACAATTGGTCAATATTAGTAAAGTATTTAACGTCCGGTATTTAAATTAGTTTCATCAACGAATTCATAAAATTAATTTACTGTATCCGTTTCACGTGAAACAAGTGTACTTAACTATTTCGTAAAAATTGAATTGTTGTATATCAATGCTATGAAAAGTGTCTAGTTATACATTGAATAATCGATTCAATAACTGACCGCAATTTCATTTAAACGTATATTACAATTGATAATTTGACAAAGCATTCAACACATTTCAACCATATAGTAATAGAATAGTATCTGTCAGTGATAACATAAATTTTCACCGAAAAGTTCCTAACTTTCGTCTAGCAGACACGACATCTCGAAGTTTCACGTGAAACAGAATAGTCATGAATAATTGCATAAATTTTGCTTGGTACAGGCAAACAGCAAACTACTGTTCGGCATTCCATCTGTAGTGTATGAAGTGGAATTTGGAATGGCAGACTGTAACTAACTATAATTATTCAGGCAATTTTGAATATGACCATCCAATCAAAACACTCTTCCGATTCCGTTTCACGTGAAACATCATAGATCTCACGGACATCTATTCTTAATCGGTCATGTACTACTGGATTAATGATGAACAATTCCTAATTGACCACGTCAAAGTAATTTACAAGACATTTTTCGAATTACGATTGTCAATAGACAATAGTGCAGAATTGTACAGATTCATTATATTTTGAATACTTACTGAACCTATAACTGGCACATACAATTTTGTACATGGTCAATATGAAATGACATGTCGTTTATGATGCTTCGACACCATTGTATGTATTTACAATACACAATTTGTATGCGAAACCATAAGCGTGTTTCATCTCGGAATTCTATTATGATTCAATGAATACATCAGTTCAATGAATAGACAACATTGTCTAGCAATTACCAAGAACGGATAACGACAATTACTCACATAGTGGAACATCCATACGTCAAATTAATGGTTAAAAGGTTACCAACGATGGATAGCGCGAAAGTAACCATTATACAATTTCCAATTTGCTTACTGGATGAACTGACTATGTGAATTTCCTATCGTTGTTTCACGTGAAACATAAACTATTGGAATTCACAAATTTTTGTCACACAATTTCTGAATTAATTCCCTAGTGTTGACATAATTAGTACCGTATACAAACTAAGCAGTAGTCAATGTCTAACACAACCACATTCAATTCAAGCGATATGAGCTAGACAAGTAAACGTATCAACAGCAAATGATTCGTTTCATAAACATCATCCTCTGGTGGTGATACATACCATGTTTCACGTGAAACCTTTTTCGTGGCGCCAATTAGTCGTGTGAAGGCGAACATATGACACTCATATTAGAGTGGTCATACAATAGGTTTCAATTGAATGAGAATTATGCGATGTGCATATACCATTTTAAATCATCAGTTGAAATGACCAACAATGATCGCCAGAACTAATTCTATTTCTTTCGGACTTCCAAGACTCTTGTCATTTCATTTGTTCCAAAAGGAATAACGTCATATACGTCTGCCCACGCTGCCCGAGTCTTCTTAAAAACATCAAATGCAGCGTTAATTTCTTCATCAACACGTAAACCTTTCAAAGTAAGCAAAGATCCAGATGATTTCAAAAGAGGCATAGTAAGAGGCAACAGTCTCCGTACAGAAGCAACTGCACGTGCAGTGACAATATCGGCTTGAATCACATGACTAAGCCGTTCAGCCCGTCCATGATAGATTTCGACATTGTCTAAACCAATCGCATCAACAACGTCATGGAGCCAGGCAGAACGTCGTTCCATTGACTCGACAAGAAACAAATTAAGATCGGGTCGAATTATAGCAATTACCATTCCTGGAAAACCCGCGCCCGTTCCGACATCAACAACAAAAGAACCATCTGGAATGAAATCAACAATAGCCGTCGAATTGAGAATATGTCGAGACCATAGGCGTCCTAGTTCGTGAGGTCCAATAAGTCCACGCAATTCACCTTCAGATATGAGCATTGTGGAAAATTTTTGCAATCTCTTCCATGCCCTATTTCCGAAACGTGAGGCCCCACCTTTAGGTGGAGCCTCACTACCGTCTGCATTCATCATGCTATTTCATGCTCCGATAGTAAAATTAAAAAAGTGAGCAAATGGATGGAATGCATCTAGCTTACGTCCTATTAATGGTTGTGAAATCAACTATCGATAACCGATTCATTGAGAACGGAATCGTCATCAGATTCATGTGACTCTACGTTACTATCTTCATTTTCATATGAACTTTCATCGGAAACGAATTCACCAGACGCCAGATCACTCGATCCGTCGATAGCAAAAGAACTAGTTACTTTTGGTGAATCACTGCCGTCTTCATTGGTTTCGCCCATAACCGCCGACCGTATTTCCGGTTGATCTGAATCATCAGTAGTTTCCTGTAAGACCGCATCGTCACCATCTTCACCTCCAGCAGAACTCTCTAATGAAGTCAAGGCGATAACTACGTGTCGGGACGAGCCTACACCTTCAGAATCGGAAACGACATTTGCGGCTGCTGCTATGTCATGAACGACTTTTCTTTCAAATGGATTCATGGGTGGAAGTGTCACCGATTCACCGTTCATGAGAACTGTCGCAATAGCTTCACGAGCAATTGCCGCAATTTCAGCACGATGTGCCTCTCGATAGCCCGCTATATCTAGCATAAGGCGACTACGTTCACCGGTTTTAGATTGAACGGCTAGCCTCGTCAATTCCTGAAGGGACTCTAGAACCTCACCGTTCCTTCCTATAAGACGCTTAAGCCGCCGATCTGCCGGACCGTCAGTCACCACGGCAACGGCAGCTCGTTCGGCCTCGACGCTGATTTCGATATCACCATCGAGGTCTGCGATATCAAGAAGCTCTTCAAGGTAATCAGCGGCTAGATCACCTTCCGCATCGAGCTTTTTGATCAATTCACTTCTTGAGCTGGGGATACTCATTATTTAACCTTTCCACAGCAAGAAAAATAGCTGTATCATGATTTTTAAAAGTTCCGCTTCTTCTGGTTTTGCTGAGCTCTTTTCTTTCTGTTCGCCTGCTTGGCCCTAGATCGCGCGCGTTCCGCCTGCCGGCGCTCATAGCGTTTACGCGCGCGTTCAGCGTCAGTAAGACCGTCTTTTCCGCGAACTTCGGCCGATTCAGAGGCCTCCTCCTGCTCCCCAGATTCATCAGCGTCCCGATCGGCTGGATGTGGTGAAACCAATGAATCGCCTGGACGAATCCCAGCTTTCTTTGCGCGTTCCTTACTCAGAGGCTGCACCCTCTGGCCGCCATTCTTTCTAGCTTCCTCAGCTTCGAGCTGCGCAATCTCATCACCACTCAGCCCTTCTCGCCTCCGCTTTTCCCGCAAACGCTTTTCACGTTCACGATAGGCTTGAGAACCAGGCGTCGGATTGTGTCGAATAAACCAGGCCTGTTGCCCCATATTCCAGATATTGCCAGCAACCCAGTAAACTAATACGCCAATTTGGAAAACACTTCCCATAAAAAGATAAACAACAGGCATTCCGTACATCATTATCTTTTGAGTACGAAACATAGGATTAGAAGAATCCATTGCTGAATCGGGCATATTTTTCATAGTTAATTGTCGCTGAGTGAAAAACATCGTGACACTCATAAACAAAACCAATACAGCGGCAACGATTCGAACATTAGTAGCGGCAGAACCAGCATCTTCAGCGACTCGGAACGAAGAAGACAATGGCGCGCCAAAAACTGTGGAATTCTCAAAATCCGTGGCGATTTGTTTCGTTATAGGACCCAGCGCTCCACGTTTGCCTTCAGCAATAGCAGGGAAAGCGTAAAGAACCCGATAAAGTGAAAATAAAATTGGCATCTGCACGAGCATAGGCAGACAAGAAGCAAATTGGGATGTGCCATGTTTACGATAAAGCGCCTGCAATTCTTCTTGCTGACGTCGCAACGAAACTTGATCACGCTTACCTTTGTATTTCTTCTGAATCTTTTTAATCTCAGGTTGCAGAATCTGCATCTGCCGTGATGATCTAATCTGACGATTATACAAAGGCAACACAAGAAGACGTACGACAACGGTTAGGCCGAGAATTGCCACAACCCAAGCCGGACCGGGGCCATCCGACATGCCAACGAAGGCCAGCACCTTGTGAATCAAGTTCATAATCCACGCAACAACCCACATAACCGGGGCAAGGATTGTATCCGTCATTCACGCCTCTTCTTTCAATCGTAGCGGGCAGATCCGCATAGTCGATCAAGCTTTGAGGAAAATAATGAAGCTCTCATGAGTGGCTTCGTGCTTTCCCTATTTCGTCCGCATCGCCTGAAGAAATATGATCCTCAGCGTCTTCATGCTCATACAGAGCATGAAGTTCGTCGCTATCCAGTGGTCGTTTAGGCCATTCTCCCTTCGGCGGTACTCGGTCCACTCCGCCTTTGCTCCACGGGTTACACCGCAGAATCCTCCACACACTCAGTAGTGTACCTTTAATGGCCCCGTGAATGCCGAAAGCCTCTATCGCGTACTGCGAACAGGTGGGCGCATATCGGCACCTCGGCGCAAAAGCAGGCGATACCCGACGTTGATAGAAACGAACGGGTGCCGCAAGAATTCGAGAGGCGAAGCTCATTGCCCACGTCTCCCCGCTTTATCCCGGGCGAGGGCGATGCACCGGTCCAAATCGGCTGCGAGCTGCGTCGACGTCGCCCCACGAGCCTGTGGAAAAACCCGTATCACAACCATATCTCCTGGGCCGAAATTATCAATTCTTATCCTGACGATGTGCCGGAGTTGTCTGTACAAACGATGCCGAACGACTGAATTTCCCACACTTCTCGGTATGATGAAGCCGACCTTCACCGGTCGAAGGTCGGCTCTGTTTTCCTCCCGATCACTGTCAATGGCTATGAGCAAACGAGAAGATCCACCGCGAGTTCCCTTGAAAGCCCGGGAAAACTCAGCCGAGTTCCGCATTCGGTTCTCGGCTGGAAGCAAGACTCAGGCGGACAGCGAAGCACGGCCTTTACGGCGTCGCGCAGAGACGACGGCGCGTCCAGCTCGGGTGCTCATACGCTTACGAAAGCCGTGTACTTTGGCCCGACGACGATTATTCGGTTGAAATGTCCGCTTGGTCACGGCTCTTCTCCCACGTTAGAACTGACACGAGGGTTAACCTCGCGGTTGGCAGGCACCTAGGAGGTGCGCAAATGACATATCGACTTTACGCGACATTCGACTGCCGGGTCAATGTGAGAATCTATCGGGTGACGGGAATCTCAGGCATAAGAATGAATGACATGGGTGTCATTCACCGCTTTCCACACGTGTGCATTTTCCGGCACCGCAGAGTTTGAGGCAGTTTCCCGGAATTCGGCCGGACGAATGACATCCGTGTAATTTCCACAGGTGTGGAGAAACCTGTGGATAACGTGTTATCACTATCCCCAGACGACTGTCTAGAATGGCTTCGGGCTTCGCACCGGAGGCACAGGCGGACGCCACACACAGTAGGAAGGGGCTCAATGAACGACAGCAATCCAGCCAAGGACGCATGGGTAGCGGCGGCAGAGTTGTTACGCTCCGACGGCTCGCTGTCAGATTCCCAGGAGGCATTCGTCCGCATGGCCTATCCATTGGCATGCGTCGACGAGATCTTCATGATCGCGGTCGGATCGGAATTTGTGAAGACCTGGATCGAAGAGCATGTCGCCAAAGCCATGACGGAGATGCTGTCTAACATACTCGGTCGTAACGTCCGACTGATGATTTCTGTAGATCCCAGCATCAACGATGTTCAACCTACCCAAACAACGAGTAATGCAGGCTTCACTACCAAAAACTTTCATTACTCTGAAAAAGAAGAAATACCTACAAAAACCAAGTCTTCATATTCTTCTCCGGATAACTCCACCTCGGAAGGATTTTCGCTAGAAACAGACATAGAATCAACACAAAATAATAACCTAAACAAAATTGATAAAAACTATCAATCAGGTAAAGCACGTACAAATAATTTATCGAATAAAATTCATGGTCGACATGCGGTAACAAAAAAAACTTCAAGGCATAATTTGGAACTTATGGAAAGGATTCATGCAGCACGATTGAATCCTCGCTACACATTTGACAATTTCGTGATTGGTGACTCTAATAGATTCCCTACAGCCACGTCACTTGCTGTAGCGGAATCTCCAGGCACTACATACAATCCTCTTTTTCTATATTCCGACTCTGGAATGGGAAAAACGCATCTTATGCATGCCATAGGAAATTACGTGATAAATTTATTTTCTGGAAGTAAAGTTCGATATGTAAGCGCAGAAGAATTCACAAACGCTTTTATTAACTCCGTACGCGATGGAAAGCAAGCTGAATTTAAAGATCAATTCCGAACAGTCGATATACTTCTAATAGACGACATACAATTTATTGGCGGCCGTGATACGACTGTAGAAGAATTCTTTCATACTTTCAATGCTTTAACTAACTCTAACAAACAGATTGTAATTACTTCTGACGTTTCTCCTCATCTCCTTAATGGATTTGAAGAGCGTATGATATCACGCTTCAACTCAGGCGTAACTGCGAACATCGACCGACCTAACCTCGAGACCAGAATCGCCATTCTCGAGAAGAAAGCGGATTCGGATGGCTTCAACGTTCCGCGAGAGGTCAACGAATACATCGCAACTCATATGACGACTAATGTCCGCGAAATGGAAGGCGCCTTACGGCGTGTTACCGCTTTCGCCGACTTGTCCAAGCAAGCTATTACTCTTAAACTTGCAGAAATGATTTTAAAAGACTTAATTAATAATCCTGACTCCATAGAAATAACTGCTTCTCTTATAATGGCACAGACAGCACGTTATTTTGATATAAAAATTGAAGAAATGACTTCGGCAGATCGTAGTCGTATGCTTGTTACTGCACGTCAAATAGCAATGTATCTTTGCCGTGAAATGACTGATTTGTCTCTGCCAAAAATTGGTGAGCTTTTTGGAAAACGAGATCATACAACCGTTATGCATGCTTGCAGAAAAATTGATAAACAAATGGCTGAACGTCAGGTTACATATAATCAAGTCTCAGAGTTAACAAGTCGAATTAAACAAGCTGCTCAGCAGGCTCAAGGATAATCCACAGGTCATGTGCGTTTCCTTGTGCCCACTGCCTTCTGATCTGTGGAAAGGAAGAACTCAGGCTGTGGAGATTCCGAAGGCGAAAATGTCTCATCCACCGCAAAGCGAGGCTGTCCCCGTCAGAGTCCACACGGACTTGCACACGCAGAGAGCCCGACATTTCGGGGAAAGGGTCCGGTTTCCACAATATCCACACGGCCTACTACAGCCACCAACCTCTTTACCCTTGAAGTGCCATCGACCGGTCATGGACTCCGCAAGTGATTCGCCGGACTCCGGGGTCGACGAATCCGGCAGCATGAATGGGAAGGTCCCGACCTCGAGAGAAGAAGGCGAAGCCGATGTCCACAAAACCACGAGTCTCGCGTAGAGTGGTTATGCCCGCGCCTATGTCCGTGGGATCCGTCACTGTGTCAAGGAAAGAAGGTCACCCGTGAAGCTCAGGGTTGAGCACGACGTTTTTGCCGACGCCATTTCGTGGGTTGCGCATACCATTCCCTCGAGGCCGTCGCTTCCCGTGCTGGCCGGAATACGGATCGAGGCCTTCAAGGACGGCACGGTGGCGCTCAGTTCTTACGATCCAGACATAGCTTCACACGTCGCAATCGAGGCAGCGGTCAATGAGCCCGGCGAGATCCTCGTCCATGGGCGCCTTCTGGCGGATTTCGCTCGTGCACTTCCGAACAGGCCCATCGACATGCAAGTATCCGGTTCGAAACTCGAAGTGACATGCGGTTCCTCGCGTATTGTTATGCAGTCCATGCCTTTGGAGGATTATCCCGCCGCTCCGGACATGCCCGATCTGACAGGCGCCGTTGATGGAGCTTTGTGGCAAGAGGCGGTCGCACAGGTGGTTTCGGCTGCATCAAACGATGATACTCTTCCTCTCCTTATTTCGGTATGTATAGAAATCGAAGGAAGGCAAGTGTCTCTTATGGCCACAGATCGCTATAGACTTGCGGTGCGTGATCTCGAGTGGGAGCCGACTCGAGATGACGTGCAGGAGCGAATTCTTATACGGGCTTCGCGTTTGTCCGATATAGCCAAGTCATTGGGATCCGCTGGAAAGGTCGAGATTTCGGTCGGTGACGGCAATCGAGGGGGCGTCATCGGGTTTTCAGCGGCGGGACGCCAGAATGTCGCTCGTCTCATCGATGGCGATTATCCTCAGGTTCGCAATCTCTTCCCCTCGGATGTGAGCGGGTACGCCGTCGTCAATCGCCAGGAGATGCTCGACGCCATTAAGCGCGCTCGCCTCGTGGTTGAAAAGAATTCGGCGGTGCGGCTGTCCTTCAGCGAAGGACAGGTGATTCTCGAGGCCGGCCAAGGTGACAATGCGCAAACCAGTGAGGCGTTGGAGGCTACGCTTGCTGGCGAGGACATAGTCATGGCTTTCAATCCGGGCTTTCTACAGGAAGGATTGAGTTCGACGAGCGCTGAATACATTCGTTTGTCTTTCACAAATCCGTCAAAACCTGCTGTTCTGACTGCACAACGTGAAATAGGAAGTGACGATTCACAAGATTTTCGTTTGTTACTTATGCCTATTCGGACATATAATTCATAACGTTTTGAAAATATTCTCGGAGTCTCAAAATGTATTTGAGCGATTTAGCTTTAACTGATTTTCGTTCATACATTCAAACTCTTATTCATATTGATCCAGGTGTAGTAATTTTAATTGGTGACAACGGACAGGGAAAGACGAATGCAGTGGAGGCGATTACCTACCTTGCAACGCTTTCCTCGCATCGAGTTTCCTCGGACGCAGCCCTTATCAGACAAGGCGCCAAGGCTGCCGTCATCCAAGCGAAAGTTCTGCATGGGCAGACACCGACGACTCTTCAGGTCGAGATCCGCTTCGGTCGGGCCAATCGTGCGCGCATCAACCGCGGACAGGTGCGTCCGGCAGAGATACTCGGAATCGTCAAGACGGTCGTCTTCGCTCCCGAAGATCTCGAACTGATTCGCGGTGATCCCAGTGCCCGCAGAGCTTATCTGGATTCGATCATGGTGCAACTCCGCCCCAGACTCGCCGGAGTGAGGACCGAATACGAGAAGGTCATGCGACAGCGCGGAGCGTTGTTGAAGTCCATTGGAGCAGCCCGACGTCGTGGCGCTTCGATCAACTCGAGTTCTCTAGAC
Source organism: Actinobaculum sp. oral taxon 183 str. F0552 (assembly GCF_000466165.1). GTDB lineage: Bacteria > Actinomycetota > Actinomycetes > Actinomycetales > Actinomycetaceae > Peptidiphaga. The sequence goes on from NZ_KE951405.1 coordinate 53,345, forward strand.
GTGTGGGATCTTCAGCTGGCGCGGTTGGGGGCCCAGATCACGGCGGCACGCGCCGACATCGTCTCCAAGCTGCGGCCTCACGTCGACCGGTATTACCGCGAGCTCTCGAATGGGTCCCTCATGGCTCGCATCGACTATCGCGCTAATGCGAGTCAAGGGCATTTCGAACTTCCGACGCCTGAAAATCTTTCGGACGCGGAGTCGATAGCCGCCATTGAAAAGCACGAAGGAGAACTCGCCGATGCCGATTTCGCCGAAGTTCGGTTGATCGCTGAGCTCTCCGAACGGCGCGAGGCTGAAATGCAGAGGGGTGTCAATCTGGTTGGCCCCCATCGGGACGATCTCGCCTTAACGCTCGGTTCGCTCCCCGCTAGGGGGTACGCCTCGCACGGGGAGTCGTGGAGCTACGCTTTGGCGCTCAAACTGGCCGCATGGGAAATTCTACGCGCTGACGTTTCGGGTGAATGGGCTGAGGACGGCGAGCCCATTCTCATCCTCGACGACGTATTCTCCGAACTCGATGCGGGTCGTCGCGAACGCCTCGCCGGCATCGTCTCTCGAGCTGGGCAGGTCTTCGTCACGGTTGCCGTCGGCAGCGAGCTTCCCGAGGGATTGAACGGACAGCGATTGCATGTCGCCGATGGAAAGATGAGTCTTCGGGTCGAGGGTGTCGCCGATGCCTGAGGGAGCGATCGCCGGAGCGCGGCGTCAAGCCCGTCGAGAGGATCTCCTCGCGTTGCGTCAACTCGACCGAGTTCGCGAAACGGCTTTCGCTCGGGGAGAGGTGCGGATTCGCCAGCCGCTGGCCTCACAGACGGATGACGGGTCGAACGATGGGGACGGTCAGGCCGCTGAAGAACCGATTGGCGACGAGGTGTGGACTCCTGGTCCCGGGTGGGGGGATGTGGGTTCCGGTCCGCGTCCCTCCAGACGCGATCCCCGTCCGATCGGACAGCTTCTTGGACGTTTCGTGCGCGATCGAGGGTGGACGCAGCGGCTTGAAGTCGCCTCCGTCGTCTCCCGGTGGGATGAAATCGTCGGTCCGACTGTTGCCAGGCACTGCACTGTCGAGGAATTCGCCGAGGACGGAACTCTGACCCTGAGAACCTCGTCGACGTCGTGGGAAACGCAGATTCGAGCCCTTCTCGCCACGCTCGAGACCACGCTTGCGGAGGAAATCGGTGAAGGCGTGGTGAAGAGAATCGTCGTCAAGGGTCCCGCGCTTCCGAATTGGAAACATGGACGGTTTTCCGTTCCCGGCAGAGGCGTGCGAGACACTTACGACTGACCTCCATGTTGTATTTGATATATTTAAATAGTTTAAAATAAATTTAAATGTGAACTATGGGGTGAATAATGGGTGTATTGTGCGAAACTGAGGGGGCTAGTGGGAACTGTAACCTGCCTAACAATGCGGCGTAGGAGCCTGGGCAACCTGAGAATTCTCTGATGTGCGGTAGAATTGCCGAAGCCCCCATCCGTGTGGGGACCTACGACAGCGAGGTAGGACCGCCTGAGAACGACCTCGTGAACTCGAGTTTGAAGGAGTCGCCAAGCGTGACAGCTGACGAGACGCATGCTCAGTCCGAAGGAGAAGAGGAGAAGTCCACCTCGGTGGACAAAGTCTCCGATGAACAATCGTACGACGCCTCGTCGATTACGGTTCTCGAAGGTCTCGAAGCTGTGCGCAAACGTCCCGGCATGTACATCGGGTCGACCGGTGAGCGCGGCCTTCACCACTGCGTATACGAAGTCGTGGACAATTCTGTGGATGAGGCCCTGGCGGGATACTGCGACCACATCGAAGTGACGATCTTGGCTGACGGCGGCGTGCGCGTGCGCGACAACGGCCGCGGGATTCCCGTCGGCGACCATCCAACCGAGCATCGTCCTGCAGTCGAAGTCGTCATGACGATCCTCCACGCGGGAGGGAAGTTCGGCAACGGCAGTTACGCCGTTTCGGGCGGATTGCACGGCGTCGGCGTCTCCGTGGTCAATGCGTTGTCGAGCCGCATGGAGACCGAAGTCTGGCGTGACGGCTACGTATGGCGGATCTCCTTTGAAAACGGCGTGCCGACCGGTCCTCTTCGGCGAGGCGAAGCCACCGATGAACATGGGACGAGTCAAACGTTCTGGGCGAACCCCGAGATCTTCGAGACGGTCGACTACGATTTCGAGACGTTGCGCAAACGTTTTCATCAGATGTCCTTCCTCAATAAGGATCTGCGCATCACTTTGATCGATGAACGGCCGACCGCCACCGCGGAAGGCGACGAGGTCACCGGAAAGCCCGACGGCGCCGATGACCCGGAGAGCGGACGGCGCGAAGTCTCCTACATGTATTCGGGAGGATTGTTCGACTACGTCAAACATCTCAACGCTCGCAAGAAAGTGGAGGTCGTACATCCCGACGTCATCTATTTCGAGGCGGAGGATCAAGCGAAGCAGATCCAGTGCGAAGTGGCGATGCAATGGACGTCGGCTTACTCCGAAACCCTCAATACCTTCGCCAACACGATCAATACGACCGAAGGCGGCACTCACGAGGAGGGATTTCGATCAGCTCTGACCTCGGTGATCAACAAATACGCGCGTGACAAGGGCCTGCTCAAGGATAAGGATCCCAATCTCTCAGGCGAGGACATCCGCGAGGGATTGACGGCGATCATCTCCGTCAAGCTCGGAAATCCCCAGTTCGAGGGCCAGACCAAGACCAAGCTCGGCAACACCGAGGCGCGTACCTTCGTCCAACAGCAGGTCTATGCTCATCTGACCGACTGGCTCGACATGCATCCAGGTGAAGCCAAGGAGATCGTTCGCAAATCGTTTCAGGCCTTCGCAGCTCGCGCGGCGGCCCGCAAGGCCCGTGAAGCCACTCGCCGCAAGAGCGTCCTCGAATCGGCGTCGATGCCGGGTAAGCTTAAGGATTGCACGTCCCGCAATCCCGAAGAGTGCGAGATCTTCATCGTCGAGGGCGACTCGGCGGGGGGATCGGCCGTCAACGGGCGGGATCCCGAGCACCAGGCGATCATGCCGATTCGCGGGAAGATCCTCAACGTCGAGAAGGCGCGTCTGGACCGTGCTCTGTCCTCCGAAGCGATCCAGGGTCTCATCACGGCCTTCGGAACAGGCGTCGGCGAGGAATTCGACATGGCGAAACTGCGATACCATAAGATCGTTTTCATGGCCGACGCAGATGTCGACGGCTCCCATATCGCAACTCTTCTTCTGACACTCGTCTACAGATACATGAGGCCGCTCATAGAAAGCGGTTACGTCTACCTCGCCATGCCTCCCCTCTACCGCATCAAATGGACGAATGCTTCCCACGACTATGTCTTCTCCGATCGAGAACGCGATGTCAAGCTCGAGGAGGGAAAAGTTAAGGGATATCGTTTGCCTAAAGATGAAAGCCAGCGCGTACAGCGTTATAAGGGGCTAGGCGAAATGAACGCCGAGGAATTGTGGGATACGACCATGGATCCCATTAAACGGACTCTCAAGCAGGTATCCATAGGCGAAGCTGCTGCAACCGACGAAACCTTCTCGGTGCTCATGGGAGAAGATGTTGAATCCCGACGCAGCTTCATCCAGCGTAACGCACACGACGTTCGATTCCTCGACATCTAAGGCAGGATTCCAGTGAGCGAAGAACAGACCGCCGGATACGATCACGGGCGTATTGCGGAAGTCGACCTCCAGCGGGAGATGGAGAAGTCTTATCTCGACTACGCCATGTCCGTCATCGTCGGACGCGCCCTCCCCGACGTGCGGGACGGCCTCAAGCCCGTGCACCGGCGGGTCCTCTACGCGATGTACGACGGCGGATACCGGCCCGACTCCTCCTTTTCGAAGGCTTCGAAGATCGTCGGCGATGTCATGGGCAACTATCATCCCCACGGCGATGTCGCCATCTACGACACTCTGGTGCGGCTGGTTCAGCCCTGGTCGATGCGCTACCCGCTCGTGGCCGGCCAGGGGAACTTCGGCACGCCGGGCGACCTCGGTGCGGCGGCTCCGCGTTACACCGAGGCGCGCATGGCACCCCTCGCGATGGAGATGGTGCGCGACATCAAGGAGAACACCGTCGACTTCGAACCGAACTACGACGGTTCGCTCATGGAGCCGACTGTTCTGACAGCTCGTTTCCCGAATCTCCTCGTCAACGGTTCGGAGGGAATCGCCGTCGGCATGGCCACCCGCATCCCGCCTCACAACCTGCGCGAAGTCGCCGATGGCGTCCAATGGTACCTGACCAACCCGGATGCCAGCAAGGAGGAGTTGCTCGCAGCTCTCATGCGCCGGATCAAAGGACCGGACTTCCCCACGGGTGCGCTGATTCTGGGAACCCGCGGCATCGACGACATGTACCGCACCGGCCACGGTTCCATCACCCAAAGAGCGGTCGTCGAAGTGGACGAGATTCAGGGCCGCCAGTGTCTCGTCATCTCCGATCTGCCCTATCAGGTCAATCCCGATCGCCTGCTCGACAAAATGGTCGAGGGCATCAAGGACGGCCGTCTGCCGGGCATCGCCGACATTCGCGACGAGACCTCCGGGCGGGCCGGCCAGCGCATCGTCGTCGTGCTGAAGAAAGACGCCGTCGCCAAGGTCGTGCTCAACAACTTGTACAAGCACACTCAGCTTCAGAACAACTTCCCGGCTAATATGCTGGCGCTCGTGGACGGCGTGCCTCGCACGCTCTCCCTCGACGGATTCGTCCGCCATTGGGTTGCCTTCCAGATGGAAGTGATCTTGCGGCGCACGCAGTACCGGTTGGCGGAGGCCCTCAAACGCCTTCACATCCTCGAGGGGTATCTCAAAGCCCTCGACCAACTCGACGCCGTCATAGCGCTCATCCGCAGATCGCCGACGGTCGATGCGGCACGCACCGGCCTCATGGAGCTCCTGGATATCGACGAGGACCAGGCCAATGCCATCCTCGAGATGCAGCTTCGCCGTCTGGCGGCTCTCGAACGGCAGAAGATCGTCGACGAGTACGAGGAGAAGGCCGCCCTTGTAGCCGACTACAAGGACATCATCGCCAAGCCGGGAAGGCAGCGCGCCATCATCGGTGAAGAGCTCGGTGCGATCGTCGATAAGTACGGAGACGACCGGCGTACGACTATTCTCCCCTTCGACGGCGAAATGCGGGTCGAAGATCTCATCCCCGAGGAAGACGTTGTGGTGACGATCACGCGCGGAGGGTTCATCAAGCGCACGAAGGTCTCCGAGTATCGCGCTCAGCATCGCGGTGGGAAAGGGATCAGAGGGGCTTTTCTGCGCGGTGACGATGTCGTCCAGCATTTCGGAGTCGCTTCGACGCACGCATGGCATCTGTTCTTCACTAATTTGGGCAGAGTCTATCGGATCAAGGGATACGAACTGCCTGAAGCCGGACGCGATGCTAAAGGTCAGCATATCGCCAATCTCCTCGCATTCCAGCCAGGCGAGACGATCGCTTCGACGATCACCCTCAAAGACTACGATCAGGCGCAGTACCTCGTGCTCGCCACGGCCGATGGACGGGTGAAGAAGACTCGGCTGACCGAGTACGATTCTCCGCGCGCAGGCGGTCTCATCGCCATCCGGCTGCGCGAACACGAGGATGGCACGACCGATCAAGTGGTCGCTGCCTGCCTCGTCAATGAAGGCGATGATATGTTGCTCGTCTCACGGAAAGGCATGTCGCTGCGGTTCACCGGCACAGACGCTGCCCTGAGGCCGATGGGGCGTCCGTCTTCGGGTGTTATGGGAATGAAATTCCGCGGTGATGATTCGCTTCTGACGATGGACGTCGTGCGCGACAACTCCGAAGTGTTCGTTGTGACGGAAGGAGGTTTCGCCAAGCGCACATCCGTCGCCGAATACCGCGTGCAGGGACGCGCAGGGCTGGGCGTCAAAGTCGCCAAACTCACGGCCGAGCGCGGCGACCTCGTCGGTGCGCTCATCACCGAGGGAGAGGATGTGCTCGTCATCATGGCCTCCGGCAAGGTGATGCGAGCTTCCGTTGACGAGGTGTCCAGGACGGGTCGCAACACTCAAGGTGTGACCTTCGCCAGACCTGACGACGGCGACAGGATCATCGCCATCGCCCGCAACGTCGAGAGCACGCTGGATAAGGAGGGAATCGGGCAGGAGAGCGCGCCTGTGGGAGCCGAATCGAGGGTCGATGCGACGTCCGCCGGCGGGCAGTCTCCGAGAGGGGAAAGCGGCCTTCGGGAAGACGCGGCCGGCTTCGACACGGTAGCCTTTGATGTAGCGGATGCGGCTGAAGGTGCATCCGATGATGAAGTTACGGAGTAGTAGATGAGCCAGACCCAGGCGCCTGCAGGCGCTCCATCGCGTCCGAAACCGGCGGCGCCGAGCCCAGCGAAAGATGAGGATGCCGGGCCCAAAAGGCCGGTGGGCATTCGCCGTGTCAAGATGACCATCTCTAAGGTCGATCCGCTTTCGGCCCTGAAACTGGGCTTCCTCAGCTCTGTGGCCATCGGGATCATGATCGTCGTGGCGATGATGTTCCTCTGGTTCGTCCTCGATTCCATGCACGTTTTCAGCGAGATCCAGAAACTCCTCGACACGCTCAACTCGGAGAGTCTGCTCCAAGTCGGCAAGTATCTGCAGTTCAGCCGGTGGATGAGCTTTGCCGTGATCGTCGCCATCATCGACATTGTGCTGTTCACGGCCCTGGCTGCCGTCAGCGCGCTCATATACAACCTCATCGCTTCGCTCGTGGGAGGCTTGCGAATAACAGTGACCGACGAATAACGAGGGAGACCCCGCCCCGGTTCCGGATCAACGGACGGCATTCAGGTGAAGAGACCGAATCGGCTGGCAGGCCGACTGGACACTGGAATAACGGTAGGGTAATCTAAATCGGCACCCAAGGGGTGCGAGGGCCTATAGCTCAGTCGGTTAGAGCGCATCCCTGATAAGGATGAGGTCGCTGGTTCGAGTCCAGCTAGGCCCACGGCAACTTTGGAGGGAGACCATGAAGAAGTTCCTGTTCGTACTGACGGCTGCAGCTGTCGGGTATGTCGCATGGATCGAGATTCAGAAGAAGGGTCAAGATCGGGCTGTTTGGCAGGAAGTCACGGACCCGGTGGACTGACGAGCCCGCATGGTCGGGCTGCCGATGAGGGGCCGACGCTCCCACGGCCATTCGGGGCTATGGCGCAATTGGTAGCGCACCTGCTTTGCAAGCAGGGGGTTACGGGTTCGAGTCCCGTTAGCTCCACAACTTCCTTTGCAATGCATATGCCGATTTTTTATCGGTAGTGAACGGTCTTCGTCGCTAGGAGACGTTTCCGTTTCCACGTGAGTGGAATCCCTATCTTGAAAGAGTCCTTTCGCCTGCCGAAGGTGAAGCTGCCGCAAGGTGCTCGACCTCTCCCCGGCGGGCCGCATCGCAACCCCCGACGAGATCGGGGCGTTGGCCGAGTTCTTCATGGAGCCCTCCGCCGGCTTCATCACCGGGATCGACGTGCTCGCCGACGGTGGCACCACGGCCGCCTATTGGCATGGAGACCTGCGCTATCTTCGGGAGAACTGGTCGAAGTCCTAAGAAGCCGAGTCGATCGGCGACGAAGCGACCATCGCTCCCACTCGCGGCCGATCGAGAGATCGGTGGACTTGCGTGATGGCATGGCGGGTTATGATCGTGGAGTCCGCATTCAGAGGTCCACAGAAAGGGGCTCAGATGGCTGAAACGGCAAGCGAGCGTGATCGGCTGACACGCTGGACAGTCGTAGGCGCGGCGGCGGGGTACGCTTGAGAAGTCCCTCCCGCACTCGCCGATGTCGATCCCGGTGTTCTGGTGGTTTCGTGACAGAGACCGCGTCGGAAGACGGCGCCCATGCTGTGACGGACCGCAATGGCGGACTCCGCGACAGACTGTCCATTGGGCTGATGTGCTTCGCGGCCATCGTCTACATGAGCGTGGTCGGTGAGATCCTTGCGGGGCGGCCATTGGACATCCGCGCTTCCTACCTCTCCGAATTGGCGGCACGCCAGCAGTCCACTGGACAGTGGTTTCGCCTGGCCGACCTTGTCAGCAGTGCCGTCGTAGTCGTGGCGACCACTCTGCTGATCAGCATTCGCGGACGGTGGCGGACATGGCGGCTGAGTCAAAGGCTTTTGGCTATCGGACTGTACGCATTCGGCGTTGCGACGATCATCGACAGTACGCTCACGCCTCTGGACTGCGCGATATCCCTACCCGAATGCCGAGCTCAGATTGCGGCCGGGACCATGGGCCAGACCGAATGGCTGCACAATGTCAGCAGCGGAACCGCAGGGGTGGGTATAGCTCTGTTTGCGGCCTCTCTGTTGTTGATAACTGTGCGAAGCTGGAGGATGTGTGAGAAAAGGATCTTATTGGCATGCGTCATTGCGGCGATGGTCGTGCTTCTTCTGTCACTCGCGCTCTTGGTGGTCTCCGAAGCGTTCGGCTTCGCGCCCCTCGGCATCGTTCAGCGTGTACAAGTGGCGTTGAGTTGCCTTGCAATAGCGCTTGCTCCACTGCCGTTAGTCATGAGGGGTTAAAAATGTGGTTGATTCTTCCTGGATGGGGACTAGCTCCCGATGACTACGCTTCGCTCGCGAAAGGTCTGGGATCGGACGCGAACGTCGTCGATTCATGGCGAACGCCGACCACTGGAGACATATCCGCGGTTCGTGCAGCGCTCGGAGCCGATGACTCCGAGATTGATCTGATCGGCCATTCGATCGGCGGCCTCGCCGCAGTGGAATGGGTTCTGCGCTACCCCGAACAGATCGGCCGCCTAGTCCTCCTCGACCCGACGACGCCCCGCAGGCGGGCAGCCGAACGGACGGCGTCATACCGGGCGGCGTTCGCAGGCCGAACACAGCGGGGGCGTCGTTTGATCGGTGCCGTCGGTGCAGCCGCATCCCCAGTGGGCAAATCTCTGCGACGCGCCGGGATTCGACTGGCAACGAAAAATCCGGACAGCCTGCCCTCCGTGGAGGCGGACGCACGGTATGGGACGGCCGAGGCTTGGAGGCTTCTCGCGAACCAACTGTATGAGAGCCGAGAGCAGGAGGGTCGAGTGGCACGCCTACTGGCTGCGCGCACGTCGACGTCGCAGATGCCGCCTGCCGTTCACTTGGTCGGGGCCGGCTCGAGGACCACCCAGCGCAGGTTCCTGAGAGCACAGTGGGAGCTGTCCCAGCGTCTACCCACCCACATCGTGATGTTGCCCGGGCAGAATCATCTGTTCCCCGTGACTCGCCCGGATCTGGTACTGCACCACATCGAGCGGATGTGAACGATCGGCGCGGCACAGTGCGATCTCTCCGGCGGCGTGACTGCTCACGGCTTTCCCGTGTGCGCGCTCGGACGGACGAACGGGAAAGCCAGCGTTTCACGAATGGGGGCGCCCAGCAGGAACATCGCAATGCGGTCGATGCCAAGACCCAGCCCCCCGGTTGGGGGCATGCCGAACTCCAGAGCCGACAGGAACTCCTCGTCGACTTCCATGGCTTCCGGGTCGCCGGCGGCCGCGCGCAGAGACTGCTCGGTGAGTCGCTGTCGTTGATCGACCGGATCGGTCAGCTCCGTGTAGGCGGTTCCGAGTTCCGTGCCGAAGGCCACGAGATCCCACCGCTCGGCCAGCAGTGGATTCCTGCGATTCCGGCGGGTCAGCGGTGAGGTCTCCACGGGAAAGTCTGTGTAGAACGTGGGTTCCGTTGTATGGGGCTCGACGAAGTCGTCGTAGAGTTCGGTGACAAGGTCGCCAGACGTCATCGACATCGTATAGTGGACTGCGTGCTCACGGCAGAGATCCTGTAACTGCGCAAGCGGCGTGTCCGGCGTGATCTCCACGCCTATCGCCTGCGAAACGGCCTCGTGAACGGTGAGAACGCGCCATGTGCCGTCCAACCTGAGCGAAGTCCCATCCGGCCTCGGCACAACAGGCTGCCCGTGAATGGCCTGAGCTGCAGCGCACACCAGTTCCTGCGTCAGTGTCCGCATGCTGGTGTAATCCCCGTAAGCCTGGTAAACCTCCAAAGAAGTGAACTCGGGATTGTGCGTGGAATCGGCGCCTTCATTGCGGAAGTTCCTGCCGAGCTCGAACACCCTGTCGAGGCCCCCTACGCACAGACGTTTCAGATACAGCTCCGGCGCGATCCGCAGGGTGAGGTCGACGTCGTAGGCGTTGATGTGCGTGGTGAAAGGACGCGCATTGGCACCTCCGTGCACGCGTTGGAGAATCGGAGTCTCGACCTCGACGAACCCGTGTTCCGTCAGCTTCTCACGAATGGCGCGGATCGCCGTGCTGCGGGCGAGCAATCGCCTCCGCGCCTCGTCGTTGAGCGCCAGGTCCACCTGGCGCAAGCGTATCCGAGTCTCCGGATCGCGCAACCCCAGATGCTTGTCGGGCGGCGGGGCGAGGCATTTCGCCGCCATCGTCCATGATTCGACATGCACGCTCAATTCTCCCGAACGGCTTAGGCACACCTGACCCGTGACGCTCACCAGATCTCCTCGATCCACGGTGGTCCGCCACAGCTCCATTCCCGCCGAGGGCCGGTCGAGCGTGAACATGATCTGACGTTCTTCACCCCCTTCCCGCAGGTCGGCGAAGAGGACACCGCCGTGGTCTCGCATTCGCACGACCCGCCCGACCACTGACACCGTCCGGGAATCGCGATGCACTTGTGCCAGCGAGACTGTGCGGGGAACGTCGGGAGGGTATGGGTCCATGCCGATGTCCGCGAGCCGAGCGAGCTTGTCCAATCGAACCCGTTGCTGTTCGGTTAGACGCCGCCCCGGAAGAACAGGCGTGAACAGAGCCTTTTCCTGTGCGAGAACGGCATCGGCAAGCTGGGCGGCGGTTTCAGGACGATCGAGTTGAGCGGCACGCGAACGCCGGCGAAAGAGACTCGGGAGTTCTGGTATGAAGCCTTCCGCTTGCAACACGGCTGCCAGCACCTGGGTGAGCTGGGCGGTGCTGTCGTAGCAGAGCAAGCGCGGACGCCACCTCGGGCGGTATTTCTCGTTGGACTGGTAGAGCGAATGCAACTGCCACCAGCGAGATGCGAAAACCAGGAGCTTGCGATTGAGACGTTGCAGCGGCGAGGCGCCGATTCGCGCGCCGCGAGCGAATGACTCCCGGAACATGGCGAAATTCAGGGAGATCTGGGTGACTCCGAGTTGGTCCGCCGCGGCGATGAGTTCGGTGACCATCAGTTCGGTGACACCCGATATCGCCTCGGGAGAGCGACGCATCAGGTCGAGTGATAGATCGCGACGCCCCCAGGGAACGAAGGAGAGAAGGCCGCACACGCGACCGGAGCAGTCGTGGGCGGTGACGATGACCGTTCGAGCGTCCCGAGCATTGCCCAGGCGTCCCGACGCCATGCTGAAGCCGCGTTCCGGCCCGCCGCGGCGCCATACGTCGGCCACCGCAATGAGCTCGGCGAGTTCTTGCCGCGGTATGTCGGCCTGACGCCGCACCTGCACCCGATAGCCGGCGTTCACCGGCCCCGCCACCGCTTTGCGCACGGAACGCAAGCTCGCGCTGCCCAAACGGAAGTCCGAGACTTCGATGACCGCTTCGTCTCCGAGCATCATGGGGTGCAGACCTGCCGCTCGGTAGGCGTGGGCAGCGCTTTCCCCCACCGACACGGCGGCGGGCACCCAGCCGTAGGCGCGGGCGTGCTCCAGCCACTTGGCGATCGCCGCGGGCCATGAGCGGCGGTCTCCGATGGGATCGCCGGCCGCCAGGCATACGCCGAGGATCACCCGATAGGAGATCGCTGCCCGGCCGTCGGGCGAGAATACGGCTTGCCTGTCGTCGCGAGTGGCGAAGTACCCGAGTGAATCGGATGGCTCAGTCGTCAATAGCAGCCGGCGAATCGCGAGTTCATCGTTCTGGTCCTGTTGAGCGTCATGCGGAGCCGCTCGAAGGAAGACGACGGTGGCCGCGATCAACGTCAGAGCGGATATTATCTCTGAGCCGATCTCCACCCAGTGATAGCCGGCGATCGTGCTGCGAAAAGGCGGATCGGACGGTGACAATCCGAGGGCGACGGAGACGCTCCAGCTGATTGCGCTGCGTAGGCGAATCCGCCCGATGGTCGAAAACTCGAGAGCGGAGAATGCGAAGAGAGCCGATGCGGTGAGGCCGAAGACGATGATGCCTCCGGCTCTGCGCCAGGCCCCGGGCGCCAGGCGCGCAGGGAAGGCGCTGCGCATCCATATCCCGAGGATGATGAACAGTATGGCGAGGATCGTCGAGGCGATGAGAATCGGCTGGTCCCCGACGGCGACGGTTTTGCCGCCGAGTCGTGGATACAGGAAAATCAGGATGCCCGCCACGGCGGACAGCACCAGAGACAGCCCCTGCCAGAGGATCACCGACATCCAGAGGGCCGGACGCTGCCGTCGAAGCAGGCCCAAAGCGATCAAGGTGAGGAGGAGAAAGGAAACGATGCTCGGGTACGAAGGGATGTTCGTGACGTTCAGCAGACGAGAGGACTCGAAGACGAAAGCCGGAGCGGAGTACTCCAGCATCAACGCAACGAACTGCCATATCGCATAGGCGAACACAAGACGGCCGTACCACGTGGCGGCCGCCTCTTTCCGCGTTGCCGCCGCGGTGCGATTCTTCGTACGTTCGGACCTGTACTTCGACCGGAAACGCATCCCTAAAACTCCACACTTTCTGCGAACGACCGCATGGTCGATCCCGCTGACACTTCCATCCGGCGTATTCTCCTCTTCCGAAGGATTCGCCCTGTTCGTCGGAATGCTCTACGGCGCCAGCCGTTCCCGTACCCATGCCCCGTCGTCGAGCCGGTACCGGATGCGATCATGCAGTCTCGACTTGCGGCCTTGCCAGAACTCCCAGGTTTCGGGGATCAGGCGATACCCGCCCCAGTGCTCCGGTCTGGGCGGTTTCAGGCCGTATGTAGCCGCCGCTCGGGCTGCGGCGGCCACAAGCACGGCACGGGAGGCGATCACGTGCGACTGCGGAGATGCCCACGCGCCCAGCCTCGAATCCAAAGGACGCTCGGCGAAGTATGCGTCTGACTCTTCCGAACTCACCTTGCCCACCGTGCCTTCGATGCGCACCACCCGTTCCAGTTCCACCCAGTGGAACTGGAGGGCTGCGTATGGATTGTTCTGAAGATCCCGGCCTTTTCGCGACTCGTAGTTGGTGTACCAGACCAGTCCGCGCTCATCGACTTCTTTGACGAGCACCACACGAGTGGAAGGACGTCCGTCCGCTCCGACAGTGGCGAGCGTCATAGCGTTCGGCTCGGGTATCCCGGCTTTCTCGGCCTCGACGAACCACCGCTCGAACAGCGCCAACGGAGCGGATGTCGTCTCATCCTCACTCAGATGGCCCTGTTCGTAGCTTTTACGCAGATTGGCCAGTCCCTTCATGGAGTTCACCTTAGCCCGGCCGCGGTGGGAGACGGAAGCCGGACTATTGCCCCCGCGCAAACGATGGGTTAGGGTACACTTGTGCGCACAAGCTCAGTTCGATGTCGCTGGGTTATAGCGCTGCGGGAAACGACTGCGATCGGATGATCCTTCGCGGTTCTTGCCTTCCCGATGGCTTGCCTCGCACACGCGTTCGGCGAAAGTTGGACTCAGGGGCGATGCGTGCTGTCGATCTGCTGCGAGCTGGCGATCCACGGCCCGGTGCTCCGGGCTGGCTTCCTCTATATCGGGTCTCGTTTAGGTGACCTATATTTTCACATAGGAGCATAAAGTTGACTTTTAAAAATAGTGTTATTTATCAAATTTACCCTAAATCCTTTAAAGATTCTACAGGCGATGGTATCGGAGATCTACGTGGAATCATCGATAATATTCCCTATATAGCTTCTTTAGGGGTGGATTACGTCTGGTTCAACCCCTTCTTCCCCTCACCGCAGCGGGACAACGGCTACGACATATCCGACTACTGCTCCATCGATCCGGCGATGGGAACTATGGAGGACTTCGACGAACTCGTCGCCGCTTTGGAGTCTCACGGCATCGGCGTGATGCTGGACATGGTCCTCAACCATACGTCCACCGATCACGAATGGTTCCAGCGAGCCCTGGCGGGGGAGAAGAAATACCAGGACTACTATTACATTCGTCCACCGCAGCCTGACGGTTCGCTCCCCACCAATTGGGTTTCCAAGTTCGGAGGCCCCGCCTGGGCGCCTTTCGGAGAAACGGGCGACTACTATCTTCACCTCTACGATCCCGCGCAGGCCGATCTCGATTGGCACAATCCCGACGTGCGCGCGGAAGCTGCCAAGGTCGTGAACTTTTGGCGGAACCGGGGCGTTCACGGTTTCCGTTTCGATGTCATCAACGTCATCGGGAAGGGCTCTCAGCTTCTCGACGCGCCGCTCGGCACGGACGATCGAAAGATGTACACGGACGGGCCGGACGTCCACGCCTACCTGCGCGAGCTCAACGAGGCCAGCTTCGGACGCGACGAAGACTCGGTGACCGTGGGAGAGATGTCCTCCACGAGCGTGGAGGCATGCGCGGGCTACTCCAATCCCGGCAACCACGAGTTGAACATGGTCTTCAGCTTCCACCACCTCAAGGTCGACTACGAGGACGGCGAGAAGTGGACGTCCACGCCCTTCGACCTGGCGGCTCTCAAGCGCGTCCTCAACGAATGGGCCGTAGGCATGCAGGAAGGGGACGGATGGAACGCGTTGTTCTGGAACAACCACGACCAGCCCCGCGCCATCAACCGATTCACCGACCCGGGGAGGTACCGCGTCGAATCCGCCACCATGCTCGCGACCGTCATCCATCTGCTCCGAGGGACGCCGTTCGTCTACATGGGCGAGGAGATCGGCATGACCGATCCGGATTACGAGACCATTTCGGACTACGTCGACGTCGAGGCGCATAACGCCTTCGCCTCTCTGATGGAAACTGGACGCAGCGAGCGGGAGGCCTTCGCCATCGTCCACGGGAAAGCCCGAGACAACGCTCGCACCCCCATGCAATGGGACTCCGGCCGGACGGCGGGCTTCACCAACGGAACGCCGTGGCTGCGCTCGACCAACCAGGCGCGGATCAACGTCGCCGACGAAGAAGCGGAAGGGCGAATCCTCCCTTACTACCGCCGCCTCATCGCCCTGCGCAAGGCACAGCCCGTCATCTCCCAGGGACGCTACCTACCCTACGCCATGGATCACCCCGAAGTCTTCGCCTATATACGCGAGCATGGTGGCCAAAGGCTGCTCGTTTTGACGAATTTCCGCGCCAAACAAGCCGAGATTGAAATTCCCCTCGACTTCACCGAAGGATCCATCCTCATATCGAACTATCCTGAACGTACGCTTGATAGCACTATACGACTAGAGCCATATGAAGCGCTCGCAATACTTATTTCCAATTAATAAAATACGAATATCCTGAAAGGAACTCCTATGTCCGACATTCGTGACCCGGAGGTCACGATCGCCTCGCCTGTGAATGGTGAGGTAATCGATCTCGCCGACGTCCCCGATCCCGTGTTCTCCTCCAAAGCCGTGGGCGACGGGTTCGGGATCAAACCCGTGAGCGGGAATGTGGTCTCGCCCGTCGACGGCACCGTCATCATGGTGGCGGACACCGGTCACGCCATCGCGTTCGAAACCGACTCAGGCCTGGAGGTGCTCCTTCACCTGGGAATCGACACTGTTCAGTTGAAGGGCGAGCCGTTCGCCCTGAAAGCGAGCCTTGGCGACAGGGTTCGCGTCGGGCAGTCCATCGGCACCATGGATTTGGATGCCATCCTGAAGAAAGGCAAGAGCACCACCTCTATCGTGGTCTTCACCAACACCGATACCCGTCTGGTTTCTTTAAAGGTGACTCTGGGGATGGTCGATGCGGGCAAACCCGCTGCTCGCGCCGAAGTCACGAATGAGGCCGCTTCTGGGAGCGAAGCCGCCCCGGCGGAGGCGTCTACGGATCCGGCTTCCGATTCTGCTTCGGGATCTCCGGACCAGCCGACTCCCGCCGCTCAGAGGCCTGCTGCGGCTTCTTCGGCTGACGATGGATTGACGGGGCTCGACGCCACCGCTCGAGACATCATCGCCGGAATCGGCGGCGCGGACAACGTCCGCTCGGTCATCCACTGCATCACCCGCCTGCGCTTCTACCTGAAAGACGAGTCCCTGGCCGATGACGCCGCCGTGACCGAATCGGCCGATGTCATCGACGTCGCCAGGGCGGGAGGTCAATATCAGGTAGTCATCGGCCCGAAAGTGGCGCAGGTCTACAATGCCGTCGTCAAGCAGCTTCCCCAGGGTTCTGGCGAGGACGCCCCCGAGGAAGAGGAGAGGGAACGCCCGACGACGTTCGTCGGCTGGATGAAATACGGCTTCAGCTCGCTCATCGGCGTCATCACGGGATCGATGATCCCGATCATCGGCGTACTCGCAGCCTCCGGAATCCTCAAGGGAATCCTGGCGCTTCTCACGTACTACAAGGTCGTGGGCGACGAGACGGACACATATAAGTTCATCGACGCGATGTCTTCGTCGATGTTCTACTTCCTCCCGATCATCGTCGGCTTCACCGCTGCCAGGCGCTTGGGCGCCAATCCCATCGTCGTCGCCATCATAGGCGGAGTGCTCTGCTTCCCGACCCTGGTCGCCATGTCGAATCCCAAGGGAGAAGGCTACCACGTCATCGCCCAATTGGGCAAAACCGTGTTCAATGCGGACTTCTTCGGAATTCCTGTCGCTCTGCCGACCGGACGGGAAGGCATGGCCTATACGTCCACGATTTTCCCGATTATCGTCGCGGCATGGCTGGCATCGCGTTTGGAGCCATGGTTGGAGCGCTGGATTCCCGCCGTCATCCAATCGATGTTCGTTCCGCTCCTGGAGATCTTCATCGTCTCTGCCCTCATACTCGTGGTCTTCGGGCCGATCGTCATGTTCTTCTCCGGTTTCATCGCCAACGGGATCAACTCGATCATCACCTTCAACTACGTCTTCGCGGGCCTGGTCATCGGCGCACTGTATCAGTCGCTGGTCATTTTCGGCTTGCATTGGGCCGTCATTCCGATCATCGCCGCCCAGCTCGCCTCCAGCGGTGGCGGCGAATCGAGGATCAACGCCATCGTGTCCGCCACGATGATCGCCCAGGGCGCGGGCGCCCTCGCCATCTGGGTGAAATCGAAGAATCCGCGCATCAGGCAACTGGCCGGACCGGCGACGATCTCGGCCATGTGCGGCGTCACCGAACCGGCGATGTACGGCCTCAACCTCAAGTATGGTCGAGTCTTCATCACCGCGTCGATCGGCGGAGCCGTCGGCGGCCTGCTCACCGGTCTGTTCAACGTCAACATGTGGGGATTCACCGGCGCCTTCGTCGGTTTCCCCTCCTTCATCAGCAAGCAGGGCATCGACTCCAGTTTCACGGGATTCTGGATAGCGTCCTTGGCAACGGTGATCGTAGGCTTCCTGTGCACCTACTTCTTCGGTTTCAAGGAGTCGGATTTCGACGCCGAACGCGAAGTCAAGAAAGTGCGCCTAGGCAGGCGCGAACCCGTGGCCGAATAGCCGCGGAAGAATAGAAGCGGGGACGGCCGGGATCGCATTGGCCGTCCCCGCGTCCGTCCTTCGCATGCGCGGTCCGCCTTGATGCTCCGCGATTCACAGAGCGGGAGGCAGCCTCTGCGCCGTGGTGTGGAACTCGAATCCAACGGCCGAGTGGCGCGAAATGGTGTGCTCGAAGAGAACTCCCGCCGAATCGAATGTGGAGGATGTCACCACTACGACGCATCCCGTCCCGTCGAGGCGGAGAAGGCTGCGATCCTCTTCGGTCGATGGTTCGACCGTGACGATCCGCGTCGCACTGCTGACCGTCACGCCCAGCTCGTGTTCCAGGTGGGAGTAGATCGAGCTTTCGACGACCTGGCGCGTCAGGCGAGGAACGACGGAGCGGAGGAAGACATTCGTGTCGATGATCAGGGGGACGCCGTCGAGCGTCCGCACCCGACGAACCGTCAGGATGTCGGCTCCTTCCCGCATTCCGCTTCGATCGGCCAGGTCCGCGTCGACTGTGCCCTCGTCCAGGGACAGCATCCTGGTGCGGACTCCGACTCCATTGCGCGATGCAGCCTCTTTCAGCGATTCGATGCCGCCCAGGAGGAAGGCCGAAGGGTGTTGCGGAGGCGATGTCCGGCGCCGATGGATGACTTGGATCCCCCGACCCTGCATGGGCTGGATATGCCCCTGGCTGGCTAGGAGGGCCAGGGCTTTGCGCACAGTGTTGCGCGTACAGGAGAAATCCGTGGCCAGGACGTTCTCGGACGGCAACAGGCTTTGAAACTCGTATTCTCCCGACTCGATCCTGTGACGTAGAACCTGGAAGATGTAATCGTATTTCGCGCCTGACACTGAGCGAGACTCCCTTTGCACCTTGCTGGAACCGCTCGACTCCTTCGACGCCGTCCGCGGTGGCCGGCCCGTTGCCCGGCTAGACCCCGTGAAGCGAAGCTACCCGCTAGCCGTCTCGACCTGGTTCCGGAACGAAATGGACGGAGGCGATTTTATCAGGTATGCCGCCCAGTCCCGCCAGGCGATTCTGCCTGGCGGTACTGACTTCTCACAGACTGGCGGGGTATGGGATGACACGCCGATTCGTTCCTTCAAGCTTTGTCCCCACCGCACGTCAAAGCCGTCAATTTCCCTTCCTGGCGTCGGTTCGGGAAGACGCCTGCCGTTCGTACGCCTCGCGGTCTCTGCGTTCGCGAGGGCCGAAGTAGAACAGACCGGAGAGGATCGCGACGAGGAAGATGGCCAGCATGACGAAGAACAACGGCCAGATGCCCGTGAAGTAGATGGTCGGAATGGCCAATGCCGTCACCAGGCCCCCTCCGAAGAACGGCTCGAAGACGAGCTGCTTGTAGCCGAAGGCCTCGAATGCGGGGCTCTCGCCGTGGGGGTCGGTGATACGCATGAGGATCAGGCCGGTGGCGGTCACCCCCATCGACTGGCCGAAGTCGCCGATGCCCCGCTCGAACCAGAACCGGCCGATGACTCGAGGCGTGAACCACAGGAATATCGCTACGTTGACGGCGATTCCCGCGACCGAGAGGATCAGGAAGACTCCCAGGTTCCGCCCCACCGCCTGCAACGAGAGCGTGGCGATGGCGGCGACGATGAGGAAGTCCAGGGCCCAGCCCTGGATACGCAGCATCATCTGGTGGTCGATGAACCGCTCGGCGCCGGTCTTCCTGGCGATCAGCTGGAGGATCACTCCGCCCAGGAGGGCCATGGGGAACAGCGGGACATAGGTGAAGATCTCCAGATGCGTGTCGTGGTCGATCATCGTCTTGCCGTAGGTGACCCGTTCGATCCAACGCAGCCCCTCGAGGATGGACCAGCCGATGAGGATCGCGACCGCGACGATCCCCATGTGCAGTGAGAGCGGCTCCACCGACGCGGGACGGCTGGTCATGGTTCCCGCGGAATAGTGTTCGTCGGAGCGGAAGAGGCCCTTCTGCTCCTCCAGCGACATCTTCACATTGCCTTTGAGGATCTCCGTCTTGCCCGTGCGCACGCCCCAGTTGATCAGGGCGATGCCCACCACGATCCCGCTGACGATTCCGACCGTCGCCAATCCCACCGCGAGGTCTCCGCCTTCTTTGAAGCCCAGCTTGTCCATGACGCCGCGCATTCCGGCGGCTGTGCCGTGCCCGCCCTCGAAGGCCATTTCTATGAGGGAGCCCGTCATGCGCGAGGCGGAGAACAGCGGCACGAGGACGAATCCTGCGAGTAGCAGGCCCACCACGTACTGACTGGAGGCCAGGGCGGTTCCCAATGACAGCTGGGGGCCGAGCAGCTTCGCCGCCTTCCCGGGGCTGGGCAGCTGCTGCCCGAGGAACATCGTCGCGAAGATGACGCTGATGAGCAGGCCGGGGAGCGCCGACCATGTCGTGGACATGGCCTGCGTGAACAGCCCTCTGCCCTTCAGGGGGCCGTCGAAACGGCCGAGAACCTGGGGGCCCAAGAGCAGCAGGATTGTTCCCGCGACGATGGAACTGGGAAGGAACAGGCTTTGAATCCAGCGCACCTTCACTCGGATGATCTTGCCGACGAGCAGAGCTGCGCCTAGGGTCAACAGTGAGAATCCTACGGCTTCGGCTGACACGGGAACCTCCTCGCGATACTGGTGTCCGCGGCGGCGAAGACGACTTCCTTCGGACGCTGCGAATCGCTTGTCAATGATCGGGTAAACGAGTGCCGCCCGAGGGCAAGGCATTCGACGTGCGTCGCAAGACGACTCCCGTAGCCGCCAATTCTAAGCGCATGCTCAGAATTTAGTAAAGGGTTAGTAAAAAACGGGAGTGGAATGTTTATTCTTCAGGGCGATTCCGTTCTAGAAAACAGCGATGTTGTCTATGAGAATTGCAATCTTCATTTAGAGTATTTATTCCATAGCGGTTTTCTCGGTATCCAGCGTAGAGCGAGCACCCCGAGGCCGGCGCACAGCAGGGCGGCGATGCCTGCCGCAGTGTGCAAACCGCACACGAATGCCTCTTTCGCCTGATCGCTCACTGCGTCTGAAAGCTCGGCGGCAAGCGTTTCGCCGAGCGTGGGAGCGATGCCGGGTCCGCACAACCGGAATACCAAAGTGGCGGCGGAGCCGAGCAGGGCGATGCCCAGAGCGTTGCCGACCTCGTTCGACGTTTCCGCTATCGCACCCGCAGAACCCCCTCGATTGGCCGGAACCGCACCGACTGCCGTATCGGCCACGAGCGAGAAGGAGATCCCGTAGCCGACCCCCGAAACGACCGTGGACACCGCGTACCAGAGGATTCCCCGGGTGGCCGTCGTCGCGAGGAGAAGAATCAGGCCCACGGCCATGAAGAAGTGGCATGAGACCAGCGCGTAGCGCTCTCCGATCCGCTCGACGGCGGCGGGTGTGAAAACGCATGCGAGCATCAGTACCACGGCGCCGGGGAGCGCAAGCAGAGCCTCCTCGAACACGCTGAGGCCGAGAACGGACTGCAGGTAGACGCCGGTCAGGTACGCGGCGGCCGACCATGCCACTAACGACAGCAGCCCGGTGGCGATGGCGACCGCGAACGCCTTCCCCCGGAACAGGCGTACATCCACCAGCGGGTATTCCAAAGTCCGCTGACGCAGGAGGAACCAGACGAGCACACCGACGCCCGCGATCCCCGCCACCGCAGCGCGCGGCGACGGACCGTAAGCGGCGCCGCTCTTGACCGCGTAGACGGTCAGCAGGAGCCCGCCCGCCGAAAGTGCGATGCTCGGTACGTCGATGCCGCCGGGTCGGGTTGCGCGAACCTCTCGCAGAACGAACGGTGCCAAAACGAGGAAGGCCGCTGTGACCGGCAGATTGATGAGGAAAACGGCTCCCCAGTCGAAATGGCTGAGAAGCTGACCGCCGATGACGGGCCCGATCGCGAATCCGGCGGCGAAGGTCGCAGCGAAGATGCCGATCGCCCGGGAACGCTGCCGGGCGTCCTCGAACAGCTCGCTGAGAACCGCCAGCCCCGACGGCAGCAGAGTTGCCCCGCCCAAGCCCATGAGGCCGCGCGAAGCGATGAGGAGCTCGGGAGAGGGCGACAGCGCCGCACTGGTGGAGCCCAGACCGAACACGGCGGTGCCGGCCATGAGCAATCTGAGCCTGCCGAACCGATCCCCGAGGTTTCCGAAGGCTATGAGCAGGGAGCCGACGACGAAGCCGTAGACGTCGAGGATCCACAGCGCTTGGTCGGCGGTTGGGTCCAATGCCTGAGTGATGCGTGGCATCGCCAGGAACAGCACCGAGCCGTCCATCGAGACCAGCAGCACCGGGCCGAGCACGACCGACAGGCCGAACTATGCCCGGCGCCCGGCCCCTCCCGAAGAAGCCGAACTCTTCGAGACTCCACTGAATTCGTCCATGCGCTCGATTCTCGAGGCGCACTGCGATCGCGACCAGCCCCCTGAGGAGAGTGCAACCGGCTTGCCTACACCTGACAGGTGCAGGCATGGGACCGGCGGTGAGGACTTGACTGAGACGGCTACCATCGATGCCATGCCCACGGAGAGCTTCGGCACGTTTCTGAGGATGCGGCGTAGCCGTGTCACCCCCGAGATGGCCGGTCTGCGCGCGTACGGCACGCCTCGACGCGTCGCAGGCCTCAGGCGCGAGGAGCTCGCCCAACTCGCGGGCGTCAGCGTCGGCTACTACACCCGGCTCGAACAGGACCAGGCGGGCGCGGTCTCGATGCAGGTCATCGACGCCCTCGCCCGCGTGCTCGACCTCGGCGGCCCCGGGACCGCCCACCTGCATAACCTCGCCCACCGCCCCGCTACGAGCCGGCTGGCGAATCCCGCTCCCGAAATTCCCGCTCCGCGCGTGCTGGCGCTCCTCGACTGCCTGGGAGAGAGCGTTCCCGCGATCGTACTGGGACGCCGTGGCGACATCCTCGCGTGGAACCGCACCGGCCACGCACTCATCGCCGAGCATCTCGATTACGAGGCGCCCTCGGACCCGGACGGCAGGCCGTCGATCCCGCGGATGTTCTTCCTGGATCCCGTGCTACGCAGCCAGTACCGGAATTGGGAGGAGCTCGCGCGCGTCCACGTCGCATACTTGCGGCTGACCGCGGGACGCTACCCCTGCGACGCCCGACTGGCCGACCTCATCGGCGAGCTGACGATGCGCAGTCGTGAATTCACGGACATGTGGGCGGCCGGCGACGTCAGCGACTGCACAGCCGGCCCCATGGACATGCGACACCCGTATGCCGGCGATCTCGACGTCGACTACCAGGTCTGGCTCCAACCCGACAGCCCCGACCACCGTCTGGAGGTGTACACCCCGCGAGACCGGGAGTCGGCGGAGCGGCTGAGCCGCATCGTCGCCGATTCCCCTCAGGCCCGCTTCGATCGCACTTCGGCTCCCGGCCACAAACCCGGGAACGGAAAACGCGCGGCAGCCGCCCGTTCGCGCCGACGGCCTGACTAGCCTCCGACGCGAACGGAACGACCAACCGCATCCACACACGCGGAAGGGAGAGGGGGGATGCGAGTCCCTCCCTATTCGGCGGCGATCTCTGGCACGATCGCCACCTTGACGCCGCTTCCGGAGACGGCGAATTCGATGCCCTCGACGACGTCGTCGAGCTCGAAGGTATGGGTGTGAAGCGACTTCACATCGATCGCCCCTTCGGAGATGAGGCGGAGGGCCTTCTCGTGGCTGGCCCGGCCGGAGTTCGACGCGCCCGTGACCACGAGCTCGCCGTAGTGGATGAGGTTCGGGTCCACGTTGGACAAGGCGCCCTTGGGGAAACCCGCGAAGGCGTTGACGCGGCCGCGCTTGCGGACGATCTGGAAGGCCTGCTGGACGAGTGCGTTGTGGCCGATGCAGATCACGGCGACGTCGGCCCCGCGGCCGTCGGTCAGACCCCGGACGAACTCCCCGAGGTCCTGCGCGGTCGGGTCGACCGTGTGGGTGGCGCCCAGTTTTTCGGCCAGGGCCCGTCGTTCTCCGGCGGGATCCGAGACGATCACCTGCGAGGCTCCGTACAGGCGGTTCACCTGGGTGTGCAGCAGCCCGATCGGCCCCGCGCCGATGACGACCACGGTGTCGCCCGCATCGGGCTGGTAGTTCGCGGCGCCGTTGAGCACGCACCCGAGCGGTTCGGCCAGCGCGGCCTCGACTGCGGACACGTTCGATTCGGCGCGGAAGACCCCTCCGCGCTCCATGGCCTGAGCGGGGATCCGCACGTAATCGGCCAGACCACCGTCCAACGCGTAGCCGAAGAGCGTCGAACGGGTGCACAGGTGCTCGGCTCCGGCCTTGCAGTAGTAGCACGCTAGGCAGGGAACGGTCGGCATGACGCTGACCAGGTCTCCCTCGGAGAAGCCGGCCACGCCGTGACCGACTTCGACGACGAAACCGGAGATCTCGTGCCCGAGGACCACGCCGAGGTCTATGCCCGCCGTCTTCTCCCCGCGCAGAATCCGGCCGTCCGTTCCGCATACGGTGTTCGCGCCCACTTTCAGGACGAGTTCGCCCTCGCCCGCGTGGGGAGTGGGGATGTCGCGCAGTTCCAGCTGGCCCGGACCGGCGAAGACCGCCCCCTTCATCTTCTCCTCCCATCCTCGATGGCGGATGCGCCTGCTCTCACGACGCCGAAGGGCCGCGGCAGACGCAGTGGTTGTGGCAAGAGTGGCTTCGAGTTCGCCATGTCTTCTCCTTGTGCGATATAAGATGCTGCGTTCCATGGATCGGTGCGTCCCGACGACACGACTCGCCGCGGTGCGCATGCGTTCCCGCCCGTCGCGGGCGGGAACGCATGGCGGTCACCTCGCCTGGATGTCGGCGAGCTTGTGGCTCATGGGAGCCGTCGCCGGGTAGAGGTCGAGGTAGATCTGGAACATCTCGCTGTAGAGGTCGACGTTCTCGGGGTTCGGTTCGACCTCCCTCTCGGCTTCGTTCCACGTCGTATCCGTGTCGATGCAGCCGGCCGCCATCGCCGCCAACTGGGCGTCGCCGTACGAGGCTCCGATCGAGACCTTGGGGATGTACTGCTTGATGCCGATGATGTCGGACATGATCTGCGGCCACAGGCCGCCCGTCGTGCCGCCCCCGACGGCCCAGTACTCGGTCGCCTCGCCGCCGCACTTCCTGATGGCCTCCAGGAGGTGGCGGGACCCGAAGCCGGTGGCCTCCAGGGCGGAGCGGTAGACGTCGCCGTGGGAATGCGTCAGATTCAGGCCCGCGAGCAGTCCGCGCGCATTCGGATCGGCGATCGGCGTCCGCTCGCCCGAGAAATAGGGGAGCATGATCAGGCCGCGCGAACCGGCCGGGGTCTGCGCCGCGAGCTTGGTGAGCTCGTCGTATCCCTTGCCGGTCAGGTCGGCGACCCATGTGGTCAGGGAGCCCGTCGTCGACATGCCGCCCGACAGATTGGAGGTCCCCTGGAGCAGGCCCGCGTTCGACCAGAGCGAGGGCCCCTGGAGGGCGTGGTCCGAGATCTGGACGGCGACCATCGTCGAGCCGTACATGAGCATGACCTGGCCGGGCTGGCTCACCCCCACCGAAAGCGCCTCGACGAAGGCGTCCACCGAGCCCACGGCCACCGGCGTGCCGGGTCGCAGGCCCGTGATGCGGGCGGCGTTGTCCGTGATCCTGCCCGCGACCTCGTTGGACCACATGAGCCTGGGCATCGGCAGGTCGCCGCAGATGTCCTTGACCCATTCGTCGACCCAGTCATTCGTGAACGGCGAGTAGAGGGGCTCGCACATCGAAGCGGCCAGATGGTCGAGCACGTACTCGCCCGTCAGGTGGAAGACGCAGTAGGTGTGCGCCATGAGGAAGCGCTTCGTCTTGGCCCACACCTCGGGCTCGTTGCGCTTGACCCATTCGATCTTCGGGCCGACCGACTGCGACGTCATGCCGTTGCCGCAGACCTCCAGGACCCTGTCCGCTCCGTAGCGCTCGGTCAGCTCGTCGATCTCCAGCGCCGAACGGGTGTCGACGCCGTAGAGGATCGCCGGGCGGAGGGCGCCTCCCCGCTCGTCGGCCGCGAGGAAGACGGGCCCGATGCCCGAGATGCACAGGCCGGCGACGTCGCCCTTGGCGCGCGTGGCCAGCCGGCGGCAGATCTCGACGACGTCCTGCCACCACACCTCGTCGGGATCGTGTTCGGCCCATCCGGGCTTCGGGAAGGACGTGTCGTGGCGGACGACCTCGCTGTAGAGAACGTTCCCCTGCGTGTCGGAGAGGACTCCCTTCGTCGAACCGGTGCCGATGTCAATGCCGATGACGAGTTCAGACATACTCAATCTCCTTTGAAAGAGTGTATTTTATTTGAATGCGCGAACATACAGATTCTCACATGAACATATGTTCGCGTCAAGAATTTCACGTTTTCTGCAATATTCATGATCGGGGGCGGCGTGCAGGCGGCCCTCCGAGCCGTCTCAATGCATCAACTGCCCTCCGCTGACGTCCACCGTCGCCCCCGTCATGTACTTCGCCCGTTCGGAGACGAGGAAGACGGCGATGTCGGCGATGTCGGCCGGAGCGGCCACATAGCCGATGGGGATCTTGGCTTCGTAGTATTCGCGTCGCTCCTCCAGAGCCTTGGCCACCATGGGCGAATCCATCATGCCGATCGCTATGGCGTTGACGGTCACGCCGCACGGCCCCAGTTCCCGTGCCATCGAACGCGTGAGGGTGACGAGCCCGCCCTTCGCCGCGGCGTAGGGAATGTGCCCGGTGGACGAGCCGCGGAACGCCGCCTGCGACGTCACGTTGAGGATGCGCCCCGTGCGCCCCTCGCCCGTGCAGTGCTCGACGAACATCTGGGAGAGCAGCATCGGCGCCTTGAGGTTCACGTCGATGGACAGGTCCCAGTCGCGCTCCGTTATCGTCCCGACCGAGCACGTGAGCCACACGCCGGCGTTGTTGACGAGGACGTCGAGGCCGCCCAGGCGCTCGACCGCCTGGGCGAACAGCGCCGAGACCTGAGCCGAGTCGGCGAGGTCCGCCTGGATCGCCGTGACCCCGCCCTCCGATTCGTCGACGAGCGCTTGTGCCTCGCCCTGTCGGCTGCGGTAGTTCACGGCGACGTTCGCCCCCTCGGCCACGAGCGCGCGCGTGAGCGCCGCGCCCAGCCCGGAGGCCCCTCCCGTGACGAGGATGCGCTTTCCGGTCAATCCCAGATCCATGTCTACCCCTCCTCGAGTGCCGTGAGAATCCGCTTGCTGAGCATGCGGGGGGTCTTGCGGAAGGCATCCTTGGTGCTTCCGGCCAGATGGGAGGTGATCGTGACGTTGCGCAGCGTCAGCCACCGCGAATCGGCCGGGAGCGGTTCGCGGTCGAAGGTGTCGATGGCGGCCCCCATGATGCGTCCGGCCTCCAGGCAGTCCAGCAGCGCCTCCTCGTCGACGAGCCCCGAGCGGGCCGTATTGACGAGGATCGCCGACGGCTTCATGCGCGCCAGGAGATCCCTGTCGATGAGGTGGTGCGTGTCCGCCGAGAGCCGCGAATGGATGGACAGAACGTCCGAGGCTGCCACGAGGTCGGCCAGGTCCTCCACTTTGGTTCCCCACGGGCTGGACTGGCAGTACGGATCGTAGAAGACGCAGGTTGCGTCCATGCCCGTCAGGAACTTCATGACCAGTTGGCCGATGGCGCCCGCACCCACGATGCCGACCGTCCGCCCCTCCAGTTCGGGGATGTCCTCGCCGTTGGGGAAGTCCTTGAGCCACACATGCTCCATCATCGCCGCGTGGGTGCGGGCGATGTTGCGGGTTTCGGCCAGAATCAGCCCGACGGCGAACTCGGCCACGGCTCGGGCGTTGCGGCCGGGCGTGTTGACGACGCGGATCCCGCGGGCCTGGGCGGCCTGACGGTCGACGTTCTCCGTGCCGCCCCGCAGGACGCCGATGATCTTCAGGTTCGAGGCCGCATCGACGAGTTGCGTGCCGATCGGGGCGAATTGGGTGATCACGACGTCGGCATGCTGCGCCAGAGAGGACAGGTCGTCGTCGAGCGGTACGGCGTTCGGCCCGTGCTGCTCGACGAGCAGGTTGATTTCCTGGAGCCTCTCGATCGAGTCGGCGGCGTTCCAGGTCACGACGTCGACGTCGTGACCGGCCTCGCGCAGGGCGCTCGTGCCCTCCTCGAGCATGTCCGCGGGAATGTAGGGATCCGCGATGGCTAGGATCTTCATGGTCAGTCCTCCTTCTTCTCCGGTTCGCCGGGTGCGGGCGTCGATGCGGATGGTCCGGACGCCTCCGGCGCGGGAGCGTCCGCCGGCCCCGCCGCCGCGTTCCCGGCGAGGACGTCGATGTGCCTGCGGAAGCGGGCGTAGCGGCGCCGGAAGAGGTCGGTGAATTCGGGGTTCGGGTGCACGGTCTCGCGCGGGGCGGAGGTCATCGACTCGACCGCCGTGTGGATGTCGGGGTAGAGGCCGGCGGCGACGGCCGAGCAGATGGCCGTGCCGAGGGTCCCCGATTCGGCCGCGTCGACGACGTCCACGGGCGCGCCGATGGCGTCGGCGAACATCTGAGTCCAGATCTTCGAGTTCGCCGCCCCGCCGGTGAAGCGGACATGGCCCTTCAGGGTCGTGTACTCGCGGAGCTTCGCGATGTGGTACATGTGCGAGAAGATGACGCCTTCGTACACGGCCCGGACGATGTGTCGGATGTCGTGGAAGGCCGTCAAGCCGACGAACTCGGCCCGACCGTCGGGGATGACCGACGTGCCGTTGACGTAGGGCACGAAGAACGGGTCGTCTTCGCCGGGCGTGAAGTCGAGGATCATCCTCTCGCAGATCTCGAAGACTTCCCCGTCGTTCAGCTCCTCGTGCCCGAAGCGCTCGAGGGTCTGGCGGATGACCTGACGGACGAACCAGTCGAGGTTGCTCACCCCGTTCGGGCTGGCCTCGAGGATGAGCCACGAGTCGGGGACGGCGTAGGCCATCGTGAGGAACACGTCCTCGGAGGTGTCGAGTTCGCGGGAGATGACTTCGTTGATCGACCACGTGCCGGTGATGACGCACAGCTCGTTCTCGGTTACGAGCCCGGCGGCCAGTGCGCCGGCCGCGACGTCCATCACTCCGCCGGCCACCGGGGTCCCCTCGACCAGTCCGGTGAGTTCGGCCGCCTCCTTCGTCACGTAGCCCGCGATGTCGGCCGGGCCGCACAGCTCCGGGATCTTCCCCATCCACCTGGTCAGCCCCAGGAAGTCGAAGACGTCGGGGTCGAGTCGCAGGGAGCGGACGTCGAGGAAGCCGATGGCCGAGCAGTCGGTCGTCTCGATCGCCGCCTTCCCCGTCAAGCGGAAGCGGATGAAGTCCTTCGCGCACAGGACGTAGTCGGTTCGCTCCCACACGTCGGGCTCGTTCGCGTCCAGCCACGCCAGCAGGGCGGGCGGCTGGCCGGCCCAGATCTCGGATCCGGTCTTGGCCCTCATCCGGGTGCGGAACTGCGGGTCGGCCATCCATTCGTCCACGATGGACTGGGCCCGCCCGTCCGTCGAGATGATCCCCGGCCGTACGCCGCGCCCCTGTCCGTCGACGAGGTAGAGGCCGTTGCCGTGGCCGGTCACCGCGAGGGCGGCGATCTCCGCGGGGTCGATGCCGGAGGCCTCCAGGCAGCGGCGGATTGCCCGGACGTTGGCCTGCCAGAACTCTTCGATGTCGCGTTCGGAGAACAGGGGCTTGGGGGTCAGGGTGTCCAGGTGCGCCTGATCGAGGGCGATGATCGAACCGTCCACGTCGTAGATCGCGGCCTTGGTGAATGTGCCGCCGTTATCTATGCCGAGGACATAGCGGGGTGCCATGAAGACTCCTTCGTCTTGTTATCATTTGCGTGATTTAATTATGAATTGCGTGAATTTCGTGGAGTAGGCGGATGTATGCGTGATTTCCGGTCTACTTCCACAAAGCTGTGCTGCTTGCGGTGATCGCTCGATAGCCGCGAGCGAAGAGGGTGTCGGCGTCGTCTGCGCTGGCGATCATCCCCCCGGCCATGAGGGTTGCTGCGCTGTGCCACCGGGCGAACAGCGTGCTGAATCGCGAAGCCAGCACGCCCGGGAGCACCTCGATGCCGTCGGGGTGGGATTCGGCGAGGATCTCCAGGCTCCGCTCCAATGAGCGCGAATCCATGAGGAAAACCCGTTGGACCGCCCACAGCCCGCATTTCTGTGCGGCCGAGACCACTTGGGAGCTCTGCGAGAACACGCCGTCGAGCCGGTACATGTTCTTCAAGAGCTTGATCCCCTCGCGATCCGGCCTGAAGCCGCCGAGCAGATCCGCATGTACGACCACTCGCTTGTCCGCCTCGCGAAGACGGCAGGCGAGCGCCTCCAGGTTGCCTATGTGCACATTGGACAGGAGCACGAGGGGGCAGGGGCTGGCGATTGCCGCCTCCACGTCCTGGAGGCGGCGAATCGAAGGGATGACGGAGTTCTCGGGGATACGGATCATTGATCGATGTCGGAGTAGATGCCCATGGCCTGGGCTCCGGTCGCGTTCTCGTGAACGAGGGCGCTCAGTGCGGAGACCACGGCCAGGGGCTTGGGATCCTGGGTGATGTTGCGGCCCACTGCGACTCCCGAGGCGCCGCGGGCGATCGCGTCGGCGACGAAGGCGAAGTAGGTCTCGTGGTCCGACTTCGGGCCGCCGAGGACCAGCACCGGCACCGTGCAGTTCTCGGCGATGAGCCGGTCGTCCTCCGTTCCCGAGTAGCGGGTCTTGATGACGTCGGCGCCGAGCTCCTCCGAAAACCGGGCGGCGGTGGCGATCGTGCGGGGGTCGTTCGACTCCGGCGTGGTGACCGGATACCCGTAGGGCAGGGCCTCGCAGATGAGCGGCATGCCCCATTCGTCGCCCTCGCTGGCCAGGCGGGCGGCGAACTCGTTCGTGGTCCGTTCGTTGAGCGCGCCGGGGAAGTTCATCATCACGACGCCGTCGGCCCCGACGCGCAGCGCGTCCTCGATGCCGAAGACCGGCATGTTGTCGGGCACGCTCGGATCGAACACGGCCGTGCTCGCGTCCACTCGCAGGCACATGCCCACGTCGGAGAAGCACTCGGCGAAGTTCTTGGCCTGTCCGTAGGTGACGAGGACGTTGTCCAGGCCGTGCTCGGCCATGGCGGGAACGGTCCGCGCGGCGTGGTCGACGCCCGCCGTCTTCGCGCTGAAGCCGAAACCGTCGAGGGCCAGCGTGACCGATCGGCCGTCGGCGGCGAAGATCTTGCTCATGCGTCGAGTTTTCGACATTGAATCCTCCTTGATATGTCGGCAAAATCCTCGATATACAGAAATAAAAGGCCCGGGTGAACGCGTCACCGGCGAGCCTTCATGTCTATCTCGGGTTGATATTTTGTTATGCGTGGACCATACCACATCGCACCGGGGCAGTGGCAACATCGCCGACCACGCCCGGGTTGGCGCGAATCGCTCGACGGAGCCCGGCTCGCCTCGACCGTACATGCACAGTCGACGACAACTGTGATCTCGGAAATCAGCACAGCGGGATCGGCCCGGCAATGGGGCGCCTATCCCGGGGCCGAGATAACCATGCCGAGTGCCCCGTGGCCGAAGGGCGGCGAAAGGTAGTCTCTGGGCATGGACAGACGTACGCCACCTGAGGGTCGATGGCTCGCCATGGTCAAACTCGGCCCGAAATCCCAGATTGTCATCCCCAAGGAAGTCCGTGACCTTTTCAACCTTGCGCCCGGAGACTCGTTGTTGTTGCTCGCCGACCGCGACCGAGGCATCGCCCTGGTGGACCCCGAAGAACATTCCGATGTCATCGACAGCGTGATGGGAGACGCTCCGCTCGCCCCGGCGCAGGACGAGAGGAAACTGCGAGCGGGAAGGAAGCCGCCGCCGTCGATCGCCCAGCGCACGCCGTCGCAGCCGCCGGAGGATTCCACCGGCGACTCCGAGAGGGGAGAGTGAGCTCCGGGCAAGCGAATTCCGCCCGATTCCGCGTTCGCCGCCTCGGCGTCTGCGGAGAGACCTCGCCGGTGCGGCTCGGGCCCCCAGAACCGCGCCGAGGGAGCGGACGAGGGGTTGAACATGGTGGGGCAACGCCCCGTCCACCACTGGCCGGCCGTGGGAGGCCTGAAATCGCTCGCACTTCGCGGAGCACCGCTAACCCGTTGCGTGCCGGCGCCGCCGCGTCCGGGGCAGTGAGTCCGGCGAGCGGCGTTCCGCCCGGTCCGCACAGCCACGGTGGCTGCGACCTAGGCAGCGGTGCACGGGCCGCTAGATCCGGATTTTCCGGCCCAGGGTTGTAAAAATCGTTCCCATAGGGTGAACCTTCGTCCGAAGCGCGACGATGGATACGGTTGGAACGTAACGGAATTATGGACGGCACGCGCCGTCCAATGCCAGTCAAAGGAGAACTCATGAAGCGTTTCACTCGTTTCCTTTCAGCCGCCGCAGCCTTCGCCATGGTGGGGGGAGGCCTGGCGGCGTGCGGATCGGACAAGAAGGACGGCGGCCTAGGCGGCATGTCCTCGGCCTCGGTGTCCGACAAGCAGGTCTCGGCCTATCTCAACGAGGCCGCACGGGCCGCCGGGCCGAAGGCCAGGCCGATGCCGAGAACTCAGAAGCTCCCCGAGATCGATACGCGCCAGGCCAGTGATGGGAGCTATTCCATCGCGATCACGCTCAACAGCGTGACGGTGACCGGAGGGTTGACGACCGTCATCTTCACCGCTAAGAACGCGGCGAACGGAGCTGACGACGGCAACTGGCAGGTTGGAGATTTCTTCTTCAACGGAGAGTACGAGATCCCCGTCAACGACAGCGGCGATAAAATGAAGATCAGCAATAACGGTAGAGCCGACGGGGTGACCGTCGTCGACGGGAAGAACCAGACCGTCTACCGGGCCGCATACGACAGATCTGGGAAATGCCTGTGCTCGAGCAACCTGACCTCGGTGAGCATCAAGCCGCAGAAGTCCTATACCTTCCAGGTCACCTTCGCCGGCTTGCCCAAGGACGTCAAGGAAGTCAACGTCAACATCCCCGGCGCGGGCAGCTTCGACAACGTGAAGGTGACGCGATGAAGGGCCGTCGTGTGATCGGCGCGGTCCTGGCCATCGGCCTCTCCCTGGCCGCGGCGCCCGCCTGGGCGGAAGACGAGACGGACGCCCCCGGGGCCAAGGCGTCGTCGGACAAGTCCTCGTCGACGTTGGGAGTCACGAATTTCATGGTGCCCCCCGCGTCGCGGAAGGCCGACGTCGCCGTCAGGATGAAGCCCTTGAAGCCCGTGATGAACGTGGTTCTGCGCAAGGGTACGGCCGACGGCGCCGCCAGGACCGAGCAGAGCAAGGACGGAATCAAGACGACACTCGCCGGCGACGTGAACTTCGAGCCGGACTCTCCCACCCTGACCGAGCGCGCCAAGCAGATCCTCGACGGAGTGGCCGGCCAGTGGGCGACGGACAAACCCTCGGGCGAGGTGTCGGTCGTCGGGCACACGGACTCCGTGGCCGACGACGCCCACAACCAGACCCTGTCCGAACAGCGGGCGGCCTCGGTCAAGGCCTATCTGGAGGGCAAAGCCTCGGGGGTGAAGATCGCCGCCTCCGGAAAGGGCGAGACCCAGCCCGCCGCATCGGAGACGAATCCCGACGGCTCGGTCAGCGAGGCGGGGAAGGCCGCCAACC
>NZ_KE951405.1:86525-119846 GCF_000466165.1 Actinobaculum sp. oral taxon 183 str. F0552
GGCGGGGAAGGCCGCCAACCGCCGCGTCGAAATCCGATGGAAGAAATGACATGGCTGGTGGAGCCCGCCGGAGTGTGAGGAATCTTCCCGGGTAACTATACCGTACGTACGGTATAGTTACCCGGGTGAGCGTGCATTGCAGACCGTCGCCGCAGAAACCGCTGACCGAACGGACCGAGCGGACATCCTGCCAGCCGAGCGCGGGACGGCGCTGGGCCGTGCTCGGCATCGTCAGCGTCGCCCTCTTCCTCATCTCGATCGACGGTTCGGTCCTCTTCACCGCCCTGCCCGTGCTGTCGAAGGACCTCGGGGCGACGGCCGGGCAGCAACTGTGGATCCTCAACGCCTACACGGTCGTCATGTCGGGCCTGCTCCTGGGCGCCGGCACACTCGGCGACAAGCTCGGCCACCGGCGGATGTTCCTCTTCGGGATGGCGGTGTTCGGCGTTGCCTCCCTCGCCTGCGCCCTCGCGTACTCCCCGGGGACGCTCATCGCGGCACGCGTTCTCCTGGCGGTCGGCGCAGCCCCGATGATGCCCGCGACCCTGGCGCTCATCCGCCTGACGTTCACCGACGCCCGCCAGCGCAACACGGCCATCGCCGTGTGGTCGATGGTCAGTGTGGTGGGCGCAGTCGTCGGACCCGTCGTCGGCGGGCTCCTGCTCGAGCACTTCCACTGGGGATCCGTGTTCCTCATCAACGTCCCCCTCATCGTCGCGGCGATCGCCCTCGGCGCCGCCGTCATCCCGCGAGACGAACCCGATCGGAGCCGGCCGTGGGACGCGGTCTCCAGCCTACTGGCCACGGTCGCGCTCGCCGCGGGCGTCCTCGCCGTCGAAGAGGCGGCGCGCGTCCCGCCGTCGTGGGCGAAGGTAGCCGCCGGCCTGGCGATCGCCGCGGTCCTCGGCGCGGCCTTCGTCCGCCGCCAGCGTCGCCTGGACGATCCCCTCCTGCCCCTCGACGTGTTCGCGATCCCCCGGTTCACGGCGGGCGTGGTCGCGGCGGTCGTCACCCTCGTGGCCGTCTCGGGACTCGGATTGGTCGTCGCTCAGCGCTTCCAGCTGGTCGCCGGGTACTCGCCGTTCCAGGCGGGCCTGCTCCTCGTGGTGCTCGCCGTGGGGGCTCTGCCCTCCAGCCTCGTCGGCGGGATGCTGCTCAACCGCATCGGCGAGAGGGCCCCGATCGTGTGGGGCTTCGCCGTCGGCGCCCTCGGCGCCTCCATCGCCCTGCTGGGCGTCGATTCGCCCGGGTGGTTCGTCGCCGGGCTCGTCGTCACGGGGATCGGCCTGGGGGCGCCTGCCTCCGTCGCGTCCTCGGCGATCGTCACGAGCGTTCCGGCCTCTCGGGCCGGCATGGCGTCCTCCGTGGAAGAAGTCTCCTACGAATTCGGCAACGTTCTGGCCACCGCCTTCTTCGGCGGCGGGATCCTCTTCGTCTACGGCCTGGCCGTCGACCTTCCCGCAGGGGCCCCCGCCGGGGCCGCCACGAGCCTGAACGAGGCCCTGCGGGTCAGCTCCGATCCGCGGGTGGTATCCGCCGCCATGGACGCCTATGACACGGCGTTCACGGTGGTCCTCGCCGCCGTCGCGCTCGTATGCCTGGTGGGCGCCTCGGTCGTCTCGCGGCTGCTGCGCGAAACAGCCCCCGGCGGTGCGGACGAGCCCGGAGGCGAGCGGTGAGATGAGGCCGTCGCAGCGGCAGGCGGCGATCAAGGCCGCCATCCGCGTGATCGAGGGCGGCGGGCTGTCCGGCCTGACGTTCGACGCCGTGGCGCGCGAGACCGGAATGACCAAGAGCGGGCTGGTCTACCACTTTCCCTCCAAGGAGGACATGCTCATGGCCTTGCACGAGCACCTCGCCTCCGCGTGGGAGGACAACTTGATCGAGGCCCTGGGCGTCCCCTACGAGGAGTCGACGCCCGACCAGCGCGCCGCCGCCTACGTGAGGACTCAGTCCCAGGCGATGAGCCGCGTCGAACTGCTCCTCATGATCGACGCGGCATCCCATCCCGAATACATCGCCCCATGGGCTGCCGTGACCAGCCGGTGGGCCACTCCGGTCGAGGGCGGCCAGGACGACGCCGGCTTCCGCAGGGCTATGGCGAACTTGGCCGCCGACGGCCTGTGGGTCTACGACATCCTCAACGCCCAGACCCTGCCCGCCGAGGTCCGCGAGGAGTTCGCCGAGCGGATAGCCCGCACCGTCGACGGCGCGGATGGCCGCGGCGGGTCGCCTGAGGTCGGTGAACCGCGCGGTTAGACGGCGGCCTCGCCTCCGATTCTCACCACCTGCCGTCCGACGACCCCCGTCGTGACGATCCTTCGCAGGGCGTCGTCCAGATCCTCGAAGTCGACGTCGGTGGCGATCGCATCCAGGGCCTCCCGGCTGAGCGAGGAGGCGAGGAGCTCCCACACGCGCTCGCGCAGCTCGGCGGCGGGGAAGGTGACCGTGACGCCCAGAAGGTTGATACCGCGCAGGATGAAGGGCAGAACCGTGGTGGTCAAGCGGTTGCCCCCTGCATTGCCGAAGGCCGCGATCGAGCCGCCCGGAGCCACGGTGCGCGTGAGCCAGGCGAGGGTGTCGCCGCCGACGGTGTCGACGGCGCCGGCCCACGTGCCGCGTTCCAGCGGCCGGGTGCCGCTCGTGTCGGGCCGCGGGGCGACGTTCGCGGCACCGAGATCGCGCAGGAGATCCTCGGCTTCGGGCTTGCCCGTCAGCGCCGTCACTTCGTAGCCCCTGGCGGCCAGCAGCGCCACGGCCAGGGATCCCGCTCCGCCGCTGGCTCCCGTCACGGCGATCGGCCCCGACTCCGGGGTCACTCCGGCGTCTTCGAGCTTGACGACGGCCATGGCGGACGTGACGCCCGCGGTGCCGATGGCGGCTGCCTGACGCGACGTGAAGGCCTCGGGCACCGCGACGACCCACGCCGCCGGCACTCGCAGATATTCGCAGTAGCCTCCGTTGTGCTGTTCGGACAGCGTCGCCCCCACGACGGCGACTACCGTGTCCGCGGGAACCCCGGACTTTCCCGGTTCGACGACGGTTCCGGCCGCGCAGCACCCGCCGACGAGGGGGAGGCGGCGGGCGATGGGGGCTCGCCCGGTCGCGGCGAGGCCGTCCTTGTAGTTGACCGAGGAATGGGTGACGCGAATGAGCACGTCACCTTCTCCGAGGTCTTCGAGTGGAATGCGCGTGTGGCGTCCGCGGACGCCTTCGTCGGTCTCGACGAGCTGATAGGCAGCGACTGTGGTGCTCATGCCCTAAGCATCTCAGGCCGTCGGGGAGAATGCCAGTCTCGATGGCCGTCGACGCGGGGCCGGGGGTTTCCTTTGCCTCGGTGACTCAGGAGGGCAAAGGAAATCCCCGGTGACTCGAGTGTCGGGGACAATGCGGGGCCGGACGGCGAGAGATCGTGGAGGGGCGGAGGCGATCCGCCCCTCCGTCGGTGCGTTCGGGACGAATGGCTGCGGGCGTATCGTCTGCTCTGCCGCGTCGATGCGGGCAGTGCGTTGGACGTTACCGGGCCGACGGCATCGGGCCGGTGCCCGAACCGTCAGGCCTTGTGCCTGCCCGCCTCCGAGCCGTCCTCGTCCTCGGGAGCGGGCTCGGCCGCCGTTTCCTCGGTGACGTCTTCCCAGTAGGCTTCGGCCCACGGATCCTCGACTGGCTGGCTGCGCTTCCACAGAAGGTAGGCTGCACCCACGGTACCTCCGATGAGGGCGAGCGTTCCTGTGAGTTTGCGCAGCCGCCGCTTTTTAGGCTTGGGCTCGGCCAGGGCGCGGGCGGCCGACTCCTGGATCGCATGGGCGCGGGTCTTGATGTCGCCGTCCGTCTCGCGGGCGGCCTGGGCGGCGGCGCGTGCCACTCGCTTGGCCTTGGGCAGGTACTCGTTGACGGTTTTGTCCTTGACCTCGGCGGCCCGAGCGGCGGCCTCCGCCGCTACGGGACGGATCTTCTCAGCGGCGTGCTCGACGCGAGGAGCAGCCCACTCCTTGCCCTGATGCGCCAGATCCTTGCCTTGCGCGGCGAGCTGCGTGGCCACTGGCCGGATCTTCTCAGCGGCGACCGCGGCGGCGGCGCCCGCCTGTGCCACGAGGTCCTGAGCCTGCGTGGTGGCCTTCCTCTTGTTCTTGGCCTTCTTGGAACAGCAGAACATCTGCGACCCTCCTTCTATGCCCGTTGGGAAACGGACCTCGAACCGTACCCTCACTATATTGCCGATTTTTCGTGGAAATGTCAGCTGGAACACCGCTGGAGGACCGTCGGCCCTGCGCGAAAGGCGGCGTCGCCCCGACGTTTCGAACGGATCGGCGTTGGCCTTTCACGGCTTTCCGGGACGTCGAGGACTCAGTTGGGGATGTCCGACATGCGATGCAGGGAGCGGGAAGACGTTCACCGGACCGGAAGAGGAAGGCGCTCATCAGGCCGGCGATCGCCTTTCCGGCGGTCAGCTCCACGGCGATGTGGCCGGGGCCGACGCTCCCGGCCCCGGCCACGTCAAGGCCGCCTCGTGCGGTGCGCTTACTTCGTGTAGCGCATCGCCGACTTCACCCAGAACTCGTCGGTGCCGCGGGTGGAGCGCTCAGCCTTGCCCTTCATCTGCGGCCCGTGCATCTCCAGCGTGTTGAACCGGGTGTGGGCGGAGTTGGCCCAGCCGTCGAAGATCGCGACGTGGCCGTTGGCGCCTTCGGTTCCGGGGCCGAAGTTGCCCACGATGTCGCCCGGACGGAGTTCGCTGAAGTTGATCTTCTTGAAGCCGTAGTTGGGCAGCGTCACCGTCGAAGCGCTGGTCTTCAGGTCGAATGCCATGGACACGAAGCCCGAGCAATCACGGCGGTACTTAACGCCGTTGCGGTCGGGGTGGTAGAGGTCCCAGTTGTAGAGGAGGCCGACGCTGATCCAGTCGTTGGCGCGGGCCTTGACCTTCTCGTAGGAGGACACCGGGTTCGAAGGCTTGGGTTGCGGCGGACTCGGCAGGGGGGTGTTCTCGGGGCAGGCGCCCAAGCCCTTCGCGTCCGGGATGCGCACGAAGGCCCGTGTGACGTACCCCGTCTTGCCCTGATAGGTGACCTTGGCCCACCAGTTGGAGGCGTAAGTGCCCTGGATGGCTTGGCCTTGCCGCTGGCATTGGACGTTGAGCTGGACGTCTTTGGAGATCGTGCCGATCTCCTGGTAGCTCGTTCCCGGGCCCGTTCTGATCGACAGGTCGCCTTCGGTCGAGAAACCGGAAACGTCTGCTTGGGCCGCGGGAATGGAGAGTGCGACTGCGCCCGCGGACGCGAGGGCGGCGACTCCCAGACCCGAGAGGAATCTGCGGTGAAGTGTGCTGGACAAGAGAGTCTCCTCTTCGAAACGGATTGTGTATATGTGTGTAGTTGCACCTGGAGAGCGGACGCGGTGGCGTTCACCGAACTCTCGAGGTATCCTTCCGATCCCCTCGGCCTGTTTCAGGCTACAGTCGGAACTCGTCGGAATGACGGGGAAAACGAGGGTAGTGTCACCCATGCCCGTCCAGCGGTGCGCCGTTCGGGCGCGTCATCCATTCGACTACGTCTCTCATCGAGCCTTCGTCGGCCCGCGGCGTAATCGCTTCCTCCGGGTATGGCTCCCGTGTGGGAGGATTGACCCATGGAAGCGACACTTCACACCAATCACGGTGACATCACCGTGGAG
Organism: Actinobaculum sp. oral taxon 183 str. F0552; assembly: GCF_000466165.1. GTDB lineage: Bacteria > Actinomycetota > Actinomycetes > Actinomycetales > Actinomycetaceae > Peptidiphaga. Next base: position 92,199 of record NZ_KE951405.1, read on the forward strand.
CTGTATCCGAATCACGCCCCGGAGACCGTGGCCAACTTCGTCGGGCTCGCCACCGGCAAGCGCGAATGGACGCACCCCAAGACGGGCGAGAAGACGAGTGACCCGCTCTACGACGGAGTCATCTTCCACCGGGTCATCCCGGGTTTCATGATCCAGGGAGGCGACCCGATCGGCATGGGGACCGGAGGCCCCGGTTACCAGTTCGACGACGAAATCCACCCCGAGCTCGCCTTCACCGAGCCCTATCTGCTCGCCATGGCCAATGCCGGAAAGTCCCGGGGCAGGGGCACGAACGGCTCCCAGTTCTTCATCACCGTCGCGCCCACCGAATGGCTGACCGGCAAGCACACGATTTTCGGCAAGGTGGCCGACGACCAGTCGAAAGCCGTCGTCGACGACATCGCCGCCGTGGCCACGGGACCGGGCGATCGCCCCGTCGAGGACGTCGTCATCGAGTCGGTCACGGTCACCGAGTGACCGCAAGATAATCGGCTTTCCGCAGGCGACGATGAGCATGCCAGGCCCCTCCCGCGGTGACGGACCCGCCTCCCGCTTCATCGCCTTCATAGCGCGCTTCGTGCGCTCGCTCGGTGAGAACCGGCAGAGGTCGCTGGTTACCAGGGTGCTCATCGCTGCCTGCGTCCTCCTGGCGTTGGCCGAACGGTTTTCCCAGGAGATCACGTATAGGTGCATCTTCACCCCCGCCCTGGCCGAGTCGCAGCCGTACCGATTCCTCACCTCGGCCTTCCTACACGCGGGATTCTGGCATATCGTGCTCAACATGTACGCCCTGTGGCTGCTGGGGTGCGTGCTCGAACCGATGCTCGGCCGCTGGCGGTTCCTCGCGCTCTACCTGCTCTCGGCCATAGGCGGCAACGTCGCCGTGCTCCTGACCGCTGACCCGCTCGGCTCTTCCTGGGGCATCGCGACGGTCGGCGCATCCGGCGCCGTCTTCGGTCTCCTCGGCGCTCTGGTCGTCGTCTACCGGATCATCGGCGCCGACATGACCAACCTCCTCGTGGTCATCGGGCTGAACGTCGCCATCAACTTCATCCCGAACACGAACATCTCCTGGCAGTCCCACATCGGCGGATTCGTCATGGGGGTTCTGCTCGTATTCGCGATGTCCCGTACGCGCACACTGGCACCCGTGTGGCGGACCGCCGCCGACGCCGCCGCGGTGTCCGCCGCTGTGCTCGCCGTGACGGCCGCCGTCATGTGGGGATACCGGGTCTAGGAGGAGAGGGGCACGCAGTCCCCGCGGCGCACCGCCCGAATGTTCGGGGGCGGCCCGTATCGCGTCGGCACGGCTCCGCGGGTTTCGTGCGCTCCCTCCCGCACGTGCATTCATCGGCCAGGCATGAGGCGCGGCGTCCCGCCGACAATCGGCGAATTACACGCGTGTAGTCTATCCACAGATTTGCCCACACATGTGGATGGGATCGAAGACGGCGGTGCGGAATGGCTTCGACGTGCGCGCAGGAACACGGGCGCCGAACGGAATCGTGGGTGGACCAGGTCTCGCCTGATCCACCCACGTCAGAAGCCCGGCCCTCACCGGTGCGGCCGCCGCCTCGGGCGGCTTGCCTGTGCCTCAAAGCTCGATGTGATCGAGCGCGTGTAGACGGTCGATCGGCGTGGAGACCACTTCGCGGGCGTGCACGACGGCGTCGACATCGGGTGCGTTGTAGAAGCACAGGCACTTGGCCATGTCTTCGCGCACATAGGTGCGTAGGAAGGTGACCTCGGGAACCTGCTCGTAGAGGGGGGATTTCTCGGCTTTACGGGCCAGATATGTATCCATGTCGATCGAAGCCGGGATGTCCCATTCGACGAGATATCCGGCCTCGGGGCGCACCGCCTTGATGTCGGCGAGCTCGGCGCCGACCAGGCGGACTTGCGCGGGTTCGCAGGCCTCCGCGGCGAGGTCGGACGTGGCGGCGACGACCCCTGCGGGATCGTCCGCTTCGAGGATGGCGAAGACCCGGCTCCGGTCGGCCGTCACCTGCGCTTCGATCAGTTCGGCCCCGTTGGCGCGAGCGTTATCCGCGAGGTCCGACATCAGGCTCCGTACATCGGTTGACGGGGTGAGTTCAACAAGGTAGAGCTTGGCCATGAGCGTTCCTTTCCGGTTCTTGGGGACGATGGGAGAGGCTCGAGGTGAGCGGTCGCCATGCCCTTTTGACTGACCGGTAGCCACCTTAGCCGCCCGAGAGAGTCGCCGCGCAGGGCGTCTCGCGCTTCGGACGTCGTGGGCTACTTCCATCCCATCGTCATCAGGAAGCCTGCCAGCATGAAGGCGAAGCCGATGAACAGATTTCCGTTTCCCAGCCCTTTTATCGGGAACTGGCCGTTGAAGACGTAGGCCAGCACGACGATGATCAGGCCGATGACCATGAGCGAGACCATGAGCGGAACCCACCACTTCGGCGAATGCGGGCTCTTGAATTTGACGGGCTCCTTCTCGCTCTTCTCGGACTTCGAAGCTTCCTGTTCGGCGATGCTACGTCTGGTTCCTTTGGCGGGATTGCCGGACTTCTTCTGGGCGTGGGGGTTCTTGTGGCCCTCCTTCTTGCGCTTCTTGGCCTTTCCGCCTTTGGCGCCCTTTCCGCCGTCGGCGTCATCCACCTCGGAGGGCTTGCCTTTTCCGCCCTTCTTCTCGCGTTCTTCGCGGCCTTTCTCTGCGGCCTTCGTCGATTCGCCGTCCTTCTCCGGATCGCCGCCTTCGCTGGACTCGCCGGCTTCGCCGTCGCCGGCGTCCGGGGTCTCCTCGTCGCGTGCTTGGTCGTCGGCGTGCTCGTCGGTGGTGTCGAGCTTCTCGGAGTCGGGCATCTCTTTCCTTCCGGGCTGGTGGTTCTCCGCCAAGCCTAGTCACTCGTGGGTATTCGCGCACGCGGGGCGCCGCCCGTGGACTTCGCAGCCGTTCGGTGCGGCGAGCGCTGCGGCGGGCCGGTTGCCGGGCGTTCCGAGCCGAGGGCTCCGACGCGAGTTCGCCTTCGATGCGCTCTGCGCCCCGATGGGACCGCATGGTCGAGCGGTGATGTTCGACACTCGCACACGGCGCGTGGCTCTCCCCGAGCGGAGCGCCCGAAGACGATGCGCGGTTTCCTCCGGAGACGAAAACCTACCAACGCTAGGGTAACGCTGCACGGACGGTACTGAGGGCAGGCCCGTTGCCGGTAGGGTTGTGCCATTGGATGAAAGGACTCACATGGCAGGACGCCACTCGTTGTCGGAGCGGGGGAATCCTTTGAAGGACGCCCTCCACGGCGACGCTCACGCACAGAAGTCCCAGCCTGTCGATCCCACGCAGGAATCGGGAGAAGCCACCGCCTGGCTTCCTGGATGGGAACGCCTCGATTCGGAGGCCGCGACTTCGGCCATCGCCGAAGCGGTAGGACTGGGCTCGACGAAGCACGCATCGTCGACCACGATCCAGAACGACATACCCGAAGGCCTCTGGGAGGGAGAGATAGCCCAGCGATCGTCGGCGGCCAGGAACAAGGCCAAGCACGCCCGCAATAATCCGAGCGTTCTGTCCCGCGTCGTCGGGGTGATCGGCGAACTGCTCATCACCGCCGGCTTCGTGATCGGCCTGTTCATCGTGTGGCAGGTGTGGTGGACCGACATCGAGGCGAACCGCGCGCAGCACAGCAAGGTGGAACAGCTCAAGGAAGGCTGGCAGAAGCCTCCCTCGAATTCGGGCACCGTCAAAATCGGCAAAGCTCGCACCGATCCGCCGCCGGCGGTCCCCCACACGACGACGGTCGGCACCGCCGAGGGCCTCATGCGCATTCCGCGATTCGGCAAGGATTACGCGCATACGATCGAGTACGGGACCAGCCTCAAACGGGTGCTGGACAAGGGCGCGTTCGGGCACTACGAGGGGACGGCCTTCCCCGGCGAAGTGGGGAATTTCGCCACAGCCGCGCACCGGCAGACGTACGGTGCGCCGATGAGGGACGTCGACGAACTCGAGGCCGGCGACCCGATCATCCTCGAAACCAAGGACGCCTACCTCGTCTACTACATGACGGAGAGCTCCATCGTCTCACCCGGCCAGGTCGACGTCATCGCGCCGGATCCGAAGAACCCGTCCAAGCCCCAGCAGAAGGCCACCGAACGCTACTTGACGATCACGACCTGCCACCCTCCGTTCGTGTCCAACGAACGCTGGATCGTCCATGCCAAGTTCAGCCACTGGGTCGACCGCAAGGACGGCATCCCGCAAGAGCTCGCCCAGAGCCAGAAGTGATAGGAGGAGACATGTACGCAGCGATTTGGCACCTGCTCCCAGGGCCGCGATGGCTCAAGTTCATCGAGAGCCTGGTCCTACTGTTCGCCGTGGTCGCGGGCCTGTTCCTGTGGGTGTTCCCCTGGGTCGCCAACACTTTCCCCGCCTTCGACAACACGGTGGGCTGACATGGCCCGCCTCCTGGTCATCGACAACTACGACAGCTTCGTCTACACGATCGTCGACTATCTGCGCCTGCTGGGCGCCTCGGCGACGGTTGTGCGCAACGACGTCGTCGATTTGGCTTCGATCCCCGCCTACGACGGCGTGCTCGTCTCGCCGGGACCAGGAACGCCCGCCAAGGCGGGGGCGTCCATGGCGGCCATCGCCGAATGCGCCGACTCGCACACGCCGATGCTCGGCGTGTGCCTGGGGCACCAGGCACTCGGCGAGGCCTTCGGGGCGACGGTTTCGCAAGCCCCGGAGCTTCGGCACGGCAAGACGTCCCTCATCGAGCACACCGGCATCGGCGTGTTCGACGGCCTGCCCTCACCCCTGCGGGTCACCCGCTACCACTCCCTGACGGTCGAGCCCGAAACCGTGGGGGGCGAGCTGGAGGTCACCGCCCGAACCCGGGACGGAGTGATCATGGGGCTTCAGCATGTGGACCTGCCCCTGTGGGGCGTCCAGTTCCACCCCGAGTCGGTCATAACGGAAGGCGGGCACCGGATGCTCGCGAACTGGCTGGTTCTGTGCGGCCAAGACGGCGCCCTGGCCGCCGCCGAGGGCAAGGCGCCGCTGCTGCGCAGGTAGCGGCGTTGCGAAGGTAGTGCGGCCAGTCATTCTGGCGCTCTGGCGCCGAATTGCGCGGCGGACGAAAGCTCGCCGCGCACAAGGTAGATCGATGGGTGATGGGTGGGGCAGCGGCGATCCGCTGCCCCACCCTCGCTGTCTGAGCTGCAGGCGTCAGTTGACGTTGTTGCCCTGAGCGCCGCCTCCTTGGCCATTGTTGTTGCCGCCCGAGCCGCCGCCGTTATCGCCACCGCCCGTGGGGGTCGGTTCGTGCTGCGTCGTCGGCGCGGTCGTAGGGGCCGCCGGCGTAGTGGTGGATCTCGGGTAGCTGGTCTGCTGCCTGCCGCCGCCGGTCGGGTTCGCTGGAGCGCCGCTGGGCTCCGTGCCGCCGCCGGTCGGGTTCGCCGGAGCGCTGGGCTCCGAAGTGTAGCGGCCGACCGTGATGGTGACCGTGTTCCCCGAGCGCCTCTGCACCAGAACTATGCCGTCTTGGCCCTGGCTCGACACCCGCTGGTAGACGACCGCGGGCTTGAAGCCAGCATTTCGGAGGTCGGATTGCGCCTGCTCGGATGTCTTGCCTATGACATCAGGAGTCTTGGTGCCTCCGGCGGCTATGTATAGGGTGACCTGGGAGCCGGATTCGGCGGTTTCGCCTGCGGCAGGCGACGTCTTGGCTACCGTGTTCTTCGCGACGTCCGACGAGTTGATGGTCGTGACGTTGCCGGTCTTCAATCCGACCTTCTCGAGTGCAGCCGTCGCCTTCTCCTGGGTCATGCCGGTGACGTCGGGTACCGTGACCTGCGCCGAGGGCCCCGAGGAGAAATGGACGGTGACCGTCTTGCCCTTTTCGAGGGACGAGCCGGGCTTAGGAGACGAGGAGACGAAAAGCCCCTTCTTGACGCTCGAGGAAGCCTGATCGTCTCCCTTGCTGAACTTGAAGCCCGCTTTCTCCACAGTGGCCTTGGCGCGGGATTCGTCCATCTCCGCCATAGTGGGGACTTTGGCGGTCGAGGAGTCTCCGCCGCCCATGTTCATCGCTATGGCGACGGCGACGCCGGCGATGGCCAGGAAGGCCACCCCCAGCCAGACCATGAGCCGGTTCTTGCGCCGGACTTTTTCGCTGGAGGCGACGGCGGGCTGAACGCCCGTCGCCGTCGTAGCCGAAGTGGCCGCAGATGAGGGAGGGTAGTACTCCTGAGCCGACGCCACCTGCGTGCCGCCGGGCGGCACGACCGGCGCGGAGTCCCACGCCGTGGCGGCGGGGGCGTTGACCCCTTCCCCCCGTGCGGCCGCCAGAAGATCGTTGCGGAACTCGGCCGCGTTCTGGTAGCGGTCCTCGCGGCGCTTGGCCAGCGACTTCATCACGACCCGGTCGATCTCCTCGGAGATCTCGGGATGGACCTCCGAGGCCAGCTTCGGGGTCTCCGAGACGTGCTGATACGCCACCGCCACAGCGGAATCGCCCGTGAAGGGCGGCTTGCCGGTGAGCAGCTCGTACAGCAGGCATCCGGTCGAGTACAAGTCCGAGCGGGTGTCGACCACCTCGCCCCTGGCCTGCTCGGGGGACAGGTACTGGGCCGTGCCGACCACCGAGTTCGTCTGCGTCATCGTCGCAGCCGAATCCGCGATGGCGCGGGCGATTCCGAAGTCCATCACCTTGATCTTGCCGTCCGGCGTGATCATGACGTTGCCGGGTTTGATGTCCCGATGGATGATGCCTTCGTGGTGAGAGTACTCCAGCGCGGAGAGCACCCCGACGACGATCTGGACGGCGTCGTTGAGCGGCACGGGCTCACCGTCGCTCAACAACGCCGCGACGGTGCGCCCCCGCACGTACTCCATGACGATGTACGGCAGGGAGATCTGCTGGCCCGTCGGGGTGTCCATGGTTTCTTCGCCGGTGTCGTAGACGGAGACGATCGACGGATGGTTCAGTGCTGCGGCCGACTGGGCTTCACGACGGAAGCGAGCGAGGAACATCGGGTCTGCAGCCAGATCCGTTCGCAGTACCTTGATGGCGACCGTGCGAGACAACCGGGTGTCGTAACCCAGGTGGACCTGCGCCATACCGCCACGGCCGATGAGATCGCCTATCTCGTAGCGGTTGCCCAAGACACGGGGAACGTTGCTCACGTCTGTCACCTGTCCCTCGTGTCGAACGTGTCGTATTGCGTGCTCATGACACTCCCAACTTGGCTTTCATTACCTCCCGGGCAATAGGGGCGGCCACGGACCCGCCGTCGCCATTCCATCCCGCATTGCCAGAATTCTCAACGATCACGGCCACGACGATCTTGGGATCGTTGGCCGGTGCGAAGCCAACGAACCACACGTGAGGTGGAGTCGAGGCGCTGATCTCCGCCGTACCCGTCTTACCCGCTACTGACACTCCTCTGATGGCGGCGCGGTGTCCAGTCCCCGAAGTGACGTCGGCAACCATCATCTCCTGCATGTACTTCGCCGTCTTATCGCTCATCGCCCTGCTGAATTGCTTGGGCTTCGTTTTAGAGACGGTCTCCAAATCGGACGTGAGAGTTCGTTTGATGACGTGGGGCTCCATGACGACTCCGTCGTTCGCGATCCCTCCGCCGATCATCGCCATCTGCAGGGGGGTGACCCGGATGTCGCGTTGCCCGAAACTGTCCATCGCCAGCGCCGCGGTCGAACCCGGCTTCGGGAAGCGCGAGGCGAGAACCCGTTGCGGTGTCTCGAAAGTAGTGCCGAACCCGAATTTCTTCCCCTGCTCGACCATCTTGTCCGCGCCCACGGAGACCCCGCCCTTGGCGAACGGCGTGTTGCACGACTCGATGAAGGCCTCGCGCAGGGTTACCCGGCCCGAGCCGTCGCCGCAGGGACGCTCGCCCGGGTTCTGGATCGAGTGCGACGTCCCGGGAGGCGTGTAGCTGTTCGGCGCATCGACGGTCGAATCCGGCGTGAGGCCGGAGTTCTCCAGCATGGCCGTAGCCGTGAGCATCTTGAACGTCGAGCCGGGGGCGTACTGTTCGCCCGCGATGGCCCGGTTGATCAGGGGCTTCTCCTTGTTCTGCGCGAGCTTGTTCCAGGCCTTCTGGACCGACTCCCGGTCGTGGGAGGCCAGCTTGTTGGGATCGTAGCTGGGAAGGGAGACTTGCGCGAGGATCGCCCCCGTCTTCGGATCGAGGGCGACGACCGAGCCCCGCTGGCCGTTGAGGGCTTTGACCGCGGCCTTCTGCGTGGCCGGGTCGATCGTCAGCTCCACTCCGCCGCCGCGCTGTTCCTCCCCGGAGATGAGCTCCTGGAAACGCTGAGACGCTAGGGAATCCGACGAACCGGCGAGCACGCCGTTCTCGGCCTTCTCGATTCCGGTCGTCGAGTTGAAGACCGTCGACATGTACCCGGTGACGTGGGCGTAGGTCGACCCGTCCTTGTACTTGCGCTGGAACTTGTGGTGATCCTTTTCGTCTTTGGAGGGGGAGGAGGAGACGATATCGTCTCCGTTCACGATGATCGGTCCTCTCTTCACCTTGTACTGGCGGTACATCGACCGCACGTTGCGTGAATCCGCGTTGAGGGAGGGCGCCTGGAAGAACTGGATGTACGTCGCCATCGCCATGAGGGAGAGGAACATGGCGAAGACGAGTGTTGCAAGCAAACGAATCGGCCGGTTCATAGCTTCACCACCTGTGTTTTAGTGGAATCATTCGCCGTCTGAGAGCCGGTTTCCTTCTCCAAAGCCGGAATGACGTTGAGGACGTCCTCAGGAGGCAAGGGATCGGCGGCCGCGGGCCTGCGCGCGACGTCCGAGATCCGGATGAGGATCCCGATGATCGTCCAGTTGGCCAGCAGAGCCGACCCGCCGTGGGCGAGGAAAGGCATCGCCAGACCCGTCAGGGGGATGACCCGTGTGACGCCGCCGACGACCACGAAGCACTGGAGCGCGATCGTGAAGGCCAGCCCGGTGACGAGCAGTTTGCCGAAGCCGTCGCGCAGGACGATCGCGGTGCGCAGGCCGCGGACGATGATCATCAGGTAGATGCACAGCAGGGCCAGCAGCCCGATCAGGCCGATCTCCTCGCCGAAGGAGGCGACGATGAAATCGGAGTTGGCCGCATAGACCTTGGTGGGGTACCCCTGGCCCAGTCCTGTGCCGAACAGGCCCCCCGACCCCATTCCGAACAGGCCTTGGACGATCTGATAGGAACCGTGCTTGTCGTTGTACACGTTGGAGTCCAGGGCGTGGAGCCATATGACGAACCGCGCCTGGATGTGCGGGGTCACCTGGTAGATCAACGCGACGCCGACCGTCGCGAGGAGGCCGCCGATGACGATCCACGAGATGCGCTCCGTCGCCACGTAGAGCATCCCCACGAACAGGCCGAAGAAGAGGATGGCCGTGCCGAAGTCGCGCTCCATGACGAGGACCCCCATGCAGATGGCCCAGGCCGTGAGGATGGGGACGAAGTGACGCGCCAGGGGCAGGCGCATCCCCAGGAATTTAGGCCCCGCCAGGGAAAGGTTGTCCCGCTCCGAGACGAGGTATCCGGCGAAGAAGACGGCGAAGCAGATCTTCGCGAACTCGGCGGGCTGGAAGGAGAAACCCACCAGGCGGATCCAGATGCGCGCGCCGTTGATCGTCCTGCCCAGCCCCGGGACCATGGGCAGGAGCAGAAGCCCGATTCCCACGAAGAGGGACGTCCACGTGTACCGCCTCAAGGCCCGGTGATTGCGCAAGGCCACGACGGTGATGACCATCAAGACGATCGCGGCGACCGTCAGAACGAGCTGGTTCTTGACCTGATCGGTTCCGGACGCCATGTCGATGCGGTAGATCATCGCCAGACCCAGGCCGTTGAGGGCCAGAGCGCTGGGGAAGAGCACGGGATCGGCGTAGCTGGCGAAATGGCGGATCACCATGTGCCCGACGATGGCGATCGCCACCGACCCCACCAGGATCACGGGGAGGGACGATGGGAGTCCGCCTTCCTCCGCTCCCAGGTGGGCCAGGCAGAAGGCGCCGACTCCGATGCCGACGGAGATGATGAGAAGAGCCGCCTCGGAGAAACGACCCGTCCGCGGCGACGTCTGGGTTACAACGCTCATCACACCGCTCCGTTCGATGCGGCGCCGTCAGGCGCCTGCGCGGCGCCCGGCGCCGCTGTGGGGGAGGGAGCCGGCGAGCCTGGAGCCGGCGAGCCTGGAGCCGGCGCGGGCGCATTCGGCGCAGTGGAGGGATTCGTGGACGGTGTGGCCATCTCCTCCCTCAGATTCGAGATCACCTTGCGGGCCTCCTCCAGGGAACCCCGGGAGATGTTAGCTTCCAGGCGTTCGCGGGCGACCGGCTGTAGGTCGCCCACCTTGATGTCCGTCTCCTCCTGGATGTGGGAGAGCTTGATGGGTCCCAGCGACTGGGAGATGCCCCGGTAGATCGTCACGCGGCCGTTGTGGGAGGCCACGTAGTATCGCGACTGCGTCCACGTGTAGGCACCGAAGAGCACGGCGCCGATTATCGCCAGAACGCCGAAGAGGACCGCTACTCTGGGCAGAACCCGCGAACGGCGGCGCTCGGCCCCCTCCGGTGCAGCCGCCTCGTCCTGACTCTGGCCGGTGTCCGGGGAGTCCGCCGACGCCGGGGGCAGGGCGGCCGCCTTCGCCGCCGCGGACTTCCCGCCGCGGGAGGGGCGCCGATGGTCGACGGCCGCCGAGCCGACGACGATCGGCTGCTGGCTGCGCTGGATCGACCCGGTGTCCGAATCGTCGACCACTTCGGCCAGCACCACCGTGACGTTGTCGGGTGCGCCGCCGGCCAGAGCCAGTTCGATGAGCTTCTCCCCCGCCGCGTTGAGATTCCTCCGGCTGAGGGTCTCCTCGATCGTCTCGTGGGCCACCACGCCGAACAGCCCGTCCGAACACAGCAGCCAGCGGTCGCCGGGCATCGCCTCGCGCACGGACTCGTCGAGTTCGACGTCGCCCGGGGTGTCGCCCAGGGCCCGCATGATGACGTTCCGCTTGGGGTGGTGTTCGGCCTCCTCGGGCGTGAGCTGGCCGTGGTCGACGAGGAACTGGACGAGGGTGTGGTCGTGGGTCACCTGCGTGAGCTTGCCGTCGCGCAGGAGGTAGGCCCGCGAATCGCCGATGTGAACCATGGCGAGCTTGTTCGACGAGCGGAGCAGGGCGATGCACGTCGTGCCCATCCCGGCCAGATTCGGGTCGTTCTCAGCCCGTTCGACGAGATCGACGTGCGCCTCGTTGACCGACTTGCGCAAGACGGGGAGCAGATCGTCGGCGCCGTACACGTCGTCGTCGAGGGCCGCCAGGTGCCCGACCGTCACCGAGGAGGCGACGTCTCCTGCAGCGGCTCCGCCCATTCCATCGGCGAGCACGAGGAGGTTGGGGGAGGCGTAGCCGCCGTCCTGATTGTTCGAGCGGACGAGGCCGACGTCCGAATACGCCGCGAAACGAAGTTGGATTCCCATCAGCGCAGCTCCATCGTCGTTCTCCCGATGACCACGGGGATTCCCGGCGCGATCTGCCGCGGCGTGCTGATGCGCTGCCCCCCTACGTACGTGCCGTTCGTCGAGTCCAGATCCTCAACCCACCAGGCGCCGTCCGACTGGTAGAAGCGCGCGTGGCGGGCCGACGAGTAGGTGTCGTCGAGCACCAGCGCGGAATCCGGCGAGCGCCCGACGATGATCTGGGCGCTGCCCAAAGGCAGCGTCGTCCCCGCGAGGGGACCGGCCGTCACCGTGAGCAGAGTCGGCTGTGTAGGGCCCGCCTGCTGCTCGTGCTGAGACGACGACTTCGCCTGCGTCGCCTTACGGCGAGACCTCTGCTGCGGCGGGGAAGAGGAGGAAGCCACTCCGCGATTCTTCACCTGCGTGCCGTAGACGTCGCGGCGCAACGTCATGAGGACCGCTAACACGAAGATCCACAGGAGGGCGAGGAAGCCGATTCTCAAAAGTGTAAAGACAAGTGCGCTCATGCGAGCCCCGTAGAATTCCAGAACATGATGTTAGTGCGGCCGATGGTGATGGTGTTCCCATCCACCAGCGTGGCCGCGGTGATTCGATGGCCCTCGACGAAACTGCCGTTCGTGGAGCCGAGATCCGTTGCGATGACGCCGCGAGGCGTCACCCGCAGTTCGAGATGCCGACGCGATATGCCGGTGTCGTCCACCGTGATGTCGCATTCCGAACCGCGTCCGATCACCGTGACCGACCCGGTCAGCAGGTAGCGGTCCTGCCCGACCTGGATGATCGGGTGACCCGATGCGGTACTCGACGTGACCGGAGCGGCCGCCCCCCTTTTGATCGAGGCTTCCACCTGGAGACTGCTCGGCTTCAGCTCGCTCTTGGTCGCGAACCGTATGCGAATGGGACCCAGGAGCGTGTAGTCCTGCTCCGAGGCGTACGCGGTGACCGTCCCCGCGATCTCTTCGGCCAGCGAGTCCTCGCTCCACTGGGCCAGGCGTTCGCGATCCCGGGGGGAGAGATTCACCGTGAAGTCGTTGGGACCGATGGTGCGCTGACGAGTCATGGTCGAGGCGTTCTCGTCCATCGCCTTCTTGACCGCGGACGTGATCTCCACGGGTTTGAGCTCCGAATGGAAAGCGCGCGAGAAGACCGAGGCCACGGCGTTTTCCACGCCTCTTTCGAACTTGTCGAATGCGCCCACTGGACACCTCCCTAACCGTCTCGGCCGCGCCGACAGCTTTCGGCTCGGCTACTCTAGCCGCTTTGTCCGCGCCGATGAACTTCAACTCCCAAGGCGCCAGCGTCTCCGGCGCCCGACAGGCCAGTCGGCCCTGCAGGGAACGCGCGGGACACCGTCACGGAGGTCTCACGTACGGCGTACTGCCTTTACGATACAGGGGTTTCTCTCCGGGAGGCATCCCGGACTCTCATGGTGAACATCGCTGATCGTCAGCGGCTCGGCTCCACGCGGGCGCTATGCTCTACGCCTCCCCAGATGCCGGCGGTTATGGGAGGTGGGTGCGGCGCAGGGGCGTCGTCGGCTTCACAGCGCTTCGACTTGGAAAGTCGCTCCACGGCTAATATGCTGTAAGCCGCTGACAGCGCACGCTCAAGTGGCGGAATAGGCAGACGCGCACGGTTCAGGTCCGTGTGCCCGAAAGGGCGTGGGGGTTCAACTCCCCCCTTGAGCACCACAGTACGGATGCATCCACTCTCCGATGCATCCTTTTTCTTTGCCGGCGGACCTTCGCCGGGGACGCGGGCCGCACGCCCAGTTCCCGGTGAGGCAGGCAGTGAACCGATGATCCTGGGGACGGAACCGCCTTCACCGAGGCGGCCTGAGCGGACCGGGCGGATACGCACGCCGGTGCGCGGCGAGTGCGGTCCCGGTCTTCGCGCAGCGGCTACCGCGGCATGGCGGCCCGTCGATCTCGGCCGCCGTGAACTCGAGGATTGCGGCTTCTCAAAAAATAGCTATCATATTGATAGCGCCGGTGCGCTTCTCCGAGAGGGAGAGACCCTCCCGCACGCCGACGCCGAAAGGAGATCACGATGCCCGCCACCGACGACGAATCGGCGACCCGACCCCGCCCGGCCGCCCAGAGTCCGGTCCATCCGAACGAACTCATCGACCCGACTGAGCACGGCGCCAAGAATCCCGCTCGGGTCGACATCACCGAGACGCACGTCCGGTCATCCGGATCGAGCGCCGCCTTCTTGGTCGCCGCGCTCCTGCTGGCGGCCATGGCCGGTTCCATCGTGTTGATCGTGACGGGGGCCATCGCCGTGAAGGCGGGTGGCCCGCTGGCCGTGCTGCGCATCGTCGTCGGGACGATCGGCGTGGTGATCGCTTCGCTCCTGGCCACCTCCCTAGCCATCGTCTCGCCGGGCGAGACGAGCGTGCGCCAATTCTTCGGCAAGTACGTCGGCACCGCCCGGCGCACCGGGCTGATACTCGTCCCCCCGCTCACGCTCGGCAAGAAGGTCTCCATCAAGGTCCACAATTTCGAGACCCACGAGCTCAAGGTCAACGACCTCGACGGGAACCCGGTGAACATCGCCGCGATCGTCGTGTGGCAGGTGGCCGACACCGCCCGGGCCGTCTTCGCCGTCGAGGACTACCAGGAGTTCATCGAGGCTCAGGCCGAATCCGCGCTGCGCCACGTCGCCACGACCCACCCCTACGACGAGCCGGGGCCCGGCGTGACATCCCTGCGCGGGGGCACCGACCTGGTCTCCTCCGAGCTGGCCGAGGAAGTCGCCGCCCGCGTGGCGCTGGCCGGGCTGGAGATCATCGAGGTCCGCATCTCCTCCCTGGCCTACGCGCCCGAGATCGCCCAGGCCATGCTTCAACGCCAGCAGGCCGGAGCCGTCATCGCCGCCCGCGAGCAGATCGTGGAAGGCGCGGTCACCATGGTGGACCAGGCGCTCAGGCGCCTGGAGGACGGCGACATCGTCGCCATGGACGACGAGCGCCGAGCGCAGATGGTCTCGAACCTGCTGGTGGTCCTATGCTCCGACCAGCGCACCCAGCCCGTGGTCAACACCGGCTCCCTGTACGCCTGAATGACGATGGCGGACAACAGCAGGCGCAAGCAGGTCCTGCTCAGGCTGGACCCGGCAGTCCACGCAGCCATCTCCAAATGGGCTGCCGACGATCTGCGCTCGATCAACGCCCAGATCGAGATCATCCTGCGCCGCGCCCTCGCCAAGGCCGGCAGGGATCCCCACGCCGGACCCATGCGAGGGCGAGGGCGGCCCCGCAAGGAGCGAGAGGGCGGCGGAAGCTGAAACGAAACGCCATAGCGACAAGCCCCGATGCCCCATGCCCGACGGCCGTGAGAACAGCCGATTGCGCACGGGGCAAGGCGCTGTGAAACGCTGGACAGGGAGAAACTGTGGTGAAGAGGATTCGGGCGGCCTTGACTTTCCCTTGAAAGCGCCTTCGCTGAGCTTCTCGACGACCCAACGAGGGACTTCGCCGACATCATTTGGTTTTTGAGAAGCTTCTCGCTCTGGTCCCATAGGAGACGAAACCGTCGGCGTGCCGGGCGGCGCTGCTCGGCGAAGGCTCCGTGGACCCCCGCTAGCCGTCTCGTGTGGACTTGACCGTCGCCTCGATCGCCTCCGCGACCTCCTGCGCTCCTTCATGCTCCCAATAGCGCAGCACAACCCACCCGGCGTCGACCAGTGCTCGGTTCGTCTCGGCGTCGCGTTCACGGTTGCGTGCGATCTTCTCCTGCCAGTAGTCGGAATGGGACTTGGGCGTCGCAGTGCCGTGCTCGGGGCAGCCGTGCCAGAAGCAGCCGTCGATGAACACGGCGATCTTGAGGCGTGTGAAGACGATGTCGGCCCTGCGGCGCAGGTCAGGGAGGGGGCGGGCGTCGACCCGGTAGCGCAGCCCATGGGCGTGCAGCAGGCGCCGCACAGCTATTTCCGGCTTCGTATCGCGCGACCGATTGGCCTGCATCGACCGTCGAGTCTGCTCGCTTGACGCCCAAGATTCTTTATATTTCATATTATTTATCATATTATAAGAAATTTTATTTATATAGAATTAGTAATATTAATTGTTTGAGTTATTGTCATCCATCTCATCCAATGTTTTTTTAATTTTAGCTACAAGATTTTGTACTGCAAAATTAAGTGCTAGACGACCTTCATTCGTCAGATCTGCTGTATGCATAACGATATTTCGCAACAAACTCAAGGTGGCTTTATCTGATTCCAGGCGTTTCGTGAGCATCTTTCCCTGATTGTTATTGACGGCGTTATTGGAAAGGTCAAGAAGGTCTCCTAGACCAAGATACCAGAGAGGTGCATCATGACGTCTTACTACAAGCGCAAGATCGGCGGATTCTGCATCTTTGTGTGCATTTTCATAGTATTTTTCGATCCTTTTACGTTTTTTCAGCGGAAGATCATTTTCACTTATTATTTTATTTGCTATAAGTAGTTCACGCATGAAATTTTCGAGAATGTAGATTCGACTATAATCTTGAACAGCTTCTGGAAGGCCACTTTGTGCTGATTCTAACAATTTTTTAACTTTTAAACTGGCATTCTTAGGTTCGAATTCTTTTAAACTTTTTCCTATCAATGAGTCTGCGGCTCGTTGTTGAGGAGATTTTCTTGGATTCTCTAAGTCACCTTCTTCACCGTATTTATCTCTTAATTCATCCCATTGTCCGATTATTTTTTGCGTTACTTTTTTAAGTTGTTCTAAAAATTCATTGAAAATTGGATCTCCTTCGATAATTCCTTCGCGGCTAGAAGTGAATGGATCACGACCTGGTTCATCGAGGTTATTTAAATGTATCTGTCCGTAAATATATTGTGCAGCATGCTGTGAAGTAGGAAAATGCTTGATTAAATCGCGTTCACGTAATCTACCGTTAACAAACAAATCAATGCCAACTCGTTCGCTTTTACCGTAAATTGCTAAACTTGTCGGCTTATCGGCAGTAGCAATAAATCCTTTCGCATTTAGACCGAATTCAATGTCACGGTGTTCAAGTGGCGGCTTTAAGTTCAGGAACTCGTCTTCAAATTTGGGCGTTGTCCAAACAAATTGGGTGTGTTCAGCTAAAGTTCGAAGTTCTCCGATAGTGACAGGAGTACCGTTATAATGGATAGTGAAAGATTGATCGACGAGTGTAAATCGAAAAGACATGGCTAGAGCACGTCGTAAAAACTCATCTCTGTTGTTTAATGGCTTGAGATTGTCAAAGAATAGTGATGTGCCGTGAGTGATGTTGTGGTTAATCAGATTTTGAGATGCACGGGAATCGGGGGATGGCAAGGGGAAGGATCCGGCCGTCTGGTCTTGTTGAATCGCCTCGTCAAGTTGTTGGTTATCTATTAGACATCCAGCAGGTTCACGTTCAAAATTTTGTTTACGACTCATAATAGATACACGTTTAGCACAAGAAAGTAAAGCGAGCTTCCCGATTCCTTTAGCGCCAATATAGGGGCGTCCTTTAAAAGATTTTGTATTTTTTCCTTTAATTCCACGTTTAGTGTAACCAATCTTTAGAAAACGATTCTGTAATTCTCTGGGAGTCATTCCAATCCCATCATCAACAATAGACATCGTTGAATTTTCACGATCAATAACTATCCATACGTTGGTTGCGTCGGCATCCCAGGCATTGGAGATAGCCTCCCCGAGTATGGTAATGAAGTTGCGGTAGAGCTGGCGTCCTAGGTGGTTCAGGACGGTCAGGGAAATCTCGAAGGTGAACGGGCTGGGCATCGTCTGATTCCTCTCGGGAAGGTGAGTTGCCCTCAGTCTAGTGTGTGGGACAGGCCACCGCATCCAGGATCGCGCGCCCGACGAGCACCCCGAAGGCGGGGGGCACGGCGTTGCCGATCATCTTCCCCAAGGTGGTGAAGCGGACGGACTCGCCGGGGGGCAGGAACTGGTAGTCAGGCGGGAAGCCCTGCAGCAGTGCCGCCTCGCGCGGGGTGATCGTGCGCATCTGCTCGGGGTGGCCGAACCGACCGCTGCCGTAGTTGTGGTATTGGGTCGTGATCGTCGGGGAGGGCGCGTCCCACTCCATGACGCCGTAGAAGGACTGGAAGCTCGACCCGGTCGCGCGCCGGTGGCAGGCGGCGCGCAGCTCCTCGGGCCAGTCCCGCCACGTCCCGCCTGGACGGGAGGCGGCCCGCCGCCGCAGATTGATCGACGTCAGAGAGCGCGCGCAGTGCAGAGGGTCGTCAGGGTCGGTTTGCCCGGCCGCCAGCGGAGGCAGGCCGGCGATCGCGTCGCGTACCGTGGACACTTGCCCCTCGGGGACCGTGCGGTCTGGGATCGGCACGAAGCCGTCCAACGAGGCGATGAGCACAAGCCTGCGCCGCGTCTGGGGCAGACCGTGGTCAACGCCCCGGACCACTTTGAAGTCGATGAAGTATCCCAGATGGGCCAGCCCTCCCAGGAACTGGCCGAACACGGGAGCGGACTTGAGCGGGACGACGTTCTCCATCGTCACGAAGTCCGGACGGGACTCGGCCACAAGGCGCCCGAACTCCAAGAGCAGGTCCCAGGCTTCGTGGGACTTCGAATCGGCCCCCCTCCGCTGCGACGAGAACGGCTGACACGGCGCGCAGCCCGCCAGAAGCCGATGGGAATCGCTGTCTCCCCACAGCCCCTCCAGATCCGACCCGGTGACCTCGCGAACCGACTTGTGGACGAAGCGCGCCTTGATGTTGCGCTCGAAGGGCCACCGACAGGATGGATCCACATCGACTCCCGCGACGACCTCGATGCCCGCCTGCTGCAGCCCGCACGACAGACCCCCCGCTCCGCAGAACAGATCCACCGCCGCAACCGACTCATTCGCCATGACCTCAAGCATATTCCACACCACCCATCCCCTGGCTCCCCCGTGCGATCGAACGGGAAATTCCGGAAAGGCCTCGCCTCATGTTCGAAAAAGACTGCTCGCATGTGCGGCGCTTGGAGGCTCTGCCCGTCCCGGCCCGCGGCCACCGTTCGCCCTGCGGACCGGGGGGGGAGGCGGGATCGTTATTTTTCCGCGGGCATCGGGGTGCTGCGGGCATCGGGGCGTTAACGCCGGCATAAGCCGTCGCCGGGAGCCGTGTCGATATCTCCGCGGGCGTCCCGGGGCGCTACCGGTCTGGCTCGTCGGCGCTTTCGAGAAGCCTGGATTTCTCCCCTCGGGGTCCTAGCTGTGGACGGCGTCGTCCAGGGCATTCAGAGCGATTTCGCCACGGACGCTCGGGGTGTTAACCTCACTCCATGAAGATCTGTAACTGAGCCCGGGGCATGCCGTGCACAGCAGCGTGGCACCCCGATCGATCGCCATGCCCGCAAGCAAGGTTCACCTCGGCGCGCCCTGCCGCCGGAAAGCAGATCATGTCACACAAATCTTCACAATCCTCTCACGCCCCTCACGCGTATGCCCGGCCTTCCCGCGGGCGCGCCCGCGCCTCAATGGCCACGGCCTCAACGGACACAGGGAACACCGGCGCACCCGAGCACCTCGACGACGAGGCTCCCTCCGACTCGCACTCGGCAAGGATCCGCCTGGTCCGCGAACCGCGCAAGTGGCCCGCGTGGATGCGCGAACCCGTGGGGGAGCCGGACCGCATCCCGGCCGCGCCGGGAGCGATCATGGGCAAGGCCTTCCGCGACAACTGGAAGATCCTCGCCGCCTACTCCCTGGTGAGCTGCCTGAGCTACGTCGCCCTCGCGCTACTGCCGTGGACCGTGGGGAGCATGCTCGATTCGGGCATCCAGGCCGGCCTCACCCGCGCCATCCTGCCGGGGGTCCTGTGGTACTCGGGGCTGGTCCTCTACCTGTGCCTGATGGGCATGGCCGACCTCTGCGCCGTCATGCTGTGGATGCGCAGCGCATGGAGCCCGGCCCGTCGGCTCACCCGGGTCGTCTTCGGGCGGCGCACCGACGTCGGACGGGACGTGCCCTCGGGTGACATCGTCGCCGCGATCACACAGGACCCCGACCGGCTCGGCGCCCTCATCGCCTTCGTCCCCGAGGCCATCGGATCGTCCGTCGCCTTCGTGGTCGTCACCGCGCTCATGCTCCGCACGTCGGCGCCGCTGGGTCTGTTCGTCGCGGTGGGGATGCCCCTGGTCATGGCCCTCGTCTCCTGGATCATCAGACCGCTCCAGAAACGCCTGGCCGAACAGCGCGAAGAACAGGGGATCCTCACGTCCCTGGCCACCGACGGAGTGGCCGGGCTGCGAGTGATGCGCGGCGTGGGCGGCGAGGACGTCTACAACGAGCGATACCGCGCCCAGTCCCTCAAAGTGCAGGAGGCGGGCATCCGGGCGGCGCGGTTCCGGGCCGCCCTCCACACGGTCGAGAACGCCGGCCCGGCACTGTTCACCGCTGCGGTCGTCGGCGGAGGGCTGTGGATGGCCTACACGGGCCGGATGACCGTCGGCGAGCTCGTCACCTTCTACGGCTTCACCGCCTACCTCGAAATGCCCCTGAGCGCCCTGTCGGAGACCGTCCACAACGGCACCCGCGCCTGGGTGGGCGTCAAGAAGCTCTCCCGGATCCTCAGCGCCGACTACCTGGTGAGCGACGCGGCCGTCGACCCCGCCCTGCCCCGCCGGGATTGGGCCGCCACGGCCCTGACCGACGCAGCCACGGGAGTGCGCGTCGAGCCCGGCAGGCTCACCGCCCTCGTCTCGGCGTCCCCCGCCGAGACGGCCGGCATCGCCTCGCGCATGGCGCGCGTCGACGACGCCCACACCGCCTACGCCGACGACATCGACCTGCGGGCCTACCCCGTCGCCGAGGTCCGGGCCAACGTCCTCCTCTCCGGCCCGGTCGCGGAGCTGTACATGGGCAGCCTGCGATCCAACCTCATGGGGCCGAACGCCCGCCCGCTCGAGCCGCGGACCGTCCGGGACCAGGTCGCGGACGTGCTGGCCCTCGGTGGCGAGTTCCAGGAGGCGATGGCCGAACCCGCCGGGCCGTACCCGGCCGATCCGAGACTTCTCCGCGCCCTGGATGTGGCTGATGGGTGTGATGTTGTCTCGTCGGTTGTGGGTGGGTTGGATGGTTGGGTTGCTGAGCGTGGGCGGTCGTTGTCGGGTGGTCAGCGCCAGAGGGTTGCTTTGGCTCGTGCGTTGGCGGTGGATCCGGCGGTTTTGGTGTTGGTTGAGCCGACGAGTGCGGTGGATTCGCATACGGAGGCTCGGATTGCTGGTCGTCTTGCAGCGTTTCGGAGGGGGAGGACGAGTGTGGTGGTGACTGGTTCTCCGTTGGTGTTGGCGGTGTGCGATGAGGTGGTCTTCGTCGTCGGCGGGGTTCCGGTTCTGCGTGGGAGCCATCGCCAGTTGCTGGCCGACCCGGCCTACCAAGCCACCGTCCACCGAGGCGAGGGCGCATGAGGCTCCCGATCGCCGACTCGCGGACCATTCGCCGACGCCTGCTGGCGATCCTGCGGCGACGGCGCGCGGACTTCGCCCTCGTCTTCGCCCTGCAGCTGACCGTGGCGCTCATGGGCGTGGTCGCCCCCGTCCTCATCGGGCGCACGATCGACGCCGTGTCCCAGGGCGCCGGGCCGGGGCCCGTCCGCGCCGGCATCCTCGTGCTGTGCGCCGTGGTCGTCGTGCAGACGGCCGTCGGCTACATGGGCGAGTACCGGGCCAACTGCCTGGCCGAACGGGTCCTGACGGAACTGCGCGACAGGGTCGTGTGGGCCGTCACCCACATGCCGCTCGGCACCGTCGAGGCGGCCGGAACAGGCGACATGCTCGGCCGCACGACCTACGACGTCGAAAAAGTCCAAGGCCTCCTCCAGCAGGGGGCCAACCGCATCCTCGTCCTGGCCATGACGATCGTCACGACCATCGGCGCCGCACTCCTGACCGACCTGCGTCTGGGAGCGTTCGCCGTCGTACCGGTCATCCCGCTCTTCTACGCGATCCGCTGGTACCTCCGCCGCGCGATCCCCGCCTACCTCGCGGTCTCGGCGGTGCGCGCGCGGATGTCCGGCGTCGTCTCGGAGACGGTCGAGCAGAACGCGACCGCCGACGCCCAGAGCCTGCGGCCGGTGCGCGTGGCCCGAGTGGACACGCTCATTCGCGAGATGTGGCGCAACGAGCGCTACACGGGATGGGTCCGCGGCCTGTTCGCGCTGGGCATGCAGATCATCGTCTCCCTGCCCGTGCTCCTCGTCGTCCTCGTGGGAGCCGGCATGATCGCCGACGGGCGCACCACCCTGGGGACCGTGACCGCCGTCGCCCTCTACGCGCTTCAACTGCGCAACCCCCTGTGGATCATCGGATGGTGGGTCGACGAGATACAGTTCGCCGCGGCCTCCTTCGCCCGGATCTTCGGCGTCGAACAGGCCCTCGGCGACGGAGCTCCCAGCGCCGGGCCTGCCGACGACGGGACGCCCCGTGACGGGCAGCGTGATGAGGCCTCGGCCGCAGAGCGGGAGAATCCGGAAATCTCGGCGGATCGACAGTCCCCGAATGCCGAGCGAACGCCGGATGCCGAGCCGGCCGACCGGACGCCGCAAGGCCCGTGGACCGACCGGACGCCCTGCGGCGGCGACCTGGCGATCGCCGACGTGCGATTCTCCTATCGCGACGGAGAAGAGGTGCTCCACGGCGTGAGCCTGGACGTGCGCGAAGGGGAGCGGCTGGCGATCGTCGGCCCCTCGGGAGCCGGCAAATCCACGCTGGGCCGCCTCGTGGCGGGGATCAACCCTCCCTCGCACGGCTCGATCGCCGTCGGGGGCGCCGAGGTGACGCGGATCCCCGAGGAGGCGCTGCATTCGACGGTGGCGATGGTCACCCAGGAACACCACGTGTTCGTCGGGACGCTCGCCGACAACCTTCGCCTGGCCAAAGAGAACGCCGGCCAGGAGGAGATGCTCGCCGCGCTCGCAGCCGTGGAGGCCGCATGGGTCCACGACCTGGACGAGGGCCTGGACACCCGGATCGGGTCGGGCGGGAAAACGCTGACCCCGGCCCAGGCGCAGCAGATCGCCCTGGCGCGCATCGTCCTGCTCGACCCGGGAATGCTCGTCCTGGACGAGGCGACCTCGCTCATGGACCCGAACGCGGCACGCTCCCTGGAGCGCGCCCTCTCACGAGTCCTGGAGGGGCGGACGGTCATCTCGATCGCCCACCGTCTATACACCGCTCACGACGCCGACCGCGTGGCGGTGATGATCGACGGCCGCCTGGCCGAGCTCGGCACCCATGATGAACTCGTCGCGCGCGAGGGTGAATACGCCCGGCTATGGCACACCTGGCAGCAGGACTGAGCCGCAGGCCCGCCGGCCGCCGACGGCGCCGCACAGTTGATAGTCTCGTCGCGAAGGGAGCAGGGCGCTCTGGCCGCGCTCGCAGTCGACGGCGTCGTGGGTCTGCGCGTCCTGCGCGGTGTAAGAGGGGAGAGAGTCTACCTCTCTCGCTACCGCGACCAAGCCCGCCGAGTGCGAGAGGCGGGGATCCGCGCGGCTCGTCCGGGAGCCCTTCTCATCTCCGTGCGGAATGCGGGGCCGGCGTTCTTCACGGCCGTCACGGTCTGCGGCGGACTGTGGCTGGTATATCGAGGAGCCTTGACGTCTGGTGAGCTCGTGGCCTTCTACGGTTTGACGGGCTTCCTGACGGTTCCGATCAATCTCGCGGCAAACGCCATAGGCCTGGGCGTCGGCGCATGGGTCGGGGCGAAGCGACTGACGGATCTGGCGGGCGCGGCCAGCCTCATCGACGAGACGATCGGCCAGTTCGACACCGTCGAAGCCCTAGGCATGGGGCGCACTCGCTTCGAACGGCTCGACACGCTCATTCGCGAACACTGGCGGATCGAACGGTACGTCGCGTGGACGCGGTGGCTCCTCCTTCTGGCCCTCCACCTTGCGGCGGCGGTTCCCGTCCTCGCCGCCGCCGGATGGGGCGCCTTCCTCGTGGGCGAAGGCTGGGCGACTCCCGGCACTGCCGTCACGATCGTCCTCTACGCCTACGAGCTGCGCGACCCTGTGCGCAGACTCGCACAGTGGACGGAGGAATTCCAGGTCGCGACGGTCTCCTTCGCCCGGATCTTCGGGGTGGAGGAGACCGCCGGATCTAGAGAAGGCGGCGGCCTCGGGGCCGGGGACTGACGGCGGCGGTTCGCCGACGGCGGCGGCCGCCGGCTTATCGCTTCTGCTTGGCCAGCTCCGCCTGCATCGTGACCGTGTTCATCAGGGTCTTCGTCGGGTAGGCGCCCGGCACGAAGGCCTCGCCGACGAGCAGAGCGGGAGTGCCCGTCAACCCGATGTCCTTGGCAAGCTGGGACTCCTCGTTCAAGGTATTCGTGACCGCCTGCGAGGAATAGGCCTTGTCGAACTTCGTCATGTTCAAACCGGCGTTCTTGGCGATGGCCTGAACGGTCTCGTCAGTGTACTGCGTGTGCCCCTGCGGGTTCTTGACGTCCTTGTACAGGGCCGCAATGTAATCCCACATCTTCCCCTGCTGTGCGGCGGCGAGCGCTCCGCGGGCGGCCTTGTCCGAACCGTATTGCTGGAAGATGACGAAGTTGCGCCACTCCAGGCGTATCTTGCCCGCCTTCGCCCGCTTTATCAGAGAGTCCATCGAGTCGTTGTGGAGCTTCGTGCACAGGGGGCAGGAGAAGTCGGAGAAGACCCGGACCGTCACGGGCGCATCAGCCGGTCCGAGCGTTCGTCCGCTCGAGTCGTCGAGCTTCGGGATCTTGGCGATGACCTGCTTGTTCGATTCGGACACGGAGGGGATGAAATCCCGGGGTGCGGCCCAGCCCTTCTTCTCGGCGAGCTTGCCCTCCGGCCCCGTCACGGTCAAGGTGGTGCCGGAGGCCGATGGGGTTGCGCTCTCCTTCGAGCCGGCGTCGTCTCCCTTCCTCCAGGGCTGCAGGACGGCCAGAACCAGGGACGCCACCAAGACGCCTACGAACACCGACAGCACGGCGATCAGTCCCCTGCGCCGTCCCCTCCTGGACGGAGCCCCCTGAGGCGGCCGGCCTTCCGCCGGCCTTGGCATATGCGTCTGCGAGTTGTTGCCTGGCATTCAGTCCTCCACCCAGTTGTTGAGAGCGTGCATGTATCCTTCGGCGTCCTCGTCTTCGAAGATGTTGAAGATGACGAGCTCGATGACGTCCGTCCCATGGTACTGGAGCCACCGGTCGACCGAGTCGAGAGCGATGCGCGTGGCCTCCGCGAAAGGGAAGTTGTTCTTCCCCGTTGACAGCGCGCAGAAGCTGACGGAGTGGATGTCGCCCTTCTCCAGGGCCAGGTCCAGGCAGGACGTGTAGCACGAGGCGAGGGCGGCGCGGTCGGCCTCGGTCACCTTGCCGTTCTCCAGATGCGGGCTGACGGTGTGCAGCACGTACTTGGCGGGAAGGCGGTACCCGCGCGTGATCTTGGCGTGGCCCACTTCGTCGTCGTGGCCCTGGATGTCGTGGATGATGGCGCAGTCGTTGCGGATCCACGGGCCGCCCTGGCCTTGGATGTAGTTATCGATGCAGGGGTGCATGGGGTCCGTGCACCCCAGGAGATTGGGCATCGCCGCGTTGACCACGGCGTCGGCGACCAACTCGCGCACGTCCCCGCGCCACATCGCGACGTTGCGCGCCGCGCCGTAGTCCGAGCGGGGCAGCATCTCCGAGACGCGCATGAGGTTGGGGCCGGTCGTGCGCCCCATCCGCGCCGAATGGCGGGCCAGGAGGATGTTGATGGATTCGGCGACGTCCTCGTCGAACGGCCCCGGGCTGCGCAGGACGAGCTCGTAGCGAAGCGCGAAGGCCAAGCCCTTGTCGGTGAAGATGGCGTGATCCGGAGTGATGTCGGGGTAGCGGCGTTCGGGGAGCCCGCCGAGTGCGATTCGCAGCAGATCGACGTCGGAACGCGGATCGTCGATCGGCGCGGGGAACGGTTCATCCAGGTTGATCGCCTCACGATAGGCGGAAAGGGGCAGCATGTTTCTCCTTCACTCGAACCCAATGGTTCAAATCTACCGGGCAGACTTGCGAAAAGCACCGCATATCTCCCGCACCGTGTATCTCCTGTGCGGCCCGGCTTTCGCCGGCTGCCTGTACGCTGAACCCCATGACGCACGAAATCGACTGGCTGACGGCAAGCGAACTGGCCGGGATCTGCGGAACGGACGCGTTCGCCTTGAGGGAAATGCTCGAGACGGCGGGGCTGGCCGACGGCCCCGAGCCCTCCGGATTGGCCATGCGCCACGGATTCGCAGAACCGTCCACCGAAGAGGCCGGACGCCCCTCCGTCCTCTGGCACCGTGACGTCGCGGTGATCCTGCGCGGCCTCCTCGACGACCGCCGAGTCGGCGGAGACGAAGGCAGGGCGGTGCCCGGCGAGCTCGGCGTGACGCCCGAGCCCCGCGAAGTCCAGACGGACGTGTTCGACCTGGCCCGCGCCGAAGCCCCCGATCCGGTCGAAGCCCTCGATCCGCAGGCCTCCGACGCAGCCTCCCGGACCCGCGGCCGGACGCCGGCAGGCCCCGCCCGCGATGCCCGCGGCCCAGGTGGTGTAGAACCGAGTGGCGTGGGAGATGTCCGTCCGGGCTTCGACGCGATCGTCGCGACGGACGGCGCCTGCTCCGGCAACCCCGGCCCCGGCGGTTGGGCCTGGGTCGAGCAGATCACCGGCGCGCGCGACAGCGGCGGAGCGGCCCGCACCACGAACAACGCCATGGAGCTGACCGCCCTGGTCAGGGCGCTCGAATACGTCGGCCCCTCGGGAGACCTTCTGATCCGCGCCGACTCCCAGTACGCCATCAACACGATGACGAAGTGGGCGCCGTCCTGGCGTCGAAAGGGTTGGAAGAAGGCCGACGGCAAGCCGGTGGCCAACCGCGAGCTGGTCGAACGCCTCCTCACCCTCTACGAGGCCCGCATCGGACGGACGGAGGTCGAATGGGTGCGGGGGCATGCCGGCGACGCGGCCAACGAACTCGCCGACGCTCTGGCGGTGGCGCGCTCGCGGGAATTCCTCTGAACGCCGTCCGGCGTGTCGACGGGCAGGCCGGGGCCGAGGGCGTGCGCGTCCACGAGCGCGGCGGGAGTCGCCCCAGCCCGGCGCGTCGCGCCGAGGCGGCCCGGCGTGGCCTTCGCCTGTGTTCGCGGCCGTCTCGCCGCCGTCGAGGAGGACGATCGCGCGAAGGAGCCGAGGTATGGCTCCCGGCGTCGCCGATGTCAGCCCACGGGTGGACGGCCAATGGTTCGTTCATGGGGAAAAGTATGCCGGTGGAATCCCGGGTTCTTTCGATACGTGACGGTAGGCTATGCGTATGCCTGCACCGATTGCACGAAAAGTCCCGACAGAGCGCACCTTCCACGGACACACCTACGTGGACGATTACGAGTGGATGCGCGACAAGGAAAGCGCCGAGCTCATCGAGCTGCTGAAAGCCGAGAACGCTTGGACCGAAGAGCGGACCGCCCACCTCACTCCCCTCCGCGAGGCCATCATGGGCGAGCTCGCTTCCCGCACCCGTGAAGACGACACGAGCGTGCTCATGAGGGAGGGCGACTGGTGGTACTTCACCCGCACCTGGGAGGGAAAGCAGTATCCGGCCGTCTTCAGGATCCCGGTGGACGGCTCCGACGGCCCCGACCATGTCAGCCGCCGTCCCGAGGACCTCGACGTGCAGGCCGCACAGCCCGTGTGGGACGGCAACCTCCTGGCCGAGGGCGAAGAGTACTTCGCGACGAGCGGATTCGCCCCGTCCCCTGACGGCAAACTCGGGGCGATCGGCGTCGACTTCGTCGGCGACGAGCACTTCCGCCTGCGA
This sequence comes from Actinobaculum sp. oral taxon 183 str. F0552, assembly GCF_000466165.1. Classification (GTDB taxonomy): domain Bacteria; phylum Actinomycetota; class Actinomycetes; order Actinomycetales; family Actinomycetaceae; genus Peptidiphaga. Next base: position 119,458 of record NZ_KE951405.1, read on the forward strand.
GTCTTCGACATCGAGACGGGCCACATCGTCGACGACGCCGTCTCCGGACTCGGCTACGGGCTCGCGTGGACGGCGGACTCCTCGGCGATCGTCTACGCCAGGGTGAACGAGTCGTGGCGCACATGGCAGGTGTGGGCCCACCGCATCGGCACCCCCACGGACCGGGACCGCCTTCTCTTCCAGGAGGACGACGAGCGTTTCGACGCCGGTCACTACCCATCTCGCGACGGCCGCTGGATCATCGTCCACTCGACCTCGCGTTCGACGGCCGAGGTGCGGCTCTTCGACGCCGCCGACATCGAGGCTCCGCCGATCCTCGTGTGCGGCCGCCGGCCGGGCCTGGACTACACGGTCGAACCCGCCGGCGACCACCTGCTTATCGTCCACAA
>NZ_KE951405.1:120113-122740 GCF_000466165.1 Actinobaculum sp. oral taxon 183 str. F0552
TCTCGCGTTCGACTGCCGAGGTGCGGCTCTTCGACGCCGCCGACATCGAGGCTCCGCCGATCCTCGTGTGCGGCCGCCGGCCGGGCCTGGACTACACGGTCGAACCCGCCGGCGACCACCTGCTTATCGTCCACAACGCCAACCGCCCCGACTTCGAGGTCGCCATCGCCGCGATCCGGGGCTCGCGGCCGGAGGAGTGGACGCCGATCCTCATCCCCCGCCCGGGCGAGCGCGTCGTCGGCATCGACGCCTACCGGGACTTCGCCGTCGTGTCCATGCGGTCGGGCGGACAGACGCAGCTGCGCGTCATGCCCCGGGGCGCCGCGTGCAACGGGGCCGTCGCCGCGGGGCCCACCGAGTGGCGGCAGGCCACGCCGGTCCCCTCCGAGGACCTGGCCACCATCATGCACCTGCCGCAATCGCACTGGCAGACGGGCGAGGTCGTCTACATGGTGGAGTCGGTCCTGACCCCGCGCACGTGGGTGTCCTACTGCCCCCACACGGGAGAGTCCACCGTGCTCAAGCGTCTGGAGGTCCCCAACTACGACCGCGAGGACTACGCCCAGCAGGGCGTGTGGGTCACGGCCGACGACGGCACCGACATCCCCATGACGATCGCCTACCGCAAGGACCTCGAACCCGACGGCTCGAATCCCGGACTCATATACGGCTACGGCTCCTACGAGGTCTCCTACGACCCGTGGTTCGCCCCGATAAACGTCTCAGCCCTCCAGCGCGGCGTCGTCCTCGCCTTCGCCCACGTCCGCGGGGGCGGCGAGATGGGCCGCGCCTGGTACGACGACGGTAAACTCCTGAAGAAGAAGAACACGTTCACCGACTTCATCGCCTGCGCGAAGTGGCTGCACTCCTCGGGATGGGTGGCCGACCAGCGCCTGGCGGCCGAAGGGTCCTCGGCCGGCGGCCTGCTCATGGGCGCCGTCGCCAACCTCGCCCCCGACCAGTTCCGCGCCATCCACGCCGATGTGCCCTTCGTCGACGCGCTCACGACGATCCTCCGCCCCGAACTGCCATTGACCGTGGGCGAATGGGAGGAATGGGGCAACCCGATCGACTCGCCGGAGATCTACGAGTACATGCGGTCGTACTCGCCCACGGAGAACGTCGTGGAAGCCGAATACCCCGCCGTCCTCGCCACCACGTCATTCAACGACATCCGCGTCTTCTACGTGGAGCCCACCAAGTGGGTGCAGATCCTGCGCGAACGCTCCTCGAACGACCCGATCGCCCGGCCCATCCTCGAGCAGATCGAAATGGCGGCCGGCCACGGCGGCAAGCTGGGCCGTTACGACCGGTGGGACAAACAGTCCTTCGAACTGGCGTGGATCCTCGATCAGATCGGCGCCACGGAGTGAGATGACGCCACCGGCCCGCTCACGAGGGCGAGATAACCCATGAGGGGAAGACGATCGCCGTTGATCTCTTCCCCTCATAGAGGCGCGGTTCGCAAACCGACTTACGTGTGTGATACTCCTCCTATTCTAGAGCATGCCGATGCCCGTCGGGAAATGACGGAATCGAGCGGCTGGTGTCGGCAGACGGCCCGCTATTGCGAAACGGTTGCCAGGGCCGCCCGCCACGTCCCGAAATGCTGGCGAATCGCCGCCGACGAGGGCCGCGCCTCCCCGGAGAAGCCCTCATTCAACCAGCGCCCGTACGCCGCGACGGTGGGTTTGAGTCCGAAGCGCTCGGTCCAGTTCGCAAAGGCGCGAAGCGTGTCGAGGTAGTCCTCGTCGGTGAACTTCGCAGCCCCCCGCTGCCGGCCCGCCCTCACCCTCAGCCCCAACTGGGCGAGGGCGTCGTTCCAGTACCCATTCGAACGCTTGGAGACGGTCTGGGACGTCGGCGGCCAGGTGATCTGACCGGAGTCGGGCGTCCCGCCCAGCGACTTGATGAGCTCCGCGCGAGCGGCGTCGTAGGCCTTGGCGGTGATCGACACCTCGGGATGGCTGGTGATCTCCTCCTGAGCCGCAGCGATCAGCCCCAGCGCCTCGTCGACGAACCCGGGCGTCTCGCTCAGCTGCTCGCGCGTGGCCTCTTCGATGTCGTCGGCCAGCCCGGCGAGGTTCGCAGAGGGCTCGAGCCGGCGGGATTTGGCCAGCATGAGCAGAAGGGCGGCGTTGACGGCGGCCCTGTCGAAAAGGGGGGACCGGCCGCGGACCGGCCGCCCGATGTAGCCGCCGAGCGCCCTGACGGCGGCGTTCGCGCTCGCGCTCGCGGCCTTTTCGACGGCCACATGGTAGTCCTGGCCGGCCTCGGGCCCGCACAGGTCCGACACGCACCGGATGGAGGCGAAGGGGATGTCCCAGGCAGCGCAGATCTGCGCGGCGGCGGCGGACTCCATGTCGGTCGTCAGCGCCTTCGGGAAGGCCTGCCGCATGTCGCCGACGTTCCGTGCGGTGACGAAGGAGTCCCCGGAGAGCATGAGACCGGTCTTGACGTCGGCGCCGACGTGGCCGAGCAGGTCCTCGTCGCCGGGGAAGGCGACCGGCTGGCCCGGGACCTGCCCGCGTTCGTAGCCGAAGGCCGTGGCGTCGGCGGTTCCGTAGGCGTAGGCCGAGCCGGCGACGACGTCGAGGACACGCGTGGAGCCGGCCAACCCGCCGGCC
>NZ_KE951405.1:123261-157197 GCF_000466165.1 Actinobaculum sp. oral taxon 183 str. F0552
GCGACGACGTCGAGGACACGCGTGGAGCCGGCCAACCCGCCGGCCGAGCCGATGGACAGCACGCAGCGGGGCGAATAGCGGCACAGCGCCCAGCCGAGGGCGCCGGCGGTGGCCGCCAGGCCGACGCCCGTGCGCAAGGCGAGTATCCTGCCGTTCGATGTGTGCACGAGCCACCCGAACCCGAGCGGCGCGGAGATCTTCTGGGTTTTGCGCGCGCTTCCGGCCAGTGGCACCCCGCCGTCGCCCACCCGCTCCGCCTGATCCGCGTCGTCGGCCGCGGCGGCGTCACGGCCGTCCAGGATTTTCAGGAACGGCTGGATTTCGACGTCCTGCGCCGCTACGACGATGGCGTTGATCGCGCTCATTGCGACACGTCACCCCATTCGCCTTCGCGCTCCAGCATTCTGCGCACCGCCTCCTGCGCTCCCGTCAGGCTGTGGTTCGCCCCCCAGCCGCACTGCACTTCGTTGGCGGCGGGCACGCAGACGGCGTCCAGGATGTCCCGGAAGGTGCGGGAGACGAGGCCGATCGCCCCCTCGACGTCGGGCTCGCCCGCCAGGATGAGGTAGAAGCCGGTCTGGCACCCCATCGGCGAGAAGTCGACGACGTTCGCCGAATGGTTGCGGGCGTACTCGGCGAACGAATGCTCGATCGAGTGGACGGCCGGCATCTCCAGATGCTCCCGGTTCGGCTGGCAGAAGCGGACGTCGTACTTCGTCAAGACATCCCCGTGGGGCAGCCGCTTGACGTCGGCCACCCGGACGTAGGGCGCTTTGACGAACCGGTGGTCCAGATTGAAGGACTCGACGTTCATGCGCGCATGGGATTCTGACACGGAGCCTCCTTCCGTCGGTCCCGGCGCCTCGCCAGGACAGAGCGTATTTCGTTACGTAACCGTAAGCGGCATTATTATGCCGCACATCCGCGCCCACCGGGCTCGGCATTCCGGCATGCGAAAAATCCGGTGCGCCGAGCGGCAGCGACGGCGGGGCCCGTCGAGCCGAAACGCCCCGGAGGGCAGAACGCCCACCCGGCTGTGAGCCCGAACCCGATGCGGGGCGGCCGGTCGGCTCAGAGCCGCTTGCGCTGACAGTCGGGGCAGTAGCCACGGTAGGTCACTTCGGCCTCGTCGATGACATAGCCGTGGTCCTCGGCCGCCTGAAGGCACGGCACCGAGCCGACGGCGCAGGGGACGTCTTCGATCCTGCCGCAGCCGCGGCAGACGAGATGATGGTGGTTGTCGTGGAGGTGGACCTCGTAGAGCGTCAGAGCCCCCGAGCAGCGAACCTCGCGCAACAGCCCCGCGTCGGTCAGCGCGTGGACGATGTCGTAGATCGCCTGGGTGGAGACCGAGCCGATGATGTCGAGCACGCCCTGGCGCAGCTGTTCGACGCTCGAATGCCCCCCGTCGCGGGCGACCTTCATGAGGGCCACTCGCGGTCCGGTGACGCGGAGCCCCGCACTGCGCAGAACCTGGGCGTAATCGGTTGCCATCGCCATTCCTCCCTGCCCATTCGAACCACTGACGGAAACCGGATGCCATAAAGCATAGGCCACCGGCGGGCGGCGACGCCCGGCATGCGCACGGGGATCTTCAGCCCGCACGCGCACCCGGCCCGGACGGCGGTCGAACGCCCGGCGCAGACGCTCCCCGCCGCCCGACCGCGGCTAGAATGCAGGAGTCCCCGCGCCGGGAAGCGCTTCGATCCCACCGCGCGCCATCGTCCGCGAATCCCGCTGTGCGACGTGCCGTCGGCCCGCGAATCGTCCCCATAGGCAACCGAGGAGAACGATGAGACCTCTTCCAGACATACCGGAGCCATTCCGCGCCGCGGCAGCCTCTCCGATCGGGGCGGCGACGTCCCCGATCGCGCCGACCGAGGAAGCCGGCGCCCCGGCGTGCACCGGCGCCGTCGGCCGCGGCTCTCCGATCGGCGCGGCCGCCGTCATCTCCGGGCAGGTGCCCGCCCGGCACGCCCCGCGCCCGCTGTCGGTCCGCGACGTCTTCCGCGTGGGCATTGGCCCGTCGTCCTCGCACACGGTCGGCCCCATGCGCGCGGGACGCCACTTCGCCACCTGCCTGGCCGAAGCCCTGACCGGGCAGCCGTCCGGCGACGACGCGGACGCCGCACTGGCCGGGATAGGACGCCTCGTCGTCGACCTCATGGGATCGCTCGGGGCCACCGGCAAGGGGCACTCGACTGACCGGGCGGTGATGTTGGGCCTGGCCGGCCACCGTCCGGAAAGCGTGCCGATCGGCGTCGTCGACTCGATCATGGACGACGTCGAAGCAACCGGCGTCCTGCCGGTGCCCGGCGTCGGCGAGGTCCGCTTCCTGCCCGGACGCGACATCCGCTTCCTGCCGGGCAGGGTCCTGCCCTTCCACGTCAACGCGCTGACGATCGCCGCCTACGCCGAAACCGGCGAAACGCTGTGCGAGAAGACCTACTACTCGGTCGGCGGAGGATTCGTCATGGTCGAGTGCGGCGATCCCGAAGGCCGGTCACAGGTCCGCGCGCTCGCCTCCTCCGACGGCGAGGCCAGCGCGACCCCCGCTCCCTACCCCTACGCCCGGGCCGACCAGCTACTCGAGACGTGCGAGCGGGCGGGGCTGCGGATTTCCGACGTGGTGATGGCCAACGAATGCGCCGTCCAGTCGGAGGAGGCCGTCAACGCCGCACTCGACGCAATTGCCGAGGCCATGCGAGAGTGCATCGACGCCGGATGCAGCGCCGACGGCGTCCTGCCCGGCGGTCTGCGCGTCCAGCGACGGGCGCGGCGGCTGCTGGCCGAGCTGGAGGCCCGAGCCGCCTCCGCCCGCTCCGCGGGAGCCGACGCGGCCGGCGACCCCATGGCCGGCGACCCCATGGCCGGAATGGACTGGGTCAACCTGTACGCGCTTGCGGTCAACGAGGAGAACGCCGCGGGACACCGCGTTGTCACCGCGCCGACGAACGGCGCCGCCGGAGTCGTCCCCGCCGTCTTCGCCTACTATCGCAGGTTCATGTGCGCAGACCGCGAGGGGGTGCGGCGCTTCCTGCTCGCCGCGGCCGCGATCGGCGGCCTGATCAAGGCGAACGCCTCGATCGCCGGAGCCGAGGTCGGCTGCCAGGGCGAGGTGGGCTCGGCCAGTGCCATGGCGGCCGCCGGGCTGGCCGAGGTGATGGGCGGGCGTCCGCGCCAGGTGGAGAACGCCGCCGAGATCGCCATGGAGCACTCCCTCGGGCTCACGTGCGACCCGGTGGGCGGGCTCGTGCAGATCCCGTGCATCGAACGCAACGCGCTCGCGGCCGTCAAGGCCGTCAATGCGGCGCGCATGGCCATGTGGGGGGACGGAAGGCATGCGGTTTCCTTCGACGCCGTCATAGAGACGATGCGCCAGACCGGGCGCGACATGCTCTCCAAGTACAAGGAGACGAGCCTGGGAGGCCTCGCCGTCTGCGTGGTCGAATGCTGAGCGCGGAGGGGCCGGCCTCGTCGATCCTTGAGTGCGAGGAGGCCGCTACTCCCTCCCGTCCAGCCTGGTGACTGTGAGACGACGGCCCGGTGCTGGGTGCCTCGCGTTCGCCGTCGCGCGGGTCCGGCCGGCCCCTCACCGCGCCAGCACGTGGTGCCGGCCGATCGGCATGACCATCGGCTCGCCGGACACGGGGTCGGGTGCGACCAGGCTCTCCAGGCCGAAGACCTCGCGCACCAGTTCCGGGGTGACGACCTCGCCGGGGGCTCCGACCGCGCGGATCCGCCCGCCCTGCATCGCAACGAGGACGTCGGCGTAGCGCGCGGCGAGGTTCAGGTCGTGGAGGACCATGACGATCGTCGTCCCGCGGGAGGCGTTGAGGTCGGTCAGCAGATCGAGCACCTCCACCTGGTGGGACACGTCCAGGAAGGTCGTCGGCTCGTCGAGGAGCAGGATGTCCGTCTCCTGGGCTAGGGCCATCGCGATCCACACCCGTTGGCGCTGGCCTCCCGAGAGCTCGTCGACGCACCGCTCGGCCAGGTCGGCGGTCGAGGTCGCCGCCAGCGCCTCGTCGACGGCCTCGTAGTCGTGCGCCGTCCACCTGCCCAGAAGCCCCTGGTGCGGATGCCGCCCGCGGCCGACGAGGTCCGCGACGGCGATGCCCTCGGGGGCGACCGGACTCTGGGGGAGGAGCCCGAGCATCCGCGCGGTCTGCCTGGACGGACGCTCCTGGATGGCCTTCCCGTCGAGGACGATCGCGCCCTCCTCGGGCGCGAGCAGCCGGGCGAAGGCCCGCAGCAGGGTGGACTTGCCGCAGCCGTTGCCGCCGACGATCACCGTGATCCTGCCATCGGAGACGTCCAGGTCGAGCGACTCGACGACGACGTGCTCGCCGTAGGCGAGGGTCACGGATTGCGCGGAGAGTTCATGGGTCATAGCGAGCTTCCCTGACGGTTGGACCTGACGAGCAGGTAGATGAGGTAGGGGGCGCCCAGCACTCCCGTGATGACGCCGACCGGGTAGCAGGCGGCGAAGAAATGCTGGCCGCAGTAGTCCGACGCGAGGACCAGGGCGGCCCCGACCAGCGCCGAAGGCACGAGCGGGGAGGCGCCCGGGCCGGTCATGCGCGCGGCGATGGGGCCCGCCATGAAGGCGACGAAGGCGATGGGGCCGCACGCCGAGGTCGCCACGGCGACCAGGGCGACCGCGCACAGGATCGTCGTCATCCGCGTCGCGTGGACGGCGATCCCCAGGCCGGAGGCCGTCTCGTCGCCCAGGCGCATCGTATTGAGGTTCCGGCCCTCGGCGAGCAGGACGGGCAGGAGGACGGCGCAGGCGAGGGCCAAAGGCCCGGCCACCTTCCACGTCGCCGAGTTCAGGCTCCCCGTCAGCCAACGGCTGGCCGTCTGCATGTCCCACATGGAGGCCTTCGAGAGCACGTAGGTCACCGCCGAGCTGAGGACGGAGGATATCCCGATGCCGACGAGGATGAGCCGAGTGCCGGCGAAGCCTCCCCGATAGGACAGGAGGTAGATGGCGACCGCCGTGGTGAGCGCCCCCGCCAGCGCCACGAGGGCGACCGCCGACTGGTCCAGATGCCAGACGAGGATCGCCGTCACGCCGAAGGCCGAGGCGCCCGCGTTGATCCCGATGACGTCGGGGGAGGCGAGCTGGTTGCGCAGCATCGTCTGGAAGACGACGCCGCCCGCGCCGTAGGCGACGCCCGCCAGGAGGCCGAGGGTGGCCCGCGGCAGGCGGTCCTCGCCGATGATGAAGGCGGCGTCCTGCGAGGGCGTGCCGGTCAGGAGGGCGATCAGCTCGCCCGGACCGAACGCTTTGCCGTCGCCGGTGAGGATCGAGGCCAGGTAGAGGGCGAGGACGACGGCGGTCAGCCCGGTGCAGACGGCGGCGCGCCGCAGGATGCGACGGCGCCGTCCGGCCCGGATGCCGGCGCCTGCTCGGGCGTCCATGTCGGCTTGGGTGTCCTCGTTCGCCTGGGCGTCCGCGGCCTCGCCGGTCCAGACGCCCGGCCGAACGCCCGCCGCCCCGGCGCCCTCCGCGCCTCTTCCGTTTCCCTGCGCGTTGCGGTCGCTCATAGCTCGCGGACTTTCTGCCTGCGGACGATCCATACGAAGAACGGAGCGCCGATGAACGGAGTGACGATGCCGACGTCGATCTGCTCGGAGTCGACCAGGACCCGCCCCACCAGGTCGGCGCCCACGAGGAGGCAGGCCCCGACCAGCGCGGACAGCGGCAGGAGCCAGCGGTGGTCGACCCCCGCCGCAAGCCGGCAGACATGCGGCACGACGAGGCCCACGAACCCTATCGGCCCGGCCGCCGCGACCGCCGCACCGCACAAGACGACGGCCCCGAGGGAGGCGACGGCGCGCGTGCGCCTGACGTTCTCGCCCAAGCCGGTGGCGACGTCGTCGCCCAGGGCGAGCGAGTTCATGCCGCGGGCCGACGCCAGGCAGACGAAGGCGCCGGCCGCGAGGACGGGCGCGACGGCTCCGATGCTCTCCCACGAGGCGCCGCCCACGCCGCCGATCTGCCAGGCGCGGAAAGTCTCCATGACCCTGGCGCGGGGCAGGACGATCGCGCTGACCAGCGAGGCGAAGGCGGCGGAGCTCGCCGCGCCCGCCAGCGCCAGCTTGAGCGGCGTCGCCCCGCCCCGCCCGAGGGATCCGACCGTGTAGACGAAAACGGCCGCGACGGCCGAGCCCGCGATCGAGATCGCCATCGTCAGGGACGGATCCCCCACGTCGAAGAAGGCGAGCCCGATGACGACCGCGAGGGCGGCGCCGTTGGACACCCCGAGGATCCCCGGGTCGGCCAGCGGGTTGCGGGTGACGGCCTGCATGGCCGTGCCCGAGACGGCCAGGGCCGCGCCGATCAGCGCTGCCAGGACCGTGCGGGGCAGTCGCCTGTACAGCACGGCGCGGGTGATCTGCTCGGCTCGGTCCCGAGGCTCGCCGAGGAATGCGTCGAAGACCTCGGCCAGGGGGATGCGTCGGGTCCCGAAGGCCACCGACGCCGCGCACAGCGCCACCAGCAGCGCGATCCCCGCGGCCAGCCACGCCATGCGCGCCGCAGCCGCACGCCGCCGTGGGGCGGAGTCAGTCGTGCTGGCCACCGGTCACTTCAGAGAGTCGGCCAGCACGTCGTAGTACTTGTTCAGCCCCCACGGTATGGACAGAGGGGACGGATTCGCGGCGGCCGCCAGCGGGTTGCTGTAGCCCAGGACGGCGATGCGCCCCTTCTTGACCGCGGGCATCTGGGAGATGAGCTCGTCCTTCTTGAGCTTCCCGGCGATCTTCGCGTTGTCCTTCTCGGGGCCGTACGTGAGGAAGACGTCGACGTCGTCGAAGCGCTCGATCTTCTCAGTGCTGACCTCCACGAAGAACTGGTCGGTCTTCTTCGTCTCCTCGGCGACGATCTTGGGCACGCCGAACCCGTTTCGGGCCAGGAATCCGGCCCTCGAGTCGTGCGTCGTGTAGAAGCCGATCTTCGAGAAGTCCCCCTTGGTCCCCGTCGAACCGAACAGGACCTTCTTGCCTTTGAGCGAGGGATGGGCGTTGAGCGCGTCGTCGCTGTGCTTCTTGAGGTCCTTGATGAGCTGCTCGCCCTGGGCCGGCATGCCGATGGCTTTCGAGTTCATGCGGATCATGCACTCCATGGACGTCCCCCACGCCCTCTCTGGGTAGGCCACGACGGGCGCGATCTTCGACAGTTTGTCGTACTGCTCCTGGGTCAGGCCCGAATACGAGGCGAGGATGACGTCGGGCTTCGTCTTGAACACCTCCGTGTCGGGCACGCCGTCGGTCTCGTCGAAGAGCGCCGGGGTCTGGGCGCCGAGGGCCGTGAGCTTCTCTCGGACCCAGGGCATCACGCCGTCGCCGTCGTCGTCGCCCCACGTCGCCTTCGACATCCCCACGGGGGCGACGCCGAGGGCGAGCGGGACTTCGTGATTCGCCCAGGCCACCGTCGCGATCCGAGTCGGCTTGGCCGGGATCGTCGTGGTGCCGTAGGCGTGTTCGATCTTCATGGGATAGGAGGCGTCGCCGCTCGGCGCATCGCAGGACGCCGAGGCTTTGCCGACTTTGGGCTGGGCGGTCGCCTTTCCGCCCGCGGACTTGCCGGATGCGGCGCTCGCGGACTGGGAGGAGGTCGATGCCGACGACGTCGAGTCGCCGGAGGAACAGGCGGTCAGGCTCATGGCGGCGACGGCCGCCGCGGCCAGAGATGCACGGATTGTACGCAAGGTGCTCCCTTCGGTGCGTTACTGGGAGAACGCGTCTAGTACGGTAACGCGTTCCTTACACTACTGGCCCGTAGAGGGGAGGTCCATGGTTCGTCGGACGCCGGCGGGCGGTTAGTCGAAACGTTCGTCCGGCACGGCGCCGACCGGTCATCCGTGCAGACTCCTGCGGAAGCCGAAGCGAGGAAGCCGAGGGGAGATGCGCGCAGCGCGGGAGCGGGCCGGATGAAGTTTTCGGTCCGCCGAAATATACTGGGCTCATGCGTAGACTCACAAGAAGACATCGGCGGGGCGGACGGGCCGGCGAAGGTGCCGGCCGAGTGCGGCTGTCCTGCGCGCTCCTCGCCCTGTTCCTCACGGCGGGATCGCTCGGCGCGTGTTCGAATTCGGGCCGGGCCGGCGGCAAGCCCCTGGTTCTGACGACCTTCACCGTTGTGAAGGACATGGCGCAGGCGATCGCGGGAGACCGCCTGCAGGTCGAATCCATCACCAGCCCCGATGAGGAGATCCACGACTTCCAGCCCAGCCCCGAGGACGTCCGGCGCGGCGCCAAGGCGGACCTCATAGTCGACAACGGGCTCGGCCTGGAAAGGTGGATCACCAAGCTGACGGCCAACTCCAAGGCCAAGCGCGTCACGCTGTCCGACGGCGTGACCCCCATTCCCATCGCCTCGGGAGGCCACGCGGGAGAACCCAACCCCCACGCGTGGATGAGCCCGCGCGAAGGCAAGAAGTACGTCGACAACCTCGTCAAAGCCTTCTCCGCCCTGGACCGCGAGCACGCCGCCGAGTTCAAGGCCAACGGCGAGGCCTACAAGGCCAAACTCGACGCCATCTCCAACGAGATGACGGCCACCCTCGCCTCCGTCCCCCGCGAGAAGCGCGCGCTCGTGACGTGCGAAGGGGCGTTCAGCTACCTCGCTCGCGATTTCGGGCTGGAGGAACGCTACCTGTGGGCCGTCAACGCGGAAGGCGCCCTGACCCCCAAGGGCGTGGCCGAAGTCGAGAACTTCGTGAAATCCCGCAAGATCCCCGCGGTGTTCTGCGAGTCCACGGTGGAGGGGAAGATGAAGCCCATCGTCGAGTCCACCGACGCCGTCTACGGCGGCACGCTGTACGTCGACTCGCTGTCGAAGGCCGGCGGCCCCGTCCCCTCCTATCTCGACCTCCTCCGCTACGATTCGCAGAAGATCGCCCGGGGTCTGGCGCGGAAAGGCTCGTGACATGGGCCGGGACGCGAGTGAAGAGGAAGAAGCCGACGCCGTCTCCCTCCGGCGGCGGCTCGGCACGGCGCGAGACGGCGGGGGCGACGCCGGATTCCCTCGTGGCGAGGACAGGGGCGGCGATGCCGGCATCGCCCTGCGAGTCGACGGCATGCGCGCCTCCTACGGAAGGGTGCGCGCCCTGACGGGAGTGAGCTTCGCCGTGGAGCGGGGCCGCATTTGCGGCCTCGTCGGCACGAACGGCTCGGGCAAGTCCACCCTCATCAAGGCCATCATGGGCGCGGTGCACTCGACGGGCGACGTCCGGCTCCTCGGCATAGATCCGACGTCGGCCCGCCGTCGCGGCCTGGTCGGGTACGTCCCGCAGAACGAAGGGGTCGACTGGGATTTCCCCATCGCCGTGGAGGACGTCGTCGCCATGGGACGGTACGGAGGCCTCGGTCCGGCCAGGCGGCTGAAGGCCGAGGACCGGGCCGCCGTCGACGTCGCCATCGAACTCGTTGACCTCCTCGATCTGCGCCGTCGCCCGGTGGGGGCTCTGTCGGGAGGCCAGCGCAAACGCGTGTTCATCGCACGTGCGATCGCCCAGGGAGCCAGGCTCTTCCTCCTGGATGAGCCCTTCGCGGGAGTCGACAAGCCGAGCGAAGCGCTCATCACAGGCCTGCTCCGCGAACTCGCCGCCGAAGGGGCGACGATGCTCGTTGCCACCCACGATCTGTCGGGTCTGCCGAGCCTGTGCGACGAGGTGCTTCTGCTCCAGCGCGAAGTCGTCTTCCACGGCTCTGTGGCCGAAGCCCTCGAGCCCGAGGTCCTGGGACGAGCCTTCGGCCTCGTCTCGCCGGCTTCGGACGGCGCCTCGGGCGATCCACCACCTCGTGCGATGACGTCCGCCCCCGCGATGACGCGCCCTCCGGCCGGCGCGAAAAACCCCACGGCAGAGCGGACGCCCGCTGCGGCATACGCCTCGGAGGCGGTGCGGGAGGAGGCCGACCATGCCTGACCTCTGGTCTCTCTTCGGCGAGATGTGGACGTACCCGTTCATGGTGCGCGGCATCGCGGTCACGCTCGTGGCGGGGATCGCGTGCGCAATCGTCAGCTGCTGGCTCGTCCTCATCGGCTGGTCGCTCATGGGCGACGCACTCTCGCACGCCATCCTCCCCGGCGTCGTCATCGCCTACCTCCTCGGCCTGCCCTTCTCCATAGGGGCGATGGCCGCGGCTCTCCTCGTCGTAGGGATGATCTTCGCGGTCCGGGGGACATCCCGCGTCAAATCGGATGCGAGCATGGGCATCGTCTTCACGACCATGTTCGCCACGGGCCTCGTGATCGTCTCGAAGAACCCCACGAACATCGACATGCAGCACGTGCTCTTCGGAGACCTCCTGGGCATCACCCAGGCCGACATGTGGCAGGTACTCGTCCTCGCCCCGCTCGCCGCGGCGGTCCTGCTGTTCAAGAGACGCGACGTCACGGCCTACGCCTTCGACCCGGGCCACCTCCGCGCCATCGGCCTGTCGCCCAGACGCATTTCGGGCATCCTCGTCGTGTGCCTGGCGCTCACCGTCGTCAGCGCCATGCAGGCCGTGGGGGCGATTCTCATCGTCACCCTGCTCGTCACCCCCGGGGCGACCGCATATCTGCTGACGAGCCGCTTCTCCCGCATGCTCGTCGTGGCGCCGGCGCTCTCCGCGGCGACGACGATCACCGGGATCTACGTATCCTACTGGTTCGACACGGCCTCGGGCGCAACCGTCGTGACGGTGGGAGGCATCGTCTTCCTCGCCGTGTGGGCGCTCTCCCCGCACGGGCTTCGCGGGTACCTCTCGCGATGGCGCCAGGATGGAGCGGAGGACGCCGGTTAGCGTTCCGCCAAGGGGCCGACGTCGCCGAGGCGGGCGGCCAGGCGATCGTGCGGCACGAGGCCCATCCCCGGCCCGTCGTCCCCGGCTGGAGGACCGGATGCGCGGCGGCTTCGGCGCCGGCGCGGCGACTGTCCGCCACGTGGGAGAACCTGGTCCCGTCCATTGGGGTGCAGGTAGGATTCCGGTATATCCGGCGGTCCCCGATCGGACTACCCACTACTCTCGAAGGGTGACGGAGCTATGGCAGACAACAACGAATTCGACCGGAACAACATTTTCGGCAAAGGCGAGGAGAACACCGCCTACGCCCAGTATTTCACCGGCGCCTCCTACGTCAATCCTCTGACGGAACCGGGCCACGCTCCGGTCTTCCTCGCCAACGTGACGTTCGAGCCGGGATGCCGCAACAACTGGCACATCCACCACGCCGCCCGGGGCGGCGGGCAGATCCTCATCTGCATCGCGGGAAGCGGCTGGCACCAGCAGAAAGGCCAGCCCCCGCGAAGCCTGAACCCCGGCGACGTCGTCGTCATCCCCGCGGGCGCCAAGCATTGGCATGGCGCCAAGGCCGATTCGTGGTTCAGCCACATCGCCCTGGAGGTCCCCGGAGAGGAGACGCGCACCGAATGGCTGGAACCCGTCTCCGACGCCGAATACGCCGCACTGACAGAGGCCGACTCCTGACGGAGCCTGACCATGGGGCGAATCGAACTGACCGCGGAGAAATTCGCGGAGCTCTTCGGCGGCAAACCGGTCGTCGACGAAGGCGACGACCCGGAGTTCATGCGGATCCTCCAACGCTTCATCTTCGGCGAAGTCTTCTACACCGGCGATCTCGACGACCAGACCCGAGAACTCATAACCGTCTCGGTTCTGACAGCCAATCAGACGCTTCCCCAACTGACCGTCCACGTCCGGGCGGCGCTCGCGGCGGGGTGCACGCCCGTGGAAATCCGCGAGGCCGTCTACCAGTGCGCACCCCTCATCGGCTTCCCCAAGACGCTCAACGCCATCTCCGCGATGAACGAGGCGTTCAGGGGCAAGGGGATCGCCCTCCCCCTCCCCGCCCAGGGAACCGTCGCCGACGACGACCGACAGAGGATGGGCCGCTGCTTCCAAGAGCCGATCTACGGACGCGAACTCGCCAGGCAGTACTCCGATTTGCCCGGCGAGTTCGCCGAAGCGCTTCCCCGATTCGTCACCGAACTCACCTTCGGCGATTTCGCTTCGAGGAACGGTTTGGATCGCCGCCGACGCGAGCTGCTGACGTTCGTCGTGCTCGCAGCCCTCGGCGACGCGGAACCACAGGTGCGCAGTCATGCGGTCGGCGCCGTCAAGGCGGGCAACACCGTTGAAGGCCTCCTAGCGGCGCTCCTCCAGGCGATGCCCTATACCGGGGTTCCCCGCATCCTCAACGCGGTGAACGCCATCGCGCCGGTGCTCTCCGATGTCTCCTGAGGCCTCTGTCTCCGTCTTTTGAGGCCCCTACCTTTTCAAGGTTCCTCTTCCCGTTCCCTTTGAGGCAGCTGTGCCCCCGAACCGGGGACGCGCCGGCCAGTCCTGTTGCGCATCTCACATACCGAGGGTAAGCTGTTTTCCGCCGTGAATGTGTGGAATCTCATGCTCACCCTAAGGAGAATCTATGCGCACCCATTCGTCTCGGCTCTGTCTGTCCTGCATCGTGGCAGCGGCGGTCAGTTGCCTTGGTTTTTCCCCGGCGCAGTCACAGGCGCCCGCACGCGGCTTCGCCTCGGAGAGCAGCCTGCTCGGAGCATCATCTCCCGTTGCCGCCCTGTCGCACGGCAGGGAGGCTGCGGGCGCCGTCGCCACTGCAGGCGTTCGGCCGATGCACCCCATATGCGACCGGCCGGAGGGGATGGGTCTCTACCTCTCCCAGACGGAGCTCACGATCGCCAGCGGAGGAAGCGGCACCCTGACGTCTCTCCCCTGTGGACTCGGTTTCGATTTGACCACGAAGTGGAAGAGCTCGAGCCCGCTCGTCACCGTCAAACCCGTCGACGCCCGCGGAGAGCAGGCCACGCTCAAAGCGGGGAAGGGCACGGGAGACGCGGTCATCACGGCGTCCATAGACAAGGTCGACAAGATTTACACCGCTTCGGCGACGATCAAGGTCCGCCCGGCCGACGCTTCGGGTTTCGTTTTCGACGGATCCGGCGGTCTCGTGGCATACGGCGGTACGGCAAAGGACGTGAGGATCCCCGCCGGAGTGACGTCGATCCACAAGAACGCCTTCCTCGGGGCGAACGTCGAGAGGATCCACGTGCCAGCCTCCGTGACATCCATCGGCGACTCGGCCTTCGCCAATGCGAAGAAGTTGACAACGGTCACCTTCGAAGACACTGACGCCAATCCGAGCAGATTGACGAGCATCGGCTCCCGCCTGATCGAGGGAGACTCGAACTTCGATTCTATGAAGTTGCCCCGTTCGCTCACGAAGATCCCAGCGAGCGCCTTCGCGAACACCGGAGCCAAGGAAATCTCCCTTCCTTCGGGGGTGACGGACATCCCCGAAGGCGCCTTCGCCGACTCCCCGCGGCTTACGAAGGTGAAGCTGTCCGACGGCGTTACGCGCATCGGCCCCAGAGCCTTCGAATCCGACCGCGCGCTGTCCGCGTTCGCGCGCATCGGCTCCGGAGAGAAGGAGCTGGGCGCCGGCCTGCCCTCCAAACTCGCCGAAATCAAGGAAGGCGCCTTCGCCTCGAGCGGCATCAGGGACATATCTCTGCCCTCGAGCGTCACATCCATTGATAACGGAGTCTGGCGCTGGTCGAAGCTCAAGAAGATCACCCTCAACGAGGGGCTCAAGCGCCTGGGCTCCTATGTCTTCGGGGAGTCCGACGTCGAGGATCTCACCATTCCCGATTCCGTCCAGACGGTCGGCTTTCACGCCTTCGTGGATATGCCATCTCTCAAGCGTGTTCGCATAGGCGACAATGTGGGAGCGGATCTTCTTCTTCAGGCCTTTAACGATACTCCGAAGCTCACTGAAATACATGTTAAGAACAGTTCAGTCAACTATACAAGCGTTGAAGGAGTTTTGTTCGATAAGAAGAAAACTAAGCTGATCGCATTTCCTGCTATGCGTAAACAGGGATTCAATACTTATACGGTACCTGAAGGCGTCACTGAAATTTCTGCTTACGCATTTGAAAAAGCAAAGATAACGAAAGTTACTTTTCCCGCTACGTTAAAACATATACGCGAATATGCATTCGCGAAAACGACTCTTACCGACTTAACTCTCCCAAATAGTTTCGAAACTATAGGAGATAGTGCTTTTTACGAGATTTCATCCTTAAAAAGCGTTGATTTGGGTGGAACTATAAAGATAGGTTCCTCTGCATTCTACCATGCCGATCATTTGACACAGGTGAACTTGCGTCCTGACCTCGGCCGCCTCACTGTGATCGAAGGCAATGGTTTCTTCGGTGTACCGCTTACCACACTCACGATTCCCGATTCCGTGACCGAACTTGGCTATCTTGCTTTCGGATATAGTAGAAAACTCACGAAAGTCCACATCGGCGCCGGAATGAGAACCTTCGATCTGGAAGCTTTCGATGACGATGACGGCTACGGTCGTTTTCCGCTAACTTTTAGAGAACTCACCGTATCGGCGGCCAATCCTGTCTATTCAGCCGATCGTAACTCGCTGTACGCAAAGCGTAATGACGGGTTGCATCTTATCAGATCTTACAACAGCGCTACGGCATCCGAATACTCTGTCCGAAAGGGAACCGTGCAAGTCGACGAGAAAGCCTTCAGCGGCCATAAGAAACTCGTGAAGATCATTCTTCCAGAGGGACTCAAGCGTGTTGGGCAGCAAGCCTTCTATCGCTCGAATTCTCTGGTCAATGTGAACTTTCCCGAAAGCCTCGAATACGTCGACGGTTATATTTCAAGCTTTTTCCGCGAAGTTGAGTTCGGTACGCACATCCGTGAAATTGCCTATAATTCTTTTTTCGATGGGATGCCCGAACGCATAATCGTGCGTGGTGGAATCAACGGAAAGTTCACTGATTCATCTGCATCCCTTGACAAGCCTGGAAAGCAGAAATCCGCTTATTTCGGAGAGGGCATGACCAACGTCGTCTACGAAAACGGAGATCTCCCGAAGATCATGGTCCTGCCGTCCACCCTGAAGGAATTCCGGCTGCGGCCATGGACTACCGACCTGAGTATGAAGGACGTCTACATTGCGGCGGCGCCCGGGACTGCGGCATGGAATCTCGTCTCCGGGCAGATGTCCAAAATAGGCATGGATCCGGCGAGACAGCTGCACTCCTATACGCCCCTCAAGGCGGTCTTGCGCAACGCGGACAAACTCGTGCGCGGCTCGAAGTCCCCTGTGACGGTCGAGGTCTCGGGCGGTGTGAACGGCCGACGGCAGGCGCGCATCCTCGCGGTCTCACCGAACGGGAAGACCTCCGTGTTGCACGACTGGACGGACGCCTCACAGCTGCCGTCCGCCACGGCGTCTGCGCGCACAACCGCGGTGAACGGCGGAAGGGCCGCCATCGCCCGGAAGGCGTCGCTCAAACTGGCGGACGGCCCGACTGCGCCGAGCGGAGCGGCCTCACCGAGTAATGCGGTCTCACCGAGTGACACGGCAGCGCCCAGTGGGACGAGCTCGTCGCAGGCTTCGTCGAATCCTTCGACGCCGAGCGGGAGCCCCTCCGGCAAACCCACCGGACAGTCGCCTGCACCGAGTGAGACCCCCACAGGAGGGGTCACTCAGCAGAGCCCGAGCCCCAGCGAGGCTTCCCCTTCGCCCTCCCCCTCCTCCGCGGACACCCCGGCGTCTCCCCAAGACCAGGGAACCGGCGATCCCGCCTACGGATTCACAGCCGAGATAACGGTGCCCGCCGATGGCTCGAGCCTGAAACTCGAGGTCCGCGACGAAACCGGGTACACCGTGCGCACGGACGTCACCGGCGTTCCCGCTCCCAAGCCCTCGACTCCGAACTCGCCCACGCCCTCGGCTCCTACGCCGTCGGCGTCTCCGACTCCGACGGCGCCCCGAACTTCGGCGCCGTCGCCGGTGCCCACGAGCCAGCCGACCGCTCAGCCGGGCCCCTCGCAGCAGGTGCTTCCCGGACCTTCGCCGTCGTCCACTGGTCGAGCGGATGGACCCTCCGCATCCGGCCGAGCTGCCGCCTCTGCGGGCCCGGCTGCCCCCGTGCAGACGTATGCTGTCCAGGGTCGGCAGGCCGAGGCGAAGCGTACGGCGAGCGCTGGGAGGCCAACCGAGCGTCCGGCCAGAGAAGGCCGTCTCGTCAAAAGCGGTGCGACCGTGAAGACGATGGCGGCTCTCGCAGCGCTTCTCCTCGGCGGTGGACTGGCATTGCGCAGGCGTGCGCGGAACGCGAACTGAAAAATGGGTACACGTCTTTCCCGGCTTTGGCTGGCCTGCATCGTAACGGTCGTCGGCAGCTGCTTCGGATTCGCCCCAGCGCGATCGCACGTATCCGCCCAGCACAGGGCCTTCGCCGGCGAGGCGGCGGCCGCGGCGGCTTCCACCGCTCGCGGCCACGCGTCCGCCGTGAGGGCGAACCCAACCGCGGTTTCCGCGCAGAGCATTCGAGAGGGTCGAATGAAGTCTCCCAGCGGGAAGCCGACCGTCAACCTGTCCACCACAAGGCTAGCCATCGCCAGTGGAAGCAGCGATACGCTGACGGCCCGCCTCTCGCGTTCATTGAGGCGGGCGAAGTTGACGTGGACGAGTTCCAACCCGATCGTCACCGTCAAGCCCATCACCGCCAAGGGCGACCAGGTCAGGCTCGAAGCCAAGAACGCCTCCGGTGACGCGACCGTTACGGCGGCCGCGACGTCGGGCAGCTGGACGTACACCGCCTCTGCCCTCATCAGAGTGCGTCCGGGCGATGCCGGGGGCTTCATCGTCGATTCCGGCGTTCTCCTCGGATACAAGGGGTCCTCGCCGGACGTGAGGATTCCCGGCGGTGTGACGGCGATCGACGGAAACGCCTTCTTCCTGCGGAACGTGGAGAGGATCCACGTCCCCGCTTCCGTTTCATCGATCGGCGACCAGGCATTCGCCAAAGCTCCGAATTTGAAGGAGATCGCTTTCGAGGACACCGACGTCAATCCGAGTAGGCTGGCGAGCGTCGGTTCCTCCGTGGTATCCGAAGATCGGAAGCTCATGTCGTTGACGTTGCCTCGCTCCGTCACCAAGATCGCACCGGGGGCTTTTCAAAGCTGCTCGATGCGGGAGATCTCCCTCCCGGCGGGGCTGACCGAGATCCCCGACGACGCTTTTCGCCACTGCGCAAAACTGGCGAAGGTGACGCTGTCGGACAGCGTGACGCGCATCGGCCAAAGGGCTTTCAAGTCGAATGGGGAACTGTCCGACTTCACGCTCATTGGCCGCGGAGGAAAGAGAGCAGGCGTCGGCCTGCCGTCCAAGCTGACCGAGATCGGAGCCGGGGCGTTCTCTGGTACCGCTTTCACGGAGTTCTCCCTGCCGAAGGGAGTGATCTCCGTCGGCGACGGCTTCTTGAGCGGCTCGAAGGTCGAAAAAATCACCCTCAACGAAGGTCTCAAGCACGTGGGGGCTAGAGCGTTCGTGCTGACTCCAGTGGAGGAGATCGACATTCCCGACTCCGTCCAGACGATCGCTTCGGAGGCTTTCTCGCATGCTACATCCTTGAAGCGGATTCTCATAGGGAAGAACGTCCGCGCGGATATCCTCGTGGGGGCTTTCGTCAGTACGCCGAAGCTCTCCGAGATACAGGTCAAGGACGACGCCCTCAACTACACCAGTGTCGACGGAGTGCTGTACAACAAGGACAAGACGAAGCTCATCGCCTTCCCGGCCGCGTGGAAACGGGGTGTCAGTTCCTATTCGATACCCGAAGGCGTCAGAGAAATCTCTAATAAGGCTTTTCACGAAGTGAAAATTATGAACGTCTCCTTTCCTTCGACATTAAAACGTATAGGGAATGAAGCATTCCGATTAACGGCTCTAACATCGGTAAATCTTCCTAAAGGTGTCGAAACAGTAGAGATGTGGGCTTTCAGCGCCATATCGAGTCTTGTGAGCGTGGATCTCGGCGGAACGATTACGGTGGGCACCATGGCCTTCAGTCATAATGGCAAGCTCACATATGTGAATATGCGTCCTGAGCTTGGAAGACTCACAACTATCAAAGACTACGGTTTCGGACGGACATCTATAGTTGACCTCGTCATCCCCGACTCTGTCACGAGCATCGAAGAGCACGCCTTTTGGTCCAATGACAAATTAAAGAAAGTTCATATTGGAGCTAAGTTGACGTCTTTGGGTCAAAATGTATTTTACCATACTCGTAATCTCAAAAATCTCACGGTTTCCGCTGTTAATTCCGTATTTTTCGTGTACGGTAATGTCCTTTATACGAAGCGTGCTGATGGGTTGCATCTGACTCTTTCTCCGAGCGGGAACTCTTCGATCGAGTATGCGGTTCGGCGGGGAACTGTGCAGATCGACAGGGGAGCCTTCAGCGAGAACGCGAAGTTGGCGAAGGTCGTTCTGCCCGAGGGGCTTAAGCGCATTGAGGGAGACGCCTTCTACGGTGCGTCCGCGCTGACAGAAGTGAAATTCCCTCAAAGCCTCGAGTACGTCGACGGCTTCGCGTCTACCGGTTTGCGCGAGGTTGAGTTCGGCACGAACATCCGTGAGATCGCCCAAGATTGCTTTTCCGGGACGATGCCCGTACGCCTCATCGTGCGCCGCGGCATCGACGGAAGATTCACCGACTCGACTAATTTCCGCAGCGGCGAGCCGAAATCCGCTTATTTCGGCGAAGGTATGACGTCCGTGTCCTACGTGTACGGCGTTTTCCCGGAATACTTGGTTCTGCCGTCCACCCTGAAGGAATTCCGACTGGATGGCGCTAGCGGGACCGGCACCGGCAAGGTGAAAGTCTACGTGGCGGCGACGCCCGGGTCCGCGGCGTGGAATCTCGTCTCCGGGCAGATGTCCAAAGCAGGCATGGATCCGGCGAGGCAGCTGCACTCCTATACGCCCCTCAAGGCGGTCTTGCGCAACGCGGACAAACTCGTGCGCGGCTCGAAGTCCCCTGTGACGGTCGAGGTCTCAGGCGGCGTGGAGGGTCGGCGGCAGGCGCGCATCCTCGCGGTCTCACCGAACGGGAAGACCTCCGTGCTGCACGACTGGACGGACGCCTCACAGCTGCCCGGAACCAAAGCGCCGACAACCGCAGGCAGAACAACGGCGGCTCCCTCTGAAGTGCCCACGCCTGCCGACTCCCAGGCGTCCACACCCGCCGGTGGTCCGACGCCTTCGGCAGATCCGAAAGGCGGAAACGGCTCCGCTTACGGATTCACGGCCGAGATAACGGTGCCCGCCGACGGCTCGGCCCTTCGGCTCGAGGCGCGCGACGAAACCGGCTACACGTTTCGAACCCAGTAGATTCGCGCCGTCCCAGTCGGGCGATGGCTGTCGCGGTCTGTGATCGAGCGGAGCCAATGTCGACAGAACGGCCGGTTCAACAAAAGCGGCGAAAACTCCGCACCGGGAGTCGTCTCGACCAGTGCGGAGCCTCGGCGCGCTCGAAGGGATTCGAACCCCCAACCTTCTGATCCGAAACTCGCCGGCACCGTACTGGACCTCGACGCCTACCGAGCCGTGCACCAGCTGAAATACGTGAGTTAGGTCTATGCACGATTCCTGTGCATAGACCTAACTCTTCATGCCCCCAATGACCCCATTCCCCCTATTGTGCCCATTATTCCCGATGAGCGCAATACCGTCATTACCCCCAATGCCGTCGTTGACGGCACACCTACACCGACAGAAGGAGGCGCGATGATCATCGCGATCTGCAACCAGAAAGGCGGCGTCGGTAAGACGGCCGTCGCCACCGAACTAGCCCGGCACCTGACCTTGGAAGGCCGCAAGGTCCTCCTCGTCGACATGGATCCGCAGGCCAGCGCCACATCGATCCTGGGAGTCGACCGGACCGATGATGATGCCCCGACGATCTTCGATCTCCTCGGAACGGACCTGCCTGCTCGGCAGACGATCCTCGATGCCGCCCTTCCCGCTGCTACTGACTGGGGGCCGATTGCGTGCCTGCCGGCCGAGCGAGCCTTGGCCGACGTCGAGTCCGATTCGACCATCGGCCGGGAGATGAGATTGCGGCACATCCTCACGGAAATAGAAGACGCCTACGATGACGCCGTCATCGACTGCCCACCCGCACTCGGCGTCCTGACAGCCAACGCATTGGTGGCCGCCTCTCGGGCGCTCTTGGTCACCGAGCCCCGCGTTGAATCCGCCCAAGCGCTGGCGCAAGCCCTCCAGACGATCGCCAATGTCAAGGCCTACTACAATCCCAACCTCCTCCCCGCCGGAATCCTGATCAACCGGCTGCGAGGAGGCCGCAGGGACCAAGCCCAATGGGTCCAGCAGATCCGCGAGATCTACCGAGACCTCGTCCTAGAGGTCCAGATTCCCGAACGCGAGGCCCTCGCCCGAGGAGCATCCGACAGTATCCCCGTCGACCGAATTCCCGGAACGGCAGAAGTCGCCGAGCGCCTGGATAGCCTGGCCTGCACGCTCCTGAGAGGCCAGAAATGAAACGCTCCCTCAACGTGCCCGACAGTCTAGTCAAAGCGGCCACGACCAAGCGACGCAGCACCGATCCGGTCATCTCAGGCGCCTCCGCCTCTCGCGCGCCCCGAGCCAAACGCGGGAAAATCGCCGTCTATATGGACACTGACCAACTAGCCCGTGTCCGCGGCTGTTACGCCGCCCTTCCCGCCGCGCGCCGCCCACCATCCCTGTCCCAATGGATTGCCGGGCTCGTTCTCGACGAAGTTCAGAAAATCGAGGAGATATACGAAAGCACGCCACTGGAATCCGGACGCCTCAGGAAAGGAGCGCCATTCAAATCCTAGGATCAAAACGATTTTCACTAATCGTCAACAGGGGTAACGACGGTATTGCCGTCATTACCCCTATTGTTTTGACCCGACGTAAGGACTCGAGGAATGACACACGATTCCCTTTCGGACCTCTGGCTCGCGACCATGAAAAGCCGCGGCCTGGCTACCAGAACGATCGACGATCGCCGCCGAATCCTCACCAACTTCGCACGGACTCTCGGCATCAAGCCGGAGACCGCCGGGGAGGACGATGTAATCGAATGGCTCTCGCGCGACATCGCCCAATCCAGCCGCGAGCACTACTGGTCAACCCTCCGCGTATGGTTCGCCTGGCTACAAGACCGCGGCCTGATCGACGTCAGCCCGATAGCGGCGATCCGACGACCGCGCGTCCCACCAGCCCTGCCCAAGCCAGCCGCCAAAGAACATATTCGCCGCGTCCTGAACTCGAGTATCAGGCGAACGACTCGCACGAAGATCATCATGGCAGTCTATGCTGGGATGCGCGTCTCCGAAATCGCCGCCTTCCGCGGAGAATACCTCGACCAGATAGGCGAGAAGATCCGCATCCTCGGCAAAGGCGGCCGAGACGACGTACTCCCCGTCCACAGGGCAATCCTGGAGGAAGCATCCCTCTATCCGGCAGGCTACTGGTTCCCCTCTCCCGGCCAACCCGACGCCCACGTCAGCGGGAACTCGGTCAGCACTGTCATCTCCCGAGCCTTCAGACGGATCGGAGTACGAGTGACCGCGCACCAACTCCGACACCACTTCGCCACATCCCTGCTAGAGCACGGAATCGACAGCCGCATCGTCCAAACCCTCATGCGACATTCCTCCCTAGCCACTACAGGCCGCTACCTCAAAGTTCTAGAACGCCAACAACGCCACGCCCTGGATGCTCTCCACCTCATGTAAGATATGAGGTATACGTTCGGGCATCGCACTGAGCTTTATATGGTGCGATGCCCGAACGGCATTGTATTAGAGGCAAGAATGCGTTTTTTGGGCTATAATTGTCAACATGTTGATTGCTCACGTGGACGAATCCTACTCAAAAGAACAGAATCACTACTTTATTGGTGCGGCTGTCGCAGAACAAACCGAATGGGAGGAATTAGATCATAGATATGATAATTTGAGAAAAAATTTTTCAGAACTCTACGATTTGTCATTAAACATCGAATTTCATGGTCATGAAATGATGGGGGGCGCACATCAATGGAAGAAAATGCGTGGTAGACACCGAGAAATAGCCAATTTGTATAAGCAAGTCCTCAAAGCAAGTGCCGATCTTAATATATTTTTCTTATTCAAAGGTATGGATGTCAGGCGTCAGAAAGAAAGATATTATAATCCATATCCACCTTATTTAGTAACAATGACATATTTGCTTGAATCAATAGATGAAGAAGCTAGTAAATTATCAGAAGAAGAATGTATTGTTATTGCAGATGTCAATAGTCTTCAAGATAAGCTTCAAGAAAGATTCAACGATTATAAAAAGATTGGAACGTTCGGATATAAGCATAGTACGCTTACTAATTTATCTTCACCTTTGAATTTCGCCGATTCCTCGAGAGTAAACGGATTACAGCTAATAGACACAGCATTATACATTTACCAGCGGTGTCAGATTCCACCCAATAATGAACATACTAAAGCAAAAAAGACACGTAAAAATCTCTGGCAGATAATAAAACCGCAAGTCGCCTCTGAAAACATTTGGCGGCCCTAATAACGGAGGCCCCTGAGAAAGGGGCCTCCGGCTGGCAACGTTCGGAATACCCGCCCGTTGTGTCTCCAGTATGGCAAATGGGAGTCCTCCAGTCAAGCCCCGGCTGGCCGCGGCATTCCTCTTCGCGATGCCCCGGCTCCGACTTGTATTGTCCGGTGAGAGGACATACAATAAGGTTCGAGAGGGCGTGGGCCCCGGTCGAAAAGACAACACGATGAGCGTTATTTTGTTGCGACGTGTAAAGACCAGAGTTTTCGCCTCCCTCAGTTTATAAAACAACAGTTCCTCAACATGGTTTTTGAGGATAACTAAATAGAAAGGTATTGCTAAATGTATACTGGTGCAGATATCGACATGTGGATTTTGGTTGATGAGAAAGGATTGAATGGTGATGATATCAAAGAATGCAAAGTTCTGGGCCTGCGCCATGTTCGGGCGGCCGGTGTGTGGGCGATCCGCGCTTCGGCCCAGGACGCCGAAACTGTCCGCGCCCAGCTGGCCGAAGTGGAGATCGTCTCCCGGGTGTGCGAGGCGATGAGCCCGGCGACATTCCGGTCCATTCGCTCTATGATGGGGATCTCCCACGAAGAGCTCGCTACCCGGTTCGAGGTGACTACTCGTACGATCCGTCGATGGGAATCCGGACGCTTCGCCCTGCCCTACGACGTGGATGCCACTTTTCGGCGGCGATGGGAGGGATTCATCGACCAAATCCGCCAACGCAGTGATAACGTCGACTTGTCCCGATCCGGTCAAGCAGTCCTTCATATCTATTCAGACGGACAGGCTCATTATATCACAGAGGGTCCGGAGAGTACATGGGCTGAGCATACCGCTTTCACCCAGTCCCTCATGTTTGCCTTAGCCCTGAGAGGTATCCCCTGCCGGATCGAATGGACTGAAGAAATGTTAAATGATTAATTTATATTGGTTTAGTGTTTGAGTAATCAAAAATAATTTAATGAATTCGAACATATTTATATGAAGTAGATCACATATCTTACCGCTTTCGTTTTCGAAAGCGGTAAGATATACTTGTATTATCAGGCAGGAGGGAAATACCCACTAGCCAGAAAGAAGGAAATCATCATGGACCAACTACTTGAGACCTTTAAACTGGGCGACGACGGGGAGAAGACAAAGTTTCTGCGCTGTGCCACCGCTGAAGACGCCAAACAACAGATTCGCTGGGCGTTAGAAGGTAGTGTCGGAGAGTACGATATAGACGCCATCTTCGATGAGGTGTTCGACTACGACGACGGCTACGACGAGGAGACCAACGCATGCTGTCTCAGCTCGGCGGGCTTTTACGACACGACGTCCGGCCCGGAGGAGTTCTGGCAGATCGTCCTTAATCATCAGCTGCCTGACAACTGACCTCTGAGCGAGGGATGCGCGGTTTGTTGTTTTCTCCCCGCCTAGGCGGGGAGAAAACAACAAAAAAGAGTAGAATGGAAATGAGAGATACGATGTCGAATGGGACGATAGTTGAAAATGCACCGACTAAACCATATTATATTGCTAAA
This sequence comes from Actinobaculum sp. oral taxon 183 str. F0552, assembly GCF_000466165.1. Classification (GTDB taxonomy): domain Bacteria; phylum Actinomycetota; class Actinomycetes; order Actinomycetales; family Actinomycetaceae; genus Peptidiphaga. Next base: position 147,256 of record NZ_KE951405.1, read on the forward strand.
GCTCGGCATTTTCTGCGTCGCCACGGGCTGGATCCGGACAAATTCGAACCTTTGGCGGCGTGGGCTCAGAGACAGCGACAAGCTGATTTGGATGGTGATAAAGAAGCTCATCGTTGGGCTTTAATTATCGATAAAAATGTTCAAATTCAAGCTCGAGCTTTTAATGTTCATAGAAGTGATCCGATCGTATATCGGATATACCAAGAACAAGAGACTTCTGCCTTGCCTGGCACCTATACGCCCGACGACATAGCCATGGCCCGTTTCCACGCCCAGGCAGGCAAAAAACACTACCTGCTGGTCACCTTCGCCGACCTGTGTCAGGGCCAAGCCGTGTCAGATGACCAGGGCCCGGCCATGAGTCCGGCCATCTTCGCCGGCTGGCGGCACTTGGTTGGGCGGACCACCGCCCAACTGGGCCGGGAGATGGGCGTGACCGAGCAGACCATCCGCAACTGGGAGACCGGCAAATACCCCGTCCCTCACGCCGCCGCGGTTTTTATGGAAGGCCACGTCGTACGCTTCCGCTCCCAGCTGCAGTCTGCCATTGCCGGTGCCGACGCCGGCCAAACTCTTCGTCTTCGCCGCAAAGCACCCGGCCACATCGGCCTTGCCGCCGCTCTGCTCAACGTCCGGCCCTCCGCCGCCATCACCTGGGAATCGAGCGACGATTAATAATTGCCGGAAGATAATTCTCCTGCGGCCATCTGACCTCGTGCCAGTGGCGCGACGTCACTTGCCGCGCAAGCTCATAGTTGCTAGACTAGAAGCCGATACACTTAGGTGTGTATCGTGTACCCCGCTTCTGCGGGGATGACCCGGCATGTAGGGTTGATATATAGTGCACCCCGCGGTCGCGGGGATATGTGGTGGGGCCCCAACCTCTGAGAGGTTGGGGCCCCACCACAGTTATCGTTCGGGCAGATACCCACCTTCCAATTGCGCTTGTCGAGACTCCTTGGACGAAGCCGGTTTTGGTAGAGTGCCTATCACTCTCCGAATGAAAACCTGACATTCGGAGAACTCAGGTGACGAGCGCGAACGTCACCCGGGTACGGTGCTCCCGGCCGAATCGGCCGGGAGCACCGTCTGTTGTGAGTGATTTCTGTCTCAGGGATCGGTTATTGTGGGGGTGTAGGGAGAATGGAGGAGGGCTATGTCTGTTCGGGATTGTCTCGGGGTGTACGCGACGGCTGTCGTGTCGGCTGCGCGCTGGGTTTTCCGGACGCTGTGGCGGGGGATCCGGGCGTGGGGTCGCTTCATGTGGAAGGGGATCAAGATCAGTGTCGTGATCGGTCTGGTCGTTGGCACGTTGGGGGCGCTCAGTAATATGTCGCTCGGTCTGGGTCCTCGGTCCAGACAGTAAAACCGGCCGGTAGGAGAAGGGGTGTGGGCCCCACCAGACTGGCTGGTGGGGCCCACACCCGTGTGTCGCCGCCCGGTGTCGCCGGGGTCTGGTCTGGGTTTTTCGACTGTACGGTGGGGTGTCACGTGCCGGCTGGCTGTGTCTGTTGTCTAGCACATTCCGGGCATGGATGCGAGACGTGCAGGTATGCAGGAGGCGCCCCGGTGGGCCGTGCGGGCAGCGTCGGTTTTACTCGCCCGGCTCCAGGCTGGGCTGCACACGGGTGAGGTGGCGGCGGTCTGGGATCCGGACCGGGTGACGGTGGAGGTGGCCGATCGGGCCGGGACCGGGCTTCAGGCTCGGATGGAAGCCGGAGCGCAAGTGTATGGGTGGCAGCTTGACGGTGTACTGGGGCCGACGTCGTTAAGCTCGGTGGATGCGGCGGTGGCCGCTTTGCGCCGCGCGTGGCGGGCGGAGGGCCGGCTGACGGTCTTCACGCTGGACCATTGTCCGGCCTGCCGGCTGACGGCCCGTCAGCTCGAGCGGGCCGGCGTGGCCTACATGGAGATCGCGTTGGCCGAGGCGGGCCAGGAGCGAGCCGCGTTCGCAGAGCGGGGGATCCGCAGCGCGCCCGTGGTCGAGGTCGCCGGGCGGGAGCCGTTCGGCGGGTTCGATCCCGATAAGCTGCGCGATGTCATTTCGACGTTCCCTCCTTTGGCGGGCGAGCCCGTTTTGCCCGGACAGGCCCACGCGCCTGCCAGAGGCGGGAGGCCGGAGCGACAGCGGGGCGCGCGCCGGCCATGACCAGGAAAGTCGTCGTGGCCGTGTGCCTGATCGTGTTGCTTCCGTTATGGCTCATGCTGTTCGCTGGGACGGGCGGCGGGAAGAAGAAGGACCAGCAGGTAGGCGCGGGGGATCCGGCCAACGTCCCTCCGCAGTACCTGGACGTGGTCAAACGGGCCGGATCCATCTGCCCGGAGATCACGCCTTCGCTGATCGCGGCTCAGATCGAGGCCGAGTCGAACTGGAACGTCACATCGACATCGACGGCCGGAGCGAAGGGTATCAGCCAGTTCATCCCGTCCACGTGGGCGTCGAGCGGCATGGACGGGGACGGGGACGGCAAGGCCGACATCATGAACCCGATCGACGCGATCTGGTCGCAGGGGCATCTCATGTGCGCCAACGTCGCGGCGGTCAAAGGCATGCTCGGCGTGCCGGACTCGACGGCGCCTCTGGCCTCGCCGGCGGTCAAGACCGCGATGGCCAAGGTCGGCAACACATCCTACAAAGGCAAATGCGAGCAATTCGTTCGTGAGGCCTTCGGATTCCCCCAAAAGTACGCGACGGCCAATCAGGCCTGGCAGGACGCGGGCGAGAAGCACCCCGGCGATATGAACCCCCCGCCGGGCGTGCCGGTATTCTGGGACCTGATCGGCGGGGCCAACGATCAGGCCGACCATATTGCTCTGTCCGTGGGCGGCGGCAAAGTCGTCTCGACCTCGGTCGGCAAGAACGGCGCGGTAGGGGTCATCTCCATCAAGGACTACACGGGCCCGACCGCGAAATACCGCGGCTGGGCCGGCGTCTACCACGGCCAGCACGTCCAACCGCTCACGACGTTCTCGACCGACCTACCACACTCCCGCCCGCAGACCCCCTCCCTAACCGGCGACGTGGTCAGCCTGGCCTTGGCCGGGTACAACGCGGGAATGGGCGCGGTCCAGAAATACCGCGGCGTTCCCCCGTACGCCGAGACCCGCAAGTACGTGGACAAGATCAAATCCCTGGCCGCCTCGAAGTACGCGCCCACGAAGGGACAAGCGCCGCCAGCGGCGCCCGGCTCGCCGGGCGCCTCGGCGCCGGCCCAGTGGGCCTTATCGAAGAAGGGCACGCCGTACCGCTCGGCAGGCTGCCGAGCCGGGACCTGCTACGACTGCTGCACCCTCGTGCACGACGCGTTCAAGAACACGCTAGGTATCGATCTGCCGATGGCGATCGCCGGCGAGACCCCGGCCAAGCGCAAATGCGAGAACGCGATGCTCACCCTGGCCTCCAGCTACGGCGGAACCTACGTGCCAGCCACGACTGATTCCCTGCAGCCGGGCGACATCGTCTTCTTCCAAGCCAAGAACGTACCGGCCGAGCGCGATAAAGTCACCCACGTGGGCATCTACACCGGCAACGGAAAGATCGTCGACTCCATCCCCGCCGGCGGGGTCGGCGAACGCCCCCTGTCCTACTACGCGAAGACCGAGACACTGCTCCCGCAAGCCGTGCGCGTGCCGAGATAGGAGACCACGAACATGACAAAGACAGGGAGAGTGAGAGCCGTCGCCCTCCTCGCGGCCGTCGGCCTCCTGCCCTCCGGCTGCTCGGATTCATCGAAGCAGCCGGACTCTGGCCCGCCCCAGGACGTGGCCACCACTAGCCGGTCCCGGCCGGCGTCGAGGTGCCCGCGCTTGACAGCCGACCCGGCCGACGCCGAACGCCTCGCCGACGCTGTCGCGGGCATGCTGGCCTGCCACGACACGCGCTCGGATGACTCCCCGCTGGACGCGACCCGCCGCGCCGCGCAATGGCTCGATCCGGCGATCGTCCCGGAGCCCGGAGCCCAGATCCGCACCGACGCGACCTGGACCGACTGGGCGCGCCACCGGGCCTGGACGCCCACACGAGTCGAGAGAATCGACCTGCAGACCCCGCCCGACTACACCGCCCCGCGGATCGACCTGGCCAGACAGACGACGAGCACACCGACCGACGCCTCGGGCGCACCCGTCGCCCCAGCCCAGACCACGCAGTGGATCCTGACCCTGGACAAACGCGCCGGCGCCTGGCGGGTGACGATGATCCAGGAAATGTAATAGCAGCCCGGCCCGGACCGGCCGGCCACAGGGGCGGCCCGCCCCAACCAACCACGTGGGGGACCCCGACAGGGGTCCCCCACGCATGTTATTGGCTTCCGGATCGGTGGCCGTCACGGGGTATGCGAACAGTCGCTGGCCTACTAGGCTGGACATCGGACCCCCGCTCCCACAGGCGCCTGGGGCGCCGAGAGGATAACGACATCATGCTCACTGTCAAACGTCTGGGCGTCTGCTTGGCGGCCGCGGCCGTCGTCCAGTCGGGATGCGTCACGGCCGCCGACCGGCTCGGTAGGCTTCGTGACCAGCCATTGTTTTCGACCTCGTCGGCGTCGACGACAGTCTCGCCGGCGGCGTCGCGGTGCACCGTGCCGAACGGAATTAATCCCGGCGACGCCGACGAGGTCGCCGATGCCGCCGCGGACACACTGGCCTGCCACGACACGCGCTCGGATGACTCCCCGCTGGACGCGACCCGCCGCGCCGCGCAATGGCTTGACCCCGCGCTCGTGCGCCGGGCCCAAGCGCGAGAGAGCGCGGATGCGACCTGGGTGGATTGGAAGAAGCGCGGCGTGTGGATGTCGGTCGTCATGGGACGAGTCGAGCCTGACCGGACGCCTGACTACGACTCGGGTGTCGTCACCCTTGTGCGACAGACCGAGGTCATCCCGGGCGACGCCCGCGACAAGCTCGCCGGGCCGACGATGACGATCCGGTGGACCTTCACGCTGACCAAGCGCGGAAACCGATGGGTGGTCACCACGATCGACAAACAACAATGGGAGGCCGAGAGCAGGGCCACCCCTTAAGGAGAGGGCCCCACCCCCGGCCCCACGACTTGTCATCCCTCGGAAGTCGGCTCAGCAGGCCTGCGTGGGGCTCGACGCCGAGCCCCACGCTTGTCGGGTTCGCGTACTCCGGCCTTGGCAAGCTCGGCCGAATCCCAGCCCGCCTCGACGGCGGCCTTATAGGCGTTTCGGTAGGCGGCCTGAGCGGCCTCCAAGTGCGCGGCGGCGTCGGCCAACTGGTCGAGGACGACACGACGAGCCTGAAGCTTGGCCCCCAGCTCGTCGAGAATCCTCTGTCGATGATCGTCACTCATTGCGTCCTCCATATCGATGGTGTGAACAGCCCGTCCACGACAATCATGTGCACACCCACCGCCACTCACCAACGCCGCGCGACCAGCCCGGCCAGCCGACGACAGGCCAGCAACTCCACGAACGATCCGCGCCCCGGACGCGCCTCCATTTCCGCGTCGCGGAAATGGAGCAAGCTATATGTTTGTATATACAAACATGCTTGTCTCGGCTATACTGGCCGAGAGGTCCCGTGCGGGTCGCTACGCTGGAGAGGGGGTGGTGCGCTGTGGCGCACCACGGCGACGAGCCGTCCGGGCGGGCTGTGCGCAAGGCCGCGACGGCGAGTCTGGGCGATCCTCGACGCATGTTCAGCCTGCGGTTGACGCGATCGGAGTATGCGCGTTTGCGTTTCCAGGCGCGGGCTACGGGTGTGACGATGTCGCGTTATCTGGTGGCGCAGGGATTGCGGGAACCGGTCGAGCAGGTCAATCCCGAACAGCTGCGCGAGGTGCTCGGGATGCTGCGTGCATTGTGTCGCCAGATCCAGGGCGAGGCGACCAACATCAACCAGATCGCGCACTGGGCTAACACTCACCGGCGCTTCCCCGACGAGGCGGCGGCGATCGCCGCCGACCTGCACCGCCAGGTCGACCAGATCTGCGAGCTTCGCGCCAGGATCGGTGAGCTGTTGTGATGCCGAACATCACCCGCGGGGGCAACGCGCGCGGGCTCATGTGCTACCTGCTCGGTCCTGGCCGGGCCAACGAGCACACCGATCAGCGCGTGTTGGCCGGCACCTTCGACATCGCCGGCCGGGACTTCTTCGGCCACCGCCCTCTCACGCACGCTGAGGCGTTGCGCGTGGGCAAACGACTGGACCTCGACCGGCTCGAGCACGGCACCGAGGTTCTGGCCAAACGCACGCACTGGGACTACGACGCCGAGGCGATCGTCAGCACCGGCAAAGGCCCCGCCCACGTCTGGCACTGCTCTTTGACCCTGCACCCGGACGAAGGCCGTCTGACCGATGAGACGTGGGCGAAGATCGCGTCTGACTTCATGGACGAGATGGGTTTCACCGAGGCGTCGGGCAAAGCCCCATGCCGATGGGTCGCCGTGCGCCACGGCGTCAACGCCGGCGGGGGAGACCACATCCACATCGCCTGCGTCCTCGTCCGCGACGACGGCACGAAGGCCAGCGTGTGGCGCGACTATGCCCGAGCGCAGGCCGCCTGCAACACGCTCGAGCACCGCCACGGGCTGGTCGTCGTCGAGTCCCGCGAGCACGAGCGCGGCGCCATCGGCGAAACGCCCGCCGAGGCGGCCGACGCGGCGCGCAAAGGACAAGCCCTGACTGACCGGGCACGCCTGGAAATCGCCATGCGCGCGGCCGCGGCCGGCGCACGCACCGAGTCTGAATTCCTGACCGAGTTGCGCGGCCAGGGCGTCCTCGTTCGACCGCGCTACGCCAAAGGCACCCGCGATCAGGTCGACGGCTTTTCCGTCGCCCTCAAGCCCGCCGGCCAGGGCCGGCCGCGCTGGATTGGCGCGGGCTACGTCGCCCGCGACCTCAGCCTTCGACGTCTGCGCGCCGGATGGATAGACCTGTCCATCGAGCGCCGTAAAGCCCTGGGACTGTGGACAACAGCCAGGAACCCTCACCACGACCACGGCTCCGTGCGTCAGCATGGTCAACCGTGGATGTCCAGAAAGGAGTGGGACAGTCAGCAAAAAGCCGTCTGGAAAGCGATGGCGGCCGCCGTCGACGAATCACTCGCCCGCTTCGACGCGATCCTGCCCGGCGACGACGAGGGCCTGGCCGAATGCGCACGGGACGCGGCCGGATTATTCAGTGCCCTGGCCCGCAGATACGACGGCCACCACCCCGGCGGCCTCGCCCTGGCCAAAGCCGCCCGCTCCATGGGCAGACTCGCCCAGACCAAACCCCCGCCGACACGTCGAGCTCCTCTGCCCACCCCCGCCCGCGCCCGATTCGCGCGAGCATGCCTGCACACCCCGCACGGCCCAGCACGCTACGCCGAGACGATCTGGACAACGGCCACGCGACTGGCTACAGCCCTGACCGAGACGATCGAACTACACAACCAGATCACCACCGCCCGGCGCACCCGCGCCGACCTCGACGCCGCCCTGGCCACACTCGAACCCATACCCCTCCGCCACACCCTCCTAGAACAATCCTTCCCCGACTACCAGCCCCACGACCCGACAAGCCCGTCACCGCAGGCTCCGCCCCAGCGGTCTGGGAGCGGGTTGAGCCAGACGGAACGACTTCTAGCCACCTTCGCCCCCATCCCCGACGGCGCCACCCAGGCACCCCAGGCAGACACTGAGACGCCACCCACCCCACGCCGGCAGAACTCTCCCAAACGAGACCACCGCCGGAGGGGGAGTAAAGGCATGAACTGATTGCTGTTGAGTTCGGCGTCATGTGCAGAATCGTGAAAGCATGGCAACTACGGGCCGGTCGGCGGCCGTGGCGAGGACAGCCTCGCTGAGGCCTAGAATCAGGAGGATAAAATGCCGTCTGCTGAATGGGTGGGAATTGGCTTGTCATCTCTACTATCCGCTTGGTCGCTATGGTATGCGCGGAGAACAGACCGCAGGAGTGCTGCGCAAGAACAGCGGGAGGCGACTAAATTCGAGCTTGAAGCAGAACTATGGAATGTTGAGATAATCAGTTTGCGGTTCGTGCATCGAGGAACGCTTAAGTTGAAAGAAGCGCGAGTCGATATGGGAGAACTGCCAGAGGTCTCCGCTGTGAGGGAAATGCATGGTGGATGGGAGCGTTCTCCACTGTACCCGGGTCAATCGCTTGAGTTCAAAGTTCGCATGTCGCGTGACGTCGAAGTTCCGGACACTGTTTCAATCCTGTGGACTTCACAGAAAGGTTCCTCACAGGGAAGGTCTCTTGTCGAGACGGCAGTATGGCGCGACCTCCTCAGGCAACCGGAAGCGAAATACGGCGACCCTCGCAATATGTGACGTGCTGTCCAGTGGACGCAGCGGGCACGGGAGTCGTGAAGCTTCGACCGCGCATGAGGCCCAGACTTATATGGATTTACTGCTGTGATTCCTCGGGTTTTTCGCTGTTTCCTCGGATGGAGTCTATTAGGCGCGGCGCCCCTGTGATCAGGAGTCCGATTGATCCGCCAAGGGCTCCTACTCCCCATTCTTTTATCGTGGAGACAATGAGGACCAGCCCCATGATGAAGGGAGAAGCAGCAGCGGAACGCGCTACCGCCAAGATGCCTTTCGCCTCTGCCTCAGCGAGTTTCTTCGATGTATAAACCTTCGCGTCAAGGCTTTTCTCCGCCATTGCGATAATGCGGTCGGCGGCTTCTGGCATAACATTATTGTATTGGAGCAGATCCTCCGGGGGAGGCAGAGGGCCTCGGTACTGGATGTTTTGGACTGCCGCGATCTGCGCAGTCGACAGCGGCGTCCCCTCAGCTCGAAGGGCCTCTACGAGCCGGTCTACATCGTCTGCCGGAAGTCCCGCATCGCCTTCGAGAGGTGAACTCCCGTGTCTTTCCACGCCTCGCCGACCAGATTCCTCGCCGCGAGTTCCCTGCGCTTGGCCCTGAGCCTCTTCGGATCCGGATTGGCGACTATGTCCAGCCCCTTGCGCATCCCCCTCTGGAAGGCCTGCGCGCTTGTGATCGTCATGGTCACTCACACCTTTTACTATATCCTTTCACAGTCACTGACTGCTGAGCAGCGATACTCCCATCATAGTAGCGGGTTGTCAACGCCCCCGGGCCCCGCCCCCGTCCTCGAGCCCGACTACGTCAATCGCGGGATGCCCGCCAGGCGAGGACGACCCCCCGGGCCGACGATACCCCACTCGCCGCTAGGGCGCCTCGCGCTGGGCGGCAGGCCACTTGGAAGGTCTCCGACCGCCTATCGGGATAGCGGATACCCGAAGGGCAGGCGATTAGGGCAGGACGCCGAGCGGGACTGTGGGAAGGGACATGTCCTCGCTCTTCTCGCGATGTCGGGTCTCGTTACAGCCTTTGAAAGGCCCGTCAGGGTCGAGAAGCTCGCGCATCATGGGATCGCCGATCTCGACGAACCACTTGGCTATCCCGGCCAGAGGATCCTCCCGCCGCATCTTCTCCCAGGCCCTCCACATCGCCTCCAGACGCACGACGGCCTCCGGGTGGGCCCACCAGTACCGACACCAGATATAGCGCGGCCCCAGCCGCCGCCAGTAGACGACGGCCAGGTAGCCCTCGACCCATTCGACCGACGTCGCATATAGCGTTCGAGTCCCGTTCCCGCCGTCCGCGGCAGTCATCGCGTCTTCCCCACGGTCCGGGACTTCTGCTGCCCGCGCGGACGACGGACGCGGGTCCTCGCCCCTCGCCCGGCCAGGGCCCGCTCGGCCGGAACGGGGAAAGACTGCTCTCGCGCTTCGATGCCGACATCGGCCTCGCGGTTGCCCGTCCGAGCCTGCCCGGCCCGCCCACGAGCCGCCGCCAACGTGTCCTCGGCAGCAGCGCGAACCGCCTGAGCACGGAGGAGCTCGCCCTCAGCCGACACCTCCCCGCTACGCACGCGCCCACCCGCCTGTTCCTCGTCGGCCACGGCACGATCACGTTCGGCCTGAGCATGACCCACCAGG
>NZ_KE951405.1:157222-162904 GCF_000466165.1 Actinobaculum sp. oral taxon 183 str. F0552
TCGCCCTCAGCCGACACCTCCCCGCTACGCACGCGCCCACCCGCCTGTTCCTCGTCGGCCACGGCACGATCACGTTCGGCCTGAGCATGACCCACCCGGTCCTCAGCCCGCCGCGCCTCGTCGTCTTGCCAGGACGCCACGTCGGCGTTTTGAAGGCGGGCCAGCAGCCCGTCCCGGACGCGGGCGGGCAGCGACGTGTTCGCCTCGATCGAGGAGATGACCTCGCCCGGATCCTCCGCGCCGCCCAGCTCGAGGACGTCACCGCGCAGCTGCGTCGGCTCGGTAGGCGTCTCGCCCTCAACGACGGGCTCGGCCTGGGCGAGCTCGGCGTCACTGGCGGTTAAAGCCACCCGCCAGTCAGGCTCCTCGACGTCGACGTCCCAACGAGCGGCGATCTCGCGCCTGGCGCGCAGACGAACCTGACCGGCCATCGGATCGACGTCTTTGAAGCGCTCGGACACGCCGAGCATGTGGACGGCGTCCTCGAGGCTGGCTTCGTTCCACCACCGTTCCCGCAGCCCTTCCGACAGGTAGGGCCTGGCGGTCTCGATCATGCTGCGCAGACGATACTGCTCGGAGCGCAGCGCCTCGTTCTCAGCGGCCAGAATCCGCTGGTCGCGCCACCTCTTGGCCTCGGCCAATTGCTGGGCAAGCCTGACCAGATTGGCCACCTTCCTATCCAAGTCACTTGTGATCTCTTCTGACATGAGTCCTCCCTTGCGAGGTTATCGGGGCCCGTAGACGGCCAAGGATTCTTCGACCAGCTTCTTGACGGACGTGGTGAACCACGGAACGAGCTCGATCAAAACCGGCCGGGACCGAGAAGCCAGAAGCCACCCGCGCCACTCCGGCAGGGCGGCCAGCTCCTCGACTGAGGCGATAGGCCGCTCCTGACCGTCCCGCGTCACGGACGTGCTACGACTATCCCGGGAGACCGACGTCGAAATCTGGTCGGAGCGCTCGTTGCCGATCAATTTGGAGATCCGCTCCAACTGGTCAACTTCCTTGACCCCTCCGGCATACAGAGCCGTATTGGACGCCGACCACAGCTTGTTCATGCCGGTCTCACCCCACACATCCATTCCCTGCGACCAGGACTGGAGGATGGTCTGCAAACAGATGCCCTTCGAGCCGAAGTGCGAGTAGAGCTTGGGCAGATCGCGCCAAGGACAGACGTTGGCCGCTTCGTCCAGGACGACGAGCATCGGCCTGGCCAGGCGACCCCCGCACGTCTCGGCTCGGTATTCGCCGGCCAGGCAGGTCGCCACGGCCAGGGCGGAGACCAGCGGCGTCACACTAGCGGTGTCAGACGACAGGCAATACAGAGTCTGGCGAGACTGGACGAACCGGGTCGGGTCGAACTCCTCCCGACCCGGCCCCCACGACCACCACGCATCCAGATCGGGGTCCTCGACCCAGCCCAAACCCATCCGCGCGCACGCCCACATCCCGCCCTTAGTATCGGGCGGCAGGTCGATCGCCCCCTGCAGAGCGTCGGCCATACTCTCCAGGCCGCGGCGACGCAAAATGTCAACCGGCTCGACGTCGATCTCCCGGGAAGCCCACCGATAGACCTCGCGCATGCCCAGCCCCTCCACAGCGGCCGCGGCCAACAGCTGGGAGCGGATCCGGTCGCCTCCACCGTCCCAGAAGCCGTCGTAACGCTCGTGCCGTCCTCCCGCGGCCCGGGCGGCGTCGCCGAAGGCCTTCGACAGCGTCAGGGCTCGCGCCACGATCGAGGAGTTATAGGCCGGCGAGGTCAGGAAAGTCAACGGGTTCCAGAAGAACTCGGCCTCGCGCTTGGTGATCTGACACGGGTCGAAAACCCACGCCTTCTCCGCGGTCCGGCGTTCGCGCACCAAGCGCGTGCCATCGACCAGATCCCGCTTGTTCGACGTGGCCACCACGGCGCCAGGCGCCGAGACGATCAGCGGGATGGCGATCGCCGTCGTCTTACCGGTCCGCGGTCCGGCGATCGTTACGCCCACACTCTCCCAGTCCCCGTAGATCCCGGCCCGATCGGCCACCGCCCGCCCGATGGGATAACCCGGATACCGCTTGGCATCCAGGCCGAAAGCCTCGGCCTTCTCCTCGACCCGCCGGCGCCGCACAGCCTGGGACGCCTGCCGGCCGCCCGTCAGACGCGCCTTGCCATCCCCCCGCCGGCGCGGTCGACGTCGAAACAGCAACCACGTCACGGGCCCGCCGACTATCACCGCGCAGCCCACCCAGACCAGGCCGGCCACCACCCACGCCGAGCCGGGCATGCTCACCTCGCCAATCACCAGCCCCACGAGCAGAGCCGACGGATTCCACGGGCCCGACTCGCCTACCCAGGCCAGGCCGGCATGCACCGCCACACTGACGGCAACCCCCACGCCCACGACCCCGAGGCACCCGTAAAGCGGAAGCCAATCCCTTCTCACGCCTGCCACCTCTTATTCGTGTCATTGACATCCAGCTCCGAGGGCGTCAACGTGACCTTGACAGGGATCCCCGGACGCCCGCCGACCTTGATCAAAAACTTGCCCAAACCGGGCGGATCGCCCTCCTCACCGGTGGTCGAATCCCACGTCGGCGGATCCTGCCACCCGGTGAGCATGTCCTGCTCAACGCGCGACAACGTGACGGCCTTCGTCAGGGCCGTCATCTCCGTGCCCGGCAAACCCCCGCACACCACGGCGCCGGCCCGCTCGATGAAACCACGGGCCTTAGCCCGATCCTCCTCGCTCGCCAACGACTCCAAATCCTTCATCGTGTGAGTGATCATCACCTGCCCGGTCCCGGTCGCCCGATTCAACCGAGTGATCGCATCGAACCGATCAACCATCCCGTGACCGGCCCGCAACGCCCGCCAGATCTCGTCCATGACCACCAGATAGTGACGACGGGCCACCAGACCGGCATCAGCCAGAGCATTGGCAGCATTGATCTGCCCGAACCCATACGACCAACAACACATCAATACGGCAGCCTCCAACGCCTTGTCGTTCTCATTAATAGACGACACATCGAAGACGACGGGACGGTCCAGATCCATCGGCGTCGTCGTCTGCCCGGAAAACACATCGCCGAACCGACCGGAGAGCATGCCCGCCAACGTCGCCTCCAACCCCTCGGTGATATCCCGATACCGATCCAGACTGCCCCGGTCGATGGCCACCTCCCGCACGTTATCGGGCGCCTGGCGCACGACGTCCAAAACGTCGCCGATCACCGGCGTGCGCTCCAGCCGCTTGCCCAACACGAGTAGCGCCCTATCCAAGATGGCCTCCTCACGGTCCGTCGGCGGGGCGTTGCGGGCCAGATGGACGAGCGAGGAAAGCATGGTCAGGCGCCGTCCGTGAGCGTCCTCGCGCAGCTCTTTTCGCAGCTTGCGCGGCAGATCCCCCGCCGAGGCCGGCCAGGCCCCACTATCCAGGGGATTGATCCGTCCCCGGCCCCGACCGACCTCGATGACCTGCCCGCCCAACACGCGCACGAGGTCGACATAGTCGGGCTTGAGGTCTCCCAGAACCATGGAATGCACGCCGACGGCCGCCAACCCCATGATCAGGTGGCGGACCGCCGACGATTTGCCCAGCCCGGGAAGCCCCATGAAAAACGCCGACGGATTGGCGATCAAATGCGCGCGCTTGAACCAGGAAATCGGATCGAAGCACACGGTGCTCCCCGTCAAAAGATGCCGCCCGAACGGCACTCCCACCATCGGGGTGCCCGACCCAATGGAAAACGGCCATAACCCGCACACCTGCATCGAGGTGCCCCGCCACTCCTGGGGAACGGGCATCGTCAGGATGCCCCCGCCCCCGCGGCGCTGCCACCCCATCGACGGAACTGCGCCCCGCCCCGGCTTCCACGCTAGTCTCATCACAAGGCCTGCCTGACGCTCTCGGAAACCCGGGAATGCCGCAACGGCACGATCCCCACGGGCAGGCCAGCAGCGAACGCGGCATCCTGACCGCCGTAGACCGGCCGGATCTGGATGCGAGTGGCCGCCGCCAGCCGCTCGACCGTGGCGCGGATATCGTCCATCTGCGCCGCCGTGGATCCCGTGGACGTGATGATCATGCCGAAATTCTCCAGCCCCGCGCCCCGAGCCTCCTCCTGAGCCGATCTCTCGGCCTTGCGCAGCTCCATCTGCGCGTACGCCGACGGGCGGCGCATATTCGCCGCCCGCGCCCGCGCCGCATTGACATCCGACTCGACGATCTCAGCCGCACGAGCCACGTCCACCGGCCGATACATCAACGCCACCCGCTTGCGCCAAATCTCCTTCTGCGGAGCCAGCAGCCGGGCCAGCAGATCCGACTGGACCTGACCCTTCGGCGCCTGAGTCATCATCCACGTCATCGACACCCCCGAATCGTGGTAATACCGATCCCGCAGCACATCATGGCCGGCAGGTCCGCACTCCGCCCACGACAAATCAACCGTCTGCCCCGACAGATCGGCCGCGTCGAACAGGGCCTGCGAGGCCGGATCATAAGCGGTCCTGACCACCCGGCGCACCTCGCCGGCCGTCAACGGCCGGACGATACCAGCGCCCGTGCCCGCCAAAGACGCCGTCAAACCCGGAATCCGGCTGGCCATGTCGGCCCCGAACTCCTCCATCGCCCTGCGCTTGGCCCCCAGCCTGGGCGCCGACTGATACGTCAACGCGATGTAAACCTGAACCGAGGCAGTGCCCGACGGATAGATCATCTCCACCTCCCCAGCCACCTTCCGGGCGACCTCCGGCGCGTCCTCGACCAGATTGGCCTGGATCTCCTGACGCAACCGAGTCCCCGTATCCGGCGTCGTCTCCACCACCGCCTGGGCGCCGACCAGTCCATGCTCCTGGCCCAGATCGGCCAGCCACATGCCCCACCGAGCCACCCACAAATCGATCTGATCCTGATCGACCAGAGACGCTCCGTCAGGCTGACACCCCAGCACGATCGCGTAACTGCCGACCGCGGGCATGGCCAGCACGGCGAACCGACGATCCCACGAGTCAGCGAACTCTCCCAGACGCGTCGAGGCCAATACCCCGGGAAGCTGGCACGTCCCCCACGGAGACTTCCCCGCCGGCCCCGACCGATACAACGTCAGACCCCGCCGCCGCGCCCGATGAAACATAACCACCTCTCCAATCCTTTGAATAAGAGTGACCCCATGACGATCCTTCCTGACCAGGGCCACGAGGAAGACACCCGAGACCAAAGCCGTGAAAAACGCCGGAAACAACCCGAAAGACGCATTGACGACCACGGTGACGACAAGGACGACGAACAACACGAAAGTCGCAGCCCCCGACAGAGTGCCCAACCCAGCACGGGCCGGCTGACGCCAATTCCCGTAAAGGACCGGCTCGACAGCCTTCTCACCACTCGCACCACTACTCATTGCTTTCCCCCGTCTGACCGGCGGCCGCGTCGCGAGCTCCGCCCGCTACCCGTCCGGCGCCCCGCGCCGCCTGGACAGCCAGGCCCACACCACCCGCAGCTGCGGACGCACCGCGAGCCCGACCCGACCGAGACCGACCACCACCAGGCGAGGACGAGGCCCCGGAACCCGACCCGCGCCCAGACGACGCACCCGCCGGCCCCGACGACGCAGGCGACCCGGAAGACCCTGGAGGGCCCGCACTGCCGCCCGGCGGCCCACTCGACGCCCGAGCAGGCGCCGAGCCCCCAGCCA
>NZ_KE951406.1:0-79816 GCF_000466165.1 Actinobaculum sp. oral taxon 183 str. F0552
GCTAAGCCCGCCAGCGCCGATGGTACTGCACCCGCCAGGGTGTGGGAGAGTAGGACACCGCCGTCACCCACACCCCGGGTGGGAACACGCAGACACGCTCCCGCCCACCACACAAACCGATATGACGCGACGTATCAGGCCGCACGGCGAAAAAGGGGGGGCTCCCCCCGATTCCGTGCGGCCCAACCACATAAAACAACAACCCGATAAGGCCATATACCCTCCTCTTGCCTCGGCTGATTGTGCAAACCGGTACGAAGTGCGCACAAGGACCCTTCCATACTACGCAGCTCTAGCTCGCGCGCAACGCCGCATTGCGGGCGTCTTTCACTTTCCCGGAATTCCTAAGATTGCGTTTTGGGTCTGCCGCCTTCGGCCGAGGCCCTGCAAGTCCGCCCGATCGCCCACAAGCAAGTAGACTTGACGACGGAGAGCCTTCGCCTGCTGGTTCTGTCAGCGTGGGAACTCCGTTTTGAGCACACGGGTGCCATTGCACCGAGGCGTCAACAGAGAGGAGTTCCTTTTTCGGTTTCACTCATCGTCTCAGATAAAGGATGAGATTGATGGAGATTTATTTCGATATATCGAAATGTGAAGATGCAATGTCGAAATGCGCTTTTAGTCTCCATTTCGTGGATTGTTTTCTCTAGAATTTTCACAGAAAAATGGGACATAGTATGCCTAAATCATCAGTGATTTCTCCTCGTGGGCGCATTGACACTCGTGTTGTGGCTTTTATGCGTGTGGCAGTGAGTTTGTCCACCGGAGCTATACTTGTGTCGGTCGTTCACTATATAGCTGGTGGCAGTGGGTGGATGTTTTCTCTACTTGCCATGCTGTTCGCAGGGTGTGCGAGTTTCTTTGAGATATGGTATGGCGGAATGGCGGCGAGAAGGGAAGAGCGCACTATGCGACGCCGATTGCTCCAAGCGGTTTTCGCTTCGAGTTCTTCTCGGGATGATGAATCTTCGGAATTCTCATCCGGCAATCTAGTCGCACTTCATACCGATAACGTGGAACGAGTTGCGGAATACAGGCAAGCATACTTTGGTTCAGCAATGGCAGCGATAATTATACCTTTTATCGTGCTTTTCTACGTTTCAATTTCTATTGATCTTTTACTGGGAATAACAATAATATTGTTATGTTTCCTAATACCGATATTCCTTTTCCTTTTCATGAAGTTTTTCCGTAAAACTTCGGCGCATTCACGTCGCGAACGCGCCGCGCTGGCCGATCGCTATCTGGATGCGATACGAAATCTGGAAACGATTCGCCTTTTCGGCGCCGGAGCGCGAATTGAGGCCCAGTTACGCGAACAGGGAGAACGCAATCGCGGTGCGGTTATGCGGCTCCTCGCAGGAAACCAATTGGTCATCGTCGTCGTGGACGGGCTTTTCTCACTCGTTCTCATCTGCTGCACCGCTGCGTTGACGATCGCTCGGTTCCGCGCAGGAGCCATCGATCTGCCGGACGCTCTGACAACGATGTTCCTAACGGTGCTCCTCATAGAACCTCTCACCCAGGTGGCTGGATTCTTCTACGTCGGCATGGGCGGACTGGCTTCACAGAAGGCGATTGCAGCCTATCTGGCGTCTCGGGGATCTATCGCATCGCATGGGGGGCTGCCGTCTGGAAGCCGCGAAGGTTCCATTGTCGTCGACAGTCTGAGTTTCGACTATGGGCGGGGAGCCGTTTTTACGAATGTCGGACTGACTGTCCGCCAAGGAACCAAAGCTGCCATAATTGGTCGGTCTGGTGCCGGGAAGACCACTCTTCTGGAAGTCATCAACGGGACTCTGCCAGTCCAGACGGGGAGCGTGAGGATCGCAGGGCGGTCTATCGAAGGCCTTTCACCGGTCCAGACGAGGAGCCTGACGGCGAAGGTCTCTCAGCGCACATGGCTTTTCACTGGGAGCATCGCAGACAACCTTCGTGTCGCGAAGCCCGAGGCCACCGACGACGAAATGTGGCAAGCGCTCCGTCGTGCATATGTCGCCGACGAATTCGCCGCCATCGGACTCCACGCCGACATCGGCGAGCAGGGCGGCCTCATATCGGGAGGGCAGGCACAACGGATCTCCCTCGCCCGCGCTTTTCTCTCCGGCCGAAAGATCCTGCTTCTGGACGAACCCACGTCACAGGTCGATATCGAATCCGAAGCCCGGATCATCGAGGCCATCGAATCCTTGGGGAGCGAGTGGACGCTTCTCGTGGTCACACATGGCCGTGCGATTTTGCGGGTTGTCGATGAAATCTGGCGTTTATCGGACGGTGTCCTGGAGAGAGGAGACCGGCCGTGAGTGAACCGTCTTTGCGAGAGCTTTCCAAGTGGCTGACCTCTGCCACGCATCCCGTCCACGGCTTCCTCTATGTCTCGACATTCTTCAGGATTCTCAGCCTCAGCCTCGATATCTTGCTCTTCGGGCTCGCAGCTGGCGGGGTGGCATTGATCGCCCTCGGTGGGGGAGACGCAGGCAACCTTCTCGTCTGGTTGATCCTCATCGCGGTCCTCAAGGCGATCTGCTACTACGGGGAACAGCTAACCGGCCATTACGTTGCTTTCAAAGCCCTCGAGCTCCTCAGAACGAAGGCTTTCGCGCAGCTGTGGCCGAAAGCCCCGGCGATCGTCAATCAAAGCAGGTCGGGCGACGTATTGGCCAGTTTGACACGCGACGTAGATCGCATCGAAGTCGTTTACGCCCATACTTTCGCACCACTCGTCTCGGCCATCGTCGTACCTCCGGCTTTCCTCCTAGGAGCGGGCGTGCTCGTGGGATGGTCAGTTGTCATCATCCCCGCCATATGCGTGATGTTGGGTCTATTCATCGTCCCTTTCATCGGATTGCGACGCTCGATGCTCGTTACTCGCCGCACACTTCGATTGCGGCGCGAACTCACTCATCATGTCACGGATTCCATATTCGGAACGGAGGAGGTGGTCGGATACGGACGTGTGGATGAGCGTCTGGCCGAGATGGACCGTATCGGGTCGAGAATCGCCGAATCCGCGTGTGTGGCCAGGGCGGGCAACGCGATACGGCGAGCGAGCAACACCGTATTGAGCCTGGCAGCTGTTATCGGCGCAGTGTACGGCGCTAGGCAGGCGAGTCTGTCCATTCCGTTGACTGCGGCACTCGCAGCTGGGACTCTTCGCCTTTTCGAAGGGCCGCGAGGCATTGAGGACGCTGCGGGCTATCTCGATCATTCCCTGGCGGCTGCACGGCGTCTGTGGAATATCAGTACGAGTCCGGAGATCGTCGAAGACGGACAGGAGGTCTATGCGCCGTCGTGTCCGCCTTCTATTGAGTTCGCCGGGGTCTCCTACGCCTATCCGACGGGAGCCTTCTCCTTGAAAGACGTCAGTTTCACGGTTGCCGCCGGAGAGCACATCGCGATTGTCGGGCCTTCCGGATCGGGGAAGAGCACGGCCGTCTCCATGCTTCTCCGATACGACAATCCGACTGCGGGCCAGATCCTAGTCGACGACATGCCGATTCAACGGTATACCGTCGATTCCCTTCGCCACGCGGTAGTCCTCGTCTCTCAAAGATGCCAACTCCTCAATGCCAGCATTCGGGAGAATGTGAATCTCGGCGTCCCCGAAGCCGGGGAAGAGGAGATCTGGGAGGTTCTGGAAACAGTCTGCCTGGCGGATGAGGTCCGCAGCATGCCGAAATCCTTGGATACTTCGGTGGGGCAGTCTGGTTCGAGACTGTCGGGAGGGCAAGCCCAGCGCCTGTGTCTAGCGCGCGCTCTACTCATGCGGCCGCGGGTGCTCGTGCTCGACGAGTTCGCGGCCAACCTCAATCGCAGACTCGAGGATTCAATACGTCGCAATCTGGCTAAGAAGATTCCCGGAGTCACCGTCATTGAGATAACTCACCGCCTTGAGAGTGCGAGAGCGGCAGATCGTGTGCTCCTCATGGATCGCGGAATGCTGGTCGCTTCTGGAAGTCCCGTCGGAATCGAAGAATCGGATGGGATGCTCGCCGACTTCTTCCACCGGAACGTCTAGTTTCCCGACTCGGGGTTCCCCAAACTCGATCACAATAGTAAAGTTGGGGAAGCCTAACCGAATTCCGCCGAGGATCGAACACGGTGAGGATCACGTGGGTCAAGCGCTGTTCACATAATGAAAACCTAAGTAGAGGCCGGCCGGGGTGCGGCGTATGCTTGCACCCTGGGAGGTTCTATGCCACGACTACGATCCGCGACATCGACAACCGGAAGGAACATGGCCGGCGCGCGTGCGCTGTGGCGCGCCACCGGAATGACTTCGCAGGATTTCGGCAAACCCATTATCGCGGTGGCCAACTCTTACACGGGTTTCGTCCCAGGCCATGTTCATTTAAAGGATATGGGTGCTTTGGTGTGCGATGCGATAGCGGAATACGGCGGAATCGGTCGGGAATTCAATACTATTGCTGTAGATGACGGCATAGCCATGGGGCATTCGGGAATGCTCTATTCTCTCCCTTCGAGAGAGATAATTGCAGATAGCGTGGAATACATGGTTAATGCACACACGGCTGATGCGCTTGTGTGCATTTCCAATTGCGATAAAATCACTCCTGGAATGCTCATGGCGGCGCTTCGCCTCAATATACCGACTATCTTCGTCTCAGGCGGTCCCATGGAGTCGGGCAATGCTGTTGACGGCGTCATCGAGCATCGCACCGACTTGATTGACGCCATCGCCCTATCAGCTAACGATGACGTCTCCGACGATCAATTGGGGCTCGTAGAATCGAACGCTTGCCCGACATGCGGATCTTGCTCGGGGATGTTCACCGCCAATTCGATGAATTGCTTAACCGAGGCGCTCGGCCTTTCGCTTCCCGGCAATGGATCGACGCTGGCAACAGCCACACGTCGCAGGGACCTCTTCGTCGAAGCCGGACACCGCATCGTCGATCTTGCCCGCCGTTACTACTCGGCCGATGATGAATCGGTTCTTCCCCGCTCAATAGCGACTAGAGATGCCTTTCTGAACGCAATGTCCATGGATATTGCCATGGGAGGCTCGACTAATACGATTTTGCACACTTTGGCTGCCGCACAGGAGGGGCAAATCGACTTCACCATGCGAGATATCGACGAGTTGTCTCGACACGTGCCCTGCCTGGCGAAACTCGCTCCGAACTCAGATCGATTCCATATCGAGGACTTTCACAGAGCCGGTGGGATTCCAGCGCTTCTCGGCGAGCTGTACCGCGCGAAACTGCTGCAGGACACCGTCCATTCCGTGCACTCTTCGGACTTGAAATCGTGGCTTGAGGAGTGGGATATCCGGAACCCCAGTGCCAGTGAGGTTGCAAGGGATCGTTTTCTCGCGGCTCCCGGCCGGGTGCGGACGACGCGTCCCTTTTCGCAGGATTCACGCTGGGATGGCCCTGACAAAGATTCGATCGATGGATGCATCCGCGACGTCGGACACGCATACACTGCAGACGGCGGTCTTGCGATCCTTTTTGGAAATCTGGCTGAAGACGGCGCAGTGGTCAAAACCGCGGGTGTAGATGAGTCGTTGTTTCATTTCGAAGGCCCTGCCCGCGTCGTCGAATCTCAAGAGGCTGCTATCGAACTGATCCTCTCCAAACAGGTCGTTCCCGGCGATATCGTCGTCATCCAATACGAAGGGCCGCGGGGAGGCCCGGGAATGCAGGAGATGCTCTATCCGACGACCTTTCTCAAAGGTCTAGGGCTGGGCAAAGCGTGCGGGCTCATCACCGACGGACGTTTTTCAGGTGGCACATCGGGCCTGTCGATCGGGCACATATCGCCGGAGGCTGCCTCCGGCGGAGCCATAGGCCTTGTACGGGAGAGGGACAGGATCGTCATCGACATTCCATCCCGCACCATCAGCCTGGCCATAGACGATGCGGAGCTCGACCGCCGTCGGAAGGAGAGAGGTCCGCTCCCCTGGAGACCGGTGTCACGGGTCCGTGAAGTCTCTAAGGCGTTACAGGCCTATGCATCCATGGCCGCTTCAGCGGACAAGGGTGCCGTGCGTATCGTCAGGGAGTGACCCAAAGAGAGAGCATGGGACTCCAGCCCCAGACTCATACATGTCACCTGCGTCATACTTACAGTGGCAGTTTCTCTTTGGTCGATTATGTATCGGTGGCCGTATACGAAGGAGGATTCTAATGACCACCGTCATGGAATATTTGGATGAATATCCAGTAATGTTCATGTTTCTCCTTATGGGTTTGGGAATGCTTTTGGGGCGTATAAAAATAGGAGGAATAGGATTGGAGGCAGCTGCTGTTCTTTTCCTCGCTATTGGAGTATCCGCATTGGGTGCGCATCTTGGAATACGCGTCACTATTGATGAAGAACTTGGAACTGTTGGTCTAGCGATTTTCGCTTTTGCTATTGGTAATAGTGCGGGAAAGAGCTTTTTTCGTTCACTTAAACAAGCTAGTGGACCTATTGCCATGATGATATCAGTCTTCATTGTTGCGGCGGGTGTTGCTTATGTCTTAGGACGATATGTATTTCACATGGATGGAGCCCTTATTGCGGGGACCTTCTCGGGAGGCATAACGAATACACCCGCTTTGGCGGCTGCGGGTGAGGCCTCTGGCAATGAGCCACTGGCAACGGTTGGGTACGCGGTGGCATATCTTTTCGGTGTGGTTGGAATGATAGGAGCGGCCTATTTCGCTCTGCGGAAAGCTGATGACGATCCAGATGAGCCTACCCCCGTCACTCATTTCAATGTGCGAGTCGAAAGAGACGACTGCCCGACGATAGCTCAAGTTTCCGCCGAACTCGGCGGCCCCATCGAGATTTCGCGTTTGCGGCGAGGCGAAACCGGGCCGATTTGGATACCTCACGAGGACGACGTACTGGAGAAGGACGACCTCGCTACGGTTGTAGGCACGTTGGAGAATGTCAATGACGCTCTTCACCATCTCGGCCACCGGTCGAGTCATTCGCTTCGCTCAGACCGCCGTTTTTTGGATTTTCGGCGCATCACTCTGTCGACTCCGGCTCTCGTGGGTAAGACGATCGCCGAACTGGACGAGATTCTAGATGAGCGGTGGAACGCGAAAATTTCGCGTGTCAGGCGCGCCGACGCCGACATGCTCGCGATCCCCGACCTCGTGGTGGAGATGGGAGACCGTCTCCGCGTCGTCGGACCGACGATGAAACTACGGGAAATCTCAAAATGGCTCGGCGACTCCGCCAAGGGAATGACCGATATCAACCCCGTGTCTCTCGGCATAGGCCTTGCCCTCGGATACTTCCTCGGTGAGATCGACATCCCACTTCCCGGCGGCGCCCACTTCGCTTTGGGGTACGCCGCAGGGATCCTGATCGTCGGCCTCATCATGGGCAAGATCGGACGAATCGGTCCGCTGGTGACGGTGCTTCCGAACACCGCCGATTCGGTTCTTGCAGAATTGGGCTTGCTCATGTTCCTCGCTCGAGCTGGCACGAAGGCCGGCGCCCAGATTCTCAACGCTTTCTCCTCTGGCGACTGGTGGAAGATTCTCATACTGGGCGCATTGGTCACGCTCGTTGTCGCCATCGGGCTGTATGCGACTATGCGTAAGATCTTCAAAATGGGCGGGACAAAGCTGTCCGGCCTTCTGGGCGGCGCTCAGACGCAGCCTGCGGTCCTCGCTTTCGCAAACGGCCGCACAAATGCCGACCCACGTGTCGCGCTCGGGTACGCACTCGTATACCCCGTTGCAATGATCGTTAAGATCCTCCTTGCCCACGTTTTGGGCTCCTTCTAAGGATCCCGCTGGCCAAGCGGCCTCCGTCCTAACTCATGAGCCAATTGCGGTCGGTGACCATACGTGACAGCGCCAACCCGACGCCGATGGCGGTGATAGCCAGGCACAGCGTCACGATTTCCGGGATCGCGGCGTTGACTTGGAGCCCGTCATTGAGCGCTGACAGTGCGCGGTAGAGCGGGACGCCGGGGATCATCACGACAACGGCCGGAACGGAAAGCGTCACCCTCGAATACTTCGTCCACTTGGCGCCCAGAGCGGCGAGAAGCCCCGCTAGGAACGCCGCCAGTCCGATGGCCGACATCCGTCCGAGCCCGGCGTCCTGGGCGGTGAGTCGGAGAACGTTGATGACCGTGCCGATGACGGCTGCGATGAAGCTTGCGCGCTGGGGAGCGTTGAAGAGCATGGCGAAGCCGTAGGCTGCGACGAAGCTCGCGAGAATGCGCCCGAGTAGTAGGAGCCAGGTGTTCAGGTGGTACCCGTCAGCGGACGGGTTGACGTTCCAGTTGAGAAGTCCCGTCACCGCCCATACGGAGGCCGCTGTCGAGATCAGAAGCATGACGACGTACACGCCCCGCGCGATTCCAGCGATATAGTCCTGTCGGATGAGATCGAGTATCGAGGTGACGAGAGGGAAGCCGGGGACGAGGAAAAGCACCGAGGAGACGACTCCGGACTGGTGGGAGGCGTCGACGATATCGGCTATATGGAAGACCGACACGATTCCCATGTAGAGGCTTGTGGCGACGAATCCGCACGCCATCCACACGGCGAAGTGATTCATGTGGCGGCGCAACAGCGTCTTGCGGGTCGCCTGGCCTGCCAGAGCAGCGAAGAAGACGACCAGGCACTCGACCCAGCCACCCTGGTTGAGGAATGCGAAGCCTGCGCATGCTACGCCCGAAGCGAGGGCGGATACGGGCATGGAGTACAGAGGGTCTTTGTTCGCGAAAGCGTCAAGCATGTCGTCGGCGTCTTCGACCAACATCTTCCCGGGAAGGTTGTGGACGAAGTCATTGAGGTCGTCTATGCGTTCGGCGTTGATTCCCATGACCCGCTGCTCAACGAGTTCCGTCCGGAACGTCCCGCCGGCGAAGGCGGTGGCGGTGATTTCAGTGTAGGTGACTTGGATGGAGATCTTGTCGATGCCCACTGCATGTGCAATCCGGTCCATGCCGTCTTTGACTCGGAAAGCCGAAGCGCCGGCGGACAACAGCATCTCGCCGAGTCTCATCACGACGCGCAACTGGTCGGCAAGGCGATCGAGGGCGGCAACGTGGTGGTCGTCAGTTTGCTTCACCGTTCCACCTTAGGGCGTGCGGGACTGGGACGGCCGGGAGGCTCGGGCGGCAGCGACTCAAACCACAGTGATAAGCAATTCACTGATTTGTCGAGGGGGCCGAAAGTCCGAGGTGTACAGGTGTCCTCGAATCGCGACCGGGTCGATCGACCTCCCGGTGGGGCGATATGCGCCGCTGGCCTTCTCCGGTGCGTGTCCGAGGACTGGCGGAAGGCGGGAGCGGGAGGGAGAGCGCCGGGAAAGCCCGTTTCGACAATCAAGTGGCTCGCATTGCGAGATCGTGATTCAAATAGTGAGACAAACTCCGACTGGCTTGGCATCTGGCCGGTTCTGCGGCTATGGTCAACCTGTGAGAACTCTTCTGGTACGTAACTGACGCGCTGCACAAGCCGTTGGCGACGTGCCGCGCGCCCCTCGTTCGAGGGGTTTTTTCATGCCTGCCGAAGCACGGCCCCTGGCCTGCGATGCCCGGTGTGCCGCCACAACGAAGGAGGAAGAGATGGCAAAACGGCAAACGCCGACCGACTCGTCGACAGGCGCAGATGAACAGGCCGCCACCCCGCGAGTGATTCGCGAGAAGTCAACGGGGGCGCGGTCGATCATACGCGCGCTCGAGGAGCTCGGCGTCGAGGTCGTCTTCGGCATGCCGGGAGGTGCGATCCTCCCGACGTATGATCCGATCTTCCACGCTAAGCTCCGGCATATCCTGGTGCGCCACGAGCAGGGGGCGGGACATGCCGCCGAAGGATACGCGCTGGCCACCGGCCGGGTCGGCGTTTGCATCGTGACGTCGGGTCCGGGTGCGACGAACCTCGTCACCTCGCTCCTGGACGCGCACATGGATTCAGTCCCGATAGTAGCGATCACCGGCCAGGTCGGCGCTGCCGCCATCGGCACGGACGCCTTTCAGGAAGCGGACATCGTGGGCATAACGATGCCGGTGACGAAACACTCCTTCCTCGTCACGAGTGCAGAGGAGATTCCTTCTCGCATCGCCGAGGCGTTTTACTTGGCTTCGACGGGTCGTCCCGGGCCGGTTTTGGTCGACGTCACGAAATCCGCCCAGGTCGAGGAGGCGGACTTCGTGTGGCCGCCCGTACTCGATCTGCCCGGGTACCGTCCTGTGACTAAACCGAACGCACGGCAAATCCGGGAAGCCGCACGACTCATCGCGACGTCGTCGCGTCCGGTGCTGTATGCGGGAGGCGGGGCGATGCGCGCGGGAGTGTCCCGTGACCTCGTCGAACTCGTCGATTTGTCCAACGCGCCGATTGTCACGACTCTGACCGCGCGTGGCGTGGTGCCCGACTCACATCCGAACAACCTCGGGATGCCCGGTATGCACGGAACGGTTCCCGCTGTGGCCGCCCTCCAGAAGTCCGACCTCATCGTGGCTTTGGGGGCGCGTTTCGACGATCGCGTGACGGGAAAGGTCTCCGATTTCGCTCCCAATGCCAAAGTCATTCACATTGACATCGACCCGGCGGAGATCTCGAAAAACCGCCTGGTGGACGTCCCGATCGTCGGGGATCTCAAAGACGCCACGTCGGATCTCGTCGCCGAATTGCGCGAAGCCCACCGTCAATACGGTGTGCCCGATCTGGAGGAGTGGTGGAAGACGCTGGCCGGTTTGCGAGAGAGGTACCCAGCTGGGTGGGAGGAGGTCGACGACGGCCTGCTCGAGCCGCAGCATGTCATTTCCCGTCTAGCGAAAACCGTCGGGTCTGACAACACCATCTACGTTACCGGCGTCGGCCAGCATCAGATGTGGGCGAATCAGTTCCTGAACTTCGAACACCCACGACAGTGGCTGAGCTCGGGAGGCGCGGGGACCATGGGATTCGGAGTCCCGGCTGCCATGGGAGCCAAAGTCGGACAACCCGACAAAACAGTCTGGGTGATCGACGGGGACGGCTCCTTCCAAATGACTAACCAGGAACTGGCCACTTGCTGCCTCGAGGGGATCGATATCAAGATCTGCATCATCAACAATTCCTCGCTGGGCATGGTCCGCCAATGGCAGTCGCTTTTCTACGGCGAACGCTATTCGCATACGGATCTCAATACAGGTCATGGAACGCGCCGCATACCTGACTTCGTCAAGCTAGCCCAGGCTTACGGCTGCGAAGCATGGCGCGTCGAAGAGGGCGACGACATCGACGCCGCCTTTGAAAAAGCAATGGAGATCAACGACCGTCCGGTGCTGTTGGAGTTCGTCACCTCTCCGGACTCCGAAGTATGGCCTATGGTTCCCGCCGGGGTGTCAAATGACGACATCGTTTACGCTCGTTCCGTTCGTCCCACGACCGATCCGTTCGCGGCCTGAAAGGAAGGAAAAAGATGAACACACGTCACACGCTCTCCGTTCTGGTCGAAAATAAGCCGGGCGTTCTTACGCGTGTTGCCGCTCTATTCGCTCGACGCGCCTTCAACATACACTCGCTCGCTGTTGGGGAGACCGAAGACCCCCAGCTTTCGCGCATCACCGTCGTGGTCGATGCCGCCGAACGCCCGCTCGAACAGGTTACCAAGCAATTGAACAAGCTCGTCAATGTGCTTAAAATCGTCGAGCTCGAACCTGAGTCGACGGTTGAACGGCAGTTGCTCCTAGTCAAGGTGTCGGCCAGTGATTCCACTCGCGCCAATGTCCTCCAGGTCGTCGATCTCTTCAGGGCGCATGTCGTGGACGTCGTTCCCGACACTGTGACGATCGAGGCAACCGGTTCGGAATCCAAGGTCCGGGCATTCCTGTCGGCCCTCGAACCGTATGGAATTCGTGAAATCGTCCAATCCGGAGCGGTGGCGATCGGACGCGGTTCGCGTTCGCTCTCCGAACGTGTCTCTGCCGAATTGTCGCTTCTGCGCGCATAATTGATTAGCGAAAGCGCTGGGCGGCTGACTGGTCCGGGACGCGCGGCACCGTCCGGAAACGGCTGGTGCGCCTAAACTCCATAACCGAAAAATTAAGGAGAAAAACGTGGCAAAAATCTTCTATGATGACGATGCAGACCTTTCCGTCATTCAATCTAAGAGAGTAGCCATAGTTGGGTATGGTTCACAAGGTCATGCCCATGCAATGAATTTACGCGATTCAGGAGTAAATGTAATTATTGGATTGCGTGAAGGCTCAAAATCTATTGACAAGGCTAAAGAGCAAGGTTTTGAGGTGGCGAAAGTAGGCGACGCGGTTCGCGAAGCGGATGTCGTCATGGTCCTCGCCCCTGATCAGTCTCAGCGATCGATCTGGGCCAATGACATCGAGCCGAATCTCAAGTCCGATGCCGCTGTGTTCTTCGCCCACGGATTCAATGTCCATTTTGGTTATATCGCACCGGATTCCGGTCATGACGTCTGCATGGTGGCCCCCAAGGGCCCCGGGCACACGGTTCGACGTCAGTACGAAGAAGGACGAGGCGTTCCCGTCCTCGTGTGCGTCGAGCAGGATGCCTCAGGGCATGCATGGGAGTTGGCTTTGTCTTACGCCAAGGCAATCGGCGGCACCCGAGCGGGCGCAATCAAGACAACGTTCCGGGAGGAAACGGAAACGGACCTGTTCGGCGAACAGACTGTTCTGTGCGGAGGGATTTCGCAGCTCATACAGTACGGTTTCGAAACGCTCGTCGAAGCCGGATACCAGCCTGAAATGGCTTACTTCGAGGTCTGCCATGAGCTCAAGCTCATAGTCGATCTCATCAATGAGGGCGGCCTGACCAAGCAGCGATGGTCATGTTCTGACACAGCTGAATACGGCGACTACATTTCCGGCCCCCGAGTGATCACCCCAGATGTCAAAGACCATATGAAGGAAGTGCTGGGCGATATACAGAACGGTTCCTTCGCTAAACGCTTCATCGACGATCAGGATGCCGGTGCGCCTGAATTCCTGGCCCTTCGGGCCGAGGGTCAAGACCACCCCGTCGAGAAGACAGGGCAGGAGATCCGCAGGATGTTCGCCTGGAACGCGTCGGTGGACTCCGACTACGTTGACGGCGAAGCGGCTCGCTGACCAGCTCTCGATCGACACCCGAAGGAAGTACAGGTAAACTTCTGGCCTACTAGGCGGTTTCGGGTGCCCAGGTGTCTCGGGCACCCGAAACCGTCGGCGTGCGAACTTCCAAAATTTTACGACAGTTTCGTCATCAAATTCGCTATGTGCCTTCAAATGTCAGTGTTCACAACAGTTTTCCGATTTCGACATTGCGACATGTCGGTGGAACGGACGCCGGCGCCCGCCTACAGTTGGACCGTTGGAACAAAGGCATGCGGAGGGAGAGCGCAATGGCCGATGTCGTGGTCGTCTACAATACCGTCACCGGGTTCGCGCAGACATACGGAGAGTGGATTGCCGAAGATCTGGGAGCGCGTCTGTATCCGTGGTCGCAAGCCAAGGGAATCGACCTGTCAGGAGCCGATCTGGTTGTCTACGGCGCTGGCGTGCGCATGAGCAGGATTCGAGGATTCCATGAATTCCGCAGAAAAATCAAGCGGGAGAACCTCATGGGGAAAGTCGTCGTCTGGGCCAATGGCGGTACGCCGGTCCACCCTCAACGTGACTGGAGAGTCCCCGCTGGAACTTTTACGAAGAAAGAACTCGCCAGTGGATGCTATCCCTTCTTCTATTTCCAAGGCGGTGTTCGCTATGAAGGACTCAGCTTTCCGGAAAAAACCTTGCTCAAAATCTTCTCCAAGCGGATTCAGAGATACCGACATCGCGGAGAGTGGGTAGTCCAAGTGGCGGACAACATTGCGCACGGATATGACCACACCTCACGTGCTGCGATCATTCCACTTGTGAACAAGGCCCGAGAGATGCTAGGCGAGTAGTGCCTGTCTCTTTCTTTCGTGGAGAGGATATTATTCTCCTATGAAGTTTCTATTACGTGAGCATAGAAAATGGGGCTGGAAGAAGCGAATCGTGATTACCTTGGGAGTTATCGTCACTTCGGGCTTATTCGCTGTGGGTGGGATTAACATATATGTCACTGTGACGACCAATGATCGTGTCGTTTCGGATGTCGGCGGCATTCGTGCTGAGAAACTTGACTGCATACTTGTTCTTGGAGCGTTGGTACGCTCGGATGGAACGCCTTCGCATATGCTCCGAAAGCGGCTGGAAAAGAGTCTGGAATTGTACAAGCAGAAAGTTGCGCCGAAAATCCTTGTATCCGGAGACAATTCTAGTGTTCACTATAACGAGACAAATGTCATGCGGAAATGGTTGGAAAAGCATGAAGTTCCTAAAGAGGATATTTTCGAAGACCACGCGGGATTTTCAACTTATGAATCAATGTATCGTGCAAGTGCCATCTTTAAAGCACATTCAATAGTCGTTGTGACGCAAAGATACCATTTAGCGCGTTCTATTTATATAGGTCGTGAGCTTGGTCTGGATGTCTGGGGCATTGCTTCGGGAGGGAATAACTACTCACAGCAATTCAAGCGTGATGTTCGCGAGTGGATTGCGAGAACTAAGGATTTCGTTCAAGTCGTTATTAAGCCGAAACCAAAGTACTTGGGTCCAGTCATTCCGATAGACGGCAACGGAACCATCGAAAATCGTTAATTATTTGTCATTAATTGCCATTAACTTCTTTGTATTTCATTACAAATCCCGGAATTCTAATCCAATATATTTATATTATTTAAGTATAAATGAAATCCATAATTTTAGGAAGATCTCGTTTAGCTTGTTGAAGGCCCTCTTCGTATGCTGCTTGAACGCTAACGGCTTTTCGTTCTCCGTTCGAGATGGGCATCTCGTCAGGATAGTAGAGATAAGCCCGTCCTTCGGCTTCGAGGCTCTCCAAACGATCAAGAGAGTCATTGTACTTTTTCGGTCGATTGAGAAGAGCCTCGGCTACGGCAGGATGCTTTCGAAAGATTCCCTTATAAATCGCCGGTGGGATTTTCGACGGGGATTTCCTATATCCACGCTTACGCGTCATAACGACAACGAAACGTTCATATCCGTCGGCTTCCGCGGCGTCAATCGCAAAACCCCCTGTGTCTCCGATGGCTCCGTCCAGGTAGGCCACGCCGTTCAGCCCCACTGGCGGCATGATGATCGGCATCGAGGAGGAAGCTTGACAGTACGTGACGAGTTCTTCCTGCGTGGAGATGTCCTCTCGGCCCCAGTAGACGGTTTGTCCCGTTTCGCAGTTGAACGAGCCGATTTTGAACTGCGTGGCGCTCGCGTTGAAAGTGTCCCAGTCGAAGGGAAGGAGTTCGCCGGGACCAGAGGTGTGCTGGTAAATGTACTCGGAGTTGAAGTAGCCCCTGCCGCGAACAAAGCTGATCGGGCCGCCTAGATTCGGATCCTTGGCGAGTTCGACGAAAGCTGCACGTGCCCTCCACGCGTCGCGGGAGACGAAGTTGCATGTGTGGGTCGCCCCGGCGGAGATCCCGCCGACCCATGGGAAGTCGATACCAGCGTCAATCATTTCGGCGACCAGTGCGGCCGTATATGTGCCACGCATTCCGCCACCCTCGAATATCAATGCGGTTCGTGTGCTCATAAATTCCAAGGATATCTCGGATGCTATGTCAGCGGGGCGACCCTTTCCCCGAGCGAAATCGGCCCAGGCGGATAGCGTCGGCTGATCGATCCGTCACAGGCCACGGCATATAAATTAGGTGCAATCTCGATATTCTTACACAGCGAAATTTTCGAAAGTCGCATTGACTCGCTATATTATGAATAATAACATAAATTATGTGATGTTACATTACAATAAATGACTAATCATTTTCTATTTTCTATTAAAATTCAATGATGGAATTTTCTATTAAGGACATACTCGTGACCTCAGGAAGAACTGGGCGGCGTGTCCGCTGTTGAGTGAGAAACGTTAAGGTGAGTTCCTCTCCTGTCACCGGGAGCAAATCAAAGCTGAGCACAGCGAGTAGGGTGCGTTATCTGATAATTGAGCAAATTTGTCAATCTTGTCATCCGACTCATGTGCTGCCGCACCCATTTTCGTCAGTCAAGATGACGGCAACAAATTTACCGTCCCTATCTGTCATAGGGTAGCAGACTAGTTGAAATTCGAGAGTCTATTCCCACGGAATGATGTCGACCGACATGTTTAACGACATGTCTAACACGTTATTGCAAATTTTTGGTCATAAATTGTCAGAATTAATCAGAAGGTTATATGTAGAAGAATAATGATAAAATAATTGAATGTAATGATTATTATTACGCATAGCTAAGTAAATAACATATTGCAAAATAGACGATTGAAGCATTCGCATTATTGCAAATTAATAATCTGGATAAAAATATATGAGAAAGTTACAAAAATTGATTTGATAGTTGTATTTTTGTTGAAAGTAAAAATATTAATAATAAAATATTGTAGTTGAATTATTACATTTTATTTACTTTTTGTCATTAGTTGATATAATTAACGCTACCATGTCGCGGGACATAAGTTATATATTTATAATAATTATTACTTCACTATGTTAGAATAATATATGTAAAACGTTAATTATGACGATGAAATTGATTTGGACTCGTCATGCTCGGTACGGTCGGGGTGGGGGTGGTCATGGGTTACATCCGTGAGGCGAGGAAGTGGAAGCCTTTGAGTAGGAGGTTGGCGACTGCTCCGATGATGGTGCCCAGTAATGGGCAGGGATACGGTGTACATGACCGCGCAGGCGCCGAGCAGGACGAGGATCATTCCGGTTTTGCGGTTGCCTTTGCCCAGCCAGCGCCACAGGCCGATCAGGATGGACATGGCGCCGAGGACGCGGATGATCCCGCCGGCGTTGACGGCGGCGATGACTGAGGGCAGGTCTTGGAAGACGTTGTGCATGGGGCTCTCCCTTCTCGCGGGTGGGGGCGGGCGCGGCTGCGACTCGCTCGGATAGTGTGCGGACAGCCCCGGGCCGGCGTCGTGGCCCGCCCGGCGGGCGCTTGCCGGGAGGTTGTCAAGGACTGGCTGGAGCGGCTGTGGTCGGGCAGGTCGGGGCCCGGCGGGTGGTGGCGATCATGACTGCTGAGCGCCATAGTTGCTCGGCTAGGGCGGGGTGGGCGCGTAGTAGGTCGACGATCTCGGTTTTCTCCCGGTCGGATAGGTCCCGGCCGTGGAAGGGGGCGAACAGGGCGTCGGTGGCCGCGTCGTCCTGGCCGGTTTCCCATCGGCGGGCGGCGGCCAGGACCCCGCCGGGGGAGGTGTCCATGGTTCGGCGCAGCCCGGTGGCGGCCCGGCGGGGGATGGTCTGAGGGGCGATCGCGCCGGGGAATTTGGCCTGCCAATAGTGCTCGGTCAGGGCGCGCCGGCCGCGGATCGCCTCGGGCGGCTCGAAGCGCTCGTCGGCTCGCCGGTCGGCCTGGGCGGCCCACTGCTCCTCGGCGCCGGGACAGGAGGGGGCCTGGCCATCGGTGAGGTCCTCGTAGGAGTGGCAAGCGGCCACGCCGGTGCGGCGGATGTCCATGGCAGTGCCGGCCCGGCGGGCTTCGATCCGGGCGAGCTGGTCGTGTTCGGCCTCGCTCAGCGGCCGACCCAGCCGGGTCTGGGCGTCGCGGGCGGCCGCGGCGTAGGCGGCCCAGGCGCGCATGAGGTGCGAGTTGCCGCGGCTCATGCGGGTGTGCAGGCTGTCGGTGCGCATGTGGTGGACGTGCCGGGCCCAGGAGCCGTCGATGATCCGGGAAACCTCGCCGGCGGTGATGGTGGGGTGGTCGGGGTCGGCGGCTGTGGCGCGTTCGTAGACGAACTCGAAGGTGTTGGCCTCGAATTCCTCGGCCAGGTCGCGCCGGTCGGCCACGTAGGCCAGGGTGGCGATGCGCCGGGCGCCGGCGGCCCGGATCCGGTCCAGGACATAGGCCACGTCGGCCTCCTCGGCCAGGTCGAGTCGCACCCCGGCCGAGCCAATCCGGCTGGTTCGGCCCCATCGGCCGTCGGGGGTGCGCGGCTGGGTCAGGTAGGCGGTACCGCTCATCAGGGACTCTCCTTGCTGACGACAGTGGTCGCCCGGACAGTGTGCGGACGGGCCAGCCGGCTCAGGCGGAGGGTGGTGGGAGGCCGATGGCGGCGTAGTCCTCGTCCATGCCGGGCCGGCTTAGGTGGGGGGTGGTGTCAGGCCGTCTATGGCCGGGGCGAACAGGTCGGGGGCGTAGTCGGGGTGGGTGTCGTAGACGGTGAAGATCTGGGTGTCCCGGCCGGGCAGAAAGGGTTCGACGAGTCGCTGGTCGTGGGTGGTCTGGCCGTGGCGGACCGCGTCGGGCCGGTGGGCCCAGGCCTGTAGCTCGCTGATCCTGCTGGCGGGCAGGCCGTGGTCGTAGGCGGCGCCGGGCACGAGCGTGGCCCAGGCCAGGCGGACGGCCAGGTTTCGGCGTTTGCCCGCGGTGGGGGCCGACTCGACGCGCCGGCTGAGTTCTTCCACGGCCGGCTCGACGCACCCGGCGTCAAGCCCGGCGTCGAGCCCGGGCGCGGGCGCGGGGGTGTGCTGGTCAAGGGAAACGGGAACGTGGGAGCCGTGCCCGGCGGACGCGTCATCGATGTTGCCGATGCTGACTATTATCTCAGTTGGTCGCGGAGCCAGGACGTGGGCACCCACACGAACTGTCCGATCATGATGGCCGGCACCTGACCCGCATCGATCGCCTTGGCCAGCGTTCGCGGATCGATCCCCAGAAACTGGGCGGCTTCGGTCCGCATCACGGCCAGACGCCCGATAGGTTTAATATCAACTATATAATTTATGTCCCGATATTGCGCGGAGCCGTCCCAAGGCCATGACCAACAGGACGAAACAAGGGTACAATCCGTACACGATTTTCCTGTCAAGGCCGGATTTACGGGGGAATCCGACAAATTCCGTTCGCCCTCCGCGTTAGCGAGGGCGAACGCAGGGTTCGAGGCGATGGCGCCGTGTTATGGCTGGAGATCCCCGCATACGCGGGGAGCACGAGGACAAGCGCTACGCCGACTGGGACCGCGCCGGATCATCCCCGCATACGCGGGGAGCACGGGTGGCCCGCACACCACATCAAGTCGACCATGGGATCATCCCCGCATACGCGGGGAGCACTAGTCCGCGGCGTCGTTGGTTCCGAGCACGGCGGGATCATCCCCGCATACGCGGGGAGCACGCCGGCATCGAGGGATGGATGCTGGCGAGAGAGGGATCATCCCCGCATACGCGGGGAGCACCCCTCCCGGGCGCCGTCGCCGTCTTGCTTTCTCGGATCATCCCCGCATACGCGGGGAGCACGACGGACAGTTTCCGGCTCTGTGGATATCGGACGGATCATCCCCGCATACGCGGGGAGCACGTACCGGTCCAGGGTGAGCTGGGATATTGATCCGGATCATCCCCGCATACGCGGGGAGCACCTGGCCGAGCGGCTCGCCGGGCACGTGGGTGAGGGATCATCCCCGCATACGCGGGGAGCACGCAAGCGACGCTCAGATGGAGGCATTCTCGGCCGGATCATCCCCGCATACGCGGGGAGCACCGCAAAGTCAACGTCATCAGCGTGGCGCGGATCGGATCATCCCCGCATACGCGGGGAGCACGCCAACACGAAGTGAAAGAAACCCCCCGGAGACGGATCATCCCCGCATACGCGGGGAGCACCCTCGCAGCTGCTCGACGGTGGCCGTCAGTTTGGGATCATCCCCGCATACGCGGGGAGCACTGGCTAGGAGGGCCCATATGGCGCAAATACGCCGGATCATCCCCGCATACGCGGGGAGCACTCGACAGGGCAAAATTCGTCGGGCCTAAGCAATAGGATCATCCCCGCATACGCGGGGAGCACTCCATCTCATGGACCTCGATGGTGAAAGCTATGGGATCATCCCCGCATACGCGGGGAGCACCAGGATCCGACGGAACCGAGTCAGGAGAACATCGGATCATCCCCGCATACGCGGGGAGCACTCCCTAAACACCAGATCCGCATTACAAGCGAAGGGATCATCCCCGCATACGCGGGGAGCACGGTGACAACGCGGACTACATGATGAAATCACGCGGATCATCCCCGCATACGCGGGGAGCACGTGAGGGGGGTGAATTTGTTGATCGTGAGCGACGGATCATCCCCGCATACGCGGGGAGCACCAAAACCTCCCTGACCCTGCAGAAGCCCGTCCCGGATCATCCCCGCATACGCGGGGAGCACTCCGTGTACGCCGAGACTTTCAGGGAGTCTTCCGGATCATCCCCGCATACGCGGGGAGCACGTCATGTCCAGCCCCCTCCGGTGGTAGGGGGCAGGATCATCCCCGCATACGCGGGGAGCACTGCCGCTCGGCGTCGGGGACGAATACCCGGATCGGATCATCCCCGCATACGCGGGGAGCACGCCTTGATAGCGGTGATGGCCGTGACGGGATCCTGGATCATCCCCGCATACGCGGGGAGCACACACCTCCGACGACGCCGTTTTCGCCAATCAAGGGATCATCCCCGCATACGCGGGGAGCACGTGGACCCGATCACGATCGGGATAGGTCAATGGGGATCATCCCCGCATACGCGGGGAGCACATCCAGGACACGCCGCTGACAAATGTGACGCCAGGATCATCCCCGCATACGCGGGGAGCACTGTGGGGTCTTCGCCAGATGCGGGTCACGCGGTGGATCATCCCCGCATACGCGGGGAGCACGTGTGGGCGTCGTTGCCTCGCTCGATCTCGGCCGGATCATCCCCGCATACGCGGGGAGCACTCACCAACTCACATGTTGGCTTTCCGCCAGGCCGGATCATCCCCGCATACGCGGGGAGCACCGCAAGAAGTCCGTGCAGATATCCCTCAACGGCGGATCATCCCCGCATACGCGGGGAGCACCAGCGGGCGCCCGTCTGCGACCTACACCAGGTCGGATCATCCCCGCATACGCGGGGAGCACGCCGGCCGTGGTTCATCGACTGCCGCGGGTGGCGGATCATCCCCGCATACGCGGGGAGCACTAGGGGATGGGCTTCTGTAGGGTCAGGGTAGTCGGATCATCCCCGCATACGCGGGGAGCACACCGCCGCCCTCATCGGCCCCGCAATCGCCGGCGGATCATCCCCGCATACGCGGGGAGCACGAGGCCGAGTTCACCGGCATCGGCGGCCCAGCCGGATCATCCCCGCATACGCGGGGAGCACGCCCCCCAGTGTGACGCTGGGGGGCTCTTGCCGGGATCATCCCCGCATACGCGGGGAGCACCCGCGCTCGACATAGGCAGTGCGTAGCCGGACGGGATCATCCCCGCATACGCGGGGAGCACGACGGCTGGCCCTGCTAGAAGCTGATAGGTGCCGGATCATCCCCGCATACGCGGGGAGCACTCACCAACTCACATGTTGGCTTTCCGCCAGGCCGGATCATCCCCGCATACGCGGGGAGCACCGCAAGAAGTCCGTGCAGATATCCCTCAACGGCGGATCATCCCCGCATACGCGGGGAGCACGGTAGTCGACCGAGGCGGCGATCCGCGAGTCGAGGATCATCCCCGCATACGCGGGGAGCACTCGTGCAGCCTCTACCCATGGGTGGCGCAGGGTAGGATCATCCCCGCATACGCGGGGAGCACATCGTCCAATGCGCACCGAACGGTCAAGGGCAGGGATCATCCCCGCATACGCGGGGAGCACGCCCCCCAGGAGACCGGCGACCCGGGGTGGAACGGATCATCCCCGCATACGCGGGGAGCACGCGTCGCTGGCGTGCCGCAAGTGGGATCGAGCCGGATCATCCCCGCATACGCGGGGAGCACGCCGGCCTCGGCGCCGGCAATAGCAGACCGCAGGGATCATCCCCGCATACGCGGGGAGCACTATCGATAAAAATGTTCAGATACAAGCTCGAGCGGATCATCCCCGCATACGCGGGGAGCACGTGGGTGTGCACATGATTGTCGTGGACGGGCTGGGATCATCCCCGCATACGCGGGGAGCACTGATCCCCGCTTCAGCTAGATGAAGACGGATAAGGATCATCCCCGCATACGCGGGGAGCACGATTCCCAGGTGATGGCGGCGGAGGGCCGGACGGGATCATCCCCGCATACGCGGGGAGCACCGTCACCTGAGTTCTCCGAATGTCAGGTTTTCAGGATCATCCCCGCATACGCGGGGAGCACGCGCAGCTGTTCGGGATTGACCTGCTCGACCGGGGATCATCCCCGCATACGCGGGGAGCACTCATGATGAATGACCATGAGGTTTGGGTTGATAGGATCATCCCCGCATACGCGGGGAGCACTGCCCGTGTGACCGAACAGCGGGCGCTGATCGGGGATCATCCCCGCATACGCGGGGAGCACGCTGGCGGCGCTTGTCCCTTCGTGGGCGCGTACGGATCATCCCCGCATACGCGGGGAGCACGCCACGTCCTGGGGCGGGCCAGAGTCCGGCTGCGGATCATCCCCGCATACGCGGGGAGCACGCCACGTCCTGGGGCGGGCCAGAGTCCGGCTGCGGATCATCCCCGCATACGCGGGGAGCACGACGAAGACGCCAAAGAACAGATTCGCAGAGCGGGATCATCCCCGCATACGCGGGGAGCACGGTTTTATTATCTGCCAGAGATTTTTACGTGTCGGATCATCCCCGCATACGCGGGGAGCACTACCGGGGATACGATGGGCAGGTGTTCCGAACGGGATCATCCCCGCATACGCGGGGAGCACAACGCTCATCGCGTC
Source organism: Actinobaculum sp. oral taxon 183 str. F0552 (assembly GCF_000466165.1). Classification (GTDB taxonomy): domain Bacteria; phylum Actinomycetota; class Actinomycetes; order Actinomycetales; family Actinomycetaceae; genus Peptidiphaga. Next base: position 22,713 of record NZ_KE951406.1, read on the forward strand.
GTCTTTTCGACCGGGGCCGGATCATCCCCGCATACGCGGGGAGCACTTGGGCCCGGCGCACGAGCGCGGGGTCAAGCCAGGATCATCCCCGCATACGCGGGGAGCACGTCCTCAGACTTATGTAAGATATGAGGTATACGGGATCATCCCCGCATACGCGGGGAGCACTCGAAGAGTGATAGGCACTCTACCAAAACCGGCGGATCATCCCCGCATACGCGGGGAGCACTTTCGGTCAGGGCTGTAGCCAGTCGCGTGGCTGGGATCATCCCCGCATACGCGGGGAGCACTCCAGGCCGGTTTTGATCGAACTCGTTCCGTGGGGATCATCCCCGCATACGCGGGGAGCACCATGCAAACCGCGGCGGCGTAGGGGACAGGGTAGGATCATCCCCGCATACGCGGGGAGCACGCCAAATATTCTCAAAAGCGACTTGCGGTTTTAGGATCATCCCCGCATACGCGGGGAGCACGCCGGACTCGGCCTGGGCGAGGCGGCGGCACGCGGATCATCCCCGCATACGCGGGGAGCACGTGTGGGTATCGGGGATCTTCTTCCCGACGTCCGGATCATCCCCGCATACGCGGGGAGCACGCTTTACGTGGTGCGATGCCCGAACGGCATTGCGGATCATCCCCGCATACGCGGGGAGCACGTCCCGGTAGATCTCGCGGATCTGCTGGACCCAGGATCATCCCCGCATACGCGGGGAGCACTGTGGCCGGGTGCTTTGCGGCGAAGGTGGAGAGGGATCATCCCCGCATACGCGGGGAGCACGTCCCGGTAGATCTCGCGGATCTGCTGGACCCAGGATCATCCCCGCATACGCGGGGAGCACACCCCGGTAATGGTCTATCCTCATTCGCAGAACGGATCATCCCCGCATACGCGGGGAGCACCCTGATGCTCGAGTTCAGGACGCGACGAATGTGGGATCATCCCCGCATACGCGGGGAGCACGGTCCGATGTCCAGCCTAGTAGGCCAGCGACTGGGATCATCCCCGCATACGCGGGGAGCACGAGGCGCGTCCGGGGCGCGGATCGTTCGTGGAGGGATCATCCCCGCATACGCGGGGAGCACGCTCGGCCTGAGCGAGCTCGGCGTCACTGGCGGGGATCATCCCCGCATACGCGGGGAGCACTCGTCGCGGAGATCGGTGATGCGGCCGATCGGCGGATCATCCCCGCATACGCGGGGAGCACGTGGTGGTGTCCGGGCGGAGGAATCCGTCCACAGGATCATCCCCGCATACGCGGGGAGCACGGAGATGCGGGCGTCGATCATGAGGGCGCCGTCGGATCATCCCCGCATACGCGGGGAGCACCATTTCTTCGATAGCGGTGTTGGTGTTGGAGCGGGATCATCCCCGCATACGCGGGGAGCACGTGACGTCACGGAAGGCCATTCCGTCCGGGGCGGGATCATCCCCGCATACGCGGGGAGCACGGCGTCTCCAACGGAGAGCTCCTGCAGGTCGCCAGGATCATCCCCGCATACGCGGGGAGCACCGCCCCCGATTTGGTTCGCGACCCGGAGAGCCCGGATCATCCCCGCATACGCGGGGAGCACCAATTTGACCTCGCTCGTGATGCGGAGCTGCTGGGATCATCCCCGCATACGCGGGGAGCACCGGCCTGTGCAATCTCGGCCCCGAGGCGGTGCCGGATCATCCCCGCATACGCGGGGAGCACCCTCCTCAGGAGCCGGCGTCTCGTCCGGCTCGGGGATCATCCCCGCATACGCGGGGAGCACCCTCTTCGAGGATGAACTCATCGAAGACGAGCGGGATCATCCCCGCATACGCGGGGAGCACCCTGCGTCGGCCCTGAGGGGGCCGGGGCGCCGGGGGATCATCCCCGCATACGCGGGGAGCACCACTTGCAAACCTGGAAAGGGTGGAGCGGAAACGGATCATCCCCGCATACGCGGGGAGCACCGCTTGAAACGCGCGAGCGGGTTGGTCCACGAGGGATCATCCCCGCATACGCGGGGAGCACCGCGGCGGCGCGAGTGGCACTGACGACATTCCGGGATCATCCCCGCATACGCGGGGAGCACGGCGCAAATACCAGCAAGACAAGGCGTGGCGCAGGGATCATCCCCGCATACGCGGGGAGCACCTCTAGATCCTCCGCCATCTGCTTTTGCTGCACGGATCATCCCCGCATACGCGGGGAGCACTGAGGGCGGTGCACCTGCCGACAAGAGCACCGGGGATCATCCCCGCATACGCGGGGAGCACCTGCGTCGGCCCTGAGGGGGCCGGGGCGCCGGGGGATCATCCCCGCATACGCGGGGAGCACGTCCAATTCTACGGCACCCAGAAGGGGGATGTCAGGATCATCCCCGCATACGCGGGGAGCACATCACTCGCGCGGGGCGGCTTCGGCCGCCCCGCGGATCATCCCCGCATACGCGGGGAGCACGACCGCTACGGCGTAACGTGCCCCCTCGCCCTCGGATCATCCCCGCATACGCGGGGAGCACTTCGCGATCGCGCGATTCGCCGCCACTCATCAAGGATCATCCCCGCATACGCGGGGAGCACAAACGCGCCTTCAAGAACGCTAGGATCGTCATCGGATCATCCCCGCATACGCGGGGAGCACGTTCTCACCCATTTGGACGCGCGAGAAGTCCAGGGATCATCCCCGCATACGCGGGGAGCACGGATCCTCATCCTGGACCGACGCCACCCGAACCGGATCATCCCCGCATACGCGGGGAGCACCGAGTGGCGCCGGCTGGTGGCCGAGCGATGCGCGGATCATCCCCGCATACGCGGGGAGCACCGCAGCGCTGGCGTCTCAGGCGCACTCGATTGCGGATCATCCCCGCATACGCGGGGAGCACGCTACCGCGAGATAGGCTTCGAGACGATCGACAGGATCATCCCCGCATACGCGGGGAGCACACGATGGGCAGCAACATGTTGCCGAGCTTGGCCGGATCATCCCCGCATACGCGGGGAGCACGCCGCCACCAAGGATCCCGGCGCCCGGATGGCGGGATCATCCCCGCATACGCGGGGAGCACGTCGGCGCCATCCACCTCCACCGGATGCTGGCTGGATCATCCCCGCATACGCGGGGAGCACTTCCTTGGGTTGTTCGGGTAGCGGGTTGAGGCCGGATCATCCCCGCATACGCGGGGAGCACGTCTCGCCGTCGTCCCGGATGGCGACGGCCCGCGGATCATCCCCGCATACGCGGGGAGCACCGGCGACCGCGACATCTACAATCGTCCGCTCTCGGATCATCCCCGCATACGCGGGGAGCACAGACTCCAAAGAATGCCCGTCCGCCCCGATCAGGGATCATCCCCGCATACGCGGGGAGCACCGCATGCTGTGGGCGGTGACGAGGTAGGCGATGGGATCATCCCCGCATACGCGGGGAGCACTGCGGGCGTTCTCATTTCAGGAGTCCTATTCTCGGATCATCCCCGCATACGCGGGGAGCACCTGTAGCGGGCGACGGCGGCGTCTTTCTTGCGCGGATCATCCCCGCATACGCGGGGAGCACGAGAGAGAGTCTCCCTTATGGAGACTCTCTCCCGGATCATCCCCGCATACGCGGGGAGCACTCCGGGAACGACGTCCGCGAACTCGAACCTCGCGGATCATCCCCGCATACGCGGGGAGCACGCCTTCCGTGTACTCGGCGACCGTCAGACTGTCGGATCATCCCCGCATACGCGGGGAGCACCCGAGCAACCCTCTACGAAGTCTCCGTGGTACCGGATCATCCCCGCATACGCGGGGAGCACGCCGACGGCGCCCTCACCCAAATGTCGATCGGGGGATCATCCCCGCATACGCGGGGAGCACGCCTCCCCGTCGTCCCGCACGACGATCGCCCGCGGATCATCCCCGCATACGCGGGGAGCACAAGGATCCCAGGTCCCGTGTGGCGTTCTTCGAGGGATCATCCCCGCATACGCGGGGAGCACGCCAAGCAGGCCCTCAATACGGTCTACGGCAAAGGATCATCCCCGCATACGCGGGGAGCACTTTCCTCGGGGGCCGGCGCTTCGTCCGGCTCGGGGATCATCCCCGCATACGCGGGGAGCACTGCGTGCGGGTATCGGTGCCGCGCACCGTCCAGGGATCATCCCCGCATACGCGGGGAGCACAAAATCGCCCAGAAAGGCAAAGGGATGGCCGCCGGATCATCCCCGCATACGCGGGGAGCACGTCCTCCGCGATGATGTCTTCGAGGGTCAGGGAGGATCATCCCCGCATACGCGGGGAGCACTCGACCGCTACGGGACGGTCTGCCCGGTCGCGCGGATCATCCCCGCATACGCGGGGAGCACCCCCTGGACCTCTTTCGCACCCTCGCCGTACGCGGATCATCCCCGCATACGCGGGGAGCACGCCCTCGGGAGTCATCGTCTTGTTGGCGGCGTCCGGATCATCCCCGCATACGCGGGGAGCACACGTCGGTGACCAGTCGCCGCAGCTGCGCCTGGGGATCATCCCCGCATACGCGGGGAGCACACGTGGATCACCCTACCATATCTGCAGGACGGGGGATCATCCCCGCATACGCGGGGAGCACAACCACGGCCTTCTAGGCCAGTGTCCGCAAGGAGGATCATCCCCGCATACGCGGGGAGCACACTTGGAAATCCCTGCAATACCAAGGATCGCCGCCGTGATTATACCAGTTTTCCTTTACCCGTCACCCACCCCTCAGGAGGAGGCGGATCGTAGTATGGTTTTGCTAACATTGTCCTGAAAGGGGTACGGAGATGCTGTCCACTGGTTCACGCCGAGCATGGGCCAAATCGGGGTACGACCCGGAGCGGCGATGTTGGTCGCCGCTCTGGCTTCATCTTTTGGACACGGCAGGCGTCGCTCGGCTTTTGGCGAGGAATTGGCTTACGCCGACGATTTCGAATCTGATTCAAGTCGAGTTCGCCGAATCCGAATCTGGATTAAATCCAGAAGATGAGTTCGCCTTGCTCGCGTCTTGGATCGCGGGCGCTCATGACATAGGCAAAGCCACTCCCGCTTTCAGTTCCCAGGTCCCCTATTTGGACGATCGCATGCGCGAAGGCGGCCTTGATCATACTCCCATTGATCCTGAAGAACGCCGCAGAGTCCCTCACGCGCTTGCTGGCCAGTTGGTTCTTGAACGATGGCTTAAGGAACTGGGCTGGGGTATCTCGACGGCGCGGGCTTTGGCGTCGATAGTCGGCGCTCACCATGGAATCCCGGCGCTGGAAGGCCATCTAAATGATGCTCGGGGCCGTGAACCTCTACTAGGAGACTATGCGTGGCAAACTGTTCACGCTGAACTTCTCGATCTCGTGGCAGAACGTACCGGCGCTAAGGACAATTTGCAATTTTGGGCGCATAAATCAGAGTCCAAGTCGTGGTCTCAACCTTTTTTAGTTGAATTATCAGGTCTGGTTATTCTAGCTGATTGGCTGGCGTCCTCTGAAACATATTTTCCTCTTCTATCCATTGACGATGACGGCATGTCTCTTTTCGATTGCGACGTGCATGAAAGGCGCGTCGAAACGGGCTGGTCCCGCGTGGAGTTGCCTTCCCCATGGCATCCCCGCGATGGCGGAGAAAGCGCCGACTTCCTGTTGAACGCTCGATTCGACCTGCCTGACGGCACTTCGGCGACGGCTGCTCAGCGCACTGCCGTCAAGAGAGCCAGGGACATGAGTTTGCCTGGGATGCTCATCGTCCAAGAGACCACTGGATCGGGCAAAACCGAGGCCGCGCTTATGGCCGCCGAGATCATGGCGGCGCGTACCGGACGGTCTGGAGTTCTGTTCGCGCTGCCGACTCAGGCGACCACGGACGCTATGTTCTCTCGTGAATTGGATTGGTTGGGCAAAATCGAATCTTCCTATCGTGCGGATGGGGCTGCCTCGACTTTCGCAATCCAGCTCCAGCATGGCCGGGCTCGTCTGAACAAAGAAGCGGGTAGCTTGCGAAAGAGGGGGTACGAGATACGAGACCGGCTCCTCGGCAGTTTGGGAGAAGCTCAAGAAGACCCGGAGAAACACAGGCCGTCGCGTCCATATGACATAGGGCGGGATGAAGATAATTTACAAACCGCTAAACAACATCATGAGTCCGTAAAAAATGATGATAGAGCGCAGAGAGATCTTGCGATCATGACATGGTTCACAGGCCGCAAGAAGTCCATGCTATCCGATTTCGTTGTGACTACCGTCGACCACGTTCTTTTCTCATCCATGCGCGCTCCACATCTTGCCTTGCGGCATCTCGGTCTCAGCAGAAAGATAGTAATCGTTGACGAAGTGCACTCTTATTCCACCTACATGAACAACTATCTGGAACGCGCTCTCACCTGGTTGGCATCCTACGGGGTGCCGGTGATTTTACTTTCCGCAACGCTCTCGGAAGCGCGTTGCGCGAGCTTTGCCGACGCCTACCGTCGCGGCTTGCGGCTCATGGCCGGAGAGAAAGTGCCGAAGAAGCCGTCACCGAATGTTGCCAGCATGCCCTTCCCCTCCCTGGCCGCTGTCGGCCGGGATGGTATGGACGTGACGCCCGTTGAGGCGACCGGTCGCAGCAGCCGTGTACGCATTGAGCGTCTGGCCAAAGACGACAGTCTCACGGCGCTTTTGGGCAATGCTCTGGTCAACGGCGGTTGCGCCCTCGTCGTGCGGAACACTGTGCGCCGGGCACAAGAAACCTACGAGCAGTTGCGGGAGGCCTTCGGCGAGGACGTGAGTCTCAACCACGCCCGTTTCACCATTTCCGATCGCCTCGCCAGGGACGCCGATCTTCTTCGCCGTTTCGGATCGCCGCGCCGGCGGCCGGAGCGTCCTCATCGGGCGATCGTCGTGGCCACTCAAGTGGTCGAGCAGTCCCTCGACGTCGACTTCGACCTGCTCATCACCGACCTCGCTCCCATCGACTTGATCCTCCAGCGGATGGGACGCCTGCACCGTCATCGACGAACCCGGCCGAAAGCCTTAAGCGCTCCTGTGTGCTATGTCGATTGGCTGCCGAGCGCTTCGAACCCCGATCCCCGAGTGGAGCCCGGGTCCGAGATGATCTATGGAGAACACGATATGCTCCTCACCGCTGCGGCCTTGAACAGAGTGCTTGCGGACGACGCCTTGGTCACGGTCCCCGACGACGTCCGCGACCTTGTCGAAGCAGTGTACGGTGCGGGATCTGAAGCCCCCGCATCGTGGGCCGAGGCCCTCGAACGAGCACGGGGCAAGGCGTGTAAAAAGCAGAAGGACAGCACGAAGGCATCGAGGGGTTTTCTATTGAATGAGCCTGCCATGCGAGGGAAGACCGCATCGCTTGTCGGCTGGCTTGAAACGATCGCCGATGACTCCGAAGAAGGCAAGGCCCAAGTCCGCGACGGCGAGGATTCCTTGGAAGTCATCCTCCTTGAGCGACGTGATGAAGGAGGGCAGGAGGAATTGCGCACTCTTTCCACTGCACCAGGAGCTTCTTCTTCGGTTATACCCGTCGATCGGGTACCCGATCGGAATGTTGTGCGTGCGATGGCGATGTCTGAGGTCAGGCTTCCTCCCCGATTCACGAACTCAAGTATGATTGATAGAGTTCTCGACGAACTCGAAGAGAGTTGTTTCGTTCCCGCCTGGCAGGCCTGCCCTGATCTGCGCGGCCGACTCTTCCTTCCACTCACCGACGGACGCGCTCAACTGGCCGGCGTAACCGTTGAGTACACTTCTACAACCGGCCTTATGGAAGTAAATGAAAATGACACAGAGCTTCAATCTGCTTGACGAGCCCTGGATTCGCGTGACCTGGCTCGATGGGGAACCCGGTGAAGTCTCTCTCCTGACCGCATTTCGAGACGCCGTCCGAATCTCGGGAATTCACGGCGAAATCGCGAGTCAGGATATGGCGCTCCTACGGCTTCTGCTAGCCATTGCACACCGAGCCACCGGTGGTCCTGAAGACCTGGACGACTGGAGGGCCTACTGGGCGAATCCAGAGAAGCTCAGAGCCGATGCCGGCGACTACCTCGAACGATATCGCGATCGTTTCGATCTGCGCGATCCTGAGGCACCCTTCTTTCAAGTTGCCGGAATCCACGCCAAATCGGGAAAGATCTCGGACCTAGAGTCACTGATCGCGGACGTTCCCAACGGAGAGCCTTTCTTCACGACGCGGATCGGCCCCGGGCTCGACCGCATGGGGTGGGCGGAGGCCGCCCGCTGGCTCGTTCATGTGCACGCCTTCGACCCCTCGGGAATTCGATCGGGCGCGGTCGGCGACCCCAGGGTCAAAGGCGGAAAAGTATACCCCATCGGTCCGGGGTGGACCGGCCAGATCGGCGTCGTGGCCGTCGAAGGGAGGAATCTGGCTGAGACGATCCTGCTCAATACGGTAGTCACCGAGAGCCTTGCCGACCTTGCCGAAGTCGAACACGAAGCCGACCTACCGCCATGGGAGAAGAAGCCCGATGGCCCGGCGGGTTCCATGGACCTCGAACCGATCGGACCCGTCTCATGCTACACGTGGCAGACTCGCCGCGCCTTGCTTCACGGAGACGAAAAGGGCGTTACGGGGCTGTTCCTCGGCAATGGCGACAAAGCGACGCCGCGGAATCGCTATCTCGTGGAGCCCATGAGTGCATGGCGTTATTCGGAGCCTCAAACTAAAAAATTCAAAGAGATCGTTTTCATGCCGCGTAAACATGACAAAGATCGTGCCATGTGGAGGGGGTTATCCAGCCTCATCCCTCAACTCATTCCGAAGTTAAAGATCAAGGGCAAAGGAGAATTTACCCGATATAGAATTCCAGGAGTCATTTCTTTTTACGAAAAGCTTCTCGCACAAGAGATCGTCTCCCACCGAGGTGTCATTCCGGTTCATGCCGTCGGCATCGAGTACGGGGCTCAAGAGGCAGTGGTCAGCGAGCATTTCGACGATGTCCTCAACCTTCCAGCTGGTTTGTTGGCGCCGGACAATAAGCGGCTTGTGACGCTTGTCCGTGATGCGATGGAGAAGACGGAGGAAGTCGCCAAAGTGGTGCGGCAACTGGGCGGTGACCTCATTCGCGCCCGAGGGGGCGATCCCGATGACGTGTCCTCCGCCAGGGAGAAAGCCGGAGTCGCCTTCTATTTGGCCATCGACGAGGGGTTCCCTCGGTGGTTGGCCTCCTTGGACGGCATTGAGCCCGAGGCGGCCCGAGACGACTGGCGGAACCGGCTTCGAAGTGAGGCGCGCAGGCAGAAGGAAAATCTGGTGGATTCGGCTCCGCCGGCAGCTTATGCCGGACGCGGTGAAGGGAGGAGCCGCATCGATGTCGGCCTCGCGATGAAATGGTTCGACACCGCCCTAAGCAGAGCCCTTCCTATATCTATCATTTCCCAACAAGCGAAAGAGAAAGATCAATAGTGACCACAGTTAATGAAATAATAAAAGATGAAAAGCCTTTACGTAAAAGAAAACGACGTAATCTAAGTCCGATCGGACAGAAGATCGATTGTAAGATTTCATGTTTGCAGAAAGGATATCTGTCCGAGGATTCTCGGAAACAGGCTCGGGCGCGGGCGGACTTGGCCAACCTGCGCCGCGGCCTCACCGCAGGGCCCGGCGAGCGTGTGGAGATCTGGCATCTCACTCAGGTGGACGTTTCCGACAATGCGCCGGACGAGCCCACACGTGAGGAATTCGCAGTCCACGTCTCCATGACTCTCTATGCGGCCCATCAGCAATCTCGAACCAAGCCTATGCATCGACCGGCGGAAGGACTCGGGCATGCGGCTCACAGCGTTGTAGGATACGGTGACGATGAAAACCCATCGGCTCGTGCCCGTTTCGATGCTCTGGTAATGTCCTCGACTCCGAGGGAATTGCGTCGTCATCTTCGATCGTTCGTTTCGCTGTTGCGCGCCAAGGAAATACCCTTGGACTATGGCATGCTGGTTGACGACATCGTTTGCTTCCAGCGTCCTGGAGGGGCGAAGGCGGTGCGACGGCATTGGTCACGCCAGTACTACGATTTTTCTTCGACAGATGGCGAGTCCAGCGAGACCGATTCCACAGCAGAAGACATCTGCTCGGAAAACTCACTACACAACAGTTTGAGAAATACAAAGGAATAAAATAATGAATACATATGTTGACATTCACATTGTTCAAGATCTTCCGCCCAGCTGTGTCAACAGAGATGATTCCGGCTCCCCTAAGTCGGCCATCTACGGAGGTGTACAGCGTTTACGCATATCCAGCCAATCATGGAAGCGTGCGACCCGTCATGACTTCACCGATTATTTGGATGCCTCCGAGCTGGGCACACGCACCAAGCGGGTGGTCGAGGTCCTCGCGAAAGAGATCGCCAGGCAGGCAGAAGACCTCTCCGACCAGGCTCAGAGCTTGGCGGAGCAAGTCTTCCAAGCCGCCAAGATCAAGCTCGTCGATTCACGGGCGAAGAATGGGGAAGAGTCCCTTAAGTCTCAGGAATCCGGTTATCTGATCTTCCTCTCGCACAGGCAGATCGCCATGCTCGCGGAATTGGCCATAGCCAGTGACCGTTCGGGCAAGGCGCTCGACAAGAAAGCCGTCAAGGCGATTTTCAAGTCCGGCAATTCCATCGACGTCGCCCTCTTCGGCAGGATGGTCGCCGACGACGCCGATCTCAACGTCGATGCCGCATGCCAGGTCGCCCACGCCATCTCCACCCACGCCGCCGAAAACGAATTCGATTTCTACACCGCCGTGGATGACGAGAAAGCCCGATCCGAGGAGAAGGAAGACGCAGGGGCGGGAATGATGGGCACCGTTGAATTCTCATCGGCGACGATTTATCGATACGCAACGATAAATATAGGTATGCTTTTGGAGAATTTAGGAAATAATGAGGCGACGTTGCGTGCTTTGACTGCTTTTATTAAAAGTTTCATTAGATCTATGCCGACAGGCAAGCAGAATACATTCGCCAACCGCACGCTGCCAGACACCGTCGTCATTCACATCCGTGAGGATCAACCGGTCTCGTTCGTCGGCGCTTTCGAGAAGCCCATTGCCCAAGATCTCACTGAAGGCTATGTCACGCGGTCGGTTAGACAGCTGGCCGACCACGAGAGAAAGCTCGAAGAGACATATGGATTCAAGCCTCTGCACGGATTCGCTGTGAGCATGGAGAGCCCCGAAGCCGTCGAATCGCTAGGCGAACGCATCTCCTTCGCCGATTTGGACGGCAGAGTGCGCGAGGTCGTCGCCCGCCGCTTGCCCGGCGCGGAGTCCGAGTGATGACCGTCCTGCTTCTGCGCCTGGCAGGTCCCCTGCAGGCCTGGGGCGTCAAATCGAAATTCTCCATTCGCGCTACCGAATTGGCGCCGACCAAGAGCGGCATCCTCGGAATGCTGGCGGCGGCTGTCGGCCGACGCCGAACCGACCCCGTCGAGGACTTGCTGACTCTGCGTTTCGGAGTGCGCAAAGACCAGCCGGGTACGGTCATCCGCGATTTCCACACTGCTCATACGCTGGACGGGAAGAAGTCGATGCCGCTGTCTGACCGGTACTACCTGTCCGACGCCGTCTTCTTGGCCGGAATCGCAGGGGAGAGATCGATGCTCGAGACGCTCGATCGAGCGGTGCGCTATCCGGCGTTTCCGCTTTATCTCGGACGGCGATCGTGTCCGCCTGCGCTTCCGGTGTCTCTGGGATTGCGTGAGGCACCGTTGCTTGAGGCCCTGAAAGAGGAGCCTTGGCTGGCTTCGGAGCGGTTTCAACGTCGTAACGGCTGGGATTTCCATGCGGAGATCCTCATCGACAAGGAAGCCGTGCGGGACGGAGAGCATTCCGATGACGTGCGCGGAAGCCGGGACGTGCCCCTTTCCTTCGACCCTCGACATCGCGAGTACTCCTTCCGCGACATCGAACGTCATAGGATTTGCCTGGGCGGTATGCGCGGGGTCGATCACCACGATCCGATGGCCGAACTGGAAGATTGACGAGGTGACCGATGCACTTGACGAAAATCGAACTCGACCTGCACAGAAGATTTGCTCGAAAACTCCTGAGCTCGCCCCAGGTTATGCACGCTGTCGTGATGAAAGCGTGCCAGCCCGGCGGCGAATCGGGGCAGTCAGATGCCACTGACGGCTTTCCCCCTGGGCGCGTGCTGTGGCGCGTGGATTCGGGGAGCTTTGGCGTGTCCCTGTACATCCTCTCCCCAAGCCCCCCGGAACTGACACAGCTGGAATCCGAGGCAGGCCTCAGCGACACGGCCCGCACATTGGACTATGAGGGGTTCCTCGACAAGCTGTCGAACGGCCAGCACTGGGCATTCCGTTTGTCGGCCAATCCCATTCACTCGGTTCCTGGTAAGCCCGGTACTCGCGGTAAAAGATACGGACACGTCACTGTCGAGCACCAAAGGAAGTGGCTTCTTGAGAGGACCGGCAAATACGGGTTCTCGATTGCGGGCGCCGATGCCGAGCGTGACGGGACGGCAGAAGACTCCGATGGCTCTTCCCCGCTGGACGCTTCCTCTGTGCTGATCGTCCGAAGGGACAGACCCGTCTTCTATCGCAACCGTCGCGATGGGCAGCGTCGGGACAGAGTGACCATCAGCCGAGTCGTATACGAAGGCGTGCTCCGTATCGACGACGCCGAGCCGTTCAAGAGAATGCTCGTCGGCGGACTGGGGCCCTCGAAAGCGTATGGCTGTGGTCTCATGACCCTGGCCCGGCCCAAGCGATCCTGAAGGTGCGTAACTTCGATGGCGCGCCTGCTTCCCGTCCCTGTGACTGCGCTTCCCAGAGCCGCGGACCGTATGTCCTTCCTGTACCTCGAGCACTGCGTCGTCCATCGCGAGGACGGTGCGTTGACGGCGCGCAACGAACAGGGGATGATGCGCGTTCCCGCGGCGTCCCTGCTCGCTGTCTTCTTAGGGCCGGGGACGTCCATAAGCCACCAGGCTATGATGCTGCTCGGAGAGTGCGGCACCACCGCTGTGTGGGTGGGCGAACGCGGGGTGCGCTACTACGCCCATGGACGCTCTCTGGCCACGTCGACCCGGCTGCTGGTCGAACAAGCCGCTCGTGTCTCTTCGCCCCAGAAGCGTTTGGGTGTGGCACGCCAAATGTACCTCATGCGTTTCGCGGGCGAGGACGTGACCGGACTCACCATGCAGCAACTGCGTGGCAGAGAGGGCGCGAGAGTCCGAGCCGTATACCGTGAGAATTCCCGCCGTACCGGAGTGCCATGGCAGAGGCGCGAATACCAGCCGGACGACTTCGACTCGTCAGATCCCGTCAACCAGGCTCTGTCCGCCGCGCACGCCGCGCTGTATGGCGTCGTTCACGCCGTCATCGTCTCACTGGGGTGCTCGCCGGGGCTGGGTTTCGTCCACACCGGCCATGAGAGGTCTTTCGTCTACGACATGGCCGATCTGTACAAAGCCGATGTGACCATACCCGTGGCCTTCGACGTGATCAGTGAGGGCATGGAGGACATAACCGGGACGACGCGACGGCGCGTCCGCGACAGGGTGTTCGAATTCAAAGTCATCGAACGCTGCGTGCGCGACATCCAAAGACTCCTGGAAGTCGATGAGTCGGAGGACCTGAGCGTCAACGTCGTCTCTCTGTGGGACTATCAACGCAAGATCGTCGCTGGAGGGACCAATCACGCCTTCGCCATGGAGGCCTCCGAGGGAGGGGATCCCCCATGGTAGTCATCGTCCTGTCGGCGGCACCCGCAGGACTGCGCGGGGCCCTCACACGATGGATGCTCGAGGTGTCCGCAGGGGTGTACGTCGGGCACCTTTCCACGCGGGTGCGAGAGCAGGTCTGGGAATTGATCCAGGCCAACATCGGGCAGGGAAGGGCGTTGCTCGTTTACCCGGTCAAGTCCGAACAGAGATTCGCAATCCTGTCTCTCGGCCATGAACGCATTCCTGTCGATGTCGAAGGGCTTTTGGTCATGCAGGCTCCATCTGTTCCCTCCGCAGGAGTGGAAAGGCTTCCCGGAGCGGTGTCGCCTCCGAAGGAATCCTGGTCGATCGCCGCTCGCCGGCGCCGTTATCGTAACTCCGCTGAGAGGGCGCTCCGGCGAGACTGACCTCCGGGGACGAGACAGACAGCCGTGAACGATGGTCGGCCGATCCGAGGCTTGATCTCCGGGCCTGAGACGGACACAGGACCATCGCATTCACACTCCCGACCTTGGATTGTCGACGTAGGACGGGCACCGGTTCCCCTGTGGACCATTACCCGTCATCCGATGGTTAATTTTCCGTCGAGCCGGTGTCAGAATTGGACCAGCAAATCGGATCACAGTACATATAGCGAACGCGAAGGAGAATCGAGACATGCCCCAACGTTCCGATGTGTCCCGTCATCGGGACAGCTCTGCAGGGATTTGGTCGGATGAAACCGCTTATTGGCGAGGAATGACGTACAGTCCCTCTTCCTCCGAAGGAGGTGGGGATTCGCGGCGAGCCGATGCCGTCCATGAGAGGGCTTCCAAACCGGAGCCTCGGGAGTCTCGGCTTTCGCCGTCCGCCGGTTCTCGGGACGATGCCAGGATTGCCGCCTCCTGGTATTCAGGGGCATCGACGTATCGCGCTGCCAACGCATGCCCCGCTCCAGCCAGGCCTATCGACACCGTGTCGGCCGGTTATCCTGCATCACGGCAGTCTGAATATGATATACGGCATACTTCTCGACGTCGCTCTCACGCGAGTGGTCAGCGCATAGCGCAGGTCTCCACGCATCCGCGTACCCTTTGGCCGGCGCGAAGACGCGAGTTCCTCATGAGGCCGGGCGGAATCCTTATGCTGGCCACGGCAATCGCCTCAACTCTGGCCTTAGGATGGCTGGCCATCTTCCTCGGGCAGTCCTGAGCCGATCTCTTCTTCTCACTCCTCGCCGGTGGATCTACTGCGGAGCGGTGTTGTATTTGTGGCAAGGCGGTTGTGCAGAGATAGAATGCCAGTGCTGTCGCAACATGCACTATACTGTAAGGAGAGTTGCACATGGTCAGGCGCTTCAATCCGCCGCCCAATTGGCCGGCTCCGCCCGAAGGATGGGTTCCCGACCCGTCGTGGCGACCGGACCCCGCCTGGGGGCCGGCTCCGGAGGGATGGAATTTCTGGCTTGACGATGAGGATGAGCGGCATTTGCAGGCTGCCGAGTCCGGAAATGCCGCATCGTCCGACGAGACGGTCTTCTCCGCCTCGAGAGCAGCCGAAGTCTTCTCGTCCTACTCGGCCTATTTCAATGAACAGCCGCCCGACGGGCTGTCAGACGCCGGGCATGGTCAGTCGTGGAATGCCGGTAGTCCGGGAGGGTATCCGGTCGGCGACGTTCCCGGTCCGATCGGCGCGAATCCAAGGCCTGTTGGAGAAACCGGTACTCTCGGACCAGCGATTGACGGCACTGCACCGTCGGCCCCCTCGGCGGCGATGCCGCAGTACCAGGCCATGCCCCAATACCAGGCTATGCCGGCGTCGGCCGCTCTTCCGCCGGTGCTCGGCGGGCAACCCTTCGCGGATGCGGGATCGGGGCAGTCGGATCAGAGGCCTAAGAAAAAGGGCTTCTTTACAAGGCCGATAGGCGTGATCCTCATCCTTCTCATCGTCATAGGGCTTATTGTCGGGGGATTTTTCGCGGTCAAGAGTCTTTTGGACGATAAGAACGATGAGTCCCTGGGAATGAATATCACTCATGAAATGAAATATGTGGAATACTATATTGACTAACGCAGTTCAATTTTATTGAAAGGATTTATTTTATATTGTACATTACATTTAAATGGTTAAAGTCGATTCGCGATACTGTATTTAAATATTTAATAGTATAACACGACAAAACGCTTAGTATGTATTGAATAATCTTTTCGTTTTCTTTTGCGTTCGACGAAAATGACCAAATGCCGAGACGACAGTCACGGGTTTCCGGTACTCGCTATCATGGAATCCATGACTCGCACCATCGACATCGCGGTGATTCCGGGTGACGGCATCGGTCCTGAAGTCGTCCGCGAGGCTTGTAAAGTCTTAGAGTCTGCTGTAGCATTATGCGACACAATCGGAAATGAAAGATTACATATTCAGTTTACCCGCTACGAACTTGGCGCTGAACGCTACCACAGGACGGGCGAGATCCTCCCTGACGCCGAGCTCGAAGAGATCAAGCGACATGACGCAATCCTCCTCGGAGCGGTAGGCGATCCGTCAGTTCCCTCCGGACTGTTGGAAAGAGGTCTGCTCCTCAAACTCCGCTTCGCCTTGGACCACTATGTCAATCTCAGACCCAGCAGGCACTATCCGGGTGTTCCGACTCCGCTCGCAGCCCCCGGCGCGATCGACTTCCTCGTCGTGAGAGAGGGGACCGAAGGGTTGTACTGCGGCAACGGCGGGGTCATGCGGCAGGGAACCCCTCACGAAGTCGCCACAGAGGTTTCCGTCAACACCGCTTACGGAGTGGAACGAGTGGTCCGCTACGCTTTTTCGAAAGCTGTGTCACGTTCTCGCAAAAAGCTGACGTACGTTCACAAACACAACGTCCTTGTCAATGCGGGAGGCTTGTGGCGAAGGATCGTCCAAGAAGTGGGCGCCGAATACCCCGATGTTGCGGTCGACTATCTCCACGTGGACGCCGCCACGATATTCCTGCTCACCGATCCCGGACGATTCGACGTGCTTGTAACCGACAACCTTTTCGGTGACATTCTCACCGACGAAGCCGGCGCAGTGACGGGCGGCATCGGCCTGGCGGCCTCGGGCAACATCAATCCCGAAGGCTCCTACCCGTCGATGTTCGAGCCTGTCCACGGGTCGGCTCCGGACATCGCCGGGCGGCATAAGGCCGATCCCACCGCGGCGATATCCTCCGCGGCTTTGCTTCTCGACCATTTGGGGCATCCCGGCCCCGCACGTGCCATCGAGACAGCAGTCGAGGCCGATATGGCGGTGCGGGCGGAGGCAGCGGCTTCAGGAAACCCTCTTGTGCGTTCAACTCCGCAGATAGGCGACGACATCGCAGCCCGTCTCCGAGGCTGACTACCCGACCGGGAAGCAGGCGGTCTTCAACCCTTGGGCGGGCGATGCCTCGGCACGTCCTCCGGCTACAATCGGTCTATCGTCAAGAAAGAAAAGAAGTGACACAATGACGTATACGAATCTAGAACTCGCTTCCATGGGAAAGGTTCCACTCGCCGACGAATTGCTCGGCTCCTGGGAAATCGTTCCCAATCCGCATTCGACGAGCCAGGCAGAGCGCAGCGCGGCTCTCGTCGATCTCGGCTTCGGCAAACGGTTCTCCGACCACATGGCCCATGCGACATGGACCGCCGAGCGGGGATGGCATGATTTCAGGATCGAACCGTACGAAGCTATTGCCATGAGCCCGGCTGGCGCGGTTCTCCATTACGGGCAAGAGGTCTTCGAAGGTCTGAAGGCCTATCGGCACGCCGACGGCTCCATCTGGACGTTCCGGCCCACCTACAACGCAGCGCGACTCAACCATTCGAGCCGCCGCCTGGCCATTCCCGAATTCGAGCATGAAGCCTTCATCGGATCGATCGTCAATCTCGTCCGTCAGGACGCCGCATGGGTGCCCGATGCGCCGGGGTCGTCCCTCTACCTCCGTCCCTTCATATTCGCATCCGAAGCCTTTCTGGGTGTGCGGGCCTCGCATCGCTACGAATACATGGTCGTCGCCTCCCCATCCGGAGCCTATTTCGCGAATGGATTCCAGCCCATCGACGTGTGGGTCGAACGGGAGTTCCACCGTGCCGGAACGGGAGGCATGGGCGACGCCAAGACCGGCGGCAACTATGCATCCTCGTTGCTGCCGAAGACGGTCGCTCACGACGCGGGGTATGACGAAGTCATGTTCCTCGACGCGACGATGGGGACCGATATCGACGAACTCGGCGGCATGAACGTCTTCGTGGTCATGTCGGATGGATCGATCCGCACGCCTCGGTTGACGGGCAACATCCTCGCGGGATGCACCCGTTCCTCCATCCTTCAGCTCTTGCGGGACGAAGGACGCGACGTCAGGGAGGAGACTCTGCCCATTGCGGACGTTCTAGCGGGAATCGACAGTGGTGCGGTGACCGAGATGTTCGCATGCGGGACTGCCGCCGTCGTCACATCCATCGGGTCGCTTTCGAGTCGGGATTTCCACGTCGATCTTCCGGGACACGAAACGACCAAAGCGATATACGACCACTTGACGGGTATTCAGCTCGGAACGGTTGAAGACACGCACGGTTGGCTGTACCGCTTGGCATGAGGCGGCCTCGGATACGCAGAGGAACCTGTGGATTCGGGCAGCCGGGCTTCGATCGGTTCCCCGCCTTTGCCGGTGGCATCGCCGCGTTCGGAAGGTTGCGGCCGGTCTTGCCGGGAGGCTCACTGCGCCGTCTTGAGCTGGGATGACGGTCGAGACGAGCTCATGGCGGTCGCAGCTGTTCCGGCTTGACACCGGAGCTCGCGGAGTGAGGAGTGCCCAGAGGAGAATCGTGGGAGTTCGCGCATACGCCGACGTTGACGCACTTGGCCGCGGCGATGGCGAACTCGCTGCGGGAGCGGAGCATCGTGCGCGAAGGGGAATGCCGAGGAACTGAGAACCCCTGAGGGCCTCAGGGGAGTCTCGGGACTCAGCGCTGGTTGGAGTTATCCGAGCTTCTTGGAGCCGGAGCGGTCAGCGTTCTTGGTGCGAGGCGGCGATGGCAATGACGTGCGCAGACGCCGGCGCCTTGGGGGCCGGACCCGGCAGAACGGCGAGGCTATGGTCGGCGCGCTAGACATCCTTCACAGGAGGCCGTGCAGCGCCGTCGGACCCGGAGGTTTATCGCGTAGATGTCCGAAGGAATGGGCGAGGGCCGAACACCGCCGTGCCCACTCGCACCTGGGTGGAGCCCTCCTTGACGGCTATCTCCATGTCGTTCGTCATGCCCATCGACAATTCTGCGCAAGAACTCACCCCGGCCGCCCTAATGGCGTCGCGCAGCTCGCGCACGCGCGCATGCGAAGCTGCGACAGCCGTGACGTCATCCGTATTCGCGCCGATGAGCATGAGCCCCGTCAGACGCAGATTGGGCAGCTCTGCGATCTCCCCCGCCAAGTCCACGACCGCCTCCGGCGGGGCTCCATACTGGGATTCCGATCCGGCGGAGTTGACCTGGATCATGACATCGAAACGACCGACCGGATCCCCCCACCGGTCGCATTCGCCCGACGAGATGCGCCTCTCCTGAATGCGGTTGAGACGAGAAGCCAGCTCGAAGGAGTCGACCGTCTCCACGCAATCGGCCGCGCGCAGCGCCTTGCCGGCCTTGTTGGCCTGGACGTGGCCGATCACGTGCACTCGGTGGGACGGCGCCCCCGAGGATCTCAATTCGGACTCACTCTGTGTGAGCTGTTGGATGTAGTTGTGGCCGATCCTGGACGCACCGGCTCGCAGCGCCGCTGCCACGCGTTCCGGTTCTTGGAACTTCGCGGCCAAGAGAATGGCGACGGCGTCCTCGGCACGCCCCGAGGCGATCGAAGCGGCCGCCACGCTCTCGCGAATTCGAGTGAAGCGCGTGGCGATCTCGGTCACATCCGGGCGGAGCACGCCGTCGAAGCTGGTTTCCTGCCCCGACCAGTTGACGCCGTTCGTCTCGATTCGTCCGCGCTGTGCCATTCCCTTTGGGTTGTCTGGTTCGTTGCTCATCTCGACCTCGTATGCCGGCAGTGACAATTGCAGTGTAGCCGCGTCAGGTCAACTCCAGAGTTTCCCGACGCGAACGACCCGCAGACGCACCGCGCCCGCCTCGTCGCATTCGTCGAGGTCCACGAAAGCGTGGAAACCCCAGTCGCCGTCGCCTACGCCGTCATCGAAGACCTGTGTGACGACCCATAGGCGGCCGGGTTCTCTTCCGTCCATGAGCGCTTCCGCCACGTCGCCGGGAACGCCCACTTCGATGAGATCCGCCGCTTCGGCCCGTTCCCGGATACGGAAGAAATCCGCTCCACGCGCCTGGGAGCCGATGCCGATCGCCTCGTATTCGTCGTAAAACGGGTCGGTCGCTTCTAGCCAGGCCTCGCCGTCCCAGGTCGGCCCCTGCGGGTAAACGGTGCCGTCCGGTGCTGTTCCCGGAGACCACGATGGGTCGCCGTCCAGACGGTCGAGGGCCTCGCCGTCCTCGAACTGGACGGCTTCGACTCGTCGGAAGGCCGCGTTGCGGACCGCAACCCTGAAGGCATGTCGATTGCGGGTCAAAGCCGCCGTGCCGCCTTCTGCGACGCCATAGGCGACTTCGTCGAATCCGGACTCCGCACCCGTAGCGGGGCCTTCGGCTTGCTGGGCCGTGGCTCTCCCCTCCGCGAGGGCCTCCCATTCGTCGATCAGCGAGGAATCGACGGAACGGATGAGCGAGCCGAGCCAGACTGTGATGTCGTCGACTTCGTCTGTGCGCGCCTCGAGGGGAACTGTCTGCCGGAGCGCCTTGTAGACGTCGGTGAGATAGCGCAACAGGACCCCCTCACTGCGAGCGAGGTCGAGACGCGAGACGAACTCGGAGAAAGTCTCCGCATGCTCGATCATCTCCCGTACGACGGACTTCGCAGTGAGCTCGTAGCCGTCGACCCAGGGATTCGTCTGCCGGTAGACGTCCAGCGCTCCGTGCAACAGTTCGCCGAGAGGCTGAGGCCACGTGATCCGGTCGGCCTCGGCCATTCGCTTCTCATACCCGATCCCCGCAGCCTTCATCTTCCCGATGGCCTCGCCGCGGGCCTCCCGCTCCTGTGCATAGAGGACCTGCATGGGATTCTCCTGGACGGATTCGACGACGCTGACGACGTCCAGCGCATAGTCCTGCGATTCGCGGTCCAACAGATCGAGACCCGCCAGCGCGAAGGGCGCGAGCGGCGAGTTGAGCGCGAAATCGCCGGGGACTTCGCGGGCGAATGCAATGGCGGACTCTCCCGGGTGAGCGTCCTGCCACCGACGGTCGTGGTGGACGAGGATGCCCGCGGACCGAAGGGTCTCGTATATCTCCACCGCCTTGCGAAGGAGCGGATTGGACGGCGTGGCGGGCTCGTGGTTGTCGGTCAGGAGGCGGATGGCGGCTGCGACGGCGTCGCCCGGCCTCTGAAGGACGTTGAGAAGCATCGCATGGCTCACCCGCATGTGCGAGACCAACGTCTCCGGCTGGGCTCTCTGAAGATGCGCGAAGGTCTTGTCCGACCACAGCACGACGCCCTTGGGCGCCTTCTTCTTGACGATCTTCTTCAGTTTCTTCGGGTCATTCGCGGCCTTCTCGAGGGCCTTCGCGTTTTCGATCTCGTACTCGGGCGCCTGAACGATGACGTCGCCTCGGGTGTCGAAACCGGCGCGTCCCGCGCGCCCCGCGATCTGGTGGAATTCCCGGGCGGACAGATGCCGCGAGCGCGCGCCGTCGAATTTCGACAGGGAGGTGAGGAGTACCGTGCGGATCGGCACGTTGATGCCGACGCCCAGTGTGTCCGTTCCGCAGACGACCTGTAGGAGCCCCATCTGGGTGAGTCGTTCGACGAGCCGTCGATAGCGGGGGAGGAGCCCTGCGTGGTGCACGCCGATTCCGGCGCGCAGGAGTTTGGAGAGGGTCCTGCCGAATCCGGGGCCGAATCGGAAGTCGCCGATCGCCGCCGCGATCTTATTCCTCTGCTCTTTCGCGAGGAGATTGATCGGCAGGAGCGCCTGGGCCTGGGCCACCGCTTCGCGTTGGGAGAAGTGGACGACGTAGACGGGTGCCCGGTGTGTGTGGACGAGTTCGTTGACGACTTCGCCCAGAGGCTCGCGTGAGTAGGAGAAGTTCAAGGGGACGGGGCGTTCGGCGTCGTCGACGGTGGTCACGCTGCGGCCGGTGCGGCGCTTCATGTCCTCGGCGAGGAATGCCGTGTCGCCGAGGGTTGCGGAGAGGAGTACATGCTGGGTCGAGGTGAGTTCGAGAAGCGGTACCTGCCACGCCCAGCCGCGCTGGGGATCGCCGTAGAAGTGGAACTCGTCGGCGACGAGGACGCCGATGTCGGCGTCCTCGCCCTGGCGCAACGCCATGTTCGCGACGATTTCCGCCGTCGCGCAGACGATGGGTGCCGATGCGTTGATCGATGTGTCGCCGGTGATCATTCCGACATTGTGCGCTCCGAAGGTCGCGATGAGTTCGAAGAACTTCTCCGAGACGAGCGCTTTGAGCGGGGCCGTGTAATAGGCGGTGCGGCCTTCCGCCAGTGCGGTGAAGATCGCCGCCAGGGCCACCATCGACTTGCCCGAGCCCGTGGGAGTGGAGACTATGAGATGCTCGCCTTCGACGGCGGCGAGGAGGGCTTCTTCCTGATGAGGGTAGAGAGGTCGACCGGTCGATTCGGCCCAGGAGACGAATTCCTCATAGATCGCTTCATCCGGTGGAATCAGGCCGTGTGCGTCCTCGATGCGGTCGAGGGCGGCGTTCAGAGGCGAGGGTGCGGCGGAAGCCTCAGCGGGCACGGAGGAAGTCACTCAACAAGGGTGCCATATCCGTGGGGTCACGCGTTGCCGGCGTCGGCGAGGCGAGGGACGCCGTGCTGGTCCGCAACGATCGCGAAGCCCGCCGAGGACGGCGATCCGGGGTCTCCGTCGTGCTCGTCATTCCCTGTGCGTGAAGGCACATCCGGGGCCGACGGCTCCGACTTGCACGGAGGCGTCGACGGCGGTAAGCTCAATGCGTTCGCATCGCTAGCTCAATTGGTAGAGCAACTGACTCTTAATCAGTGGGTTCTGGGTTCGAGTCCCAGGCGGTGTACTGGCTGAGGCCTCCGAGGTATCGGAGGCCTCTTCGCGTGGATGGTCTGTATCGAGTCGAAGTCCGGTGGGTATTCTGGGCTCATGACAGTTGCCAAGGCCAAGTCGCGTGCACAGACCTTTACGATCAGCGACCTCGTCGACTATGCGAGGGAAGGCGCGCTCCGCATCCCTGAGTTTCAGCGTTCTTTCCGGTGGGGGCAGAAGGACATCTTCGATCTCTTCGACAGTATCCGGCGCGGCTATCCGGTGGGCAACGCGCTTCTGTGGAGGCGCGAGGCGCCCGCGGGGAACGTGCGCTTCGGCGAACTCGGCATCGTCGCCCCCGAAAGGCACGACGCCCTCTGGGTCGTCGACGGGCAACAGCGCATCACGAGCCTCGTCAACGCCGTGGCCGAGGAGATCGACGCGAATTCGCAGTTCGCGGTCGTCTACCTGCCCAAACACGAGCGTTTCACGAGCCTGCGCAATGCGCGCGGGCAGGTGGCCGTTCCGGTTCCGACTCTGTTCAGCATCCCTCGGCTTTTCATGTGGTTCCAGGAGAACCCTGACGGACAGCAGTATGCGGAGCACCTGCAAACGGTCACGACCGCGTTGCGGGACTTCGCATTGCCGACCACCGTCCTCGAACGGGCGGACGAGGACGAGCTCCGGCGGATCTTCGACAGGATCAACAATGCGGGCAAACGTTTGAAGAAGTCCGAAGTCTTCAACGCCATCAACGGCGCCAGCGGATCGGGCGCCGAGATCGTCAACGTCACCACGATCGCCGACAGCCTCGCCTCCAGCACCACGTTCGGACGGATGCCCGATGACATGGTCTATTCCGCGCTCCTCGTGCGCAGGCATCCCGACCTCACTCGCAGCCCCAACGACGAGTTCACGCCCGACAGGAGAAAACTGTCGGACTTTCCGGACGAGGACGAGGCTACGAGTTTTCGCCGGACGGAGGATTCCCTTCACGCCACTGTCAAGTTCCTTCAGGATCGGGTGGGGGTTCCCCATATGACGTTCCTGCCGCAGCAGTTCCTTCTACTCATCCTCAACAGGTATTTTTCCCTTTTCCCCGACCCGGACAGACGCACTCGCAGGCTTCTCGTCCGATGGTTTTGGAGAGCCGCCGCGAATGCGGTGCTGCTGTCTCTCTCCAGCAGTACGTCTGTGCGTAAGCTCACCAAACTCATTGTCAAAGGCGATGAGCACGGGTCGATTCAAAGGCTTCTGGATGCGGTTAAAGTCGAGAACACTTTCACCACTCCCGATCTGGAAGTTTTCAGAACCAATCAGGGGGCGAGCAGAATAGCCCTCTGCACGATGTGGGCGCGCCATCCTCGTTCGCTCGAGACGCGGAAGCGGCTTGAGTTCAACGACCTAGCTGCGAGCGTCGAAGAGATCGGCTCGCTCAACGACGTCGTTCGACGGGTCGTCTCCTCGAATGACTGCGATGAGCGACACCGCAATTCCACGGGCAACCGTGTGATCCTTGGTTTCGAGGATCCCGACATCGCAGACTGGATGGCCATGGTGTACGACTCGATTCGCGACCGCGAGATCGATGAAGTGCTCGCCTCTCATTTCTTCACTCCGGACGACGTCAGGCTATTCGGATCGGATCCGCAGACGGTGATCGAGAGGAGAACTCAGCGCATCGTCGACGAAGTCCACCGCTTTCTGGATGTCCAGACCGGGAGGGACCCCGACGCCTCGGCCCCGGCCGCACCCAGCCCGGACGACGAGCTGTAGGGTTTCGCCGAGGCGATGCCTTGGCGGGTGGACGAACGTGGGCGAAGCGGGAAGCGCTCTGGTCCGCCGTAGGCCCGCCTCGCCTCGGTCCGTTCCGGTACAGTTGAAGACGTGTCTGCACCACTCGTGACTCTGGCCACCTGCGCCGATCTGCCCGATCTCGACCCCGACGAGGCTGGACTGCCCGACGCGCTGCGGGAAAGAGGCCTCGAACCCCGTATCGCCGTGTGGAACGACCCTTCCGTGGACTGGAATGCGGCGGGGGTCGTCGTCGTGCGGTCAGTGCGCGACTATGCGGTCAACCGCGAAGCTTTCCTGGCGTGGGCGCGTTCCGTTCCCCGGCTGCTCAACCAGGCGGGTCTCATGTCGTGGAATTCGGACAAGCACTATCTGGCCGAGCTGGCCAGGCGCGGTCTGTCGACCATTCCGACGACGTGGCTCGAACCCGACCACAAGTATTCGAAGCATCAGGTGCACACGCGCTTTCCGGCCTTCGGCGATTTCGTCGTCAAACCCGCCGTGTCGTCGGGAGGGCGGGGGACCGGACGCTACACTGCCACGGACCCGGCATCGCGCGGGGCGGCCATCCGCCACGCGATGCACGAGCTCTCGCGCGGCCGTTCCGTCATGGTGCAGCGATACCTTGAGGAAATCGATCGCTCAGGTGAAATATCCCTCATCTACCTCAATGGGCTGCCCGCATACAGGGTGGAGAAAGAGGCTATGCTCCACCCGCGCTTTCGGTCGGAAGACGAGCTTCACGAAGAGGTGGTGCGCTCGGCCGACGCCAACGAAAACGAATGGCGTTGGGGCGAGGAGATCCGCAAGGCCGTCCACTCCTTCACCATCGACACACACGGGCGCGACGAGCTCGCCTTGTTCAACCGAGTCGACATCGTACGCGGCGGACCGGCAGACCAGCACGAGTTCTACGTCATGGAGATCTCGCTGATCGACGGTTCGCTCTACCTCTCTTCCGATCCCGGCCATCTCGCCAAGTTCGCCGACGCCATAGCCATGAGGGTCGGCTGGTGATGCGGTCGACCGTCCGCCATTGGCGAGGACCGTCGAAGGGAGACGGTCAGTCGGCCACGTAGACAGTCTTGCCGCGGGCGTGCCGCGTCGCCAGGTGAGCCAGGGCCGCTGGGACGTGGGCGAGGCTCACGGTCTCGGTGAGCATGGCGTCGAGGGTTCCGTTGGCCACACGCCTCATGATGGCGGTGAGCATGGTGACCAGGTCTTTCCGGGCGGCCGGGTTGCCATAGGCGTGTACGGCCCCGAGCGAGATCTCGTGCACGGACGGAGACGTCGTGAAAGGCCGGACGGGGTTCGTCTCCGGGCGTCCGGCCACGGCGACGAGCCCTCCTCCGTAGGCGACGAGCTCAAGGTTGTCGCGAGCTGAATCCGGGCCGATGGTGTCGATCACGCCGTCCACGCCGTAGCCGTTCGTGAGTTCGCGGACGCTGGTCGGGACGTCGTCGGTATGGTAGTCGAAGACGATGTCGGCTCCGAGTCTGCCGACGTACATGAGATTGGCGGGCGAGGCCGTGGTGAAGACGCGCGCCTGGCGCGAGCGGGCGAGCTGAATGGCGAATCCTCCGACGCCACCCGCTCCCCCCGTGACGAGTATGGTGTCTCCGGCGTGCAGGTGAAGTCGACGATTGATCGCCTGGTAGGCGGTCATGCCCGCACACGGAAGTGCGGCGGCCCTCTCGAAGCTGAGTCCCTGAGGCATCGGGGCGACCGTGTCCGCTGCTGTGACGGCGAACTCGGCGTACCCGCCGTTCCTACGGAGATCCCCGTGATAGGCCACCTTGTCTCCGGGAACGAAACCGCTGACGTCCTGGCCCACTTCTTCGACGACCCCGGCCACATCCAGGCCGAGGATGTGCGGCCACGTCCACGCCGGGTTGCCGGACTGGGCGACGCGATAGTCGACGGGGTTCAAACCACACGCTTTGACGCGGACGACGATTTCCCCGGGGCCGGCGTGAGGGGCCTGCGCCTCGCCGAGCCGGAGGGTCTCGGGAGGACCGGGGGCATCGAGCAGTAGGGCTTTCATGAATTCCTCCTCATGATGCGTAGATGCGTCGACTGCACAGGATGCGTCGACTTAGGCAAGCGACACGAGACTAACCGCGGGACATGCGCATTGGCTGTAAAACACGCGAATGTCCTCTTCCGGCGAAGCGCGCCGCGCGGAGGAGGGCGAGTCCTGACGTTTGCTGCGTTCCGGCGGATCCACGCGGACGCCGCCGCAGAGAGCCGACGGCGAATCGACTGACTGTGACCGAAAATACAGCGATGCCGGAACCGCGACGCAGTCTCACGAGAACGCCGGGCAGGTGTCCGGCATCACGGGACACCGATTCGGCGGCGCGCTCGCGGCGACGTTAAACTCGTCTCGTTGCCGCTCACAAGGCGGTGCACGCGGTGGCTGTAGCTCAGCTGGTAGAGCTCCTGGTTGTGGTCCAGGCGGTCGCGGGTTCGAGTCCCGTCAGCCACCCCAAGGGTGGATGTGGCCCGTCGGTGAAGGCTGTTCTGGAGGGGAGTGCCTCCCGGTGGGGAACTCATCGATGCGTTCACCTGTTTTCGGGCTCAAGGTGGCGATCTGGCGCACTCCTTCGTCGAATTTGCGAGGATAGGGAACGACAGATGCCGGTTGTCCGCCCGGCAGGGAGTGAGGCTGAAGCGAGGCGATGACCATGCACGGTTCCCGACGGGAAGACGAATGCCAGCAGTCGGGGGAGCCGGCTCTTCTCCGCCAACCACAGCCGGGCGGCGAGGGGCCGGAGATCGTCACGGTCTGCGCCCCTCTCATCGAAGTGGAGGGTCGGATTTTCAAGGACTTGGCCCGTACCGGTGAACTATTGCCCTATGAAGACTGGCGATTGGACGCCTCAACTCGCGCCGCCGACTTGGCCGGCCGGCTGAGCGTCGAGCAGATAGCCGGACTCATGCTCTACTCTCCCCACCAGACGGTTCCCGCCCTGCCGGACGGTCCCTTCCCCGGAACCTACGGTGGCAAGGATTACGACGTCTCAGGCGCTCGCCCCTGGGATCTGACCGACCAACAGCGTCGTATGCTCGCCGACGGCGTCCGCCACGTCCTTGTCATGAATCTGCAGGACGCGGCGACCGCCGCCCGCTGGAACAATGCGATGCAGGCGTTCTGCGAGGCCCTTCCCCTCGGAATCCCAGTCAACGCATCCTCCGATCCGCGCAACGGTGCAGCCGAGGCGTCGGCCGAGTTCAAGGGCGGAGCCGGTGGCGTCTCCCGCTGGCCCGAGGGACTGGGCATGGCGGCGCTGTTCGACCCGGAACGCATGCGCGAATGCGCTTCTATAATCTCCCGCGAGTACAGGGCGTTGGGCATCGTCACCGCTCTAGGGCCCCAAATCGACTTGGGAACCGAACCGCGCTGGATGCGCCTGGAGGACACCTGGGGTCCGCATTCCAGGCTCGTCACCGACTATGCGGCCGCCTACTGCGATGGCATGCAGACGAGCCAAATCCCGTGTGGCGAATGCGTCGGCGAGGCCGGAACTGTTTCGCGCACCGACCCTGGCTGGGGTCGGCATTCGGTAGCGGTCATGGTCAAACACTGGCCGGGCGGCGGCAGCGGGGAGGCCGGACGAGACGCTCACTATGGTTTCGGCAAATTCGCCGTCTACCCCGCGGGAAACGAAGCCGAACACCTGCAGCCTTTCACCGAAGGGGCCTTTCGCCTGCCCGGTCCCACAGGATGCGCGGCCGCCGTCATGCCCTACTACTCGATCGCGTGGGGGTACGAAGGCGGCAATGACGGCCGGGACGGCCAGACTCCGCGAGGCAACTCGTACAACCGCTACCTCATACACGGGTTGCTGCGCGGCCATTGCGGCTATGACGGCGTCGTGTGCACCGACTGGGGTGTCACCGCCGACCCCGACCCGGAGATCGGCGAGTTCGGCAAACGCTGTTACGGGGTCGAGGACATGAGCGTCGCCGAACGCCACCTGCTCGCCATCGACAACGGGGTAGACCAATTCGGCGGCAACAGTGACATCGGCCCGATCCTAGAGGCCTACCGACTCATGGCACGGCGGGACGGACAGCGGATGGCCCGCGATCGATTCGAGGCGAGCGCCACAAGACTGCTGCGCACGTCCTTCCGGTGCGGCCTGTTCGAAAACCCCTACTTGGACCCTGAGAGCTCGACGGCCACGGTGGGCAGGGCCGACTTCACCTCCACGGGGAAGGCCGCGCAGCGCGACTCTCTCGTCCTGCTGAAGAACAGACCGGTCGGCGTCAGCGGGGTAGCGGGGTCGAGAGCGCCATCCGCTGACAGTGCTGCGAACGTTTCGGAATCGGCCGTGCACCCGACGTTGCCGCTCACCTCAGACGCCACGGTGTATGTACCGACCCTTCACCGTGAGGACTCGCTGTCCTTTTTCCGCACGCCGGTGGCGGCGCATGACGTCGACCCTCTCCGTGTCGACTCCTGTCCCCTGCGGCGGACGCACGATCCGCGGAAGGCCGATGTCGCCGTCGTCTTCATCGAGAGCCCTCTGTCCAACCCCTACTCCGTGGACGACCGGGAGAAGGGCGGCAACGGCTACCTGCCGTTGACCCTTCAGTACCGACCCTACACGGCGCGGACCGCTCGCCAACGGTCCATCGCCTCCGGGGATTTCCGCGAGAGCGCCGACCGGGGTTACAGGGACAAGACCAATCGGGCCGTCAACGCCTCCGATCTCAACGCGGTTCTGCAGGCGCGGGCGGACATGGAAGAGAAGCCCGTCATCGTGGTGGTTCGCATGCACAACCCCGCCGTGCTCGCCGAGTTCGAACCGTACGTCGATGCCATCATCGTGGATTTCGGCGTGGAGCAGGATGCCGTATGGGAACTCCTGACAGGCGCGTTCGCACCGTCGGGACTGCTGCCGTTGGCCCTTCCCACAGACATGGAGGCTGTTGAGGCCCACTGCGAGGATCTCCCCTTCGACTACGAGCCATACGCCGACACGGAAGGCAACGCCTACGACTTCGGCTACGGCATGAGCTTCGGAGGCGTCATCGACGATGATCGCACCCACCGCTATACGATGAAACGGGGAGGCGAATAGGGCGAAGGGCACTTTCACCGTTACGGGAGGGAGCGGTCTCGACGCTATTCGGAAAGCGAGTATTCTCGCATCGAAGAAGCAATTCGGAGCGGCAAAGCGATGGAATTACGAATCGATATGATGCAAACCGTTCCTATAAGCATAAATAATAGCCTGTGCCCTATCGCGGAAACTGAGCTTGGAGAAGATACGATTGACGTAGGTTTTGACCGTCGCCGGAGAGAGGAAGAACCGATCAGAGATTTCGGGATTCGACAGTCCCTGGGCTATGGCGTAGAAGACCTCCCGTTCACGCGGGCTGAGTGAGTCGATGTCTCGGCGGGGCTCCTCCTTTTCCGAATCCGTTTCGGGCATTGGAATGATGCGTCGGGTATACATGTCGATCAGCTGTCTGGTGATGCGCGGCTCGACCACGGCTTCGCCGCTGGCGACGATCCGCACCGTACGGATGAGCGCTTCCGGTGAGCTGCTTTTCAGAATGAAAGCACTGGCGCCCGCGTCCAAAGCGCCGAAGGCGTATTCGTCGAGGTCGAAAATCGTCAGGGCGATCACCCTGATATCGGGGTGGGCGGACACTATGCGTCGAGTGGCGTCGATTCCTCCCATTCCGGGCATAAGGATATCCATGAGCACGATGTCGGGTTTGGCTTCCGCAATCGCGTGAAGGGCTTCTTCGCCCGTGTCGGCCTCGCCGACGACCACGATGTCGTCTGTCGCGTCGAGCAGGAGCGCATTGCCTTCGCGGTATAGTTCTTGGTCGTCGACGAGGACGACACGGATGGCTTCTTTCATCGGTGCGTTGCCGTCCCTCCGTTATCGTCGACGACCAGGAAGGCGTGCGTCCGCCATCCTCCGTCCGGTCGTGGGCCGGCCGTGCTGCCGCCGTCGTACTTCGCTGCGCGGGCGGAGATTCCGCGAAGGCCTCGACCCGAGCCGACCCTTGTCACGTCATGAATGGGTGCGTCGTCGGTGATTGCGATGTCGATCCGGCCCTTCTCGATTGTGATCTCGACTTCCACGTACTGGGCGCCGTGAGCGTAGCGCAAGGCGTTCGTCAAACCTTCCTGCACGATCCGAAAGACGGTCGTTTGCAGCTCGGGTCTATTTGCCGGTAGTTTTCCGCGTTCCGTCAATTGCACTGGGAGGCCGGCTGAGCGGAAGACCTCCACGAGGTCTTCCAGGGATTCTCTGCCTGCATTTTTTTCGGCGTCACCGCTGCCGACGTTATCATCGCAGGGAAGGAGGCGAAGGATGTGCCCCATGTCCACTAGGGCGGTGCGTCCGACTTGCGAGAGGCTGTGGAGGGCTCGCGTCGATCGCTCGGGATATTTCGACCATGCCGACGCTGCTCCATTGGCTAAGGCGATCATGGTCGAAAGTGAGTGCGCCACGACATCGTGCATGTCGGCGGCGATCCTGGCGCGTTCGGCGGTCTTGGCGTGCTCTATGCGCTCTTTCCACAGTTCAGCCAGTAGCGCGTGTCGCTGCCGATGTCCGCGGATGGCCGTTCCGGTGGCCAAGGCGGCTAAAGCGAAGGGGGAGAAGACCGTGGGCGAGTATCTCGCCTGCGTGATCGTGCACTGCATGAGCGCCGTACCCACGGGTAGAAGCACGCCTACGGCGTAGCCGAACAGCCCCCGGCGATACCCTTGAAGGCTGGCGACGGCGTAAAGCGCGAAAGCGAACGGGAAATCGCGGAAATCGGTGAAGTCGATGGCTGAAACGACGCTGCTGAATGCGACTGCGGCGATGAGCGTCCCAAACGGGAGTCTCCTCCTCCAGAAGAGCACGGCGCTGATCCCAAGAGCCGGAAGGCTCAATTCCCTCCCTGAGAGCTTGACGGACAGGACTTGGATTGAGACGCAGGTGACGACCGCGAGCCAGTCAGCCGACCTCGGGTGCCGGGACATCCATTCTCGGACGGGCCAGATCCGACGAGCGATGTCCCGCCAGCTCTCTTCGTCTTCGATAGTTTTGCCTGACATAGTGTCCTCAATTGTTTGGAAATAGTTCGGTAGTTTCTCTATTTGAGAATGCTGAAGTTATAATGGCCGTATTTTATAGCACATTGATATATGACTATCGGATGCTTTAATCGTGCGGTGAGCTGTAAGGCGAATGACTCGTACATCCCGTCCGTGACATCGGCTTCCTCTTCAAATTCAAGCGAGAAGCCAGAGACGGAAAACAGTTGATGTATTCGTGGTGAAGCGATAGGGTCGTACCCTCGACGGAATCATTTTACCTTGATGCGGAACCGGCTGTGTGTGCGGATGGGCGTCTCTTCGCCCACGGCGTGCAGGCGCCTTCCATCCCGTGAGCGGACGGATCCTTGTGATGAGAGGGGATTCCACGGGTCCGCCTGTGCGTTCGCAAGCTGCTCGTCGCCTGACGGGCTGCCGTGTAAAACCGGTGTGCCCGTCCCGTTCGGAGCCTCCCGGCCGCGATCGTGCGCGGCGAGCTTCACTTCGCGACGATGGCCTGCAGATAGCGTCCCGTGACGAAGGCGCCCAAGCGGACGAGGGCTGTTCCCGTTCCCAGACAGGCAAGGGCGATCCCGAAGGACCAAGGCGACGTCACCACTGAGATCGCCACCAGCGGGAACAGGGCGACGACGGCGAGCGCCGCCGGCCCTACCACGGAGACGGCCAATGGCGCCATCACGCGTCTCAGGTGTGCATCCTTGAGGAGGCGAACGGGCGCCCCCATGTAGGTGAGAGCGAGGTACAGGTCGCGTCGTTCGGCGATCCCGGCTATCTGGTAAACGACGCTTGAACACGCAACGAGGATGAAGGCTGAAATGGTCACCAGAAGCACAACCCATCGTACGTCGTCGAACAGGATCAGCTCTCTGTGGGTCAACTGTGTCGGTCCTCGGGTCACAGCGTTGAGAAATCCCAGTATCGAACACGCCGGAACGACGAGGAAGCTCATCAGCGCCAGCGGCGAGACCTGGCGCCATGCGGCGGCGGGGTCTTCCAAGAGCGCCCGCGCCGTGACGAGTTCCGCGGGAGAGTAGTCTTTGAGCAGGAGGCGGTTCCCCCTTCGTCGGACGAGGTACGGGCCCAGCAGATTCCATATGGACATGAGAACGAGCATGGCGAGGATAAGGACCAGTACGATCACCACCACTCCCCAGCTCGCGCTCGCCAGATGCATGGCGCTCAGGCATGCCGTGAGCGCCACGATCGCCACAACTACTCGCGTTCCCCTCACGATCGGAGGCCTGTCCCTCGCGCTGACGCTCATCGGCGCGTTCACTGCGCGGTTGAGGCGGTGTATCCCGCTGAGAATGGCCGCGAGGACCAGACCCGACGCTACGACCGCCGTTCCCTCCCAGGAGGGTCGGACATCGATTGGATGGGGTGTCCCCTCGTCTTCTCCGAAGGAGATGAGGTCCATGATCGGTGCGACGAGGAGGGAGCCGCACCAGCCGATCGCGACTCCGATGCACGAGGGGATGGCGACTTCGCAAACCACCAGCAGACGGGATGCGGCCGCAGACATGCCGAGCAGTCGCAGCGTGGAGACTTTGCCCTCCTGCTGCCTCGACTGCATTCGCGCTGAGGCCGCGCTCACGGCCGTCACTGGGACGAGCAGGCAGGCCAGGCTCATGGCGGCGAGGACCATGTAGGCCTCGTGCCGGTCGCCCAAATGCCAAAGCTTCCATGCGAGTCCCGCGATGGTGAAGCTGACGAATCCTGCGACGGCGGACGTGGCAGCCGGAGTCGCCGAGGCCATGGCGCTCTGCCTCGACGGACGTAGAAGCCAGGCG
The DNA here is from genome assembly GCF_000466165.1 of Actinobaculum sp. oral taxon 183 str. F0552. Taxonomy (GTDB): domain Bacteria; phylum Actinomycetota; class Actinomycetes; order Actinomycetales; family Actinomycetaceae; genus Peptidiphaga. The sequence continues at coordinate 56,094 of NZ_KE951406.1, forward strand.
AATGCGCGGGGGTTCATCGTTGGCTCGGCCTTCCCTGGATTCTGGCGTCGTGGATTTCGGCGACGCGGTCGCAGCGTGAGGCAACAGCCGGATCGTGAGTGACCATGATGAGCGTCCGCCCCTGTTCGGTCGTCGCCTGCAACAGTTCCTCCACGACGGCTTCAGCGGTGAGGGAATCGAGGGAGGCCGTCGGCTCGTCGGCGAATATGATCTGCGGGTCGGTCGCCGTGGCACGTGCGATGGCCACGCGCTGGGCCTCCCCTCCGGAGAGCTCTCCCGGCCTCTGGCCGCTGTAGGCGGACAGACCGACGCTCGTCAGCCGATCCATGGCGACCTTCAAAGCCTCCTTCTTGGTCATTCCGTCGAGGAGGCATGAGAGGGCGACGTTCTCGCCCGCCGTCAGGTCGGGGAGAAGCATGTCCCTTTGGAAGACGAAACCGAGGTGACGCCGGCGAATCCCGGTCCGCTCCCGTGCGGACAGAGCCGAGACCTCGACGTCGCCGCGGTCGGATCCGTAGACGACGCTCCCCGAATCCGGAACGTCGATTCCCGAGATGAGATGGAGAAGGGTCGACTTGCCGGAGCCGCTGTGCCCCATTATCGCCAAGGACTCGCCTGCTCGAACGCTCAGCGTCGCTCCGGCGAGGATCGTGCGTTTGCCGAACGATTTCCAGAGGTCGACGACGCCTACCTCTCCCGTGAACGCCATCCGTTCCTGCGATTTCATCCGCCCTCCTCGGTGGTACCAGTCCAACCGATGATAGGGACGCCGCCTCCGCGGAACTGCCAACCAGGGGTTGATGTACGCCACTCTTGTCGATTTCTATTCTCTGGAGACAAGCGTCCGCAAGACGCTGACCGTCGCAACCGCGACGGTCGAGAAAACCATCCAAGAAAAGAGGAATATCATTTCTCAGGATGTTTACGAGGCTCCGGCCATGCTCAAGGTCGGCGGCTTCGACGAGCTCACCAACGCCACCCGCAGGGGCTACTGGGTTGACTTCCTGGGCGGTTGGTGGTTCTAACCGCCGTTGCCTGTGAAGGCATTTCGGAGGTGGCCGTCTCCCATCGCGACCGCGAAGCAGACGGCCACCTCTCCACTGGGAAAGGAATCGTGCGTGGACGTCATCGTGCTTCCCGACACCGAGAAGACCGCCGGCATCCATGACGTCATCCGGCGTCATGGATACTCATGCTCGATCCACCACTCCTCGGGCAGACCGTGGATCCTCGGAAGATGGGGGAGCCGAGAAGCGCGGGAGGCGACGGCGTCGAACTGCCGGATGGCGCTACTCGGGCTCGTAGGCGCACACGATGACGCTCTAGACCGTGCGGTCCGCTCCATCCGTTCGTTTCGGGACGTCGACGCCCTCTACGACAGAGTTCCCGGCTCCTACATCACAGCGGTCGCTTTCAACGGGTCCACCAGGGTCCACGGCACGCTGGCGGCCACCCACGAGATCTTCTACGCGGATGTCGACGGCATCGTCGTCGCGGCGAACAAGGCGTCGATCCTAGCGCGCATCGCAGAGCGCGCGATTCGAAGGGAAATGCTGGCGACGACCCTGCTGGCGCCCCGAGCCCCCTGGCCGCTCTCCGATCGGCCGCTGTGGAAAGGCGTGGAGCATGTGCCGGTCACCGATGCCCTGGAGTTGCATCCCGACGGCCGTGGAGTCATCGTGCCCCGATGGAGCTATCCGGCGCACCGAGAGCCGCTGACGGATATCGCCCCCCGATTGCGGGCTGCCCTGGAAGCCGGCGTTCGAGCGCGTGCGGATGCGACCCCTGTGCTCGGCTCCGACCTGTCGGGTGGACTGGACTCGACGACCCTCGCGTTCTATGCGGATCGACATGCCCAACGGCTGGTCACCGTACGGCAGGACGCCTACGATGCGACGAATGACGACGTGAAGTGGGCTGCCCTCGCCCGGAGCAGGATGGGCACCGGCGACCACATCCGGATGGAGCCGGACGTCGCCCCCTGGTATGCGGAATGGAATTCGACCTCGGACGGCGACCCGAGCTCGCCGTACCCCGCCCTGAGAACGCTCGGATTCACCCGGGCACTGGCGGAACGGCTCCATGACCGAGGCGTGACGATCCATCTCACCGGGCTCGGCGGCGACGAACTCTTCTCGCCGTCGTTCACTCACCTGTACTCCCTCGTCCGGAGGCATCCTCTTCGGGCATTCCGGCCGATGCGCGGTATGCAGGCGATCGCCCGTTGGAAGACCGCCCGGACCATCCGCGCGCTGACCCGGAGGATGCCGCACTCCGTGTGGTTGAGGGACATGGCCGGCCAACTCCGCCAGCCGGATTCGAACGGCCCCGAACAGTACTGGGAGCCTGAAGCCCGGGCGTCTTCCTGGGCCACGGCTGCAGCTGTGAGCCAGTCGGGCGAGCTCATACGCGAGGCGGCTGACCTCCTCGGCGAGGAAACCCCGGACACTCTTCCCGTGGACTTCGAGATGCTGCGGCTGGTCAACGCCGACGGACGCCTGATCCGACGCATGTCACAGGTGGCCGAACGGCATGGCGTCGCCTTTGACGCCCCCTACCTGGACGACGCGGTCGTGGACCTCGCCTTCAGGACCCGATTGGAGGATCGTGTGTCGCACGGAGTGTTCAAACCCGTGCTTCAAGCAGCCGTTCCGGAGAATTTCCCCCATGAGCTCCTCTCCCGCAGATCCAAGGGAGACTACAGCGCCGAAGCGTATTCGGGGCTCGCTCGCAATCGCGGATCCATGGTGAGAGAGTTCGCGGAGGGGTCTCTTCTCCAGGAAGAGGGACTCATCGACGCGGAGGCGTTCCGCGAATTCCTCACCGCCGTGCACCCGAGCACCCAGCCGTTTCGCTTCCTCGACGCCACGCTTGGAGCGGAGATGTGGCTGAGAACCGTTCACAACGTAAAAGGATGACAATGCCGTACAAGTTGGGCCAACAGTTCAAATTCACACAGACGGAAGGGGGAGGCGTGCTCCTCGATCTGACGAAGGGGGAGTACTGGCAGCTCAACGAACTCGGCGCTCTCCTGGTCGATCGCCTCTCCGGCGGCGGCCTGCCTCGAGACGTCGTCGAAGAGCTCGCTGCAGCCTATCCCGATTCGGCTGACCGCGTCGACGGCGACGTCCGCAGGCTCCTCGACCAGCTCATGGGGATCGGAGCGATCGACCATGAGTGACTTCGTCGTCGTCCCCCGGCCGGACTCCCGCCTGGGCATTCGGCGCAGACTCCTGGCGCTGGCAGCCGTCGGCTACGCACGACGTCTCGCCCGGAAGAAGCCGGACGCGCTGGAGAGGCGGCTGCGCCGAATCAGCCGAGCGGCCCGCCCGGCTCGGGTCGAGGAAGCTATAGCCGCACACCGTGCGGTCGTCAGTGTCAGCACTCGCTGCTCCGGCAGGTGGTGCCTCGACCGCTCCATCGCAATCGCCCTGCTTCTGCGCATGTCAGGCGCTTGGCCCGAATGGCACACGGGCGTTTGCCTCCTGCCTTTCCGGGCGCACGCCTGGATCACGGTCGACGGCGAGCCGATCGGCGAGCCGGAGGGGTTGAGGGACAACTTCAAGCCGCTTATGACCGTCGTGGCCGGCGGGAAGAACCGTGGACGTTGAACCGCGCGGCCGCGCGCGCGCCGATCGAGGCCAGTTCTCCCTGCTGGTCAGGCAGATCCGTCCGTATTGGAGACGGTTCCTCGTGGCGATTCTGCTGGGAGTCGCCGCGTCCACGCTCAGTCTGCTGCAGCCCGCCCTCATCGCCAGCATGGTCACCGCGTTGGAGAACTCGACCGGGATCCTCCCCTCGGTTCTCCTTCTCCTCGCCCTGCTGACGACGTCCGCAGCGTTGTCGGGATTCCAAACCTATGCGCTCGGCACACTCGGAGAACAGGTGACGGGCAGGATCCGCATGACGTACGTGCGGGCTGTCTTGCGCCTGCCCGTCTGCGCACTCGAAGCCTACCGACGGGCCGACCTCGTGGCTAGGGCGACGTCCGATACCACCCTGCTCCGCGTCGCGCTCACGGAAGGCGCCGGCCAGATCATCGGCGGCGTGATCATGTTCGTCGGCGCGCTGATCGCCATGGCCTTCGTCAGCCCCCTTCTGCTGCTGGCGACTGTGGTGACCGTGACGATCGGGTTGGTGTGCGTCATGGCCCTGTCGGGTCGGCTCCGCAATGCATCCACCCAGGTCCAAGAAGGCGTGTCGTCGCTCGGCTCGTCTCTGGACCAGAGCATTTTCGCGTCCAAGACGATCCGGTCCCTGAACGCCGCGGACTGGGCGATCTCCCGCGTCGACCGCACCATCGACGCGGCGAAGCAGGCCGGAATCCGCTTTGCCCGGGTTTCATCCGCCGTCACGCCGCTTTCGGGGGTGGTGATGCAGCTCTGCCTCGCGGTCGTCCTCGGACTCGGCGCGTTCCAAGTCGCGAACGGAACCCTTCCCGTGGCGCAGCTGGTGGCATTCGTCATGTACGTGTTCCTCCTCCTGACACCCGTCGGCCAGGCGGTGAGAGCCATGACATCGCTGTCGCAGGCCACCGCAGCCGCAAGGCGCCTCGCCGAGGTGGAGGAGGAGGCCGAGGCTCCTGAGGAGCGGTCAGGCCGGGGAACGGCTCAGGCGACATCGGTTTCCGGCCCGACACCGGTGCCGGAGGCGAACGACGCTTGCGCAGTCGAATTCGCCGACGTTCACTTCGCCTATCCGGCAACCGGAGGCGGTGCGACGGCCGGCGAGCCGAAACCGGCCCTTCGCGGAGTCACATTCGCCGTTCCGCCGGGGGCGAAGGTCGGGATCGTCGGGCCGTCGGGCTCGGGCAAGAGCACCATCCTCAATCTCATCGCGGGTTTCTACTCGCCGCAGAGGGGATCCGTCCGCATAGCGGGAATCGCCGAGGCCTCCGATCCGGATGTGCGGGACAGAGGGCTCATAGGCCTCGTGGAACAGGACGCCCCGGTCATCGCGGGCACCCTCCGCGACAACCTCACGCTCGGCGACCCGGAGATCGGCGAGGCCGACTGCCTCCAGGCGCTGTCACGCGTGAACCTCGACCACCTGTACAGTCGCGACCGAGGCGGCCTCGATCTCGAACTGTCGGATCAGGGGACGAACCTGTCAGGCGGTGAGAGGCAGCGCCTGGCCATCGCGCGCGTTCTGCTTCGAAGACGGCTGATCCTGCTTCTGGACGAGTCCACGTCCCAAATGGACAGCGACAACGAACAGAAGCTGCGGGATGCTGTAGCCGAGGCGGGACGCCGTCGCACCACCATCGTGGTGGCCCATCGTCTGTCGACGATCGTCGACAGCGATTTCATCCTGGTCGTCAGAGACGGAGAGATCGAAGCCGTCGGCCGTCACAGCGAACTCGTCGCCACGAGCCCGACGTACTCCGTGTTCGCAGACCAGCAGCGGTTGATCCGAGGCTGACCGGCGCCCCGCCGCCGGCGCCGGTCAGCCCACACTGTACAAGGCCGGCGGATCCGGCGAGGGAGGGGGAGTGGGAGCCGGTCGGAGCGCACGGCGGCCACGACGAGGCCTGCCTGTGGTGAGCGCAACTGCATACCGGGGCCGGAGACTGGACGGTGGGAGTGCTCTCCCATATGCACGCGGCCGTGCATAGGGGCCGCTCGACCAGGTAAATTTGGAATGTCCCTGTCCGTCCCCCCATCGGAGAACGCATGCGTCGCCTCGGTAGCAACTATGTGCTCGATCAGCGCATCGGGCGTGGAGCCCAAGGGGAGGTGTGGCGTGGGAGATCCGTCTCGGACCATCAAGAGGACGGCCGCGGCTCGGAGGGGACCCAGCAGGACGTGCTGGCCTTCAAGATCCTGCGGGCGGACCTCGTCGAGGACGAAGGCCTGGTCGGGCGCTTCGTCAAGGAACGGACCACGCTGACGAGGATTCGCTCTCCCTACGTCGTGAACATCCGCGACTTCGTCATCGAGGGAACGACCTTCGCCATCGTCATGGACTACGTGCCGGGCGGAGATCTGCGTGGGAAGCTGGCGTCCGACGGTCCTCTGCCCCCGGCGGAAGTCGCCCGCATCGGAGCGCACGTGGCGCAGGGCCTGATGGCCGTCCACGCCGCGGACGTCGTTCACCGCGACGTCAAACCCGCCAACATCCTCCTCGATTCGACCACCGACCCCGCGACTCCCCGAGTCGTGGACTTCGGGATAGCCCGGATCCACAACGCCGTCGGCACCGACCACCTCACCGGGATCCTGGGAACGCCTCTCTACATGGCGCCGGAGATCCTCCTCGGCGAGGTCCCCAGGCCTGCCTCCGACCTGTACTCCCTGGGCATCGTGCTCTACCAGAGCTGCTGCGGAGTCACGCCCTTCGTCGGCGACCCGGGGCAGCTGCTCGGCCAGCACGTGGGCCGGCTTCCCGGACGCCCCGAGGGGATCCCCGACTCCCTCTGGAGGATTCTGAACCATCTGTTGGCCAAACGCCCCGAGCAGCGTCCAACCGCCCAGCAGGTCGCTCACGACCTCGAGGAGTTACAGCCCTCCCTCGACGGCCTCCCCCCGGCGCCGCGCATCGCGACCCCGCCCGCATCGGCGCCGTCGGCGGACTCCCTCGCCTTCGGAGGGGGAGTCCCCCCCACCATGGCGGCGGGGCCCCGACCCGCACAGGGGTATTCGCCGGCCTTCGCCCCTGCCTCGTCGGGGGACATGGCTTCCCCGGCGGCCCCGCCCTCGAACGCCTCCTACCAGTATCCCGCCTACACGCCGGCCACGGCCGCCTCCGGCCAGTCGGGTCAGTACCGACTCGTCCAACCCCCGGGAGGATATCCGCCTCCGCGCCGCCGGCGCAGAGGCTGGAAGATCGCCGTGGCGGCCGTACTGGCCGTGGCCTTGACGGGCGCGGGAGTGCTGGCCGTGCGGCACTTCCTCTTCAACGGCCCCGACGTTCCCGGCGACTCGGTGGCGGCCCTGCCAGCGGGCAAAGGCTTCAGCGAGCAGTTGCGCCTTCCGAACGGCTACAAGCAGTACGTCTCTCCCGATGGGGGCATGCTGGCGGTCGAATCGGACAAGTGGGCGGTCTACAGGCTCGACGGCACCAAAAGCGAACCCGTCTGGAAAGGAGACTGTTACGCTCATATGAGCGGATTCTGGGACGATTCGCATTTTCTGTGCGCGGACAGCCACAAGCGAGAGCTCATATCGTCCAACGGCAAGAGTTCCACGCCGCCGGGCCCCTCCGACTCGCGGTTGAAAGGCGCGACGGCCGATCGCACCGTCCTGACGGCCGCGTATACGGGCGACCTCCTCGCCCTCGACAGGAACGGCAAGGAAGTGTGGCGGACCTACGGCAAGTTCTCGAGCGACGTCATCGTCACCGAGAGTTTCGTGCTCGCCGTCGACAAAGACGCGGATACGGTCCAGGTGTTTTCGACGTCGACCGGGAAGAAGCTCGCCAGCTCGTCCTTCGGCGGATCCGACAAGACCTTGGAGGAGGACCCGCATCCTGCAGGCTTCGGCGTGGACGCCGGAAACAAGGCCTTCTACCAGATTCAGGACGGCAAGTACACGATATGGGACGCCGAAGGCAGGAGGAAGGAGACCGGGACGACGAAGGCCAGTTCGAGCAACTGGGTCGCCTCCACGTCCGTCACCCCCAAAGAGCTGGCGGGTATCTTCAAGAAGGTCGACACGGACTCAGTCAACGTCATCCGAGGCAAAGAGAAGACGATCAAAGCGGCGATCAGCAATTCCCAATGCAAGGTCCGGGTGGGGGGAAAGACCATGGCAGTTCCAGCTCCAGCCAGCGAGGATTCGTGCAGCATATCGGTTTTCGGGCTGACCGGCGACGACAGCGCCATTCTGGTCGGTTCACGCACCGACTCCGATAAGTCCGTCTACTACGACAAGGGAGGCGTCGTCGCCGCCTACTCGTTGAAAGACGGCTCCATGCTCTGGAAGGCGACTGGACGGTTCAGTCGGGCGTTGGGCGACAACCGCATCATGCTCGTGGAAGGGCTGTCATCGTCAGGGAACATCGTCGTAGGCACCGTGAATGACGGGTAATCCAGTGCCAACCACTCCGCCGTTGACCGCGGAACCCGATACGACGCTCGCCGCCCACGACGCCCGCGAGGGGGCTTCGCAGAGACGCGAATCCGTCGTCCGGCGCGTGATGGCGGCTCGCATGTGGCGCGAGGTGCTCCTCCTCATCGCCGGCTACACCCTCTATTCCTTCGTAAGGAACGCGGCGCCCGATCGCAAAGGCCTGGCAGTCGCCCACGCCCACGACGTCATCGCCCTGCAGGAAAGGCTGGGTCTGAACGTCGAGCCGTCGATCAACCACTATTTCGACGAACACGTCCCCCTGGCCGTCTTCGCGAACTACTTCTACGCCATCGGCTTCTCGCTGACCACCATCGTCACGCTCGTCGTCCTATGGCGCATCGACTGGCGGGTGTTCAGATTCCACCGGACGGTGCTCGTCGTCATGACGGGAGCGGCGATGGTCACCTATTGGCTGTACCCTTTGGCGCCCCCTCGCCTCGTCCCCGACGGGGGCTTCGTGGACACATTCATCAAATACAGGACGTGGGGGAGGCTCCACACACCCGCCAACGAGGACGTCTCCAACCAGTACGCGGCCATGCCGTCGATGCACACGGGATGGTCGATCTGGGTCGCGGTCTCCGTCTGCTTCGTGGCGGGGCGATGGTGGATACGGGTTCTGGCCTGCTCTCTGCCCGTCGTGACGGTTGTGGTCATCATGGCCACGGCGAATCACTTCGTCCTCGATGCGGCGGCGGGAGCCTCATACTACGCTCTGGCCTTCACGGCGGTCCTGATCGCCACGCGGCGAAGGCGGGAGCGGGCAGCCTCCAGGCTCAGACCCACAGCGCCTCCGGCTGCGGACTCCCGTCGCTCGGACGCGCCCGACTGCCCGCCGACCCGTTCGCCGAACAGCCCCGCCTGAGAGAAGCCGCACACCGATCTGCCGTCGGCTTACCGGCCCGACGTCTGGGATGGCAGAGTGAATGGGTGACCACTCAGCCTCAGCAGACGTTCGAGAAGACCGCTTTCCACCGGTTGTTTCCGGCATCGCTCCTCCTGTCCCTCGCCTCACTCGCGGCCGTCGCCCCCCTTGCGACGGACATGTACCTCCCTGCGTTCACCGCGATGGCGAAGGACATGGGAGTGGGAGCGTCAACGGTGCAGCTGACCATGACCGCATTCCTCGTCGGCATAGCCATCGGGCAGCTGGGGATCGGAATCCTGTCCGACAGGCTGGGGCGGCGGCCGCTCCTCGTGTGGGGGACGATCCTCGCACTTGCGGCCGGTATCGCCGCAGCTGCGGCCCCCGACATCGCGGTCCTGCTCATCGCCCGGTTCTTCCAGGGTCTGGGGGGAGCGTCCGGCATGGTGCTGGGCAGAGCGGTCATCGCGGACCGAGCGCGAGGCGTCGCCGCGGCCCGAGCCCTCAACCTCGTCATGGCCATCCAGGGCATAGCCCCCGTACTGGCCCCCATCTTCGGAGGCGCGCTCGTAGGCACGATCGGCTGGCGCGGCATCCTCGGGCTCGTCGCGGGATTCACCGCCGTCCTCCTCGTCCTCGTCCTCGCATGCGTGCCCGAGACCCTTTCCTCCGATCGGCGCAGCTCGGGGGGCCTGCGCACCCTCGTCGACGGTTGCCGGTCACTGGGCCGCGACGGATTCTTCGTACGCATGACCCTGATCAACGGCTTGGTGTTCGCCCTGCTCATGGCCTATCTGTCGGCCACCCCGTTCGTCCTGCAGACCGTGCTCGGCATGGGCACCGGCCTCTACACGGTCATCTTCGGATGCTGTGCGGCTATGGTGACCGGCGCCACGATGGCATCGAGCGCTCTGGCCCGCAGCATCCCCCTCGACCGTCAAGTCCAGGGCGCGCTGCTGGCCTCGCTCGCAGTCGACTCCGTCCTAGCAGCCGTCTGCTTCCTAGGTTTGCGAGCCCCCGTCGATTCGCCTTCCATGCGCTACGCCGTCACAGGGCTGCTCTTCCTCCACGTGGCCTGTCTGGGGTTCTCGATCGGCAACATCCCGGCCATAGCACTCGGGCGCGCAGGGAGCAGGGCCGGCACCGGGTCAGCCCTGCTCGGCTTCGTCCAGTTCGTCATGGGAGGGCTCGCCAGTCCGCTGGTCGGGCTGGCCGGCGAGGATTCCGGCGTCGGATTCGGGGCAGTCCTCGTCCTCGTCGCCGTTGCGGCCAACCTGATGGCACTGCCGGGACTGCGCGACGGGGAGCGCGAGGCGGCCCGGACGGCGGCCGTAGCCGACGCCGTGGGGCCCGGCTCGCAAAGCGACGGATGAAACGGCTTCCTGTGCGGATGGCTCGGAGTCACCGGCACATCGCGGCCGAGAGCTCGTGAACGGACGCGGCGAAGCGCTCGGGGGCGGCCATCATCATCTGGTGCCCGGCGCCCCGGATGATCCGCTCCGGCGGGTTGCCCAGGTTCGTGCGGGAATTCCGCAGCCCCTCGGCGGAGTCCTCCTCGCCCCAGATGATCCCCTTCGGCACCTTGATGCTCCGGATCTGGGCCGCCGTCAAATGCAAGATCCACGGGTCGTGGATGAGTCTGGTCATCTCCTCCTCGGTCCGACCCTCCGTTAAGGGCCGCATCCATTTGCGAGTGAGCTCGGCTCCCGCCTTCCCGTCGAACGCCGTGCAGTCCGAGCCGCAGGACTTGGCGAGGAAACGCTGGTCGATCCACGTCCACCGCGTCGCGATGCGGTAGAAGCTGCGCATCCACGTCGAAGTGGCGAGCCATTGCGGCAGGCCGTCGCCGAAGTCCATGTTGAGCGCGTCGCCGCCGGCGAAGATGACGCCCCCGACGGAATCCGGGTAGACGAGTCCGAGGTTGCCGGCCACGGCCGCTCCCATCGAATGCCCTACGACGATGGGTTTCTCGATGCCGAGCTTGGCCGCCCAGTCGTGCACGAGCCGCGTCTGATCGGCCAGGTCGGCGGGGCGTCCGCCTCGGGTGTATCCCACACTCGACAAGTCAAGCGCGTAGACGACATGGCCTTTGGCCGCCAGACGGGGAGCCGTCGTCGAGAAGGCCACCGTGGTCTCGGCGAAGCCGGGCAGGAGGACGACGGGAGAGCCCGACGTTCCCCATGTCTCGTAATGGACGTTCGCATCGCCGACGCGCACCGTCTTCCCCGACTCCGGCTCGAGGCGCTCGTCGGGCGTCGTCGCCGCATTGCCCAGGAGGCTCGCGACGGTGACGGCCGCCGCGAAGCCCGCCAGCCCTCGGAGGATCCGCAGGGGCAGGGGGCGCTTCCCGGCGTGTCCGCCGTCAGGCGTTTCGGATCTCGAACGGCGCAGCCGGAGAGAGGCGAAACGACGTATGTCCACACGCTTACGGCGCTCGGAGGGGCCGGTGCCGTCGAAGCCGCCGTCCGTTCGGACGGCGCGAAAGCCTTCGTCGGTACGCGGACCGGTCGTCATCATCTGCGTCCGACTAAGAGGTCATGGAAATCCACGGGTTTGCGTCCCGTGAGGAATTCCACGGAATCGGAGAGGATGTCGAGCTCGCCGGCGGCGATCGCCGTGTAAGTGCTGACCCAGGCGTCGATCTCCCATTCGGGGGCGCCGTACGAAGCGCGCGATTCGTACGCTTCTTCGACGGTTTCGTCGACGTACCGGACCTTCCGGCCGGTCTCCTCCTCGTAGACCCGCGCGAAGTCGTTCATCGTCAAGGCCTCGGGGCCCGTGAGGTTGTACGTCTGGGAGGCATGGGCTGCGGGATCGGCGAGAACCGCTGCGGCCGACCTTGCCACGTCCGTTCTCGCGATGGCCGCGCATCGCCCCCCGGCGGCGGGGCCGCGGATCTCCCCCGAATCGCCGAGCTCGGCGAAGAATTCCAGGTAGAAGGAATCGCGGAGGAAGGTCCAGTCCATCCCGGATGCCTTGATGTGCTCTTCGGTGTGCCAGTGATCGCGGGCGTAGGTGAACACCGCGTCGGGGGAGGCCTCGAGGAAGGACGTGTAGACGATGTGTTCGACGCCGGCCTTCTTCGCGGCGTCCACGAACGCCCGGTGCACTTCGACGCGATCGGGCGATTCTGTGGCCGACACCATGAAGAGGACGTCGACGCCCTCCAGGGCTTCGACGGTTGACGGATCGTCCGCGTACTGCGTGGCTCGAACTTGCGCGACGTCGGCGAGCTCCGGATCGAGTTTGGCCGGGGTGCGGACGAGAAGGCGCAGCCCGCCCGTATCGGACAGGAGGGAGGCAACCATCCTACCGATGTTTCCGGTTGCGCCGGTGATTCCAATGATCGGGGCGTTATCTTCCATGATACTCCTTGAATGCTTCGGCTCCGCATGAATCGTACATGCGGAGCCGAAGATCGAGGTGCCGTGATCGACGGATTTACGCCAGACGCGGATCGGCTATCAATACCTCATTGACTTCTTGCAGGGAAGGCGCGTAGGCGCCCGCGTGGCTCACCGTCAGACCCGATGTGATGGTCGCGCGGTGGAGGGCGGTGCGGACGTCGTTCCACGTCGCCTCCCGCAGCCGTTTCTTCGCGTCCGCGCTGCCGAGCAGCCCGGCGTCCAGAAGGCCCGAGAGAAGGCCCCCCATGAAGGAGTCGCCTGCGCCGACGGTGTCGGTGACTTCCACGTTGAGCGGGTCGATCACGAGCATGTCGCGTTCTGCCGACAGCCTCGCATAGGCGCCCCACGGCCCCCGTGTGACCACGACCAAGCCGGGCCCTTGGGCCGACCACCGCCTCATGACCTCCTCGACCGGGGTGTCCTCGCCGAAGAGCCAGGCGATGTCCTCGTCGCTCGCCTTGACGACGTCGGCCAGCGAGACGAGCTCCTCGATGCGGGGGAGGACCTCCTCCGGCGACCCCATGATGGCGGGCCGGGCATTGGGATCGTAGGACACCGTGCCGAGAATGGCCATCGCCTTGACCGCGCGAAGCACGTCCGTGCCTCCCGGCTCCAGGGTGGCGGCCAGGCTGCCGGTGTGCAGATGCGCCAGCGAGGACGCCGGAGGAAGCTCTGGAACCTCCCACAGGAGGTCGAATTCGTACTCCGCCCGGCCCATCTCGTCGAGCTTGGCATAGGCGAGGGACGTGCGGTCGGCGCCTTCGCTGCCGGAGACGATGCCGACGCTGTGCTCCTCGGCGAACTCTTCGATCATCCGCCCGTGGCGATCCCTTCCCCACCAGGCGCCGATGAGGGCGGGGCGTTCCAGCTCGGTGAGCACGCAGGCCACGTTGAGCGGACTGCCTCCGACGTGTTCTTGGGGTTCCTCCCCCTCCCGGAGCACGACGTCGATCAGGGCTTCGCCGAGACAGAGAACGGGTGGGGTGCTCGCCAATTCCATGGGCGTCTCCTCAGGTGTGGCCGTCATTACTTATCCAATCCTAGCTTGGCTTCCATGTCTTCGAGTGGGATTCCCTTCGTTTCAGGCATGATCTTCAGGACCCAGAACAGCTGTCCGCACATGCAGACGAAGAAGAAGCTGAAGGCGGTTCCGCCGCCCCAGGCGTCGATCAGCGGCGGGAAGGCGTAAGTCGTCAAGGCGGCGAACGACCAGTGGGTCAGGCTTCCCAGAGACTGGCCGAGGCCGCGCACCTTGTTGGGGAAGATCTCGGAGATGAAGACCCAGATGACCGACCCCTGGCCGAACGCGTGCGCTGCGATGAACACGAGAAGGCCGACGAGCACGAGAACCGACGAGGTGCTGTCGAAGTGGCCCTCGTACTTGAACATGACTCCGGAGATGAACCCCAGGCTGACGAGATACCCGATCGAGCCGACGATCATGAGCGAGCGGCGCCCGATCTTGTCGATGACCGTCAGAGCGGTCATGGTGGCGATGAGGTTCATGAAGCCGACCGCCACGCTCATCAGCGAGGCGGCGTTCCCCGACGCCCCGGCCTGCTTCATCACCTCGGGGGCGTAGTAGAGGATCGCGTTGATGCCGGAGAGCTGGTTGAATGCGGCGATGGCGAACGCCAGGAGGATGACCTTGCGATAGCGCTTCGAGAAGAATTCGACCAGGGACGCCCGGGACTGCGAATCCGCGGCTATCTGCGCCTTGATCTCGGCGATCTGAGACTTGGACTCCTCCTCGGTCGAGCAGAGTTGGCGGCTTATCCCGACGGCTTCGTCGGGCTTGCCGTGCGCCATGAGCCAGCGAGGCGTCTCGGGGACGGTGAACAGCAAGAGGAGGAAGACCGCCGAGGGGATGACCATGACGCCGAGCATCCACCGCCATTCGTGGCCTCCGAGCGTGATGCGGATGATGAAGTTGCTCAGATACGCCAGAAGGATGCCCAGGACGATGTTGAACTGGACGAGGCCGACCAGGCGGCCCCGAACCGCCGCGGGGGCTATCTCCGCGGTGTAGATCGGCGCGCATACGCTGGACATGCCCACTCCGATGCCTCCGATCATGCGGAAGACGAGGAGGAAGAGATGAGTGGGGGCGAACGCCGTGCCCAGGGAACCCAGGACGTAGAGTATGCCGATCGCGAAGAGGACCTTACGGCGGCCGTAGACGTCCGCGAGCCGACCGCCGATGATCGCGCCGAAGATCGTTCCGATCGTCGCGATGGCGACCAAGAAGCCCTTGCCGAATTCGCTGAGGTGGAAGACGTCCTTCAGGGTGTCGGTGGCGCCGGAGATGACAGCGGTGTCGAATCCGAAGATCAGGCCGCCGATCGCGGCGACGACCGCGCTGCGAATGACGAGCGGCGTGATGCGCGAACGTTGAGAAGATGCGGGAATGCTCGACATCGAGACTCCTCTCGAGGGGGGATTGTTCAATGCTGGGCCGGACCGTGGACTCCGTGGCCGGCCGGTGCTGCGTGGCGCAGGGCACGTAAGTGACACTCTAGTGGCTCGAGCGGGGGAAACCAGCCGTTTTCACATTGTGGGCGCTGGGCTCGGGGAACCCAGCCTCCTCCGAAGACGCTTCGGCGGGCGAAACCGGGGCGTTCCAATCCCTGAGACGCCGGATGCGCGCGTCCTGCGCGGTGTTACAGTCGCCCCCATGACCTCCCGTGCGATGTCCCGAATGCGTCCGCTCTTCGCGGGCGGCGCGTGCTGTCGCTAGACCGGTCGAGCATTCCCGGTGGGCATCGGCGTTCGCCTGAGGCGGACTCCCGAATGCGCGGCGATCGGACGTCGTTCTCCATTTTCGCGGACCTCCCTGCGCTGCGCCGTACCCCAGGCCGTGTCCATCGAACGGCAAGAGAAGAAGACGAGAAGAGGAACAGCACATGTCCACGACTCCCGACGATCGGCTCGTCGACGGAGAGAGCGCCGACGAGCAGGAGAAGGACGCCGAGGCGACGAGGGGCGTCGGCGGCTCCGAAAGGGCCGGAGGGCCCTCGGCCGGCTCGGACGCGGAGGCAGACCTGCCGGACGAGGCCCGCAGGGCCATCGACGAACTCGTCGCGGAGGCGACGTCCAGGCGAAAGGGGCGCGGGGCCCTCGGCGTCGTCGCGGTCGCCGCCGCCTTCGTCCTCGCCTTCCTCGCAGTCCGCGCCCTTCTCGGGGACTCCGGCTCGCCGAGTCAGGCGTCGTCTGCCGGCGCGGGATCGAGGGGTGCGCCCATCGACTCCGTCGGTGCGCGCACCCCCGCCGAGATCGCGAAGAGCGGGACCATCCGCGTCGGGGTCTTCTCCGACAAAAAGCCGTTCGGCTCGGTCGGCCAAGACGGACAGTACGAGGGATACGACATCGTCTACGCCAAGCGGATCGCCGAGGACCTCAAGGTCAAGATCCGATTCGTGCCGGTGGAGGCCGCCTCTCGGGTGGAGTTTTTGACCTCGGGGAAGGTCGACGTCATCCTCGCCAATTTCACGGTGACCCCCGAACGGGCGCAGAAAGTGGACTTCGCCAAGCCGTACATGAAGGTCTCCCTCGGCGCGGTCAGCCCGAAGGGGAAGGCGGTCACCCGGGAGTCCCAGCTCGCAGGCAAGAGGGTCATCGTCGTCAAGGGCACGACCGCCGACGCCTACATCCAGGCCAAGCACCCCGACTGGAAGATCACCAAATTCGAGCAGTACACCGAGGCGACCAACGCGCTCATCGACGGTCGGGGAGACGTGTGGGTCACCGACAACACCGAGGCGATGGCCTTCTCACTGAAGAACGAGGACCGGTTCGTCACCGGCATCACCCAGCTCGGCCCCGTCGACTCCATAGCGGGCGCGGTTCAGAAGGGCAACGTCGAGCTCCTCAGCTGGCTGAACGAGGAGCTCGTCCAGCTCGGCGAGGAGAAGTTCTTCCACAAGGACTACGAGCGGACCCTCAAACCGGTCTACGGCAAGGCGGCCAAGCCCGAGGAACTCGTCGTCGAGGGCGGCGCACTCTAGGGGCGGGCATGGATCCACAGGTCATCGGGCGCTATCTGCCCGTCTACGGTCGGGCGGTGCTCGTCACCGTCGAGGTCTCGGCGCTGGGCATCCTGCTCGCCATCGCGATCGGGCTCCTGTGCGCCTCGGTCCGCTACGCGCGGGTGCCGGCAGTCGGCCGACTCGCGGGAGGCTACGTGCAGCTCGCGCGCAACACCCCCCTCATCGTCCTCCTCTTCTTCATCTACTACGGCCTGCCCAAGGTCGAGATCCGGCTCTCCCAGCTGGCCAGCGCCGTGATCGGGCTGGCCTTCATCGGCGGGGGGTACATGGCCGAGGCCTTCCGCTCGGGCCTGGAGTCCGTCGACCGCATCCAATGGGAGTCGGCCGTCTCGCTGGGGATGAGGCCCGGCGCGGCGATGCGCCACGTCGTCGTCCCGCAGGCCGTGTCCGCGTGCTTCCCGGCGCTCGTCGCCAACGTCATCTTCCTCATCAAGGAGACGTCGGTCGTCTCCGTCGTTGCCCTGGCCGACCTCGTGTTCGTCGCGAAGGAGCTGATCGGCAACGAGTACAACACGTCGGAGGCCCTCTTCCTGCTCGTGTTCTTCTACCTGCTCGTCGTCCTGCCGGTCTCCCTCCTCGGATCGCGATTGGAAAGGAGGATCCGCCATGCGGAATTCGGGCATTGAGGTCCTGTTCGAGGGGCGCAACTTCCTCCGCCTGCTCGAGGGCCTGTGGGTGACCGCGTCGATCGCGCTGGCGGCCATGGCGATCTCCGTCGTCCTGGGCGTCCTCCTGGGAATCGTCATGACGTCGCGCAACCGGTTCGTGCGCGCCTGCACCCGCCTCTACCTCGAGTTCGTGCGGGTCGTGCCCCAGCTGGTGCTGCTCTTCGTCGTGTACTTCAGCCTGGCCTCCCAGGCGGGGGTCAACCTGGGAGGCAGGACGGCCGCCGTCATCGTCTTCTCCGTGTGGGGTACCGCCGAGATGGGCGATCTGGTGCGCGGCGCCATCCGCTCCACGCCCTCCCACCAGGTCTACAGCGGCCTGGCCCTGGGCATGACCTCCGCGCAGGTCTACCGGTACGTCGTCCTCCCTCAGACGATCCGCAGGCTCCTGCCCGTGACCATCAACCTGGCGAACCGCATGATCCAGACCACCACGCTCGTCGTCCTGATCGGGGTCGTCGAGGTTCTCAAGACCGGCCAGCAGATCATCGACGCCAATCGCTTCGCCCATCCGACGGCCGCACTGTGGGTGTACGCCGTCATATTCCTCATGTACTTCGCGATCTGCTATCTCATTTCCCTGTTGTCCAAGCGCTTAGAGAGGAAGTGGCAGAGTTGAGCGATCCCCTCAGCGAGCCGTCCCGTCCCGCCGGTGAGAGGATTCCACCGAGGCCGCACGGCCCCGATCGGAACGCCGCCGGGCAGGCCTCCGGAGCGGAGGCCCCCGCAGAGCGGGAGGCCGTGTCCGGCCGGCGGGACGTCATCCTGTACGCTCGCGACATCGTCAAGGTCTACGACGGCCAGGTCATCGCCTTGAACGGCGTTTCCCTGGACGTCGAGCGGGGCGAGGTGGTGGTCGTCGTCGGCCCCTCAGGCTGCGGCAAGTCCACACTGCTGCGCTGTCTCAACGGCCTGGAGGGGATCCAGGAGGGATCCATCTCCTTCGAGGGCGAGGAGATCCCGAGCGACGACATGCCCTGGCATGTCGTCCGGCAGCGCATAGGAATGGTGTTCCAGAGCTACGAGCTCTTCGCCCACCTCGACGTCCTCGACAATCTCCTGCTCGGGCCGGTCAAGGTCCAGGGAGTCCCGCGCGGAACGGCTGCCAGACGGGCGGGCGAGCTCCTGTACAGGGTCGGACTGCTCGAACGGGCCAGGGCCTATCCCCGGCAGCTGTCGGGTGGGCAGAAGCAGCGTGTGGCCATCGTGCGGGCCCTCATGATGAACCCCGAACTGCTCCTCCTCGACGAGATCACCGCTTCTCTCGACCCGGAGATGGTCCGCGAAGTGCTCGACGTCGTCCTCGAACTCGCCGCAGACGGCATGACGATGGTCATCGTCACCCACGAGATGAGCTTCGCACGGGCGATCGCCGACCGTGTGGTCTTCATGGACGCCGGAAGAGTGGTCGAAACCGCCTCCCCGGCGGACTTCTTCGACCGTCCGAGCTCCGAGAGGGCCCGGCAGTTCCTCAACACCTTCACCTTCGACCGGTGACCGCGGCCGGGCTCCGGTCGACCGAACGCGGGGCGGAGTCGGTGACGCCGCGGCCCGGTCGACCGAACCGGGCGGACCGCGAGGGCCTCGCAGAGCAGAGGCCGGCGATGAAGGCCTTCGCGCGTCAGGAGCTCACCGCCTCGGCGGGCGCGGCGCGGACAGCCTGGCGGTCGTCCCCGCCGCCCGTGTCGCCGCGACTCGGCAGGTCTCCGTGGAGGGCCCCTCTCCCGAGGGCATCAGGACGGCGCGGTAGTAGCGCAGTTCGTCGATCGAATCGTAGATATCCCCGAGCGCCCGATGGTTCCCCGTCTTCTTCGGCGAGGCGAAGTAGGTGCGCGGATACCAGCGCTTGGCGAGTTCCTTCAAGGAGGAGACGTCGACGACCCGGTAGTGGAGGTGCCCGATGACCTCCGGCATATACCGTTCCAGGAAGGCCTTGTCCGTGCAGATCGAGTTCCCGCCCAGCGGCGCCTTCCCAGGTTCGCGGACGTGCCTGACGATGTAGGCGAGGACTCGGGCGGCCGCCTCCTGAAGGTCCAAGCCGTTCTCCCATTCCTCTATGAGCCCCGAGTTCGTGTGCATCGTGCGGACGAACTCGTTCATGTGCGCCACCGCGGCCTGACTCGGGCGTATGAGGACGTCGATCCCCTCGTCGGCCGGCCTGAGGTCCGAATCCGTCACTACGACGGCGACCTCGACCAGCTCGTCGACGGCTGTGTCCAGGCCCGTCATTTCACAGTCGATCCAGACAATGGGATTGTTCACGACGCGGTAGCTCACAGGGGCAGTCTAACGTAGCAAAGAACTTACGTGTACGTAGCCGCGGCGGCGCCGAGACGGAACGGGTTGGCCTATCAGCGGATTCCCCGCACATTTCGCATTCTCGGTACCCCCATCCGGACTCGAACCGGAAACCTGCGGATTAGAAGTCCGTCGCTCTATCCATTGAGCTATGGGGGCGCATCACCCCAAATCTACCGGAGGCGGAGCCGATGCGCATGCCGGACCGCCGCGCTCGGGCCGGAGACGCGGCGAACCGACGGCGGACCTCCGGAGGGAAACGTGCAACCCGCCCGATTGTAGCGGACAATGGGGACGTGACTACCCCGCATATCCATCGTGATCTGGCAGACCTCGTCGCACGGACGATCTCCGCCCTCGATAATGCGCGCCTGCCGCTCAAGCTCCCCGGTTCGGTGCAACTCAACGAGTCGCGCCGTCGTCTGCGCACGCAACTGGCCACGCGCATCCTGCCCCATCTGCGCAGGGACGGCCTGCCCACGGTCGTGGTGTTCGGCGGGTCGTCGGGTGCGGGCAAGTCCACGATCTTCAACTCCCTCCTGGGCAAGGACATCTCGCCCGCGTCGGTCATCCGGCCCACGACCCGGATACCCGTCATCGCCGTCAACTCCGAGGACGCCGAATCGCTGGAAGGGCACGCGATCGTCGACATGGGGCGCCTGGAAGTGGTGGAGAACGCCATACCCGGCCTCATCCTCGTGGACGCGCCCGACCTGGACTCGGTCGACGGCAACAATCGGGAGCTCTCGCGTCGCCTCCTGGACGCCGCCGACCTGTGGCTCTTCGTGACGACTGCCTCCCGGTACGGAGACGCGAGCGCTTGGCAGACGCTCGTCGACGCGCATACACGCGGCATGAGCGCCGCGGTCGTTCTCAACCGCGTGCCGCGCCGCGCACTGCGTCCCGTGCGCCGCGACCTCATGAACCGCATGTTCGAAGCCGGCATGGGGGAGAACCCGCTGCTCATCGTCCCCGACGCCGGACCCCACGATGCGATGCTCCCGGACACGGCCGTCAAGGAGATCTGGGACTGGCTCAACGTCATCTCCACGACCCACGTCGGCGAGGCGCTCATCGAGCGGACGAGCCAGGCCATGCTCCCCGATCTGCGCCGGCAGCTGCTCGAACTCGCCGAGGCGGTTGAGATGCAGGCCGATTCCGTGCAGGACCTGGGTGAGCGAGCTCAGGCCGCCGCGGCCGACGCGACTCAGAGGATCACGGTCAACGCCAGAATGGGACGCTACGGACAAGGGGCTCCCACGACTTCGTGGCTGTCCTTCGCCTCGACGGGAGGTGCGCTCGCCGGGCTCGTCACCGGCGAGCGGCCGGGCGTCGGCGAGACCCGCAGGAAGACGCACCGCGACGAGGCGGCGGGCTCCGTGTTCGACGGCATCCTCAACGCCGTGCGCGTCGGCATCGACCAGGCCGTCATCACCGTCCAGGCCGCGATCGAGAAGACGTGGCGCGAGGACATCGTCGACACCTCCGACTACCGCGCCGCCGGGGCGCGTCGCGTCGACGCCGACGGCATCATCGAGGAAGCCCTGACGGGGTGGAAGGCGGACCTGTACGCCGAGGCGTCGGCCGCCGGCGACAATCCGTGGTTCACCACCGACGGCCTCGCCTCGATCCTGGGCAGCGCGGCCGGCGGAGTCGCGGGGGCCGAGCACGCGCTGGGCATTCTGAGACTGAGTGGCTCGCTGAGGCCCGCGCGTGAGAAACTGGCCACCCGGCTTGAGCACGCCATGGCTCGCGTCGTTCGAGCATACACTTCGGTGCTAGACGAAATAGCGATCGGCAACGGGCGACAGTTGCGACTTCGGGCCAGTGAGTACCTCGATCGCGTGTGAGGAGGACAGGAATGTCTGAGGGGAATCAGACGGGGACCGCGTACGGCCCCGGGCAGACGGCGGCATACCGGACGATGACTTTCGAGGAGAGGTCCTCGGCTATCAACGGCGTCATGCGGCGCCTCGACAGGCTGCGGGGGGCGATCGACCAGGGAGGGGACTTCTTCGACCCCTTCCTCGCGGCGCGCGCCAAGGAGGAGATCGCCTCCGCCGAGGAACGCGTCCGCGCGGGCATGGGGGTGACGGTCGCAGCGCTGGCGGGGGGGACCGGCTCGGGCAAGTCCACACTCTTCAACGCCCTGTCGGGGTTGAGCTTCGCGGACGCCGGAGAGCTCAGACCCACCACCGAGCAGGCCAGCGCCTGCGTGTGGAACGCCGACGCCGACGCCGTCCTCGACATGATCGGGGTCCATCCGAGCCGCCGCATCGACTACCATTCGATCCTCACCGAGGGCAAGCACGACCTCGACTCCCTCATACTCCTCGACCTGCCCGACCACGATTCCGTGGAGGTCAAGCATTCGGTGCTCGTCGACCAGGCGCTGCCGCTCGTCGACATCCTCATATGGGTCCTCGACCCCCAGAAGTACGCCGACCACCTCATCCACGAAAGCTACCTGTCGGCCATGCGCGAACGGCGGGACCACATGATCGTCGTCGTCAATCAGGTCGACACGGTTCCCGAGGGCGGGCTGCCCAAGATCCTCGACGACGTCAAGATGCTGCTCGAGCGCGACGGTCTGAAGGGCATCCCCGTCTTCCCCGTCTCGGCGCTCAATCGCACGGGCATCGATCCCGTCCTGGAGGCTCTGCGAACCGCCATCCAGGGGACGGAGTCCGTCATCGCCACCACACAGGCGGAACTCGACGGCATTCGGCGCAGGCTCTCGGCGAGCGTGGGCGTGCGCGAACCGGAGCTGGAGGGCGAGGTCTTCAACCGCATCACGAATTCGCTGGTGGAGGCGACGGGTGCGCCGGCCGTCGCGCAGTCGCTCCGGCAGGCGGGGTACACGCTGGGTGAGACCGCCATCGCCACGGCGGACCAGCCCGCCGCCTCGATGGTCGTGGCCACGCGGGACTCGTGGATAGCCCACGTCAAGTCGGGTCTTCCCGACCGGTGGCAGGAGGCGGTGACGAAGGCGATCCCGGACCCGGAGAGGATCCGCCGCACAGTCGGGGGAGCGGTTCGGCAGGTCAGCGTTCCCTCCGTCAACCGGTGGTTCCCCATCGGGCTCATGATCACGGGGATCGCCATAGGAGTGGCGGCCGTCGTCCTCGCCGCCTTCGGCATTCCGGAGGCGATGGGGCCGCGCGTCGTCCTGGGAGTCGTCGGCGGAGCCCTCGCCATCGGCAGTATCGTCTTGGCCCGGTCCCTCCACGCCAGAGCTGGCCGCCGGGCCGCACAACGCTACGAGGCCGACGCCGTCGGGGCGATCCGGTCCGCCGTGGAGCGGATGCTCGTGGAGCCCGCCGAAATCGTCCTCGCCCGGCATCGCCAGGTCCGCGAGTCGCTTCAAGTCTGAGCTCTTGGCCCGCGCCCGTCAGCTGCGTGTCGGCGACGGGACGTCGCACGTTGGCTGAGGCCGGACTTTACCCAGCGGTGCGCCCGGCGACGAGCATCGTTCTCGACGGACGCCGCCTACGCGGGCTGGGCGGGTGTCCGTCCCCGTACCGGTTGGCGGTCGCGGGGCGGTCCAGGGCCCGCGACCGAGCATCTGCTCTCTTCATCGGTCCACAGGACTTCTGCGCGTTCGCGTTGTCCACACGAGACGAGGACATGCGGCGGAGCGGCCCCCGGTTCGCCGATCCTAGTGGTGTACTACCGGTGCAGCAGAGGGGAGCATCTGATGTCGAACGAAACCTATCTCACGGTGCGCGGATACGCCGGCGCGGATCCGACGCTTTTCTCCAACGGGGCAAGCGGCAGAACGGCCGTGCTCCGCGTGGGCGTCACCGCTCGGACGCGCAATCGCGAGACCGGCAAGTACGAGGACGGCCGGACCGCGTGGTATTCGGTCCGCTGCTACGGAGACCTCGGCGAGAACGTCGCTCTGACGATCCGCAAGGGCGCCCCAGTCCTCGTACGGGGCAAGCTCGTCCAGCGCAGATGGGAGGGAAACGACCGCGTCGAGCGCACGGATCTGGTGATCGTCGCCGATTCGCTCGGATTGGAGCTGACGACGGTCGCGGCCAACTATGCGAAATCCCGCAGGGGAGCGCCGCCATCGTTGGAAGGAGGATCTGGCAGGGATGCGGGCGCGGGATCGAGGGGGCCGCAGGCCGCTTCCCAGAACGTCACGGGTGCATTCGCCGTCGCTAGGAGCATCGGCCTCGGGGAAGGCGCCGGCCTCGCCGACGGCGTTTCCGGAGAACAGACGGAGGAGGCGATGGATCCGCGGACCGGAGAGATCCTCCGCGCCGCCGGAGACGACGGCGAATCCGGTGCCCTGAACGGGGGAAGGCCGCCGTACGACCCGGCGGGCGCGTTCGCGCAGGTTGTCTAGGCGGCCCGTTCCCCGCCGG
>NZ_KE951406.1:79841-94589 GCF_000466165.1 Actinobaculum sp. oral taxon 183 str. F0552
GTTGTCTAGGCGGCCCGTTCCCCGCCGGTGCCCCGACCGCTCGCAGCCGCTTCGCACTCTGCCTTCCGGTTCGGCGGCCGGGCGCTGGAAACCTGTATCCTTGTGCGGGGCCGGATACGCAATGTTCTGGCGGGACGAACCTTAGACGGATGGAGCCACGTGGCTGAATACATTTACCAGATGATTCACGCGTTCAAGCGCGTGGGCGACAAGACGATTCTCGATGACGTCACCATGGCGTTCTACCCCGGTGCGAAGATCGGCATGGTCGGTCCCAACGGCGCAGGGAAGTCCACGATTCTGAAGATCATGGCCGGGCTGGACGAGCCGTCCAACGGAGAGGCGCGTCTCTCCCCGGGGTACAGCGTGGGAATCCTCCTGCAGGAGCCGCCCCTCGACGAGTCGAAGACGGTGCTCGAGAACGTCGAGATGGGGCGTGCCGATGTGATCGGCAAGCTCAAGCGGTTCAACGAGATCGGCGAGGAGATGGCCGATCCCGACGCCGACTTCGATGCGCTCATGGAGGAGATGGGCAGGCTTCAGACCGAGATCGACGCGGCGGGAGCCTGGGACGTCGACGCCCAGCTCCAGCAGGCCATGGACGCGCTGCGCTGCCCGCCTCCCGACACACCCGTCGCCGTCCTGTCAGGAGGCGAGCGCCGCCGCGTCGCACTGTGCAGGCTGCTTCTGGAAGCGCCGGATCTGCTTCTGCTCGACGAGCCGACGAATCACCTCGACGCCGAATCGGTGCTCTGGCTGGAGCAACACCTCCAGCAGTATTTAGGCGCCGTCATCGCGGTGACCCACGACCGCTACTTCCTCGACCACGTGGCCGAGTGGATAGCCGAGGTCGACCGCGGGCGCCTGTATCCCTACGAGGGCAACTACACGACCTACCTCGAAACGAAGGAGAAGCGTCTGGAGGTGCAGGGCAAGAGGGACGCCAAGCTCGCCAAGCGGCTCAAGGACGAACTCGAATGGGTCCGTTCCTCGGCGAAGGGCCGCCAAGCCAAGTCGAAAGCCCGCCTGGAGCGCTACGAGGAGATGGCCGCCGAGGCCGAGCGCACCCGGAAGCTCGACTTCGAAGAGATCCAGATCCCGCCCGGGCCGCGACTGGGATCCATCGTCCTGGAGGCGACGCATCTCAAGAAGGGCTTCGGGGACCGCGTCCTCATCGACGACCTCTCCTTCACCCTCCCGCGCAACGGCATCGTAGGCATCATCGGCCCCAACGGAGTGGGCAAGACGACCCTCTTCAAAACCGTCGTCGGGCTCGAGCGGCTGGACGCCGGCGACCTGAAGATCGGCGAAACCGTCAAGATCTCCTATGTCGACCAGAACCGGGGAGGCATCGACCCGGAGAAGAGCCTCTGGGAGGTCGTCTCCGACGGGCTCGACCACATCCAAGTGGGCAATGTCGAAATGCCCTCGCGCGCCTACGTCTCGGCCTTCGGCTTCAAGGGGCCCGACCAGCAGAAGAAGGCCGGAGTGCTCTCCGGCGGCGAACGCAACCGCCTCAATCTCGCCCTGACCCTCAAGCAGGGCGGCAACCTCCTGCTCCTGGACGAGCCCACCAACGACTTGGACGTCGAAACCCTCTCCTCTCTGGAGAACGCGTTGATCCAGTTCCCCGGCTGCGCCGTGGTCATCACCCACGACCGCTGGTTCCTCGACCGAGTCGCCACGCACATCCTCGCCTACGAGGGGACGGAGGAGAATCCCGCAGCGTGGTATTGGTTCGAAGGCAATTTCGAGTCCTATGAGAAGAATAAAGTCGACCGCCTCGGGCCCGACGCCGGACGGCCTCACGCGGTAACATATCGGAAGCTCACGCGAGACTGACGCTCGCCTGCGCCCTCGGAGCGGTGCGAGCGTTCGAATGCACCCGGCCGTTCGGGTCCGTGCCCAGGCCTAGCGGTCCGGGAAGGTGGGTGCGCCGGTCGACGACCGGCGCACCCACCATCACAAGCTTCGTTATTCAGTTCACTTCCGCGGTCTCGGAGGGGGGCGGAACCGTTCCGTGTCATAGTGAGCGGACGCGGCCCACAGACTCCCGGCTTCACCGTTGCGACGAGGAGCACGACGGGGGCGAACGCAGTGAAGAGATCCTGCCGGCGCACTCCGACGCTGAGCCGGCAGGCGTCGGAGCGCGCCGGTCGGTCTCCCCGGCGCTGGTCGGCCTCCTAGTCGTCCTTGTGAGTGATCGACCGGACCTTGACCATCCCCTCCTGCGACATCGTCGCGATGTGACGCCCGTTCTGGAAGAATTTCGCGATGACCAGTCCCCTCCCGTTCTGGGCGGAGGGGCTCTCCAGGTCGGCGAGGATCCAGTCCGATATGTCGAAGTTGCGGTGCCACCAGATCGCGTGGTCGAGCGTCGCCAGCGAGGCGTCGGGGTGCGACCAGTACAGCCCGGTGGCCCGCATGACGGGTTCGAGCATGAACTGGTCGGCGGCGTAGCCCAGCACTGCCCGCTGGAGGAGTTTCGAGGATCCGGCCGGCATGGGCGTGCGCGTGCGGATCCATATGAGCTGGCGGGGCGTGCGGTCCTGCGCGGGACGGATATAGATGTGGCCTCCGACGTGCCGCATGTCCAACGAGTTGGTCGTGGACATGATGTGCCCCCGCGGGTCGTTCAAGCTTGCGAAGAAATCGACGGAGGAGGGGAGGGTCTCGGGGTCCGGCGCCTCGGGCTGAGGCGAGCCGAAGGAAGGGCCGGGTTGGTGGAGCTGCGCCGAGATCCGGGAGGCGAAGATGATGCGCCCGTTCTGGATGGCGTTGACCGTCCTCGTGGAGAACGATCGGCCGTCGTTGAGCTCGGTGACCTCGAAGTCGGTGGGAGAGTCGATGGCGCCGGGGCTCAGGAACGCCGCGGTGATCGAATTGACGAGCCGGTCCTCCGCGGCGGGAAGGGTGTCCGCGGCGACCATCGTCGCCTGTGCGAGGACCTGGCCTCCGTAGACGCGTCCGCCGAGCTGGTAGAGGTTCCTGCCCCGGTACCTGTTGTCGCCCAGCGCTTCCAGACGCAGGGTGTTGAGGACCGTCGCCAGCGGTTCGAGGTCCGTTTCGGGGATGGCGAGGAATCTGGTCATTGAGATGCGGCTTTCGACGGGTCGGGGTGTCCGTTCACGGCAATGCTATCCAGACGGGAGCCGTTCCCCCCTTGCCGGGCCACATGGTGGAACGCGTCCCCTCCGGCGATCCGGTGCGGCGCCCGGACTGCAATCCGTTGCGCAATCTGGCAAGATTGGCAGTGTTCCGATCGACGACGATGGACGGAATCTAGGAGGCCGAATGAAGGAGAATGCCCCGGAGCGCACGCTGTTGTGCGAACTCGCCGATGCGTGGGGCGTCGCCACTGAATACTGGGGGTTCGACGGCAACAAGGTGATGGTCTCCGACCTCACGCTCATCAGGATCCTCGCATCCCTGGGAGTCGACGCGTCGAACGAGCCGTCCGCCCGCCGCGCGCTCGAGGAGGCCCGTATGAGGCCCTGGCGGGAGACCCTTCCGGCCTGCACGGTCGTCAGGGACGACCGCGAATCCCGAGTGGCCGTCCACCTCCCCCACGGGGCGGGTGTGACGGTCGAGGTCGAACTGGAGAACGGGGGAGCCCGGGCGCTCGCCCAAGGAGAGGACTTCACCCCGCCGCGCGAGGTCTCCGGGGTTCTCACGGGCCAGGCTTCCTTCGTCGTCCCCGCGCGGATGCCGCTCGGGTACCACATGCTCCGAGCCCGCATCACCCTCGACGACGGTTCCACCGAAGTCCACGGCGCTCCCTTCGTCGTCGTCCCCCAGCGCCTGGCCTCCCCGGCGGAGCGCGGCATGACCGGGTGGGGGATGACGGCCCAGCTCTACTCGGTGCGTTCCCGCAGGTCGTGGGGCGTCGGGGACACGGCCGACCTGAAGGAGATGTGCTCGCTCTTCGGCGCCATGGGCGCCGACTTCATCCTCATCAATCCGCTCCACGCGGCCGAACCGGTCGGCCACATCACCCCGTCGCCCTACCTTCCCGTGACGCGGCGCTTCTTCAACCCCCTCTACATCCGGCCGGAGGACGTTCACGAGGTCGCCTACATGCCGGCGGCGCAGCGGGCTCTCGTCACGTGGGCGGGCGAGGAGATCAAGGAGACCGACGTCCTCAACGAAGTCATCGACCGCGATTCGTCGTGGGAGGCGAAGCTCCAGGCCTTGGAGGTCATCTTCGCGTTCGGGCGCAGCAAGGCGCGTCAGCGCGACTTCGAGCGCTTCCGCGCGACGGAGGGCCAGGGGTTGGAGGACTTCGCGCTGTGGTGCGCCCTGCGTGAGAGATACGGCGAGGATTTTCCCGAAGAGCTCTCCTCGCCCGCCACTCCGCACTCGGCGCTCCAGCGGCTCGAGCTGGCCGAGAGGATCGATTTCTTCGCCTGGCTTCAGTGGATCGTCGACACCCAGCTCGAGGACGCCCAGCGGGAAGCCCTCGACTCGGGCATGGCGCTGGGCATCTTCCACGACCTGGCCGTCGGCGTGCACTCCAAGGGCGCGGACGTGTGGTCCAACCCGGGGATCTTCGCTTCGGGGGTGACGGTCGGCGCGCCGCCGGACGTCTACAACCAACACGGGCAGAATTGGTCTCAGCCGCCGTGGAGCCCCGTCGCACTGCGGGAGTCGGCCTACGCGCCTCTGCGGAACCTCGTGCATACGGTTCTGCGCCACGCGGGCGGGCTGCGGGTGGACCACGTCATGGGTCTCTTCCGGCAGTGGTGGATTCCCGCCGGCAACCCTCCCTCCGAGGGCGCCTACGTCCGGTTCGACCACGAGGCCGCGGTCGGGATACTCATGCTCGAGGCGTACCGGGCCGGCGCCGTCGTGGTCGGCGAGGACCTCGGCAATGTCGAACCCTGGGTGCGCGATTACATGCGGGAACGGGGGATTCTCGGCACATCCGTCCTGTGGTTCGAGGCGTACGACGACGGCACGTTCAAGCAGCCGTGGGATCTCCGCCGCGAGACCCTGGTGACCGTCGACACCCACGACCTCCCCCCGGTCGCGGGGTACCTGGCCGGTGAGCACGTGGACCTGCGCGACCGGTTGGGCGTACTGGCCGAACCCGTCGAGAAGGTCCGCGCCGACGCAGAGCTCGAGCGGCAGCGGATGATGTCGCGTCTGGCCGAGCACGGGCTGATAGACGAGAATTCGTCCGAACGCGAGATCATCGAGGCCATGCACCGGTACATCGCGCGCAGCCCGGGGGAGCTTCTGGCGATCGCCCTCGTCGACGCCGTGGGGGAGCGCCGCGCTCAGAACCAGCCGGGCACAGACGAGGAGTATCCGAATTGGCGCCTTCCCCTGGCCGACGGTTCCGAACAGGTGGTCCTCGTCGAGGATCTCAAGGGGAACCCCCGGTTGCGCTCGCTCGTCACCGCCTTCGTCTCCGAACTGCACACCGCCCGCCAATAGGTCTGCGCACCCCCGCCGATAGCAAGTGGGGCGTCTCTTCGCCGTCGGCGAATGCGCAAGCGCACGGCTTTCCCGGAGCCGTGAACGGGCGGTGTGCGCGAACCGAGCGGCACGGGTAGGCTGGGACGCGACCGATTTAAGGAGGAAGTATGAGCGCCAAGGCAGAGTCGTTGATCGCCGCCATCGGCGGACGGAGCAACATCGGCAACGTCGAAGCATGCATCACGCGCCTTCGCATCGAGGTCTCAGACCCGACGAAGGTCGACGAGGAAGCTCTGCGTGAGGCGGGGGCGTTCGGCGTGGTCCTTCAGGGCCCCGTCGTGCAGGTGGTCGTCGGGCCGGAAGCCGATGCCTTGAGCGCCGCGATGTCCAAGCTCCTCGCCTGACCGCCGCGCGCCGGGCCCGTTCGCCGTGGCCGCGCCGGCTGGAATTCGAGCACGCCGTCGGGCCGGTTGGAAGACAGCCGGCCCGACGGCGCGTCTTCAGGCCCCTGCCGCATCCGCCTTCTGGGCGCGCACGGCCCGTTCTGCGCGGTCCACCGACTCGGAGACCAGACGGATGCAGGCCGGGGCGGCGTCGGCGTTCTCGGCGAGCCAGGCCTTCCCCAGGCTCACGAGGTCTACCCCGAGGTCCGTGCGGCCCGCCAATGAGATCGGGAAGGCGTATTCCAGCATGTTGCTGGCGATCTCCACCGAATGGCCGTCCCACTGGGCGCGCGCGTCCTCGAAGTAGCGGGCTGCGTAGGGGGCGAGGGATTCCGGCGTCGCACGCCGCGAGCCGAGCGCGAGGTTGCGCTGGACGGCGTTCGACTCGAAGTCTCCCGTGATCTCCTTCCACACCTTCTCGCGCACCGCGGGATCGGGCATCGCGCCGCGCGCCTGAGCCGAGAAGATCTGACCGTAGGAGGTCGAATCCTTGGCGTACTCCTCGGCGATTTCGGCCTCGCCGATGCGGCCGGCGGCGGCCAGCGCGATGACGATCCCCCAGCGGACCTCGGCGTCGACGAGGTACCCTTCCGGAAGGCCCTCGCCGTCGAGCCATCCGGCGATGCGGTCGAGCTGTTCGTCCGTCTTCGCCAGGCGCATGGCGGCCGAGGCCACCTGCAGCTGGTTGTCCGAGCCGGGCTCGGCCTCGGAGAGGATGTCGAAGACCCTCGCGGCGACGGCGTCGTGGAGGGCCTCCCGCCCGGCGGGGGCCGAGTAGACGGTCACGGCGGTGATCAGCTGGTTCAGGATGTAGCGCAGCACGGTCCCGTCGGTCTCATCAGGGAGGGCCTTCAGGACGATCCGGGTGTAGTCGGTGGCGCTCATGAGACCGTCGCGGCACATGTCCCAGGCGGCGAAGAGCACGCTCGTCCGGGCGAGCCGATCCTCGAACGCGTCGAGGCGCTCGACCGCGGCGCCCAGGGACTTCTCGTCCAGGCGAATCTTCGCGTACGCCAAATCCTCGTCGTTGACGAGAAGGATGGCCGGCCGCTTGACGCCCGCGAGTTCGGGCACTTCCGTGAGTTCGCCGTCGATGTCCAGCTCGACGGAGAAGGTACGGGTCAGCTTCCCGTCGATCGCGTCGAAACCGCCCACCCCGATGCGGTGGGGGCGCAGGGAGGCGCGGCCGTCGGACTCCTGGCGGATCGCGAAGGACTCGACGCCGCCGCCCTTCTCGACGATCTCGGGGGAGAGGACGTTGGCGCCGGCCTCCTGGAGCCACACCTTCGTCCAGCGCGAGAGGTCGCGGCCCGACGTGGCCTCCAGTTCGGCCAGAAGGTCGGCCAGCGTGGCGTTGCCCCAGGCGTGCTTGGCGACGTAGGAGCGCACCCCGGCGAGGAACTCCTCCAGGCCGACCCACGCCACGAGCTGCTTGAGCACCGAGGCGCCCTTGCCGTAGGTGATCTGGTCGAAGTTGACGAGCACGTCCTCGATGTCGCGGATGTCCGCGGCCACCGGGTGGGTGGAGGGCAGGAGGTCCTGTTGAATCGCCCCCGACTTCTCCGAGGCCAGGAAGGTCACCCAGGCTTCCTTCCACCGCGTGTTCTTCACCGCGGCCAGGTGGCTCATGAACTCGGCGAAGGATTCGTTGAGCCACAGGTCGTCCCACCACTTCATCGTCACGAGGTCGCCGAACCACATGTGCGCCTGCTCGTGGAGGATCGTGATGACCCGGCGGTCGACCATGGCGCCCGTGGGCTTCGTGCGGAAGATGTAGGACTCGACCAGCGTCACGTTGCCGGGATGCTCCATCGCGCCCGCGTTGTACTCGGGGCAGAAGACCTGATCGTATTTGCGGAAGGGGTAGGGGAAGCCGTAGTTGGCCTCGTAGAACTCGAAGCCCTGCTTCGTCACCTCGTAGATCTCGTCGGCGTCGACGTATTCGATGAGCGACTTGCGCGCCCAGATGCCCAGCGGGATCTCGCGGCCGTCCACCGAACGGTAGACGTCGCCCTCTGCGCTCGCGTAGGGTCCGGCGATGATCGACACGAGATAGGTCGATATGCGCTCGGTGGGCGTGAACTGCCAGGTGAACACGCCCTCGCGTGTGGCGACCGGCTCGGGGGATGGCGAGTTCGACAGGACGGTCCAGGCTTCGGGCGCGTCGATCGTCAGCGTGAACTCGGCCTTGAGATCGGGTTGTTCGAAGCACGCGAAGACGCGCCTGGCGTCGGCCACCTCGAATTGCGAGTAGAGGTAGACCTCGCCGTCGGCCGGATCGACGTAGCGGTGCAGTCCCTCGCCCGTGCGCGAATAGCTCATCGTCGCCTCGACTCGGACGGTGTTCTCCGGCGCCAGGTCCTCCAGCGGGAAGCGAGAATCCGCGAAAGCGCCGGCGTCGAGCACATTGCCGTTGAGGACCACCTTGTCCACCGACTCGGCGACGATGTCGAGGAACGTCGACGCCCCCGCCTCGGCGGTGAAGTCGATCTCGGTGATCGAGGAGAAGGCCGTCTCCGATCCCGTGAGGTCGAGGTAGACGCGGTAGGCCTCGGTGGAGATGAGCGCCGCGCGCCGCGCCGCCTCCGAGCGTGTCAGATTGGTGCCTGGCATTGAATTCCTTTCGAATAGACAACCGCATACAAGGGTACGCGATCCCCCGCTCCGGCATCGGCTTGCGCTGAGCCTCCGGCCCCTCCGCCGCCGAACCGAAAGGGGCCCGCCACCGCCCGACGGCCGGGAGCGGTCACTTGGCAGGCGATTCGGGGGAGCCGTCGACCACGGCCATTTCGTTCGGCGTGACCGGGAGATCCCATGAGTTCAGGAGCTCGCCGGTGGAGATCTGAATCATGTGCAGCTTCTTGGTCGCCGGCTCGGTCACGTAGGCGTAGTCTCCCATCGCCTTGACGTTCGGGCCGGGCTCCTGCCAGTTCTCCTTCTCCCTCCACGGCTTGACGACGTCCACTTTGCGCAGGACGTGTCCGGTGCCCGAGTCGAGGATGTTGAGCTTTCCGTCGTAGGTCAGGACGAGGCTCTCGCCGTTCTTGCCGCGAGCGAGGGAGCGGAACCAATAGGACGAGCCGAGTTCGACCGCGGTGATCGTGGCGCTCTCGGTGTTGAGCAGGCCCACCTTGGTCGGGCGCTCTGGCTTGGCGTCCTTGTCGACCTTGTAGTCGGTGAGGTTGACGGGGGAGGCGGGGGAGCCGGCCTGGTTGCCCGAACGCTGGTAGGCCTCCGGGACCGCGACCTTGTGGAAGGCTCCGTCGCGGTAGACGAGCGGCCCGTTCGTGCAGCCGAAGGACACGACGTCTCCGTCGCCGTCGGACTTGGCCGCGGCTTCGCCGTGGACGCCGGGGCAGTCGGCCGACTCGGCCACGGCCTTCCCGGATGCGTCGACCTTCTGGACGGTGTGCCGCTCCTGTTCGGTTCCCTTCGTCGTCAGGACGCCTCCGTCCGCGAGCGGGACGGCGACTCCGTGATGGGGTGCGCCGGTCTTGATCGTCGTGATCTCGTCGGCGGTGATCTTGCCGTCGGTGAAGGCGTCGGACTTGAGGACCTGGGCCGTTCCCTGGCCATCGGAGAAGAGGGCGGTCTTCCCATGGTGGACCACGACGTGCCCCGCTTTGGGAGCCTTGATCTCGGCTCCGGTCAGTTTGGGGGTCTGGGTGTAGTAGTGGAAGTGATCCTCGTGGGGGACGGAGACGAGCCCGGCGTCGAAGAGTCGGAACCGATCCCCGTCGGAGACGAGGACGTGACGTCCGTTCCCCGCCGGATTGAGCCGAAGGAAGCCGTCGTGCTTCGTCGTGGCCAGGACTTTGCCCGTCGCTCCGTCCATAGTGAGCAGACCGCCGTCGTAACCGATGACGACGCGGGGCCTGAGGGAGGAGACCTCCTTGCGGCCCCCGTCCTTCCCGCCGCCGCGCCCCTCCGAAGCGGACGAGGGGGAGCCGCTCCCCGACTGGGAACCGGAGGAGCCGCAGCCGGAGAGGACGAGGGCTCCGACCGCGACGGTGGACAGAACCTTGAGAATGCGTGGAATGATCATATCCGTCAGACTACCTGAGAATGATTATCGTTCACAAACATAGGCGGTCATTCGCATTCCCTCCGGCGCCTGGGCGCGGTGGAGCGGTCTCGCGGAAGTACCCCGGGCCGTCCGGATCCGTCACTCGCCCGGCTTACCAGATGCGCACGCGCTCCTCGGGGGGCAGATAGAGGGCGTCGCCTTCGGTCACGCCGAAGGCCTCGGCGAAGGCGTCGACGTTCTTGACCACTCCGTTGGTCCGGAACTCGTCGGGGGAGTGGGGATCCGTGGCGATCTGCTTGGTCAAGGCCTCCGTGCGGTCCTTGCTCTGCCAGACCCTCGCGTAGGACAGGAAGAACCGCTGGACTCCCGTGTATCCGTCGATGACGGGCGCGTCCGCGTACGTCCGCCCCTGCCTGGCCAGGGCGATCCCGTAGGCTTTCAGCCCTATGGAGACGCCTCCCAGGTCGCCGATGTTCTCGCCCAGTGTGAGGGCGCCTCGGACGTGATGGGGGCTGTCGGAGTCGAACTGGGCGGGGACGTAGGCGTCGTACTGGGCGACGAGGGCCGACGTCCGCTCTTCGAACGCCCTGCGGTCCTCGTCCGTCCACCAGTTGTCGATTGCCCCGTTCGCGTCGAACTTCGAGCCCTGGTCGTCGAAGCCGTGGCCTATCTCGTGGCCGATGACGGCGCCGATCGCGCCGTAGTTGAGCGCGTCGTCGCGATCGGGGTCGAAGAAGGGGAACTGCAGGATGGCAGCGGGGAAGACGATCTCGTTCCACAGGGGGTTGTAGTAGGCGTTGACCGTCTGCGGCGACATGAGCCATTCGCTGCGGTCCATGTCCTCGCCGAGTTTGGCGAAGTCCCTGGCTACCTTGAAGCGCGCGCTCGCACGTGCGTTGTCGAGGAGGTCGTCGCCGATCCGGAGGGCGGAGTAATCTCGCCACTCGTCCGGATAGCCGATCTTGGCGACGAAGGAGTCGCACTTCTCCAAGGCCCGCCTCTTCGTCTCGTCCCCCATCCAGTCGAGCGCGCGGATCGACTGGCGGTAGGCCTCCAGGAGGTCGTCGACGAGGCGCAGCATCCTCTCCTTGTGGGACGGAGGGAAGTGCCTGGCGACGTACTCTTTGCCGACGGCCTCGCCGAGGGCCCCTTGGACGAAGCGCACGCCCCGCTTCCACCGCTCGCGCTGTTCGACGGTTCCGCGCAGCACCCTCCCGTAGAAGTCGAAGTCGGCGTCGTCGATCTCCTCGGTGAGGTAGGGGGCGCGGGCCTGCAGGATCCGCCAGCGGGTATAGGCCTTCAAGTCCTCCAGAGGGGTGCGGTTCCACAGTCTGGCGGCGGAGGCGATCGCATCGGGGTTCGCGACGATCGCATCGGCCATCCGCCCGAGCGGGGCTCCGGCCGCTTCGAACGCCGCGTTCCACGCGAATCCTGGGGTGCGGTCGAGGAAGTCCGTCCACGTGAAGGGGTTGTTGACCTTGTCGACGTCGCGGGTGTCGACGACGCTCATGTGCGCTGCGGCGATTTCCCTCTCCACGGCGAGGACCACGCGGGCCTGCGCCGCTGCGGTCTCCTCGTCCAAGCCGTAGCCGAGGGCCAGCAGACGCGGCACGAAGGCCTCGTACTCGGCGAGCACGCCGGCGTGCCGGGGGTCGCGGTAGTAGGCCTCGTCCGGCAGGCCGATGCCCGACTGGGAGACGAAGACCGTGTAGCGGGAGGGGTCGTTGAGATCGGAGGCGACTTCGTAGGAGAAGAAGGCGTGCACGCCCGTCGCCGACAGAGCGCCGACCGCGCGCGCGAGCTCCTCGCGGTTCGCGGCCGCCTCGACCGGCGCCAGATCCGCCTCCAGCGGTGCGGTTCCCTTGGCGTTGAGGGTGTCGACGTCCATCCAGCTGTTGAACAGCCGAGCGATCTTCCCGGCCTCGCCCTCGGTGGGGTTGGCCGCCGCGAGTTCCTCGATGATCTGGCGGACCTGCTCCTCGGCCTGAAGCGCCAGGGCGGTGAAAGAGCCGTCGGAGGCCAGATCCGTGGGAATCTCGTGAGAGTCGATCCACGAGCCGTTGATGGCGCGGAAGAGATCGTCCTGAATGCGGACCGTGGAATCTGCGCCCTCCAGAACCCGGGCCAGGGCGTTGTTCGTAACCGTCATGGCGCCAAGCTTACGCAAGTCCCAGAGGCCGGAGGGACATGGCCGGTACCATGGCGCCCATGCGCGTACACATTGCGACGGACCACGCAGGGTTCGAACTGAAGGAATATCTCGTCCCCAGGCTCGCCGAGGCGGGCTACGACGTCGTCGATCACGGGGCGGCAGAATACGACGCCCTCGACGACTACCCGCCGATGTGCATCGAATGCGGGAAAGCGGTCGTCGCCGATCCCGGAAGCCTGGGAATCGTCCTCGGAGGATCGGGGAACGGCGAGCAGATCGCGGCGAACAAAGTGCCCGGCGTGCGGGCGATTCTGGCCTGGAACGAATCGACGGCCGAGCTGGGCCGCGAGCACAACGACGCCAACGTCGTCTCCATCGGCGCGCGGCAGCACGAGCCCGCCCGGGCCTTCGAGCTCGTCCGAACCTTCCTGGAGACGCCCTTCAGCGGAGGCGCCCGGCACCGGCGTCGCATCGGCCTGCTCGCCGAATACGAGGCGGAACGCGGCTGAGCCTGCCGGGCCGGTACACGATGTCGCCGCGATTGACAACCGGAAGGCAGCACCATCGAGTGGAGGGGCGATCTCTGTTAGATTTCCGAGGGAAAGCGGGGGATTCAGCAACTGAACTGATGATCTGATTGGAGAGACGCTGATGCTTTCCCGGGCGAAAGGGCACGCCGCCCGCATCGCAATGACGCTCGCCGCCTCCGTCCTCGCGCTGGCCTCCTCGATCGTGGCGCTGCCGCAGCCGGCAGCCCACGCCGAGAAGCCCCACGGCGAGAGGCTGAACAAGAAATACGCGGTCGCCGACACCGACTACCCGGTTCCGCAGAGCAACGTCCTATGGGTGAGCCCCGAAGGCGACGACGGCGCCGCAGGCGCGCAGAACGCCCCGCTCAAGTCGGTTGCGGCGGCGGCGAAGAAGGCGACGGACGGCACGACGATCGTTCTCAAGAGCGGCGTCTACCGCGAACCCCATTTCTCCATCACCAAGAGCAACGTCACCCTCCAGGCGGCGCCTCACGCGGAGGTGTGGCTCAAGGGCAGCGACGTCGTCGGGGCCTCTCGGTGGAAGAAGGACGGCAGAGTCTGGAAGGTCACGGGGGACTTCCAGAACTTCTGCCACGTCTGCACCGTCAATCCGGACCCCCGCGTCGACGGGATGGCCGCCTTCCCGGAGCAGGTCTTCATCGACGACCAACCCCTCAAGCAGGTGGACAGCAAGGACAAGGTCGGCCCGGGAACCTTCTACGTCGAAGACGCCACGCCGACGACCTTGAAAGTCGCCGACGACAGGACCAAGGGCTACAACGTGGGCAAGCAGGACAGCGTAACCTACTACGTCGGATCGGATCCGACCGCTGGAACCACGGAGATCTCGCAGCGGAGCCGGGCCTTCACCTCCACGGGCTCGGGCTTGGCGATGAAGGGCGTCAACGTCGCCCAGTTCGCCCCCAATCACGCATGGGACTTCAACGACCCCCGGCTCGGAAAGGAGAGCGGGCCCGTCGCGGTGAGCGTCAACGGCGCGGGAAGCGTGATCCAGGACGGCGTGTTCGCCCAGAGCTCGTCCACCGGCTTCTTCTTCGACCACGCCGAGAACAGCCGCTTCGTCAACAACAAGGTCTACGACAACGGAGCCACCGGTCTGGGAGGCAACCGCACCCACGGCACCACGGTCGAGAAGAGCGTCTTCTCCGCGAGCAACGCGGCCGGAATGGAGATCGACGGGACCAAGTGCAAGGGCTACTGCACAGTCGGCGACGTGAAGATCACCCACGCCAAGGACGTCACTTTCCGCGAGAACGTCGTGGACTACTCGGGCCGGCAGGTGAGCCACGTGGACAAGGGCAAATCGACGCCGCCGGGATTCTGGTGCGACGAAGGGTGCATCAACGCCGTCGTCGTCAACAACTTCTTCACGAATTCCAGCTCCGCCATCTTCATCGAGGTGTCGGCCGGCGGAGTGGTCGCATCCAATGTCATCGAGAGCTCGGGCATGGGAATCACTCTGTCGGGATCCGAAAGGGTCAAGGTATACAACAACACCGTCTCCCGAACCCTCGCATCGATCACGGTGAATGAGGACGAGCGGTCCAACGGATGTAACGCCGTCGACGCCAACAGGCGATGCATCGCGAACGAGTCGTGGTCCCAGGAGCAGCATCTGTCATGGGACGCGACGAAGAACGAAGTGTACAACAACATCGTCTCGTCGCGGCCGGGCCTGAACGGCAGTCGACGCCCCTGGTGGTCCTACCCGATCCGCACCGCCGGCGGCGCGGACGAGGACGGCAGTTCGAAACTGTACAGCAACTCCCTGTTCACCGGGCTCGACTACAACGCCTACTATCGCAACGGCCTGGCGGGCGATCCCTACCTCATGACGTGGGACACCCCCGAGGGCGCGGGCAAGACCGACGTCCGCTTCTCCCGCACCAAGGACATCGCCGAGGACTCCCGGACCGATAAGCGGATTGATGGTTTGGAGCGTCATGCGCTCGATCAGTTCGGTGCGCGGTCGGCTAATCCGTTCTTCGTCAAGGAGGCTGATGGTGACGCGGATTTCAAGAAGAGCGATTATCACTTGAAGGCGGGCAGTCCGGCTCGGGGGTCGGGGAAGGCTCTTCCGGCTGATGTGGCCAAGGCGATCGATCCGTCGGGCACGACGGTCAAGCCCAATGCGGCCGTGGACCGCGGAGCACT
>NZ_KE951406.1:94614-97114 GCF_000466165.1 Actinobaculum sp. oral taxon 183 str. F0552
GTTTGGAGCGTCTTGCGCTCGATCAGTTCGGTGCGCGGTCGGCTAATCCGTTCTTCGTCAAGGAGGCTGATGGTGACGCGGATTTCAAGAAGAGCGATTATCACTTGAAGGCGGGCAGTCCGGCTCGGGGGTCGGGGAAGGCTCTTCCGGCTGATGTGGCCAAGGCGATCGATCCGTCGGGCACGACGGTCAAGCCCAATGCGGCCGTGGACCGCGGAGCACTCGTCAACGTCAAGATGAAGGGAGACGGGGGGTGACCGGCACCCCGAGCGTGCCTTCCCCGATAGCCGCATGACACGGCGGGCGTCCCTCCCGCTCGAACCGCACGCTTGCGCCTACGGGCGCGATGGGCCGGGTGATTCTGAGCGGCCCGCGCGTTCGCACCGCCTCGATCGGCCCGCCCGCAAACGGGTCGACCCTTCGAATAGAATTCCCGATTTCCAAGAAGAAGATAAAGAAAAGGAGAGAAGACGATGCATTCGCATATGGCTCGAAGAGCCTACCGCTGGCTGACGGCCTTCGCGGCGGTTTTCGTGGCGATCTCGACGATCGTGGCGCTGCCGCAGTCCGCCCGGGCCGCGGAACGCCTGAACCACAAGTATTCGGTTCCCGACACCAACTACCCGGTTCCGCAGAGCAACGCGCTGTGGGTGAGCCCCGATGGGAACGACTCGGCCAATGGAAGCGAGAAAGCGCCGTTCAAGACGATCAAGCATGCCGCCAAGCAGGCGAAGAAGGGCACGACGATCGTTCTCAAGAGCGGCGTCTACCGCGAACCCCATTTCTCCATCGCACAAGACGACGTCACCCTCCAGGCGGCGCCTCACGCGGAGGTGTGGCTCAAGGGCAGCGACGTCGTCGGGGCCTCTCGGTGGAAGAAGGACGGCAGAGTCTGGAAGGTCACGGGGGACTTCCAGAACTTCTGCCACGTCTGCACCACGAACGCCAAGCCCAGCGTCGAGGGAATCGCCGCCTTCCCGGAGCAGGTCTTCATCGGCGACCAACCCCTCAAGCAGGTGGACAGCAAGGACAAGGTCGGCCCGGGAACCTTCTACGTCGAAGACTCCACGCCCACCACGTTGAAGTCGGCGAACGGCACGTCGAAGCAGTACAACGTCGGCCGCCAGGACAACATCACGTACTACGTGGGATCCGACCCGACGGCCGGAACCACGGAGATCTCCGAGAGAAGCCGCGCGTTCACCGCGACCGGACGGCACTTCGTCATGAAGGGCGTCAACGTCGCCCAGTTCTCGCCGAACCAGGTCTGGGATTTCAAGGATCCGCGGCTCGGATCCGAGAGCGGGCCCGTCGCGGTGAGCATCAACGGCGCGGACAGTGTGATCCAGGACAGTACCTTCGCTCAGAGCGCGACTTCGTCATTCTTCTTCAATCACGCTGAGAACGGCCGCTTCGTCAACAACAAAGTGCTCGACAACGGCGGGGCTGGAATGGGAGGGAACTACTCCCACAACCTAACCATCGAGAACAGCGAATTCTCCGGTAACAATGCCGAAGGGTTCCTGACGAACGGAAGCCTCTGCACCGCTTACTGCGGCATAGCCGATGTGAAGATCACCCATGCAAAGAGTGTTACATTCCGCGGTAATAAAGTGGATTATTCACAGAAAAAGGTCAACCATACCGATAAAAACAACAAAATGCCCATAGCATTTTGGTGCGACGAGGGCTGCATAGGAACGGCGACAGTGAATAACTTCTTTACCAATGTCGGTCAGGCAGTAGGCTATGAAGTTTCCAGCGGTGGAGTAATCGCATCCAATATCATAGAGTCTTCCGGTGCCGGAATCAATGTTATGGGCAGCGACAAAGTCAAAATCTATAACAATACCATATCTCGTACTTTCCGTCCCATAAATATTGGGGAAGACAAGCGAGCCAAAGGGTGCAACGCCTATGATACCAATAAGAAGTGCATATCGGGAGAAAAATGGTCACAATCGCAAAAACTCAGTTGGGATACCACAGGCACTCAACTGTACAATAACATCATTTCATCTCGATTGACGGTGCA
The DNA here is from genome assembly GCF_000466165.1 of Actinobaculum sp. oral taxon 183 str. F0552. Lineage (GTDB taxonomy): Bacteria > Actinomycetota > Actinomycetes > Actinomycetales > Actinomycetaceae > Peptidiphaga. Next base: position 96,650 of record NZ_KE951406.1, read on the forward strand.
GAACGATTCCTCCGGTCCGTACTGGGCGTACCCGATCCGGACCATCGGCGCGGACAATCTCGACGGGAGCGCCAAGCTGTACAGCAACGACTTGTTCGAGGGCATGGACTACGACGCTTTCTACCGCTCCAGTCCCCAAGCCGAACCCTATGTGCTGACATGGGATTTGAAGGACAAGCCCGACCCCGTCAACATCCTGTTCTCGCGGACGTCCGAGATCGCCTCCAACCCGGCGGTCAACAAGAAGATTGATGGTTTGGAGCGTCATGCGCTCGATCAGTTCGGTGCGCGGTCGGCTAATCCGTTCTTCGTCAAGGAGGCTGATGGTGACGCGGATTTCAAGAAGAGCGATTATCACTTGAAGGCGGGCAGTCCGGCTCGGGGGTCGGGGAAGGCTCTTCCGGCTGATGTGGCCAAGGCGATCGATCCGTCGGGCACGACGGTCAAGCCCAATGCGGCCGTGGA
>NZ_KE951406.1:97267-135637 GCF_000466165.1 Actinobaculum sp. oral taxon 183 str. F0552
GGTTTGGAGCGTCATGCGCTCGATCAGTTCGGTGCGCGGTCGGCTAATCCGTTCTTCGTCAAGGAGGCTGATGGTGACGCGGATTTCAAGAAGAGCGATTATCACTTGAAGGCGGGCAGTCCGGCTCGGGGGTCGGGGAAGGCTCTTCCGGCTGATGTGGCCAAGGCGATCGATCCGTCGGGCACGACGGTCAAGCCCAATGCGGCCGTGGACCGCGGAGCACTCGTCAACCCGATGATGAAGGCCCAGTGACGACGGACGTCCCTATGCCCATAGGGACGGACATTCGAAAGGCGGTCCCCGGGCTAAGCCCGGGGACCGCCGTCTCCTCGGTTCGAGTCAGATGTAGATCGCGGGGTCGATGGAGAAGACGTCGTCCGCCTTGCGCTCGTGAAGCCTGGCGGGAACGCCCACCGCCGTGGTATTGGCGGGGACGTCCTTGACAACGACCGCGTTCGCGCCTACGTGTGCGCCCTCGCCGAGGGTGATCGGCCCGAGGATCTTCGCGCCGGCGCCTACGACGACTCCGTCGCCGAGCGTCGGATGGCGTTTCGTGGCCTCCAACGACGTCCCACCCAGTGTGACGCCGTGATAGAGCATGCAGTCGTCGCCGACCTCCGCCGTTTCGCCGATGACCACGCCCATGCCGTGGTCGATGAAGAACCGCCGCCCGATGGTCGCCCCGGGATGGATTTCGATCCCCGTGACCGCCCGCACCGCTTGGGAGACGAACCGGGCTGGAAGCCGCAGCCTGGGCGAGCGCTTCCACATCGCGTGAGCGAGGCGGTGGCCCCACACCGCGTGGATGCCCGGGTAGCACAGAACGACCTCGAGGGCCGACCTGACCGCCGGGTCGTGTTCGCGGGCGGCGCGAACGTCTTCGCGAGCGCGCTCGATGAAGTGCGGCAGCCGAAGTGCCATCGATGATCCTCTTTTCGCCTAACCTGAGCCCGGCGGGTCCGAACCGGAGGGTCGGGCCCGCATGCGGACGTGACGTGTACCGACTATAGTCCGCGAGGCCGCCTCCCCATCGTCTGCCGAGCCGGGGCGGACAAGCGGACGCAGGCCCGCCCCGGCTCGGAGCGGCGAAGCGGATCAGTCGACGAGTCCTGCGAACAGCGGAGTCGACAGATAGCGCTCGCCGAAGTCGGGAACGATCGCGACGATCGTCTTCCCCTCGGCCTCGGGGCGTTGCGCGACCTCGACGGCGGCTGCGAGGGCCGCGCCCGAGGATATGCCGACGAGCAGTCCCTCCTCGGTAGCGGCTCGTCGAGCTGTGGCGATGGCCGTCTCGGAGGGGACGGCGATGACTTCGTCGTACAGATCGGTATCGAGGACATCGGGGACGAAATTGGCGCCGAGGCCTTGGATCTTGTGAGGACCCGCAGTGCCTTCGGAGAGCAGCGGCGACTCCGCCGGTTCGACGGCGACGAGCTTGACGCCGGGCTTGTGGCGGCGCAGCGCGCTGCCGGTGCCCGTGATCGTCCCGCCGGTGCCGACGCCTGAGACGAGGTAGTCGACGTCGCCCTCCGTGTCCTGCCAGATCTCCTCGCCCGTCGTGCGCTCGTGAACGGCGGGGTTGGCGGGGTTGGCGAACTGGGAGGCGAGAATCGCGCCGGGAGTCTGAGCGACGATGTCCTCGGCCCTCTCCACGGCGCCGCGCATGCCCTGGGCGGGTTCGGTCAGGATGAGCTCGGCGCCGAAGGCGCGCAGAAGCGCACGCCGTTCCCTCGACATGGACGAAGGCATGGTCAGGATGACCTTGTAGCCGCGCGCGGCGCCCACCCAGGCCAATCCGATGCCGGTGTTGCCGGAGGTGGCCTCGACGATCGTTCCGCCGGCGGGCAGCCGGCCGGAGGCCACCGCGGCGTCGATGATCGCGACGGCTATGCGGTCCTTGACGGAATTGGCGGGGTTGTAGAATTCGAGCTTGGCCAGCACGACGGCCTTCGCTCCCTCGGCTAGGCGGTTGATGCGGACGAGCGGGGTTCTCCCAACGAGCTCGGTGGCGTCGGCGTAGATTCTGGACATGTGTCTCTCCTGTGAACGGTTGAATGTGGAAGCGTTAATCCGAGGCGCGACGGGCGCCGCGCGATGGATGGACGAGCGTCGAGAGCGTGCGCCGTGCGCACCACGAAAGCCCGACGCTCTAGAGACACAGACGACAGGGAGCACAGGAGAGGGGCGTGTCGGCGGTGTTGGCCATCTCCTCGTCCTTTCTCCGTGTCGCATTGCGGATTCGCCGTTGCGTGACCCTCTCGGCAAGGAAAACGTTCGCACACTTCCGCGAGCTCTGTCCAGCGGATCCGCATTGCGGTCGCCCTCGGCGAATCGGGGACGGAGGCGGACCGCGCTCCCTGAGCTCGACAGGGGAAAGCCGACCGGATCAGCCGATGACGGCACGGCCCGCGCGGACTCGGCCTGCGGGCCGCTCGACCAGTCGCGTGCCGCCCTCCAGGACGCCTACGGATCCGGACGAGAGCCGGGAAACGAGGGACGACAGGCGCTCGCCTTCGTCGCAGACGACGGTCACCCGCACGCCTTCGGCCCGGTAGTCGGGCTCGGCCGCGAAGCCCGCTGCGCTCAGTTCGGCCAGGTAGCGCCCCGCGTCGGCGTGCGGGAGGAGCGCATTCCACACCGGTAGGCGCTCCCGGGTCACAAGAGGCGCGTCTTCGAGGCATTCGCGCACTGCGTCGGAGTAGGCTCGGACGAGCCCGCCGGTGCCCAGGAGCGTGCCGCCGAAATACCTGGTGACGACGGCTACGACGTCGACGATCCCCGTTCCCGCCAGGACGTCGAGCATCGGACGCCCGGCCGTTCCGGAGGGTTCGCCGTCGTCGGAGGAGTGGGAGACGGGAAGCGCCCCGGGCGTCGAGACGATGAACGCCGCGCAGTGATGTCTGGCGTCGGGCATGGCCGAACGCCGTGCCGAGATGACCTCGCGGGCCTCCTCGGGGCTCCCGGCTCTGGCGACCAGGGCGAGGAATCGGGATCGCCTGATCTCGAGCTCATGGGTGAGGAGGGCGCCGGCGGGCAGCAGAAGGTCGCTCACATGCACCATTATCCATCCATGGGATCCCGCCTGTAGGATCCCTGCGACCTCCGGCTTCCCGTCGGGCGGGACGAGCGGCGGCCGTGCCGTCCCGGATCGCGAGGCATTGACTCCGCGCGGACCGTGCCCATAGAATTTTCCATCGAACCGCCAGCCGAAGTTAGAAAGAATCACATGGCCAAGAAGTCGAAGATCGCGCGCAACAGACAGCGAGAGGCCGTCGTCGCCCGGTACGCAGAACGCCGGGCGAAGCTGAAGAAAGCGTCCGTGGACGTCAACCTCACGCAGGCCGAGCGAGACGCCGCCATGGCTCAACTCCATAAACTGCCGCGGGACGCCTCGCCCGTGCGCCTTCGCAACCGCGACGCCGAGGACGGACGCCCTCGCGGCTATCTTCGTAAATTCGGCCTATCTCGCGTGCGTCTGCGCCAGATGGCCAATGACGGCGAACTCCCGGGTGTGACTAAGTCCTCCTGGTGATCCGGGCGTCCGACCGGCTTCCGGAATGACGGCGGTGGCTTCCGTCGGGTAGTCTTTTTCCCTGTGTGTGGGCGATCGTCCGCGCGATGTCCATTGAGTCGCCATGGCGGCCCAGTATCGAGAGGAGCGGTAGCAATGGCAGTACCCAAACGGAAGATGTCCCGCAGCAATACGCGCTCTCGCCGTTCCCAGTGGAAGGCACAGCTCACCGAGCTTCAGACCGTCCGCGTTCAGGGCCGCGACGTGCGCATTCCCCGTAGGCTCGTGAAAGCCTACAAAGCCGGACTCATCTCCGACTGATCGGAGATCTTCGCAGGGAAGGACCCGGGCCTCCGGGGCCTTCCCCTTTGCTTGCTCTTTCAGTGTTCCGCCGATCCGCCCCCTGCTCCGGGCCACGGCCTCGCACGCGCCTTCGTCGCCCCGCTCGGTTGGCGCACCGCCTTCCACCGTAGGCTCCGTCGGCGGTGAAGCGGTCCCTCGCCGGCGTTCGAGCGGCGCGCACGCCTGTCTCCCCTTCATCGGCGAATGGGCGCGATAACCTGGTGCCTCGTAGTGAATAGGAGGTACCCCGTGCGCCTGACGAAGCTTGCCGGAATCCTTGCCGTGTCGACGAAGAGGGCTTTCCGCCCCGCTCCCGCTCCACCCGACGCGCCGCTGCCGGAGCGTTCGAAGCGGACGACTGCGGCGGCCAGCGGGGCGGCCGCTCTCGCCTCGTTCCTGGGAGACGCTCCGGGTGACTGCGCGCCTGCCGCCCTTCTGCATGCGCTGTGCTTCGAACCGACGGTCGACTTGCTCTCCGATCCGGCCGTTCCCGTCCCCGTTGCGGGGCTCGTCGTGTCCGATCAGCAGTGGGAGCTCGCCGAGCCGGTGGCCATCGGCTCGGCGGTGACAGTGGACGTCCAGCTCGCCTCGATCGTCCGCGATTCCTCGTCGACGAGTCTGTTCGTCCGCGCAAGGATCCGATGCGCAGACCGCCCGGTCTACCGGGAGGTGACCGTGTACGTCGCCAGGAAGGCCGGGGGAGAGGCCTACGAGGTAGGGCGGACTCCTCGGATCGAGGTTCTCGACCACCGCCGGGCCTACGGAACCAATGCGTCGGGACGCCTGGACATCGGGCAGAACGCCGCCGTGTCCTCTAGGGTCTTCCGGGTGGCCGATTCGCGGCGATGGGCGCGGATCACAGGCGACGCCAATCCCATCCACACGTCGTCCCTCGCCGCCAAGGCCTTCGGCTACCGCAAGGCGGTGCTCCACGGGGCCGCCGTCGACGCCTGGATGGCCCACGAGGCCGGGCTCGACGGAGCGGCGCCCTGTTCGGGCGGCACGCACTTCCGCGCTCCTGCGCTTCTGCCCGCCCATTGCGAACTCGTCCGACTTGGGGCGGAGGATTTCGCCGTCGTCGATCGGGACAGCGGACGCGATCTCGTGCACGCCAGGCTCACCGGCGTGCCGGACGGCCGCGGCTCGGAGCGGGGGCTCGTCCTGCCGCGCGACGACGGCCGCCCCAGCTCGACTTTCCTGGGCAGAGGGATGGCCGCGGCCGCGGCCGCCAGGCACCCGAGAGCCCGCGCGGTCATCGAGGATGCGAAACCGTGGCGCCGCATGTACCGAACGGCCATGGCCGAATTGAGCGCGTGGGACGCTCCCGGCCGCGGCTCCTCCGGGGCCTGCGACGGGCTCGCCTTCCTTCACGAGAATCTGCGGTTCGCCGACGGCCGGCGCGCCTGCGAGGCGCGCATCGTCACACCGGCGCAGCGCGGGGACGTGATCGACGGGACGGGTCGGGCAGTCCGCGAGCTGCGGGTGCCGATCGGCGGCCGAGACCTCGCCGGAGACGAACTCGTAGCCGAACTGCGCCGCTGGCAGGAGGACGGCCGGATCCGGCCCGGAGCCGTCGACGCGATCGCCGACGTCGTCGCCGACCCGAGCCACCTCGATCTGTCCGGATGGACGTTCGCCTGTCTGGGCGCGGGGGCGGAACTGTCCCCCGCGGCCCACCTTCTGGCGTGGGGAGCCGACGTCGCCGCCGTCGCGCGCTCTCCGCTGCCCGAGTTGGCCAGGCGGACCCCGCAGAGCGCGGGCCGTCTCCATCTTCCGCCTCAGCCACTGGACGTCGCCGCGGACCCCGAGACGAGTGCGGGATGGATCGCGAGCCTGCCTGGCCGGGTCGCCATCGTCGACACGCTCTACGCTCCGGGGGCGCGGTTCCTTCTCGCCGAGGCCGGAGCGGATGTCCTGGAACGTCTGGTCTGCCAGGCCCGCCCGGAGACGGCCCTGGCGTGGTACGGCAGCCCCTCCGACGCGTACGCCCTGGACGTCCCCGTCCGCCGGGACTTCGGCAAGGGCGGCGCCGCGCGGGCGCTGAGCGTCTACGCCAGGGTTCGCAGGATCCATTCCTCGCGGCGAGGCGGCGTCTATCAGGGCCTCATCGACGTGCAGGGGCCGAACTACGCGGTCGCCAAGCGCATCGGACGGTGGCGGGCCACCGTGGAACGGGAGACGGGGCGAACGGTCTCCTACAACATCGGCCCGATGTCGATGACCCGATCCGTCCTGGATGCGCGCGTCCTGCGCGCCGCATACGGCGGGCTGGCCCGGCTGGGGATGCCCGCCCTGCCCGCGAATGCGTCCGCGGCTCTCATGGCCGCTCTCCTCGCCTGGGACCTCAAGCACCCCGAAGCCGGACGCTCACCGGACTTCCTGACCGACAAGGCCATCGACTGCGGTTTGTTCGCCTGCCCCTACGAGCCCAACGGCCTCATGGGGTTCGCGGCCGTCCTCGGGGCGGACAGGGCGGTTCGGGACTAGTCGCCCGCGCTCCGGCCGTTCGCACCGGACGCGACGGTCGGAGCGGATTCGGAATCGCCGCCTTCGGGCCGTTGCGCGTCCTGGCCCTCTCGGGCCTGCGCATCGGGGCCGGTCTCGCCTTCGACGTCGATGCTGGGGAGGATGCGGTCCAGCCACCGTGGAATCCACCAGGCTTTGCGGCCCAGCATGGCCATGACGGCGGGGATGAGCGTCATGCGCACGAGGAAGGCGTCGACGGCCACGCCGACGGTCAGAGCGAGTGCGATCGGTTTGACGGCCGGCATGCCGTGGGGGATGAAGGCGGCGAAGACGCCGATCATGATGACCGCCGCGGCCGTGACGACCTTCGCCGAGCTCTCGAAACCCTCTCGGACCGCGAGTTTGGCGTGGCCCGTGCGCAGCCAGACTTCGCGCATGCGCGAGACCAGGAAGACCTGGTAGTCCATGGCCAGGCCGAAGAGCACGCCCATGACGATCACCGGCAGGAAGGAGATGACGGCCCCGACCTTCGACACGTTGAGGAGGTCGGCCGCCCACCCCCATCCGAAGACGGCTCCCACGGCGCCCATCCCTGCTGCGAGCGACAGGAGGTAGCCCAGGCTCGCGATGATCGGGATGGCCACCGATCGGAAGACGATGAGCAGAAGGACGATGGACAGTCCTATCACGACGATCCCGAAGGGGAGGATGGCCGAGGAGAGCTTGGCCGCGATGTCGATGGCGACCGCCGTATGGCCCGTCACCATGACGTTCTCCAAACCGAACCGCTTTTCGAGGCCGGGCGCGGCGTCTCGGATCTCCTTGACCAGTTTGGTCGTGGCGGGGTCGGCCTGACCTTTCTTCGGGATGATCTGGATGAAGGCGAAGCTTCCGTCGGGGCTCGGAGTGGCCAGCGAGACCTTGTCGACGCCGTCGAGCTTGCCGATGGCCCCCGCCGTCTCCGTCACCTGGACGAGGGGGTTGCCGGATTTCTTGATGTCGGCCACCACGACGATCGGCGAGTTGTACCCCTGTCCGTAGGCGCGGGAGATGGCGTCGTAGGTATCGCGCTGCACGGTGCCCACGGGCTCGTTGCCGTTGGTGGGCAGGGCCAGGCGGACCTGGTCGAGCGGCACGGCCAGGAAGCCGATGATCGCGACGACGCCGAGGAACGTCAGTGCGGGCACTCGCGTGACGAAGTGGACCCAGCCGCGTGCGCGGCTTTTCCGGGCTTTCCTCTTCGCGGGCGCCAGGCGTCCGCCGAGCAGACCGAGCAGCGCGGGCACTGCGGTGACTGCGACGAGGACGGCCACGGCGACCATGGCGGCGGCGGACAGTCCCATGACCGTCAGGAAGGGGATCCTGGCCACCGCCAGCCCGCATAGGGCGACGATCACGGTCCCACCCGCGAAGAGCACGGCCGAGCCCGCTGTGGCGTTGGCGCGAGCGGCGGCTTCCTTCGGCTTGACTCCCTCGGCCAGATACTCTCGGGCGCGGGAGATGATGAAGAGCGCGTAGTCGATGCCGACCGCCAATCCGATCATGACCGCCAGGACGGGCGTACTCGAATTGATGTCGATGAAGTTGGCGGCCACGAGCATGCCGAGCATCCCGATGGCGACGCCGGTGGCGGCGGTCAGGAGGGGGGCTCCGGCGGCCACCACCGATCCCAGGGTGACGATCAGGACGATGGCGGCGATGACCAGGCCGAGCAGCTCGGTCGCCGACATGCCGATCGACGTCGAATTGCCGATGTTGGCCCCGCGTTGGACGGTGAGATCGGGACTGCTCTTCTGCGTGGCGCTGGCCAGCTGCGTGAGCTCTTTCGAGACGGCCTTGGCCTTGGGGCCGGGCTCTCCGGCGGCTTCCCCGACGGACGAGTCCGTCTGCACGAGGACGAGGGCGTGGTGGCCGTCGCGGGAGACGGTGCGCGTCTGCTGCGCGAACGGGTCGGTGACGGTGGACACGCCCTCGATCTTCCGGGCCTTCCCGATGAAGGACTCGATCGCGGTGCGCTGGCCCTCGATGTCCCCGCCGGTGGAGAAGAGCACCTGCTCGCTGGCGCCGGCCGCCTGAGGGAGACGCTTGGCCATGACGGCCAGTCCCTCCATGGACTCCGTCCCGGTGACCTTGTACGTGGTTGCCAGATTCATCCCCGTGGCGGCGACGATCCCGCCCAGGGCGATCATGAGCAGGAGCCACCCCGCCAAGACGCGCTTGGCGTGGGAGGCGGTCCATCCTCCCACGCGCTGAAGTATCGACGACACTTGACTGTCCTTTCGCATGAACTCGATTTCGATACGGAACTGTACGCGATATATTCTTGTATCGAAAGTCGGACGGGCCGCCGGCGTGGTCGGCCCGGTCTGGGCGGGCAGCGAGCCGACGAGGAAGGCGTGTATCCTCGCGGCAGGATGAGAGAGGAGCTGGGTGCGTGTGACTCACAGGCCTTTGCGAAAACGTGAGAACACCCGGCAGCGTCTGCTCGACGCCGCCGTCGAAGTGTTCGAGAGGAAGGGCTTGGCGGGGGCGAGGATCGACGACGTCGTCGCGACTGCCGGGTTCACCCGGGGCGCCTTCTACTCGAATTACTCGTCACTGGCGGAATTGCTGCAGGAGGCGCTTCTCTACCGAACGGTATGCGTGTTGAGGGAGCTGCGCGAAGCCATAGCGGCCACGAAGGGACCTGCGGACGTCTGCACGCTCGTGGAGATCATCGACACACTTCAGCCCCATGGACGCACGCTGTACATTTTGAGCTCGGAATTGGCGCTTCACCGGATCCGCAATCCCGAATCCCCTCTCGACGTCGAGGACGACCTCGTCTGGCTGAAGCGCGAGATCGCCGAGATCGTGGGATCCGTGCTCGGGCAATTGGGAAGGCGTCCGACGATCGAACTGGAGCGGATCGCCGATATGCTGGTCGTTTTCTTCCTCGATTCCGTGTTCGACGAAGCCGTTCTCCCCAAAGGGGCTGAGAGGAAGAAGAGGGCCTTCCCCGAGATGGCCGACATCACGATCCAGGCGTTCAGCGAACCGATTGAGTAGCCTTCCCAGCGGTGCGGGCGGATGGCCGGAACCGGCGGCCTTCCGGCCCGATCCGGCGAGCTTCTCCGGCCCGGTCGAGCATCGGCGCGGCGGGAGAGGCGCTCTCCGGCCGCTGGAAGAGACGGTGGAGCGAGTGACGGGAATCGAACCCGCGTAATCTGCTTGGAAGGCAGAGGCTCTACCATTGAGCTACACTCGCGTGCCTGAAGAGAATAGCAGGTGCGGGCCCGCGTGCGCACGCCGATGCCCCGACCCGCGGGCTTCCTTCGTCGTCCGCGGACGAACGCCGGACGCAGGACGGCGTGGACGCCTCACGGGCGGCAGTCGGGGTAGCGGGACTTGAACCCACGGCCTCCCGCTCCCAAAGCGGGCGCGCTACCAACTGCGCCATACCCCGTGCCCGCCAATGATAGGCGAATCCGACCCTGCGGCGCACCGCCTTCACACCGGTTGGGCGCACGCTTGACTACGCATCCCATATCTTGACCGGAAGACCGTCGACGTCGGTGAACGAGCCGGAGACGATCATGATGAAGTCCACTAGCACGCCGATACCGAAGAGCCCGAAGGTGAAGAGCCACAGCATGCCGGTGCCGACCTTCCCAACGTAGAATCGGTGAATGCCGGGGAATCCGAGGAACCAGGCGAGAAGCGCCGCCGCGATCCTGCTCTTCGGGCTTACGGCGCCCCCGTACGGCGGCCAGTTGTTGTAGTACTGGCCTCCGTAGGCGGGTTGGCCGTAGCCTTGCCAAGGCTGATCGGGGTACGGCGGCATTCCCGGCGGGGGAGCGCTCTGCTGATTCCATCCGGGTTGAGAGTTCCAACCGGGATAGGAGTAGCCGGGGCCGGTGGGGCGTTGGCTGTAGAAGCCGTCGCCTCTCTGGTCGAAGGCGTTGCCGTAATTGGACATATTTCACGATCCTCCACGTGTGGACAGAGGCGACCGGTCTCGACAGACCGTGCAGCACGCCGCATCGGCTGTGCTGTCAAAGGAAATCGTAGCTTCAGCGCTCCCCCGGGGCCATCATGACCGGGCGCTCGCCCTCTCCCGCCTCCCGTCGGCGCCCTCTCCCGCCGACGCCCCGCTGTTGCGGGACGGCGGAGAATCGGGCTGTGCGGCTGCGGAATCGCGACACCCGACGCGGTGTCGTAGACTTATCCGGTATGCGCGCATCTTGCGTGCGCTGTCACATGCCGGGCTGTTCCTCTCACGAGTGCACCGGTGCCGGAACGAACACGGGCGGACTGTCCGCCCCCTGATAGCTAAGCGAGAAACCCCAGTGAAGAGCTCCGTCGAGACCCTCGAGCCCACCAAGGTCAAGCTGACCGTTGAGGTGCCGTTCGAGGAGTTCAAGCCCGCGATCGACAACGCCGCCAAAGACATCGGCAAGCAGGTCAACATTCCGGGATTCCGCCGCGGTCACATCCCGGCCCGCGTCATCGAAGCTCGATTCGGCCGCGGCGCCATCGTCGAGGAGGCGCTCAACGGCAACCTGGACGGCTACTACGCTCAAGCCGTCAGCGCGAACGAGTTGCACCCCATGTCCCGGCCAGCGGTAGAGGTCACACAGGTTCCCGCTGAGAAGGACGACACCTCCGACCTCGTCTTCGTCGTGACAGTCGACGTCCGCCCCGAGATCGCCATACCGGATCCCTCGACGATCTCGGTCACGGTCGACCGGTTCGATGTCTCCGACGAGGACGTCGACGCCCGGCTCACCGCCCTGCGCGAACGCTTCGGCTCGCTCAAGGAGGTCGAGCGCGCCGCCCAGGACGGCGACTACGCGACGATCGACCTCACCGCGAGAATCGACGGCGAGGAAGTCGACGCAGTGTCGGGCATCTCCTATCGCATCGGCTCGGGCACCATGCTCGAGGGCCTCGACGACGCCTTGACCGGCCGGAAGGCGGGGGAGACGGTCACCTTCTCCACGACTCTCGCGGGCGGGGACCACGCCGGCGAGGCGGCCGACGTCACCGTCACGGTCGGGAACGTCAAGGAGTCCGAGCTCCCCGACGCCGACGACGACTTCGCCCAGCTCGCCTCCGAGTTCGACACGGTCGACGAGCTGCGCGCGGATCTGCGAGGCCAACTGGCCAAGGACAAGGCGAGCGCCCAGGTGTACGCCGCACGCGATCTGCTTCTCCAGGAGCTTCGCGAGGCAGTCGACTTCCCGCTCCCCGAGACCGCCGTGGAGGAGGAGGTCGCCCGGCACCTCGAACAGGAGGGCAAGGAAGCGGACGACCCGCACGCCGCCGAGGCCCGCGAGGAGACCGAGCGGCTCATGCGCGACCAGCTTCTCCTGGACGTCCTCTCGGAACGCTTCAACGTCAACGTGGAGCAGAACGAGCTCTTCAACTTCCTCGTCGAGCAGGCGAAGGCCTACGGGATGGAGCCCAACCAGTTCATCCAGGCGGCGGCTCAGGCGAACCAGTTCGGGGCCTTCGCGGCCGAACTGGCCAGGGGCAAGGCTCTCCTGTCCTACCTGCGGCTGGTCGAAACCGTGGATTCGGACGGCAACCCCGTCGACGTCGCCGAGGTGATCGGCAAGGCTCCCGAAGGAGAGGCGGTTCCGGACTTCTCCGCTCACGCCGATGCCGGCCTCGAGCTCGAGACCTCCACGTGGACATCCCCCGTCGGCGGCGAGGCCGGCCCCTTCGACCCGGCTTCCGCGAAGGTCGACGACGTCCTGGCCTACGTCGCGAATGTGAGCGAGGAGGAGAAGGCCCGGGTGATCGACGCGGAGAAGAAGGGCAAGAACCGCAAGACCCTTCTCGAGAAGCTCGAAGGCTAGAAGACCTGCAGCTCGGAGGGGCTGAGGCAGGCGCCGCGGGCCCGGCTCGCCGTGTCCGCTGGGGTGGGAGCCCGGCTCCTGCGGCGCCTGGCGACCATGCGCCGTCAGCGAAAAGACGGGCCGGAGCGGCGTTCGCGGGGACGGGGCGCGTTAAGGTCTAGTGAACGTCAACGGAGCCCGCGACGCAGCGCGAGGTGCTCCGCCTAGCAATGACCGGGTCAGGCCCGGATGGGAAGGACAGAGCGTGAGCACAACGCCCACAACGCAAGGCGAGGCCCAGCAAGGCCCTGGGCTGGGAGACGCGGTCTACAACCGCCTCCTGAAGGAGCGCATCATCTGGCTCGGCGACGAGGTGCGCGATGAGAACGCGAACGTCATCTGCGCTCAGCTGCTGCTGCTGGCCGCCGAGGATCCTGAGAAGGACATCTACCTGTACATCAACTCGCCCGGCGGCTCGGTCACGGCGGGCATGGCGATCTACGACACGATGCAGTTCATCCAACCCGACGTCGTGACCGTCGGCATGGGGATGGCCGCCTCCATGGGGCAGTTCCTCTTGACGTCGGGGGCGAAGGGGAAGCGCTACGTCACCCCCCACACCAGGGTCCTGCTGCATCAGCCGCTCGGCGGCGCGGGAGGCACGGCGACCGAGATCCGCATCAACGCCGACCTGATCCTGCAGATGAAGCAGGAGCTGGCGGAGATCACCGCGGCCAATACGGGCAAGTCGCCCGAGCAGATCATCGCCGATTCCGACCGCGACCACTGGTTCACGGCTCGCGAGGCCCTCGAGTACGGCTTCGTCGACCACATCGTCGCCAGCGCCCAGGCCATCGGCGGGACTACGGAGGAATGAAGATGAGCACCGATTTCAACGCCGGCGCGGCTGCGGCCGCGAACCAGTTCGGCGGCGCCGCCAGGCCGATGCCCTCGGCGCGGTACATCCTCCCCAACTTCGAGGAGCGCACCCCCTACGGGTACAAGCGGCAGGACCCCTACGCCAAGCTCTTCGAGGACCGCATCATCTTCCTCGGCGTGCAGGTGGACGACGCCTCGGCCGACGACGTCATGGCCCAGCTCCTCGTCCTGGAGTCCCAGGACCCGGATTCGCCCATCACCATGTACATCAACTCCCCGGGCGGATCCTTCACCGCGTTGACGGCGATCTACGACACGATGCAATACATCAAGCCGCAGATCCAGACCGTGTGCCTCGGCCAGGCCGCTTCCGCCGCAGCCGTGCTCCTGGCCGCGGGCTCGGCGGGCCGCCGACTCGCCCTCCCCAATGCGCGCGTCCTCATCCACGAGCCCGCCATGGAGGGAATGCACGGCCAGGCGTCGGACATCGCAATCGTCGCGGACGAACTCGAGCGCATGAACGACTGGCTGTGCACCACGCTGGCGTTGCACACCGGAAAGTCCGCAGACGAGATCAAGAACGACATCCAACGTGACAAGATTCTCACAGCGGAGGCCGCCAAGGAATACGGCCTCGTCGACCAGGTTCTGAGTTCGCGCAAGTCGACGTCTCCCGCCTGAGTTCGGCGATTGAGGGCTTCCAAGCCCCGGTTTCATGCGGAAAACGGCGGTCGTGCGCCGTCGGGGCGAGGAGCCCGGCGGCGCACGACCCCGGGCAATCCGACGCCGTCGGGGGAAACATACCCGGTTGAGGTCATAGGCTGGATCAGCGTGGAAAGATGACGACGTCTCATATAAGTGGCATGATGACGTTGTTCCAGTGGCGGGGAAAATCACCACGACGTGAGGAGAATCGATGGCGCGCACGGCGGATGCCGCGGACACGCTGAAATGCTCATTCTGCCAGAAGAGCCAGCGGCAGGTCAGAAAGCTCATCACCGGCTCGGGCGTATACATCTGCAATGAATGCGTCGACCTGTGCAATGACATCATCGCGGAGGAGCTGGCTCAGGACGAATCGGATTTCTCGCTCGACGCCCTGCCCAAACCCCGCGAAATATACGATTTCCTCAACGAGTACGTGGTGGGTCAGGACGCGGCGAAGCGAACCCTCGCGGTGGCGGTGTACAACCATTACAAGCGCGTCCGCGCCCAGGCCGGGCCCAAGCGCAAGGACGCCGAGGAAGTGGAGATCGGCAAGGCGAACATCCTCCTTCTGGGCCCCACCGGAACGGGCAAGACGTATCTGGCGCAGTCGTTGGCGCGGATGCTCGACGTCCCCTTCGCGATCGCCGACGCCACGGCCTTGACCGAGGCGGGATACGTGGGCGAGGACGTCGAGAACATCCTCCTCAAGCTCATCCAGGCCGCCGACGACGACATCAAGCGTGCGGAGATCGGGATCATCTACATCGACGAAATCGATAAGATCTCACGCAAGTCTGAGAATCCATCGATCACCCGGGACGTCTCCGGCGAAGGCGTTCAGCAGGCCCTCCTGAAGATTATCGAGGGGACCGTCGCCTCCGTCCCGCCCCAGGGAGGCCGGAAGCATCCTCAGCAGGAATACCTCCAGCTGGACACGAAGAACGTCCTGTTCATCTGCGCAGGCGCATTCGCGGGGATGGAGGAGATCGTCTCCTCCCGAGCCGGCCGGCGCGGCATCGGCTTCGGATCCCAGTTGCACGACGCCGATCACGGAAGCGACATCCTGGCCGAAGTCACCCCCGACGACCTTCACAAGTTCGGGCTCATACCCGAACTCGTCGGCCGCCTGCCCGTCGTCGCGGCCACTGAGGACCTCACCGAGGACGACCTCGTGCGGATCCTCACCGAGCCCAAGAGCGCCCTTGTCCGCCAGTATCAGCGGATGTTCGACCTCGACGGCGTCAGGCTGCAGATCGAAGACGAGGCGTTGCGCGAGATAGCGCGCGAAGCCCTGTCGCGCGGAACCGGGGCTCGCGGCCTGCGATCGATCATGGAAAGCCTCCTTCAAGAGGCGATGTTCGACGTCCCCTCTCGCGAGGACGTCGAGAGTATCGTGTTCGATACGGCGACCGTCACCGGAAAGGCGGCGCCGAAGCTCGTACTGAAGAAGGCGAGCGGCAAGAGCGCATAACGCAGCCGCGTCGCGGTGAGCCGTCGCGATCCGGGCTGCCGGTGACGATGGGAGAGCTATGGACGAAGACGCCCAGGCCGAGTTGGCGGCATACCGCCGTACGATCGACAATTTAGACGCCGCGGTCATCCACATGCTGGCCGAACGCTTCCGATGCACGAAACAGGTCGGCGAATTGAAATCCCGGCACGGCATGCCTCCCGCGGACCCGGTGCGCGAGGCCGAGCAGCTCGAACGCATGCGCGCTCTGGCGGTGGAGGCCGGGCTGGACCCCGCTTTCGCTGAGAAGCTCTTGCGTTTCATCCTCGCCGAGGTCATCCGGCACCACGAGGAGATCTCCGCAGAATCGGGTTAGAGGCGATCACAGCCGTGCTCTGCGGCGCCCGCCGAGCACGGGCGAGCGACGCCCGTTCGTCGACCGCACGGCGAGCGGCTGGCGGCCCGCAGGCCGAGTCAGGATACAAGGCAGCGGCTACCCGCACAAGGGGTCGGAAGACCGGCGATTCGCCGGCGGCGGGCCGCATCGCTTCGTTGTAGCCTGCCGGTGTGCCGGGGAGGCGTGCACGCATATCAGTCTCACGGCCTTCCCGCGGATTCGGCAAATATCGGAAATAGTGAGGTGCGATGAGTAGACAACAGCGCGGCAGGACGAGCTTGGCCTTCAAGCTGTGCAGCGCCGCCGCAGTGAGCGGCCTGTGCATAGCCGGTGCGGTACCCGGCTTCGCCGCGGCTGCGGACGGAAAGCACGGTTCGTCAGCAGTCCGAGCAGATGACGCGAAGGCGGCCAAGCCGGCCGTCCCCGACGCGACCGGCCCGGCCGCGTCCCATGCCGGCACCGGGTCGAACGAGGCAGGGTCGCTGAAGAAACAGTCCATCCTGTTCTTCGCGTACAAGTACCCGTCTGCGTCCAGTGGCGCCGGCTACTGGGACGCTCTGGTGAAACTGGGCGGCAAAGCGATCCCCTATGTTGTATTCAATCCGTCCAGTGGCGCCGGGAAGTCGGCCAATCCGGACTACGTCCGGCAGATCTCGAAGAATTCAGCTGCTGGTATCAAGAACATCGGCTACATCCGGACGAACTATCAGAAGCGATCTATCACCGACGTTGAGGCCGAGATAGAGTCTTACTACAAGTTCTACGGCGAAAAGAACGTGAGTGGATTCTTCTTCGACGAAATAGCCACTAAAACACAAGAGGACAGCGAATACCTTCACATTCTTTACAGCTATGTGAAAAAATACCACCCAGAAAAATTAGTGGTAGCCAATCCCGGATCTCCGATAGTCAATGAGAATATCACTCGACATGCTGATATATTCGTTACTGCGGAAAATTCAGCCTCTGACTATATTCACAAGTATCCGAAGCATCCTTCAAAATTCGAAAATGATTCGAATAATTCGAAACATATTATGCACGCAGTATACGGCGCTTCCACTAAACAATACAACGAGATCATTAAGCTCTCGCGTCAGCGCAATGCCGGATGGCTGTTCGTGACGACCGATGTGCAGGACAACCCCTACGATGAGTTGCCCCAGAACTTGACGGAACTGTCCCGGTCGATCAACGAACTCGGCATGCCGGACGATCCGCGCGGCAAGGCAGACCCCTGGATCCCGAAACAGCGGGAAGACCCCACGCCGGTGCCGTGACAATCGCCGGCTCCCGCGCCGCCGCCGGCCAACGCCGGTCGCTCGCTCTGAAGGGTCGGGGGAGAGCCTCGGAAAGGACATCGCCTTCCGAAGCTCTCCCCCGATCTGTCGCTTCGAGTGGGGCGGTGCTTCCACCAGGCTGTCGCCGCGGCTAATCGGTCGCGTAGATCTTCTCGATGTCGTCCGCGAAGTCCCGGAGGACGGCGGCCCGTTTGAGTTTCATGGACGGAGTCATGTACCCGTTGGCCACGGTGAAATCGATGGGAAGGATCCTGAACTTGCGGATCGACTCGGCTCGCGAGACCGCTTCGTTGGCACGCTTGATCGCCCGGTCGATCGCGGCGAGGACCTGTGGGTTCTCGGCGGCTTCCTTCGCGCTCATCTCGGGCAGGCCGTGGTTGCGCAGCCATCCGGGGAGCATCTCGGAGTCGAGGGTGGCGAGGGCGCCGATGAAGGGCTTCTGGTCGCCGACCACGACCACTTGGGAGACGAGGGGATGCCCGCGCAGCCTGTCTTCCAGGATCGCCGGGGCCACGTTCTTCCCGCCGGCCGTCACGATCAGCTCTTTCTTACGGCCGGTGATGTAGACGAAGCCGTCGTCGTCGATCCTTCCCAGATCCCCGGTGTGGAACCATCCGTCCTCTGTGAAGGCTTCGGCGGTGGCCCCAGGATTGTTGTTGTACTCGCGGAAGACGTGGTCGCCCTTGCACAGGATCTCGCCGTCCTCGCCGATGGAGACGTAACAGCCGGGATAGGCCGGGCCCACGGAACCTATACGAATGAAATCGGGGGTGTTGACCGTCGTGGGAGCCGAGGTCTCCGTCAGGCCGTAGCCTTCGTGGACGGTGATGCCGATCCCTCGGAAGAAATGGCCCAGACGCTCGCCCAACGGCGCCCCGCCCGAGATGGAGTTCGCGAGGTCGCCGCCCAGCAGATTCCGGATCGTCGAGTAGACCAGCCGGTCGCCGACCCTGTGCTGGGCCCTCAGCTGGAGGGAGGGGCCTTCGGGAGTGTCGAGCGCCCGCGAGTACTTGATGGCGACCTTGGCGTAGTGGCGGAAGAGCTTGAGTTTCAGGCCGCGTCCCGCCTTTGCGTCGGCCGCGTTGTAGATCTTCTCGAAGATGCGCGGCACGGCGAGGATGTAGGTCGGCTTGAAGCTTTGGATGTCGGTGACGAGGTTCTTCGCGTCCGGGGCGAAGCCTGTGACGTTTCCCGAGTACATCGACATGATGCAGATGAACCGGGCGAAGACGTGGGCCATCGGCAGGGCGAGGAGGCTGCGCTGGTACCCGCCGATGATGTGCGAGAGGCCGTCGTCGAGCGGGCCGTTGATCGCCACGTGGAGCAGATTGCGATGGGACAGGCGAGCGCCTTTGGGGAGCCCCGTCGTCCCCGACGTGTAGATGATGGTCGCCAGGTCGTCGGCGGTCGTGGCGTCGATGCGCCGGTCGATCTCCTCATCGGACTCGGGCTGCCCGAGTGCGGAGATCTTGTCGACCGCGTCTTCCTCGATCACGTGAATCGTCTCGAAATGCTCGACGTCGTTGAGGATGGGGGCGAGCACGTCATGAAGTTGCCGGGTTTCGGCGATGGCGATGCGGCAGTGTGCGTCGTCGATGATCCAACGCGCCTGCTGTGTCGAATCGGTCTCGTAGATGGGGATGAGCTGTGCTCCGACTGCCCAGACGGCCTGGTCGAAGAGGGCGAACTCATAGCGCGAATGGCTCATGATGGCGATGTGATCGTTCGGCTGGACGCCCATGGCGATCAAGCCGCGGGCCAGCTCGCGGACCTCCGCGTAGAACTGGCGCCATGTCACAGGCACCCACGTGTTGATCGAGGACTTGCGTTCGAATACGACCTTCTCGGCGCGGTCGATGGCATGATTTCGCATCACCCAGGGGATGCTCATCGAATCCGTGACCTTGATCTTGCCGGGACAGTGGGAGGCCCGGCGTCCGTCTTTCTCGATGATGTTGCTCATGAAGTCCTCTCTGATCTGAACGATCTAGAGCTACGATAGCGTAACCCTGCACGCCCCGCACTCTGCCCGCGGGAGGAATTCCGCGGAATCCCAAGGGTATGGTGAAGCTCTCAACGGCGGGCGCGTGGACGGGGCGACATCATGAGGATGATGCGGAAGCGGTAGAATCTCGCCGATGTGCGCGTGTGGACGGGGCAGCGTTCAGGATACTGTGATGCGGGTGGGGCATCGCCGTGCCGATAGCCTGTACATAATGATATGGTAATTCAATAATTACTATTCACTACTTAATGAGATGACTTTCCTTAAAATGAGATTAAATATGATATAAAATACCACTGGTATCAAGGCGCCCAGCCAAGTAAACGTAAGAAAATGAAAAATATATAAAAGTATGAAAAAAGATAAAATTGATTGTATTACAGTAGATACATATTTATTAATATAAATATTTGATACAATGTACGTTGTAAAATCATCAAATGACAATACAAATAAATAATAAATTAAAAACCATGTTATATATTCGAATACTGACCTTTTAATTATGCCGCCGAGTACATTCACGTTCGCTGTGAGAGCAAGACCGAGTCCCGCAGGGAAGAGCGGCAAGAGAAGAGTAAACGGGAGAAGCATGAAAGCGCCGGTAAGGCCGAGAATTCTCCTGGCCTTACCGAACGTTGAATTGAAATAATTTCTCATCATCCGAAAAGCATAACAATCCGACGAGCAGCATCGTATGCTATATCCTGTGGAATCCCTATATAGGGTTTTCCATGGAAAGCCGTTAGCTCCACATTTTGCGATAGGAGAATGGCAATGAGAAACGCGGGAAAGCTTCACCCGGCTTCGAAAAGTGCCTCCTGTGGGCGATCCTTCTGATGGCCCTCAGCGTGACGACGTACGCCATCGGACCGGACGTCTTCCTCAAAGCGAACGAGGGGAATCACAGGGCTGACGGCGAGATTATCGGATCCGTCCTGTCGATCGTGCGCGTCTACGGGGCTGTCGGGTGTGCCGGCGGCCGCCGACCCCGCAGAATCGAGGGCTGGAGAAGTGTGGGGCCGCGGGATGTTTGCGACCCCACACTGCATATGCTCACCCTCTACTTTTTCGACCTGGGTTTCTTCGGCTCGGGTGGGTCGAGCTCGTAGGAGGCCACGATCACCGGCCCGTCGTGCTTGGCAGCGGTGAGCGAGAGATCCCCGCGGACGTGCGCGGCTCGCACCAGATCGGCGTGGACGGCGTCGATCTTAGAGCGGTCCGCCTCGGCGACGTCGAGCGAAACGGAAGCGTAGGTGGTGCGCTGGGAGACCTTGTTCTCCGACTTCACCTTCCGCAGAGCGGTCAGCGCCTCGCCGGCGACCCGCAGGATGTCTGCATCCGCCCCGGCAGCTGCGGCGCGCAAAGGCTCCGAACTGGGCCAGGCGGCGCGGTGGACCGAGCCCGTGCGGTACCAGCTCCACACCTCCTCCGTGGCGTAGGGGATGAACGGCGCCAGGAGCCGCAGGAAGACGTCGACGGCGATGTTCAGCGCCGCCCTCGCCGAGCGGGCGGCCGGGTCCTCGGAGTACGCGCGGTCCTTCACCAGCTCGAGGTAGTCGTCGCAGAAGGCCCAGAAGTAGGATTCGGCGAGCTCCAACGCCCGCGTGTGGTCGTAGGCCTCGAAGGAAGCCGTAGCCTCGTCGACCACGTCGGCGAGCCCTGCCAGGACCGCCCGGTCCACCGGCTCGGTGACAGCCGAGGCGTCGAGATCCGCCGGCGCTCCCTCGCCGCCCATCGACAGGGCGAAC
Organism: Actinobaculum sp. oral taxon 183 str. F0552; assembly: GCF_000466165.1. Lineage (GTDB taxonomy): Bacteria > Actinomycetota > Actinomycetes > Actinomycetales > Actinomycetaceae > Peptidiphaga. The sequence continues at coordinate 117,900 of NZ_KE951406.1, forward strand.
TTCGAGGCGTTGAGCACCTTCATCGCCAGGCGGCGCCCGATCTTCATCTGCTGCTCGTCGAAGGTCGCGTCCATTCCCAGCCGCGCGCTCGCGGCCCAATAGCGCACAGCGTCCGAGCCGTGCTTTTCGAGCAGCGCCAAGGGGGTGACCACGTTGCCCTTCGACTTGGACATCTTCTTCCGGTCGGGATCCAGGATCCACCCGGAGATGGCGGCGTGCCTCCAAGGGTTCTCGCCGAATTCGAGGTGGGCGCGCACCATCGAGGAGAACAGCCACGTGCGGATGATGTCCTGGCCTTGCGGGCGCACGTCCATCGGGTAGACGCGCGAGAACAGGTCCTCGTCCGTCAGCCATCCGCCCGCGATCTGGGGGCTGAGAGAGGACGTGGCCCACGTGTCCATGATGTCGATCTCGCCGACGAAGCCGCCCGGCTCGCCGCGCTGATCCTCGGTGAAGCCCTCGGGGACGTCCGAGGAGGGGTCGACGGGAAGGCGTTCGACGTCGGGCGCGATGACGTCGTCGTAATCGACCTCGCCGGACTCGTGCACCCGATACCACAGCGGGATCGGCACGCCGAAGAAGCGCTGGCGGGAGATGAGCCAGTCGGTGTTCAGGCCGCCGACCCAATTGTCGTAGCGCACGTGCATGAAATCGGGGTGGAAGGCGAGCTCGTTTCCGGCCGCGATCAGGTTCTCGCGCAGCTGCCTGCCGTTGGCCTCGATGTGGTCGCGTCCGCCGTTGCGGATGTACCACTGGCGCGACGTGACGATCTCCAAGGGTTTGTCGCCCTTCTCGAAGAAGTTCGCCATACGGGACGTAGGCTTGGGCTCGCCGAGCATCTCGCCGCTGTCGGCCAGCGCCTCCACAAGCGCCTTCCTGGCGGAGAAAGCCGTCTTCCCGGCCATGGCCTCGTAGGCGGCGACGCCCCGTTCGGAGGCGATCCACTCCGGCGTCTGCGCGACGATGCGGCCGTCTTTGCCGAGCACCGAACGCATCGGCAGGCCCAGTTCGCGCCACCACACGACGTCGGTCAGATCGCCGAAGGTGCAGCACATGGCGATTCCCGCGCCCTTCTCCATTTCAGCGGCGGGGTGGGCGAGGACGGGGAGTTCGACGTCGAAGATAGGCGACGTCACCGTTGTACCGAAGAGGTGGCTGTAGCGTTCGTCGTCGGGGTGCGCGATGAGCGCGACGCAGGCGGGAAGAAGCTCAGGGCGCGTGGTTTCGATGACGACGTCGCCGCCCTGACCGTGGAAGGCCAGCGAATGGTAGGCGCCGGGGTATTCGCGGGCCTCGAGCTCCGCCTGGGCGACGGCCGTTTGGAAGGTCACATCCCACAGACCGGGGGCCTGGGCCTGATAGGCCTCGCCGCGCTCGAGATTGCGCAGGAACCCCGCCTGGGCGATCTTCTGAGCCTTCGCCCCGATCGTCTGATAATGCTGACTCCAGTCCACCGACAGGCCGAGGTAGCGCCACAGCGCCTCGAACTGCGCCTCATCCTCCTCGGTCAGCTTCCAGCACAGCTCGATGAAATTGCGCCGCGAGATCGGAACCTGGTCGGCGTACTTGATCGACTTGCCGTCGCCGCCGTCGTGGGGAGGGACGAAATCGGGGTCGTAGGGCAGCGACGGGTCGCAGCGCACCCCGTAGTAGTTCTGGACGCGCCGTTCGGTGGGCAGGCCGTTGTCGTCCCAGCCCATCGGGTAGAAGACCGACTTGCCGCGCATGCGCTGGTAGCGGGCCATCGTGTCGGTGTGGGTGTAGGAGAAGACGTGGCCCACGTGCAGGGAACCGGAAACCGTGGGCGGGGGAGTGTCGATCGAGTAGACGTCCTCGCGGGTCGCAGTGCGGTCGAAGGCATACGCGCCGTCTTCTTGCCAGCGCTTTCCCCAGCGGTTTTCGAGGCCCTCGAGGCTGGCCTTGCCGGGAACCTCCACGCGCTCGCGAAGCTCGCCCCCGAAATTGGCCGCCTTGAATTCGTCTGTCGATTTCGCCATAGGCTCTATTCTTCCATGAACGGTTGAACTTGGCGCATGTGAGGGCTCTTGCCGGCGCGCGTTGTTCGCCACGTCGCGCGAGTCTCGAGGGGGCGACGCCGGTCTGCCTGTTCAGAACTTCCCGCCGGTCGCCAGAATCGTCGCAGCGAAGACCGCGTAGAACAGGCCGATCGAAACGAGGTAGGCACGCTCGGGAAGCCCGAAGCACCTGCTGCGAAAGCGGGGGAGCATCGCGCACACCAGCGCGACGAGAGAAACGAGCGCCGCGCAGTAGAGCCCGTTGGCCGCCGCGGCCACAACGCCGCCTTCGGGCGCGATGAGCCGCCGAATGTCTCCCGCCAGGCTGAAGGCGATCGCGAACCATCCGATCGCAAGGGCGTAGTGCGCCGCGCCCATTGGCGTGAGCCGCTGCCCCTCCAACGTCGTCGGGAACGCCGGGAGAATCGCGAAGATTGCAGCGAGAATAAGCAGAAGGACGGTCGCGGCGCCGCTGTAGTCCCAGCCGCGGAGGCCGTGCGCGGCGCCGGCCAAGGCGAGCCAAGTCGCGGACGTCAGCCACGTCGTCGCCGTTGCGAGCCTGCGCGTGGGGCCGACGGCGTAGTCGCTGACCGCGTGCCGAACAGGGCTGTAAGGGCTTTCGACCGTGTGAAGGCGGACGAAGAGGGCGAATCGAACGGCCGTGAGAATGAGTGCGAGGGAAGACAATGCCGTTGTCATGGTCCGTTCCTGAGTTATCCGTTTTTGAGTTCGTCGTGTATCGATCGAATGGTCTGCGCGAGGCGAAGCGGGTCGAAGCCGAGCCTTCGCACGACGTCGTCGAAGGGCCCGCCCAGCGCGTGCGACGCCTTTCCCCGCAGCAGCTCCCCGTTTTCCGTGAGGTGGAGTCGGCGCACGTTCCCGCCGCCCTTTTGCGCGAGGTCCGCCGCGAGGCCGTCGGCGATGAGACGGCGGACGAGGGCGGAGCAGGACGCCTCGGTTATGCCGAGCGCCCGCGCCAGCTGGGCGCCGGAGACCCCCGGGTGCTCGCCGACGATCTCCAAAGCCAGGTACCTGTTGTACGTGAGGTTCAACGGGCGGAGCATGCGCTCCGCTTCCCGGTCGAGGGTTCGCACGAGGTCGTGAAGTTCGTAGGCGAGGTCCATAACCAGTATCTTAGGTTTCTAAGTTAGTTGTCGGCAAGCGCGGCTGCAGAGGGAATTTCATGCGCCTAGTTGCAGGGCCGGGCCAGGCCCTGGCGGCGAACGCATTCCAGCGGGGCCCCGAGATCAAGGTGGGCCGGCCTCAACGGTGCGCCGCAAGATGTTGGAGGGCCGGAGAATTCGAGAATGGCGGTCAACAGCCTAATTGCAGAACGACGCCGAACCGGAGAACCGGGCGACTGCGAAAATGCGAGAGGGGGCAGCCGCTGCAGCGTTCCCCTCCTGTTAGCCGCCTGCGCCTCACCCGAGCAGTTCCCCGTCGCGGTCGATAGACGCCTGGACGCCCCGCACCACCGCGGCCCCGAAGCCGGCCTGTTCCAGTTCCACCACGCCCGCGACGGTCGTTCCGCCGGGGGACTGCACGGCGTCGGCGAGAGAGGCGGCGCTCGCCCCGGCGTCGAGCTTTTCGAGCAAGAGCTTCGCGGCGCCGTAGACGGCCTGGGCCGCGATACGCGTCGCGACAGCCTTGGGCAGCCCGTTCTTCACGGCCGCCCTCGCCATGGCGTCGATGTAGCCGAAGGTGAAGGCCGGCGAGCACCCGGCGATGGCGCTGAACGCTGAGAAGTCCTGCTCGGCCATCGGCTCGGCGATGCCGATGGAGGCGAGCACGCTTGCGACGTCGTCCGCGCGCGGCGCAGCGGGTGCGTTGCATGCGTAGGCGGTGACGGAGGCGCCGACGGCCGCGGCCATGTTCGGCATCGTCCGCACGACCGGCTGGCCCGGCTCCAGGTGCGATTCGAGGAACTCGATGGGCGTTCCGGCTGCGACGGAGACGATGACGGACCCGCGCCGAGCCGCCGCCTCGCGGATCTCATCGAGGACGCCGCCGACGGCGTAGGGCTTGACGGCGAGAACGACGATCGCGCCCTCGCCCGCCCGCTCGAGAAGATCGACGTTCGAATACGCCAATTTCGCACCGGTTTCCTCCACGAAGCGGGCTGTGGCCTGGACGTCCGCCGAGGAGACGACGACCTCGCCGGGCGCGGTGCCTGCCGCAATGAGCCCGCGGGCGATGGCGCCGCCCATGGATCCGATGCCGATGATGCCGATCATGAATGTCCCTCCACTGGTTCTCTTGTGCGTTCCGCTGGGCGGGAGCGCTGGGCGGCGGCGCGATTGGCCTCGCCTACGCGCCAACTGCGCATGGGCGATGGCGATCCTATCGCGCCGTGCACGCCCGGGAAATGCGCACAGGCCGGTATCGAGGAGCGCGGGAAAGGAATTACACGAGGCGCCCGAAAATGCGCCGACCTCACAGCCTGCCGGAATCCGCACTCTGCGAGGGGCGGAGGTCAGGCGAGCCGTCGGTCGGTGCCGGCGGTGTGAGGATTACGCCCTGCGAGGATGGAGCCCAATCATGTAGGAAACGCCGATGGAGGGAGTCCCACCCTGGGCGGAGCGCCTGCGGCCGGATCGAGCATAGAGCGATCCCCCGTTTGAAAGCCGCGCACAGCTCTCAAACGGGAGATCGGCCGGAATCGAGTCAGATCTTGGAGACGAGAGACTTCAGAGTCGGCCACAGGGGGCCGTTGTTGCGGACGGCGTCCTCGTAGAAGAACCACCAGAAGTAGCCGCCGACATAGCGGGATCCGACCTTCGACTGCAGTTTCTTGTGCATACCGTAATACCGTTTGGCGATGCGCTTCTTGACCGAGAGGCTGGATTCGGGAGCTTCGTCGTCGGGGCCGTTGGCCGCGATTTCCCCGATTCCCAGCTTCGCCCGGGGGAAGAGCTTGCCCATGGTCTTCAGCGCGCCGGCCAAATCCCGGGCGCTGGGATGCTGTGCGGGCTTGCACGAGAATTCATAGACGGAGAGGAACAGATAGTCGACCTGACGCAGGCTGGCCGGCATCGACCGGGCGTAGGAGTTGAGGTTCTCCCACGGCTTCTCGTAGCATTCCTTGTCCTCATCCCAGTAGTTGAGGGTGACCGCCGTGCGTCCTCCGTGCGAAGCGACGATGCTGCGAACGGCTTCCGCCTTGGCGTTTATCGCCTGGGGCGAGGGACCGAGCCACGATCCGTTGAGTTCGTTGCCGACTTCCCAGAGGTCGACTTCGTCCCCCAGAGTTTCGACCGCGTCGTTGGCCAGGTCGCGGAGGGAGCCGATATCCGCCGCCGCCCACGTCGAAGCGTCCAAGATCTCCGCCATGATGTAGGCGTGCGGATGCAGAGCCTCCACGGCCCGGCGGTATTCGTCCATGCTGACGTTGGGCTGGACGACGATCCGTACGGTCAACTTGCGGGGACTCGACTTTATAACGGACAGAGTTCTGTCCAGATCTTTGATCGTAGTGAGGGTGATTCCCCGGAACGGCGCGGGAATCCCCGCCGCCTGTGCGGGCTGTCCGACGCCTGCTTTCGCAGCGGCGTCGGTCGATGGTCCGGTTCCGCCGGTGAACCCCATGCACAGGGGGGCGGACAGGGCAAGTGCGAAAAGCGCGGAGCGCAAGCGTTTTCTCTTATGTGCCATATACCGATTGTGCATTATACGCGGGCAAACGTCTAATTATGGCAGACCTAGCCGATGTAATGCAACTTTCAAGTTTGTGAGGCCGAGTGGGCCGGGCGTATGGGCGGGGAATTTCCGTCCCCGCATATTTGAATCCTTCCAGTTGTCGGCGTCCCGATGATCTCACTCGGACGTGGAAGGTATCCCCCGCTCGTCGAACGATTCGCGGAAGGGCCCGGCACTGCCGCGAACTGCGGCGGCTCCTTCTGAAACGCCGGGAATGGCGATACGATCGTGGGTGACAGCCGCATCGAAAGGCTATGAGGAGGCTGGCATGGCACGTGGACGCGTGGTGGTCACGGGGGCGTCGACGGGAATCGGCGAGGCGACGGCCCGCCGCCTGGCGGAGGAGGGCTTCGCCGTCGTCGCCACGGCCAGGAGGCTCGCCCGCCTGCGCGAGCTCGCCCGCCAGATCGGCTGCGAGTTCTTCCCCGCGGACCTGACCGACGCCGGCGACGTCGCCCGGCTCGTCGGCTTCCTCGAAGAAGGGGAGCCCGTGACGGCCCTCGTCGACAACGCAGGCGGCGCCATAGGCCTCGACTCGGTGGCCGACGGCGACCCGGCGGACTGGCTCGCCATGTACGAGAAGAACGTGCTCGGCACGCTGCGCCTGACCCAGGCGCTCCTGCCCGGACTGCGGCGCACAGGCGGCGACATCGTCTTCGTCACCTCCATGGCCGCCCATGAGGCCTACCCGGGCGGGGCGGGGTACACGGCCGCCAAGCACGCCGAGCGCATGATCGCGCGCACCCTACGGATCGAGCTCGTCGGCGAGCCCGTTCGCGTCATCGAAGTAGCGCCGGGCATGGTCAAGACCGAGGAATTCTCGCTCAACAGGCTAGGAGACGGGGCCAAGGCCCGGGCCGTCTACGCGGGAGTCGACGGCCCGCTGCTCGCCGAGGACGTCGCCGACGTCATCGCGTGGACGCTGACGCGCCCGACCCACGTCAACATCGACCTCGTGAGAGTCATGTCGCGCGCCCAGGCCGACGCCCGCACGCTCGTGCGCTCCGCCGACGACGACGGGACCCTGCCCGTCTCTGCGCTCGCGACAGACGAATAGCCAGCGGGGAGCAGGGGGTGGATCACGCGCCTTTGTATATTACCTGCGGTTTCGGTTTGATTCCATATCGAAGTATCGCGTGCGAGCTCTCCACTTTCACGGAGACGTTCGGACGGGCGTATCCCGCGCCACGCCGCCGCGTTGACATTCGGCGGACGATCGCGGCTAAACTGGTCTCCGCGTCGACCCGGCCCGTCAACCGGCGTTCCGCGCGACCGCGCGGTGCATGGAACGGGGCATCACCGGCGAGCACCCGGAAGAACGGGCCCACCGAACGCCGCACGATCCGGCGCGGGCCGGCCTCACTAGACCCGGGCGGGTGGATCCGTCATCGTCCTCAATGAGCGGCCGCGCCCCGGTGCGGCAAGCGGGGTGGTACCGCGGCCCCGGGCACACGCCCGCAGTCGTCCTCGCGTCAACGACGTTGAGGAGAGACATGAGCAACGGCCACTACCCGCTTCACCGCGACGGAAGCGTCGAGGCCTCCCCGAACTTCCCGGAACTGGAGAGGCGAGTCCTCGCCTTCTGGGAGGAAGACGGCACCTTCCAGGCGTCCGTCGACAAGCGCCCCGCCGGGCCCGAGGGCTCCAACGAGTTCGTCTTCTACGACGGCCCGCCCTTCGCCAACGGCCTGCCGCACTACGGGCACCTCCTGACCGGCTATGTCAAGGACGTCGTCGGCCGCTACCAGACGATGCGGGGCAGACGCGTCGAACGCCGCTTCGGCTGGGACACACACGGCCTGCCCGCCGAGCTGGAGGCCGAACGCATCCTCGGCGTGACGGACAAGTCCCAGATCGAAGGCGAAGGCGGCATCGGCATCCAGGCCTTCAACGACGCCGCCCGCGCCGGCGTCCTCACCTACACCGAGGAATGGCGGGACTACGTCACCCGCCAGGCCCGGTGGGTCGACTTCGACCACGACTACAAGACCCTCGACACCACCTTCATGGAATCCGTCATCTGGGCCTTCAAGACCATGTACGACAAGGGCTACATCTACGAGGGGTTCCGCGTCCTGCCGTACTGCTGGAACGACGAGACGCCGCTGACCAACCACGAGCTGAAGATGGACGACGAGATCTACCAGGATCGCACCGACCAGACGGTCACCGTCGGCCTGCGCCTGGAGGAGCCCGTGCGCGACGGCGCGACGACGCCCGAGCTCATCCTCATCTGGACGACCACGCCGTGGACGCTCCCCTCCAACTCCGCCGTGGCCGTGGGGCCCGACGTCGACTACGCCGTCGTTCGCGTGCCCGGCGAGGCCGGATCGCCGGTCGCCGGACAGGACGTGATCGTCGCCGAGGCGCTCCTGGCCTCCTACGCGAAAGAGCTCGGGGAAGCCCCCGAGATCCTCGCGCGGTTGAAGGGCGAGGACCTCGTGGGACGCCGCTACCACCCGATCTTCGACTACTTCGACACCCCTGAGGCGCGCGCCGAGGGCGGGACTCCGGGGCCCCGCGCCTGGACGATCCTCGCCGCCGACTTCGTCACAACCGACGACGGCACGGGCCTCGTGCACATGGCCCCCGCCTTCGGCGAGGACGACATGAACGCCTGCCTGGAGGCGGGGATCGGCGCCGTCGTCCCCGTCGACGACGCCGGCAGATTCACCCCGGCCGTCCCGGACTACGCGGGGATGCAGGTGTTCGAGTCCAACCGCCGCATCATCGCCGACCTGCGCGACGGGACGGGCCCGATCGCACGGCGCGAGCCGAACCGGCGGGCCGTGCTCGTGCGGCAGGCCTCCTACCGGCACTCCTATCCGCACTGCTGGCGGTGCCGCCAGCCGCTCATCTACAAGGCCGTCTCCTCGTGGTTCGTCAAGGTCACGGCCTTCCGCGACCGCATGGTCGAGCTGAACCAGCGGATCACGTGGGTCCCCGAGCACGTCAAGGACGGCATCTTCGGCAACTGGCTGGCGGGCGCCCGCGACTGGTCGATCTCCCGCAGCCGCTTCTGGGGATCGCCGATCCCCGTGTGGAAGTCGGACGATCCGGCCCATCCGCGCATCGACGTCTACGGCTCGTTGGCCGAGATCGAACGCGACTTCGGGCGCCTGCCCGTCGGCGCCGACGGCGAGGTCGACCTCCACAGGCCGGCGATCGACGGCCTCGTGCGCCCCAACCCCGACGACCCGACGGGGCGGTCGACGATGCGGCGGGTGCCCGACGTGCTCGACACGTGGTTCGACTCGGGCGCCATGCCCTTCGCCCAGGTGCACTATCCCTTCGAGAACCGCGAATGGTTCGACGAGCACTACCCGGGCGACTTCATCGTCGAGTACATCGGCCAGACGCGCGGATGGTTCTACACCCTCCACGTCATGGCCACCGCTCTGTTCGACAAACCGTCCTTCACCAACTGCGTCTCACACGGGATCGTCCTGGGGGATGACGGGCGCAAGATGAGCAAGTCGCTGCGCAACTACCCGGACGTCGCCAAGGTGTTCGACGAGTACGGCTCGGACGCCATGCGGTGGTTCCTCATGAGCTCGCCGGTCGTCCGCGGCGGCAACCTCATCGTCACCGAGGACGGCATCCGCGACGCCGTGCGCCACGTCCTCCTGCCCCTGTGGAACACCTACTACTTCTTCACCCTCTACGCGGACGCCGCGGAGAAGGGGGCCGGCTATCTGGCCGCGCCCGTCGACGTCGACGACCCGGACGCCGTCGCCGCCCTGGACGTCCAGGACCGCTACCTCCTGGCCAACACGAAGGGCTTGGTCGACGCGCTGCGCGCCCAGCTCGACGCCTACGAGATCGCCGAGGCCACCCAGACGCTGCGCGTCTACCTCGACATGCTGACCAACTGGTACGTGCGCACCTCGCGCGACCGCTTCTGGAACGAGGACCCCGCCGCTTTCGACACCCTCTACACGGCGCTGGTCGCCGTCTCCCAGGCCGCCGCCCCGCTCTTGCCGCTCCTGGCCGAGGAGATGTGGCGCGGACTGACCGGGGAGCGCTCCGTCCACCTGGCCGATTGGCCCGAACTGCCCGAGGCCGCGGCGGATCGAGACCTCGTCGCCCAGATGGACGAAGTGCGCGACATCGTCTCGGCCGCCCATTCGCTGCGCAAGGCGAACAGGCTCCGGGTGCGTCTGCCCCTGCGCAGCCTCGTCGTCGTGACCGACCGGGACCTCGAGGCGTTCCGGGGGCTCATCGCCGCCGAGGTCAACGTCAAGGACGTGCGACTGGAGAGCGTGGAGTCCTCGGGGATGACGGTCACACGCGAGTTGACCGTTCTGCCGCGCGAACTCGAGCCGGAGCAGCGCAAATTGACGTCCAAGCTCTTCGCGGCCGCCCGCGAGGGCGCATGGGAGGAGACGCAGGACGGCGTCCTGCTCCGCCTCGATCCGCCGGTGCGCCTGCGCGGCGGCCAATACGCCCTGACGACCCTCGTGCAGGGCGAAGAGGGCTCCGTTGCGAGCGTCCTGCCCTCGGGAGCCTACATCGCCCTCGACACGACCCTCGACGCCGAACTCGAAGCCGAAGGCTACGCCCGCGACGTCATCCGGGCCGTTCAGGACGCGCGCAAGGCCGCGGGCCTGCACGTGGCCGACCGGATCTCGCTGACGCTTCGGGTGCCCGCCGAGCACGTCGAGGCGGTCCGTGCGCACACCGACCTCATCGCCGCCGAGACGCTCGCCCTTGAGACGGACGTCCTGGCCGGCGGGGAGGAACTGGACGTCCACGTGGCCAGGAAGGCCTGAGGGACAGGGCAGCCTGAGAAGACCGGCACCGCCGGGGAAGAGGAGACCATGACGCCGCGCAGGAACGACCCCCGCTTCGGACCGGACGGCCCTTCGACGCCTCCCGAACCAGATCGGGAGGCGGCGGGCGATCCCGGAAGGGCGGGGGCGGACCCCGGCGACGACGAGGACGCCCCCCAGCGGGCCGACCGCCTCGCCCGGGAGGAGGCCGAAGACGCCGAATTCGACGCGGCCATCAAGGCCATCGTCTCCTCGGGGCTGATCGCCGGCCCGGACCCCGGCGTCGTCGAGGAGATCCGGGCCGGCGGCGACGCCCGCCGCGAGGAATCGCCGGAAGGCGAGGGGCTCGGCGAGCGCTCCGAAGCTCCGGCCGGCGATCGGCCCGCCGGCGAAGCCGGGGAGGCGGGCCCCAGCCGGGAGGCCCTCGACGCCGCCCGGCTGCTCGCCCTCGATGAGAAGGTCGAGGAGATCTACCATGAGATCCTCACGCGCGCCCCCGAGCACAAGGTGCAGCCCACGCTGCAGCGCGTGCGCGACGTCCTGGAGATGATGGGCGACCCGCAGCGCTCCTACCGTGCGATCCACATCACCGGGACGAACGGGAAGACGTCGACCTCCCGGATGGTCGAGGCGCTCCTGCGCGAACGCGGGCTGCGCACGGGCCGGTTCACCTCCCCGCACCTGGAGTCCGTCCGCGAGCGCATCTGCATCGACGGGCGGGCGATCTCCCGCGAGGGCTTCATCGCCGCGTGGGAGGAGGTCGAACCCTTCATCGACCTCGTCGACGCCGACTCCCAGGCGTCCGGCGGGCCGAGGCTGAGCTTCTTCGAGGTCTTCACCGTCATGGCCTACGCGGCGTTCTCCGACGCGCCGGTCGACGTGGCGATCGTCGAGGTCGGCATGGGCGGAGTCTGGGACGCGACGAACGTCCTCAACGCGGACGTCGCGGTCATCGGACCCGTCGCCCTCGACCATGAACGTTGGTTGGGCTCCACGCTCCAGGACATCGCCTCGGAGAAGCTCGGGATCGTCAAGCCGGGGTGCACGGTCGTGTGCGCCGTCCAACCCGTCGCGGTGGCGGAGATGGTGCGCGAACGCGCGGCGGAGCTCGGCGCCCGGCTCGTCGAATCCGGCCCGGACCTTCGCGTCGTCTCGCGGGAGACGGCCGTCGGCGGTCAGCTCGTGACCGTCCGGACGCCCGCGGCCCGCTACGAGGACGTCCCGCTCTCGCTTCGCGGCGCGTTCCAGGCGGACAACGCGGCCGTGGCCCTCGCCGCGGTCGAAGCCCTCTTCGGCGGGGCCGCGCTGGGGGGCGACGTGGTCGAACACGCGCTCATGTCCGTCGCATCCCCCGGACGCTTGGAGACCGTCCGCACCTCGCCGGCCGTCCTCGTCGACGCCGCACACAATCCCCACGGCGCCTCGGCCCTGGCCGACGCCCTCATCGAATACTATCCGGGCCGGCTCGTCGGCGTCGTGGCGATGATGGCCGACAAAGACGCCGAGGCCTTCCTCGGGGAGCTCGAACCGGTTCTGGAGGCGGTCGTCGTCACCGGTATGTCGGGTGAGCGGGCCATGGACGCCGAGGAGCTCGCGGGCATAGCGCGGGATGTCTTCGGCCGGGATCGGGTCGAGGTCGAGCGCGACCTGCTCGCCGCCATCGACCGGGCGGCCACCCTGGCCGAGGAGGACGACGACGCGCCGATGACGTCTCCCGCCGTCGTCGTGACCGGCTCGATCCAGCTCGTCGGCGCCGCTCGGAGCCTCATGGGTCGGCCCGCCCCCGACGGGGCGTGAGCAGCTGGATCGCAGCTGAATCGGCCACAGGCCAAGGGGCTCGAAACCGGACGGTCGCGCGCCTCTCCGGATGCGCCGCGTCGGAGATCGATCCCCGACGCGCAGGAGGCGCCCGCGCCCCGCGGATCCCCGAGCTTTCTCCGGCTGGTCTAAGATCTGCGTATGGACTCAGAGCGTATCTTCATCCTAGTCAAACCCGATGGTGTGGAGCGGGGTCTCGTCGGTGAGATCCTGGGCCGCATCGAGGCCAAGGGCTACATCCTCCAGGAGCTCAGATTCATGCGCGCCACCGAGGATCTGCTGCGCAAGCACTACGCGCATGTGGCCGACAAGCCGTTCTTCCCCGACATCGTCGAGTACATGACGCGCGGTCCGCTCGTCGCGGGGATCTTCAGCGGCAGGAACGTCGTGGAAGGCGTGCGCGCCCTGGCCGGGGCCACCAACCCGACGCAGGCCGTGCCCGGCTCGATCCGCGGCGACCTGGCACGCGAATGGGGACACGGCAACATCGAAAACCTCATCCACGCCTCTGATTCCCCGGAGAACGCGGAGAAGGAGATCGCGCTGTGGTTGGGCCGGGCCTGAAGGCGTCGATCGAGGGGTGACTCCGACAAGCCGACGGGCCCGGCCGCGAGGACGCCTCGCGGCCGGGCCCGTCGGCCCAGGGGAGCCACAGACGTGGCCCCTCGTCATTTCTTGGTGATGAACTTCTTCTTCAGCATCCACTCGTACACCACGTCGCCCGGATCGCGGCCCTTCACGTCCACCTGATAGTTCAGTTTGCGCATCTCGGTCTCGGTCAGCTCCTTGGCGACCATGTCGAACCGGCCCTCCAGCTGAGGGAATCTCTTCAGGAGCTTGGCGTTGAAGATCGGCGCGGCGTTGTAGGACGGGAAGAAATGACGGTCGTCCTCCAGAACGGTCAGGTCGAGCGCGTCGATGCGGCCGTCGGTTGTGAACACCTCGCCGAAATTGCACGAGCCCTTGTCCGTCGCCGTGTAGATCGTCCCCGTGTCCATGAGCGAGATGTTCGCCTGGGGGATCCCGTTGGGAGTGTCCCGGGGGAGGCCGTAGGTGGCCAACAGCGGATTGAGTCCGTCGGTGCGCGAGTTGAACTCCGACTCGACGCACATGGTCCGCTCCTGGGGCGGGAGCTTGGCGATGTCGGAGAGCTTCGTGATGCCCTTCGCCTTGGCGAATTCCGTCCGCGTGGCGAAGGCGTACGTGTTGTTGAACGGAGTCGGATTGCCCCACACCAGTCCGTTGCCGCGATCCTCGTCGCGAACCGCTTCCCACTGCTTCCTCTGGTCGGGGATGCCCTTTTCATGGTTCATATAAGTCAGCCACGCCGAGCCGGTGTAGTCCCAGCTGACCTGCGTCTGACCGCTGATCATGAGCTTGCGCGCCGGCTGCGAGCCCGGAATGCTCGTCATGTCGGTGACTTTGAAGCCGGAGGCTTTGGTGACGTAGACGGCTATCTTCCCGAGGATGAGCTGTTCCGTGAAGCTCTTGCCCCCCACCGTGACATGGGTTTTCTCGGCCCCTTCGATGGGCGTGATGCTTCCGGGATTCGCTTCGGGTACCCCGGACGTCGAGGGGCTCAGGCCGCATCCTGCGAGGGCTAAGAGCGTCACGGCGCCCAGCGCTGTGCAGCGCCGCAGTTTCGTCATGTTCGTCATCTCACAGTCCTTTCGGTCGGGCAAAGTATTCGATGACCCGCGCCGCCCAGTCCACACCCAGTGCGAGGACGGCCACGAGGAGCGAACCGAAGATGAGCACACGTACCTGGTTGAGGTTGACGCCCGTCGTGATGAGCAGTCCGAGCCCTCCTCCGTTGACGAACGTCGCGAGGGTCGCGCTGCCGACCAGCAGGACGAGGGCCGTCCGTATGCCCGCGAGCATGACGGGCACGGCCAGGGGGAGCTCCACCTTGGTCAGGACGGCCACGTTCGACATGCCCATGCCGCGTGCGGCCTCGACCAGCCTGGGGTCCACCGCCTTCAACCCGACCATCGTGTTCTTCAAGACCGGCAGGAAGCTGTAGACGACCAGGCTCACCAAGGCCGCCGTGTAGCCGAAGTCGAGCCAGAAGGCGAACAGGACGACGAGGCCGACCGTGGGGGCCGCCTGGCCGAGGTTCGCGATCATCGTGATCGGCCCGGTCAGGGCGGCGAAGGGCTTGCGGGTCAGGATGATTCCGGCGGGGATGGCCGTCGCCAGCACGATGACGGCGGCGACGATCGTGAGGTTGATGTGCTGAAAGGTCAGTCTTCTCAGTTCCTTGCTCGCCAGCGTCGCCTGCTCGGTCTCGGTCAAGTCCGTCATGCGGAGCCAGAGGATCATCCCGCCGAGGAAGAGGAGGAGGGCTATGGGCTGTACGATCAGGCCGATCCGGCTCTGCTCGCCCGGGTTCGCGGATCGCTCATTCATCCCCATCACCACCCGCGGCCGTTGCGGCGGCGTCGGGCGTCGTTCGCGACTGTGACGACTGGTCGTCCTGCGCCGGCTCGCCGTCGGCAGCCTCGTCCTCGGCGGGCGAGGAGTCGGCGCTGCTCGCGCTGTCGGCGCCCGTGTTGTGCCCGAGGGGAGCGGAGACCTCGTCGGGGGCCCTGGACGAGATCTCCTCGATCGCCTTGATGACCGTGTTGACCGTGATGAGACCGAGGAAACGGCGGCGCGGACCGTGGACGATGGCTTCGGTAGATCCGGCCACGAGCATCGTGTCCAGGGCGTCGTCAAGCGTTGAGCTCGCGCCGACGATCGGCAGTTCCTGGTTGTAGTCGGACCTGATCCTGGACGTGCGCAGGATCTGCTTCGAACTCACCCATCCGACGGGTCTGTCCCTCCGGTCCAGGACGACGACCCGCCTGACGCCGGCGGCCTTCAGACGCCGGTCGACCTCCAGGCTGTCCTCGCCCGGACGCGCCCGAACCGCCTCCTTGAGCGGCACGTCGCTGACACGGGCGAGCCCGAGCTGCATGAGACCCGCGCCCGACCCGATGAAGTCCTCGACGAACTCGTTGCTCGGGTTGGCCAGGATCCGCTCGGGGGTGTCGTACTGCATGATGTGCGCGCCCTCGTTGAAGATGACGATCCAGTCGCCGAGCTTGACGGCCTCGTCGAAGTCATGGGTGACGAAGACGATCGTCTTGTGCAGCTCGTTCTGAATGTGGATGAGCTCCTCCTGCAGGCGCTGGCGGGTGATGGGGTCCACCGCGCCGAAGGGCTCGTCCATGAGGAGCACGGGCGGATCGGCGGCGAGCGCGCGGGCCACGCCGACGCGCTGCTGCTGACCGCCCGACAGTTCGCGGGGATAGCGGTCCCGGTACACGCTGGGGTCGAGGGAGACGAGGTCGAGGAGTTCGTCCACGCGCTCGGCGATGCGATTCCTGTCCCACCCCAGCATCTTGGGGACGATGCCGATGTTGGCCGCCACGGACATGTGGGGGAGAAGGCCTCCCGCCTGGATCACATAGCCGATGTGCCTGCGGAGCCTGTCTCCGTTCATCGTGGTGACGTCGTCCCCGTTGATGATGATGTGGCCTTCGGTCGGCTCGATGAGCCGGTTGATCATCTTGAGGGTCGTGGTTTTGCCGCAGCCGGACGGGCCGACGAACATGACGGTCTGGCCGGCCGGAATCTCCAACGTGAGATGGTCGACTGCGGGATTCTCACCGCCGTAGGATTTCGTCACGTCCTCCAGAAGAATCGAAGCGCCGGTGACGTCGGCTTCCTGGTCCCCGAAAATGTGTTTTTCAATTTGCTTGTTCTCAGACATGAATACCTCGCGACGTAGTGAGACGGCCTACGAGAAGAAGCAGGCCGTCGAGAATGAGGGCTAGGACGACGACGGCGATCACGCCGGTCAGCACCGATTCGAGGGAATTGGCGCCGCCCAGTCGGGTCAGCCCGGTGAAGATGAAGCCGCCGAGGCCGGGGCCGAGGGCGTAGGCGCTGATGGCGGCGATGCCCATGACCATCTGCGCCGAGATGCGCATTCCCGCCAGGATGACGGGCCAGGCCAGGGGTAGTTCGACTTTGACGAATGTCGCCGTTCGCGACATTCCGATTCCGCGCGCGGCCTCCAGGATGTTGCCGTCCACGCCCGAGAACCCCACGATCGCATTGCGGAGGATGGGGAGGACGGCGTAGAAGGTGATGACGACGACCGCCGGCATGACGCCGAAGCCCAGAGGGACGATCAGCAAGCCGATGAGCGCGAATGAGGGGATGGTCAGGCCGATTGCGGACACGTTGTTGGCAAGGGAGGTCAATGCCCTATTCCGGTAGCACAGGGCGGCAATGCCGATCGCGATGACGGTCGCGAGGATCAGACACTGCACGACCAGGGACAAGTGCTGCCAGCTCGCAGACAGAATTTGCTCCCGCCGTTCTGATAGAAAACCCACTGAAAAACTCACTCCTAAGATGCATGTCGCATAATTCGCATAATACGACTTTTCATGCTTGCCGACCACTTCGCCTCCGTCAAGGGTTGGACTAACAGTTGACGAAAACAGTAAAATAAGGTAAAGAGTTTCTCCCGATCCGGTGAGGGGAACGAGTGGCGCCTGCCGCTGACACGCTGCGCCGGCGCGGAGGGCTGCGGTGGGGTCGTGCCCGTGAAAACGTTGACGATTCGCGGATTCAGGCCGTGGTCGCGTCGGCGGCGTTCGCCGTGCCGACGGCTTTCGTTTTCGAGCCGGCGGGCGCTGCGTCATCGGGCCGAACGGCTCGGGAAAGCCGGATGCCGTCGACGTGCTCGCCTGCGTTGTGGGCGGAGTGTGAAAATGATGCGGTCGGGCGGGGGCGTGGAAAATCTGCGCGGCGGGCTCGGCCCTCCAGACGGCGGTCCGCGAGGCTCGCGCACTCCGGCAGGATGCGCTCCGGCAGGGCCTGACTGCGCTCGTCCTGGGCGCCGGATGGGCGTGCGGTCGACATGGTCGCCGGGATGTAATATAATTCACCGCTTTATCTCGTTTCGTTCTCTGTATTCCGAACGGAACGCATTCATAATGAAAGGGTGATCGTACAATTCCTCTTCGTCTTGGCCATCCTCGCCGCCGCCGGCGTCGTCTACGGCTTGGTCCTCGCCCGCAGCTCGCGGGGCAAGGGGGTGATAGCCGACACGGTCGAGGCGTGGCGTGCCGAAGACCGGCAGCTCGACGAATTCGACGTGACGATGCGCGACACGTCCGTGGGGGACGTCTTCAGCGCCTTCCCCGAGGACACCTCCCCGTACGTGACTCCCGAGACCGTCGAGGGGGGATTCACTCGGATGGTCGGAGCCGGAAAGGGGACGCCGGCGTCGGGCGGTCCTTCCGCCGGGGGCGCTCCGAGCCCAAGCCGAGGGCTCGCCGCCGGGATTTCCACCGGGAATGCGGCCGCCGTCGCGTCCGGCGGGGCCGTGGAGAACGGCGCCGGGAGGCCCGAGGCCGTCGGGGCCGCGCCGCAGTCC
>NZ_KE951407.1 GCF_000466165.1 Actinobaculum sp. oral taxon 183 str. F0552
GCCGTCCCGTCCGCGCGACCCGCCCGCCGAGGGCAAGACCGTCGTGGCCGCGCCGGCCCTGGCCGCGCGGCGGGCTTCCTTGCGCTCGCGCACCGCCAGGCGCTCCTTCCGCCGGCGCCCGTCCTGAGCCGCCAGGACGAGCAGCACGACGCCGAGGAGCGCGAGCAAGACTCCGATGACCATGACGGGCACGGTGGTCGGGCGCTTCTCCTCGAGCTGCCACGTCAGGGAGACCTCCGGGGCCTTGCCCTTGTCCGTCGTGGCGATGAGCGAGATGGCTCCCGGCTTGTTGACGTCGTAGACGGCCTCGACGACCTTCCCGCCGGTCTTGGTCTCCAACCACATGTCCGAGTCCTTGAGCGCAGGGATCCCCTCCACGGTTCCCTGCGAGCTCTTGGTCGCAAGCTCCTTCCAGCTCTTCAGACCCGTGATGCGGGTCGCTTTGACGCCCTTGACCCAGGCCTCCACGTCCTGGGAAGTTCCGAACGCCACAGTGACATTGGATCCATCCACACTGGCCACTCGCACCTTGACTTTCGAGTCGGCGGCGTCTAGGACGCCGGGCGCGGTGTAGACGTAAGGCGTCGATCCACCCTTGGCCACGGCCTTGGCCTCGCCGTCGGACTTGCCCAGTATTCCCGTGGCAAAACCCGCTATCGCAACGATGAGGCCCAGTACGCATAGCGCGATGCCGGCGATCTTTCGCATATTCTCCCTCTCGTCATCCGAAGGTGTTCCGCGTGTGTGTCGTGAGGCCGGCCGTCGCGGCGGCGGTCCGCCCGGGAACGTCAACCCTCAGTTTATAACGTTTCAATAACGATACCGTCTCACATTCACTGGAACGGGTTAGGTACATCACCCTCCTTCCTCGTATTCTAGTCATGTTGGGATGAAGCCGAGTCTCTCAGCCATGTGCACGAGTTGCCGGCGCCTACACACCCCCCTGCCACAATCTGGAAAGGCCAAACAATGGTTGAGGAAATCGCACGATTCCCCGTCGTGCGCCGTGGATACGACCGGGCTCAGGTCGACGAGCAGATCCACTCGTTCGAGGTACAGCTCGAGGAAACTCAGGAGAAACTGGACGAAGCACGCACGCAGGTGTCCAACCTCGACTCGAAGGTCCTGCGGCTCTCGGGAGAGCTCGCAGACACGCAGCGCCAACTGCGGGAGAACGACCGGCCGAGCTACGGAGGCCTCGGATCGCGCGTCGAACGCCTTCTCCGCTCGACGGAGAAGCAGGCCATGGACGTCATGGCCCAGGCCAATGCGGACGCACGGGCCATCGTCTCGCGCGCCCAGGCCCAGGCCGCCGAGTTGGCCGCCTCCTCCGAGTCCGAAGCCCAGGAGACGCTCGCCAAGGCGCGCTCCGCAGCCGAACAGCTCCGCAACAATTCACGCAAAGAGGCGGATGCGCTGTCCGCGAATGCCCAGCACACGGCGGAGGAGCTCGTCTCCTCGGCCGAGCGCGAGGCCGACCGCGTCCGGGCGCTGGCGACCAACGAGTCCTCCACGCTCCGCTCGCAGACCGCCCACGAGATCGAGCACATGAAGGCGGGCCTGGACGCCGAGTTGGCGGACATGCGCACGTCGACCGAGCAGGAGATGTCCACGCTGCGCGCCGAGACCGAACGCGAGGTCAACCGCCTGCGCACCGAGGCCAACGAGGAGGTCGCCGCCCTGAGGGCCGCCGCCAATCGAGAGGTGACGACCATGCGCGAGGAGGCTGCCTCCGAGCGCGCCGCGGCTGACGCCGAAGCCCGCCGCCAGACCGAGAACATGGTCGCCGACGCCGAATCCCGCGCCGAGGACGCCGAGCGTCGCCTGGTCATCGCCACCCAGCGCGCGACAGCCCTGACGGAGTCGAGCAAGCGGGAAGCGGCCACGAGGATCGCCGACTCCCAGCACGAGGCCGAGGAGCTCCTGTCGGCCGCGCGCGAGGAGGCCCAGCGCATCCGCCAGGCCGCTGCGACGAAGGCCGCCGCGCGCACCGCCGAGGCGGACGAGCACGTCGCTTCGCTCCAGGCGCAGTGCGACGCCCTGACGTCCTATCTGGACGACATGCGCGCCATGCTCGCCCCCAACGAGTCGGGGCTGGTGCTCTCCAACATCATGGAGGCCGCGGGGCTGAAGCCCGCCCCGGTCGCCGCGCAGCGGCCGGCGTGGATGGACGAGGTCGCGGAAGGCGGCGACGCCGGCGAGGACGAGGCGGTCGTCGAGGCGGTCGAGGACGCACCGGTCGAGGACGCCGAGCCCGCTCCCGCCGAGGCGAAGAAGGAGCCTGAGGCGAAGAAGACGCCGAAGGACGCCAAGCCCGCCGAGGCGAAGAACGCCAAGAAGGCGAAGAGCGCCAAGGGGTCGAAGCCGGCCATCAAGAAGGTCAGCTGAGAAACCGCGAATGCGCGTGAGGGCTCGGAGCGTTCCGGGCCCTCACGCATGCGGGTGCGTCTTACGCATCCGCGATACCGACGGGAGCCGTGGCGGTGCAGGCGTGTCTCACACGCGTGCGCGGTACCTCCGCCAGCAGGAGGAGTGCCAGTGCCTGCGCGAGTCGATGCCGTACTGGGCTCCCCACAGCGTGTCCTCGGTCCACACGACGACGTGGTCCTGGCCGGCGGGGATCCTCTGGTTGCAGTCCGGGCACACGTAGTCCTTGGCGCCCGAAGGGATGCGGCGGACCTTGTATTCGACTCCGTCCCGGCCCGTCTCGCGTCTGACGCCGCCCATAGCCGCCCGTTCGTCGATCGGGCGGAAAGGCCTGGAGTGCTTCTTCGATCGTCGCATCGCAGCCCTAGAAGAGGCGGTCTTCGGGGTTGTCGAGCCCGCGCATCTCGTCGTAGTCGAGGACGAGGCAGTCGATCCCCCGGTCCTCGGCGAGCACCCGGGCCTGGGGCTTGATCTCCTGCGCGGCGAAGACTCCGCGCAGCGGAGTCAGGAGCGGGTCGCGCCCGAGCAGGTCGAGGTAGCGCGTCAGCTGTTCGACCCCGTCGATCTCGCCCCGCCGCTTGACCTCCACGGCGATGTGGCCGCCCTCCCCGTCGCGGAGCATGAGGTCCACGGGTCCGATCGGCGTCGGGAATTCGCGGCGGACGAGGCTGACCCCCTCCCCTACGCGCTCGACCTGTTCGGCGAGCAGCCTCTGCAGATGCGCCTCGACGCCGTCCTTGACCAACCCGGGCTCTGCGCCCAAGTCCATGCTGTGATCGCCGAGGACGTCGTAGATCCGGACGACGAGCCTGCCGTCGGCCTTCCTGTGGCTGACCTCCCACACCTCGGCGACCCCCTCCTCGGCTTCGACGTCGGTGGGAGTGCGGACCTTCAGGGAGCACGGGGCGCTCATCCAGTTCAACGGCTTGTACGAGCCGCCGTCGGCGTGGACGAGCACCGAGCCGTCGGCTTTGACCATCAGGAGCCTGGCCGCCCTGTCGAGGTGTGCATCGAGGCGGCCGGAGTAGTCCACGGAGCATTCAGCGAAAACGACGCGCATACCGAGCAAGCCTACCCGAGGTCGGTCGGCTCTTCCGAGGGGGCCGCCGCGTCGATCCAGGAGACGAGTCCCGCGAACGCGAGGGTGGGCATGAACAGCTCGTAGCGTCTCCCGCCGGAGGAGATGTCCACGATCGACATCTCTGGCGAACCGGCGTCGGACGGCACCCTGTGGCTTCCCGCGAGTTCGAGGCCTTCGCGGGAGAACACGAAGGCGGGCTTGAGGTTGGCGGCCTTGCGGGGGTACCAGACGATCGCGTGCCCCTGGAAGGTCGCGATGCCGGTCCGCCACCGCCCGCCGATGGGCCGCAGGGCGCACTGGACGGCGCCGTACTTGGACAGGAGGGCGCGCAGCCGCAGCGTATAGGCGATCACCACGAGCAGGGCGAAGACCAGCGCGGCGCACAGGATCGCGGACACGTACCCCAGTGGACCCATATGCCTCCTCTCGTGTCTTTCGACCCTACTCCGAATGCCCCTTGTCGGACTGCTCGACGACCACGTACACGAGGTCCTCGTCGACGGTGACGAAGCCCCCGTCGACTTCGAAGACGAGGTGGCGGCCGTCGCCCTGGAGGACTTCGACCCTTCCGGGGCTCAGGAGGGCCATGAGCGGCGTGTGCCCCGGAAGGACGCCCATGGCGCCGTCGTGGGACGGCACGGAGACGTGCCCGGACTCTCCGGCCCACACGCGTCCCCTCCTGTCGACGATCTCGACCTTCATGAGCGCCGCGTCCGCGGGCATCAGCCCTGCTCCTTCTCAAGCTTGTGCCACGCCCGCTCGATGTCCTCGATTCCGCCGATGTTGAAGAAGGCCTGCTCGGGGATGTGGTCGTATTCGCCGTCCGCCAGGCGGCGGAAGGCCTCGACGGTCTCGTCCACCGGCACGGTCGAGCCCTCCACGCCCGTGAACTTCACAGCCGTGTAGGTGTTCTGCGACAGGTACTGCTGGATGCGCCGGGCCCTGGCAACCGTGACCTTGTCCTCCTCGGAGAGTTCGTCGACGCCGAGGATGGAGATGATGTCCTGCAGCTCTTTGTTCTTCTGGAGGATGGCCTTGACGCGGGTGGCGACGTCGTAGTGCGCCTGGCCCACGATCTGCGGGTCGAGGATGCGCGAGGTGGAGGTCAGCGGGTCGACGGCCGGATACAGGCCGCGCGAGGCGATCTCGCGGGAGAGCTGGGTCGTGGCGTCCAGGTGGGCGAAGGTCGTGGCCGGAGCGGGGTCGGTGTAGTCGTCGGCGGGCACGTAGATCGCCTGCAGCGAGGTGATCGAATGCCCCCGCGTGGAGGTGATGCGCTCCTGAAGGGCGCCCATCTCGTCGGCAAGGGTCGGCTGGTACCCGACGGCCGAGGGCATGCGGCCCAGCAGGGTGGAGACCTCCGAGCCCGCCTGGGTGAAACGGAAGATGTTGTCGATGAAAAGGAGGACATCCTGGTTTTCGACGTCGCGGAAGTACTCGGCCATGGTCAGGCCGGACAGCGCCACGCGCAGGCGCACGCCCGGCGGCTCGTCCATCTGGCCGAAGACGAGGGCGGTCTTGTCGAGGACCCCGGCCTCGCCCATCTCGCGGATGAGGTCGTTGCCTTCGCGGGTGCGCTCCCCCACTCCCGCGAACACGGAGACGCCGTCGTGGTCCTGGGCCACGCGCTGGATCATCTCCTGGATGAGGACCGTCTTTCCGACGCCGGCACCGCCGAACAGGCCGATCTTGCCGCCCTGGACGTAGGGGGTGAGCAGGTCGATGACCTTGATCCCCGTCTGGAACATCCGCGTCTCGGGCTCGAGCTCGTCGAAGGCCGGCGGCTTGCGGTGGATCGGCCAGCGCTCCTCGACCTGAAGGGGCTCGTCGCCGTCGAGGTTGAGGCACTCGCCGAACACGTTGAACACGTGGCCCTTGGTCACGTCTCCGACGGGGACGACGATGGGGGCCCCCGTGTCGGTGACGACGGCGCCGCGCACGAGCCCGTCGGTCGGCTTCATGGCGATGCATCGGACGATGTTGTCTCCGAGGTGCTGGGCGACCTCCAGCGGCATCTCGTAGGAGTTCTCGCCCTCGCCCTGGGTGGACAGGTCGACGTGGGTCGTCAATGCGTTGTTGATCTCCGGCAGGGAGTCGGCCGGGAACTCGACGTCGACGATGGCGCCGATGACCTGGACGATGCGTCCGGTTCCGGGGGTGGATACGAGCGTGGCGGTCATGTCTCTCCTTCGCGGCGGGTTTACGCGTCCTGCTTGAGCGCGTCTGCGCCCGAGACGATTTCAGTGATCTCTGTGGTGATCTCCGCCTGGCGGGCGTTGTTGGCCATGCGGGTGTAGTCCTCGATGAGCTTCTGGGCGTTCTCCGTGGCCGAGTGCATCGCCTGCTGTCGCGCGGCCAGCTCGGAGGCGGCGGCCATGAGCAGCACAGAGCGAATGCGCTGGCTGACGTACATCGGCAAGAGGGTGTCGAAGACCTCCTCGGCGGAGGGCTCGAACTCGTAGAGCGGCCGGGCCGCGGCCACCGGGTCGCCGAGCTCGTCGACGGCCGCGGGCTCGGCCTCCTCGGCCTCGGCCTCGACGACCTCCAGGGGCAGCATGTGGCGGACCTGGACGACCTGGGAGACCATCGAGACGAAGCGCGTGCACACGACGATGAGCTCCGCGACCCCGCCGTCGTCGGCCGGAGCGAGGTAGCGGCGGAGGAGGGTCGAGGCGACGTCGTCGGACATCGCGATGCTCGGGTTGTCGGACTCCCCGGTCCACGACTTGACGACCTCGACGCCGCGGAAGCGGTAGTAGGACTCGCCCCGGCGCCCGCACACGTACAGGACGGGGTCGCGCCCCTCCTCCCGCAGCTGGCCCACCAGGCGATCGGCCTCGCGCAGCACGGAAGAGGAGTAGGCGCCGGCCATACCGCGATCCGAGGTGACGACGAGCACTGCGACCCTGTTCGTGTCCGTGCGCTCGGTGAGCATCGGGTGATCCGACTCGGAGTCGTGCAGGGCGACGGCGGCTATCGACCGGGTGAGGGCGCGGGTGTAGGGGTCCAAGCCCTCGGCGGCGTTGCGCGCCTTGGCGATGCGCGACGCCGCGATGAGCTCCATGGCCCTGAACACCTTCTCCAGAGTGGAGGTCGTTCTGATCTTCTCCTTGAAGATCCTCTGTGCTCCGGCCACCGTCAGCCCCGCTTCGCGCGCACGATCCGCTCGCGGGCGACCTCGGCTTCGACCTGGTCGCCGGGCTCCTCCTCGGCGACCAGGCCCTGGGAGACGAGGAAGTTGCGGGTGTACTCCTCGACGGCCCGTCTCAACTCCTCCTCGGTGTCCTCTTCGAGCCTGCCGGTCTGGGCGATCGTCTCCGGCGCCTTCGTGTTGTGGCGGACGTAGTCGAGCAGGCCCGCCTCGTAGGCGTGGACGAGGTCGAGCGGGACGTCGTCGAGGTAGCCCTGCGTCCCGGCCCACACCGAGACCACCTGGTCCTCGGCGGTGTACGGCGTGTACTGGGGCTGTTTGAGGAGCTCCATGAGGCGCTCGCCCCTGGTCAGCTGCTGGCGCGTGGTCGCGTCGAGGTCGGAGGCGAACATGGCGAAGGCCGCCTGCGCCCGGTACTGGGCGAGCGTGATCTTCAGGGTTCCGGCGACTTTCTTCATCGCCTTGATCTGGGCGTCGCCGCCGACGCGGGAGACGGAGATGCCCACGTCCACCGCCGGGCGCTGGTTGGCGTTGAAGAGGTCCGACTGGAGGAAGATCTGCCCGTCGGTGATCGAGATGACGTTGGTGGGGATGTAGGCCGAGACGTCGTTGGCCTTCGTCTCGATGAGCGGCAGGCCCGTCATCGAGCCGCCGCCGAGGTCGTCGGAGAGCTTGGCGCAGCGCTCCAGCAGACGCGAGTGCAGGTAGAAGACGTCGCCCGGATAGGCTTCGCGGCCCGGCGGACGGCGCAGGAGGAGGGAGACGGCCCGGTAGGCCTCGGCCTGCTTGGACAGGTCGTCGAAGACGATGAGCACGTGCTTGCCGCCGTACATCCAGTGCTGCCCGATGGCCGACCCGGTGTACGGGGCGAGGTATTTGAAGCCCGCCGGGTCGGAAGCCGGGGAGGCGACGATCGTTGTGTACTCCATGGCGCCGCCCTTCTCCAGGGCGGAGCGCACCGAGGCGATGGTCGAGCCCTTCTGGCCGATGGCCACGTAGATGCAGCGCACCTGCCTCTTCGGGTCGCCGGTCTCCCATTCGGTCTTCTGATTGAGGATCGTGTCGATGGCCAGGGCCGTCTTGCCGGTCTGGCGGTCTCCGATGATGAGCTGCCGCTGCCCGCGGCCGATGGGGATCATCGCGTCGATCGACTTCAGCCCGGTCTGCAGCGGCTCGTGGACGGACTTGCGCATCATGACGCCCGGAGCCTGGAGCTCCAGTGCGCGGCGGCCCTCGACGCCCTGGATCTCGCCCAGCCCGTCGATGGGCTTGCCG
The DNA here is from genome assembly GCF_000466165.1 of Actinobaculum sp. oral taxon 183 str. F0552. GTDB lineage: Bacteria > Actinomycetota > Actinomycetes > Actinomycetales > Actinomycetaceae > Peptidiphaga. The sequence continues at coordinate 7,935 of NZ_KE951407.1, forward strand.
AGCGGGTCGACGGTGCGGCCCAGATAGCCCTCGCCGACGGGGACGGACAGGACGTCTCCCGTGCGGCGCACCTCTTGGCCCTCCTGGATGCCCGAGAACTCGCCGAGGACGACGACGCCGATCTCCCGTTCCTCGAGGTTCATGGCCAGGCCGAGGGTGCCGTCTTCGAAGGTGAGGAGTTCGTTGGCCATCGTCCCGGGCAGGCCCTCGACGCGCGCGATGCCGTCGGCGGTCAGGGTGACGTGGCCTACCTCCTCGCCCGTGGATTCGGCGGGCTCGTAGGAGCTCACGAAGTTGTCGAGCGCCGCCCGGATCTCCTCGGGCCGGATTGTCAGCTCAGGCATTCATCATTCCTTCGTCGTGGGGGTTCCCAGTTGCTTTTACTTTCCGATGGCGTCCGAGACGCCCTTGATTCGTGTGGCGAGCGTCGCGTCGACGACGTCGTCGCCGATGCGGATGCGCATGCCGCCGACCACGTCGGGCGAGACCGAGACGTGCAGCGAGACGTCTCCGCCGTACTTCGCGGAGAGGATGCGAGTCAGGCGCTCCTCCTGGGCCCTGCTCAGAGGCGAGGCGACCGTCACGGCGGCCACGAGCCTGCTCTGGCGCGCGGCGGCGGCGTCGACGTACGCCCGCAGCGAGGAGGCGAGCGTGGGCAGGGGCACCCGCTCGACGGCCCGGAGGGCCAGGGCCAGGGTCTCCGGGCCCAGGGACTGCGCCCACAGCGAGGAGGCCAGGCGCACCCGGCGCGAGGCCGGAAGCGACTCGTCCGAGAGCGTCAGGCGCAGAGAGCGCTCGTCCGCCAGCAGGCGCATGAGGCGGTAGAGCTCCTCCTCGGTCGCCCCCAGGCGTTTGCAGCGCTGCGCGCCGGCCAGGACGGAATCGACTCCGAGCTCTTCCAGGGCGTCCAGGAGGTCGGCGTCCTGAGCCCATCTCTCGCGGACGAGGCCGACGACGAGGTCGCGCACGCAGCCGCCGACCTTCCCGTCGAGGAGCCGCGAGGCCAGCGCGCCGCGGTCGTCCGAGCTGCGGTTGGCGTCGTTCAAGGCGCGGCACAGGGCGCCCTCGCCCCGGAAGAGGTCCGCGACGGCGAAAAGCTGGATCCCGAATTCGGTCTCGCTCCCGGAGGACTCCCGCAGGACGGCCTCCCAGCGGTCGCGTGCCCTGTCCAGGGCCTCCTGACTGGCAGCGCGCATCGGTCAGTTCCTCCCGTCGCCCTTCGTCCGCCCCGCGTCGCGCGATCCCGCGCCGTTCGCGGCACCTCCCTGGGAAGCCGCGCCGGCCGGCGCGGCCACGTCGGCCTCGAGCTCGTCGAGGAAGCCGTCGACGACCGTCTGGGATACCTTCGGGTCGAGCACCTGCCGCCCGACGATGCGCCCGGCCAGCTCCGTGGCCAGGGATCCGACGTCGCGGCGCAGCTGGGCCTTGGCGATCTGGGTGTCGGCGGCTATCTGGCGCTGGGCCGCCTCCGTCACGCGAGAGGCCTCCACGCCCGCCGCCTTCTTCGCCTCGTCGACGATGGCAACGGCGTTGGCCTGCGCCTTCTCGCGGATCTGGGCGGCCTCCCGGTGGGCCTGGTCGATCTCGTCAGACAGGGCCGCCCGCTCCTGTGCGACCTCGTCCCGGGCGCGGGCGGCCGCGTTGAGCCCCTCGTCGATCTTCCGAGTGCGCTCGTCGAGCGTGCGGGTGAAGGTCGGCCAGGCGAGTTTGAAGATCACCAGGGCGACGATGACGAACGACACTGAGCCCCAGACCAGGTCCGGCACTTCCGGCAGGATGGGCAGGGGTGTCTTCTCAGCTGCGTCGACGATCATGATCAGGCGGCGAAGGCGAAGCCGGCCACGAAGCCCAGCAGGCCGAGGGCCTCGGTGAAGGCGATGGACAGGAACATGTTGACGCGCAGGTAGCCCTTGAGCTCGGGCTGGCGAGCGGTGGCTTCCTGGTTCTTGGCGCCGATGAGGCCGATGCCGATGCCGGGGCCGAGGGCAGCGAGTCCGTAACCGATGGTGGCGATGTTACCGCTCATTTTGAGTTCCTTTGCTGGTTTGGTTGATGGATCAGTGTTCGATGGACAGGGAGATGTACGCGGCCGTCAGCAGGGCGAAGATGTAGGCCTGGAGGGCGGCGACGAAGGCTTCGAAGAGCGTGAAGACGATCCCGGCGAGGAGGGTGAGCGAGCCCAGGGAGATCCCCAGCCCTCCGCTCAGCGACAGGTAGAGGTAGTGCGTTCCGACGAAGCACAGCAGAAGGAGCAGGTGCCCCGAGATCATGTTGGCCAGGAGTCGGATGGTCAGGGTGACGGGGCGGATGACGAAGGTCGACAGGAGCTCGATCGGCGTCATGAGGATGTAGATGGGCTTGGGCACGCCGGGGGGGAAGAGCTGCTCCTTGAAGAAGCGGCCGAACCCGTTGGCCTTGATCCCGGCGTAGATGAAGCCGACGTATGCGACGAGGGCGTAGACGAGGGGCATGCCGACGATCGAGGTCGAGGCGATCTGCAGCCCGGGGATCACGCCCGTGATGTTCATGAAGAGCAGCCCCAGGAAGACCGTGGCGAGCAGAGGCTGGTAAGGCTTGGCCCTCTCCCCCAGGATCTCCTCGCCGACCTGGCGCTTGGAGAACTCGAGCATGGACTCGACCACCCCCTGGGCGCGCCCGGGCACCAGGCGGGCCCGCTTCGCGTACAGGGTGAAGACCACGACGAACGCCAGGGTGGCGACGAGGCGGACGAAGACGATCTGGTTGATCTCGAAGGGAGTTCCCTTGAAGAGGAAGGGCTCCGGCGAGAAGACGCTGAACTTGGGCGCTTCGAAGCCGCCGTCCCCCGAAGCGAGGACCGAGCCTGCCGCCGTTGCCATGACCGCGTGTGCCACTCCGTGCTCCTTCACTCTCGGCTCAGCGTCGCTGACGGCGCCCGTTCAATGCTATAGAAGAAATACAAGCCCCGCGAGGCATAGACGATCTTATGTTACCGCGGCTGGCTGTCGTCGTCATGGGTTTCACGAAAGTCCGATTGGCGTGAGAGCAAGACGACAAGCGCGTCGACCGCCAGGGAGACGACGAGGCCGACGGCGACCGCCGCCAGCAGGGCGAGGCGGTCGACCGACCCGATCCTTGAGGCGGCGAAGGCCACCCCGACGAGGAGCAGGAGCTTGACCGCGTAGGCGAAGCCGGCCGCCGCGCCCGCGTGGCCGGCGCGCCCGGCGACCGCGGCCGACAGCGCCGCCGATCCGGCGACGAGCCACGCCCCGATCCCGATCCCCGCGGCGGCCGCGGCGCGACCGGCCGCGGCGAAGGCCACGGCGACCGCCGACCCGGCTCCCCCGACGACTCCCGCATTCCAGGCCGCCACGCGCAGCAGCACCCCGGAGCCGTCGGCGCCGGGCGACGCCGACCCGCGCCCGGTCGAAGCCGGCCTCCCGGCGCCGCGCGCACGGCCGCCCACGTCACTTCGCCTCGGAGGCGGGGATCCGCGTGGTGGCGTCGACGCGGCCGTTCCCGTTGCGGCGGAACCTGCGCGGGCGGAACTGGCGGGCGGTGACGATCACGCCCACGAGGGACAGGGCGATCGCCGCCGGCCCGACCGTCGTGGCCGGATACCGGACGAGGGCGACGCAGGTGAAGGAGGCCATCGTCGCCCACATGTACAGGACGAGGACGGCGCCGGTGTGCGAGTGCCCCAGGCGCAGCAGGCGGTGGTGGAGGTGCCCGGCGTCGGCGTGGAAGGGCGACTGGCCGCGGGAGACCCGCCGGACGACCGCCCACACGAGGTCGATGAGCGGCAGGAGGATCACCGCGGCGGGGACGATGAGCGGCATGATGGCCGGGAGCTGGTAGCCGACCGACGCGTTGGCGGGGTCGATCTGGCCGGTCACGAGGATGCCCGCGGCCGCGATGAGCACGCCGAGCGTGAGGGCCCCCGAATCCCCCATGAAGATGCGGGCGGGGTGGAAGTTGTGCGGCAGGAAGCCGGCGCATATCCCTACGAGCGCCGCGACCACGACGCAGGCCACGGAGGCGTAGTCGTCCGGGGAGGCGTTGCGCGTGAGCGTGTAGGAGTAGAAGAAGAAGGCCAGGGCGGCGATCCCCGCGATGCCCGCGGCCAGTCCGTCGAGCCCGTCGACGAAGTTCACCGCGTTGGCCACGAGCACGACGGCGACGATGGTCACGAAGATCGTCAGGCGCGGCGAGCCGGCCGTCACGCCCATGAGCGGCACGGTGACGAGCTGGACGCCCTGCCAGGCCATGACGCCCGCCGCGAGGATCTCGCCGGCGAGCTTGGCGTACCAGTCGAGCTCCCACACGTCGTCGACGGCGCCCACCAGGCACATGAGGCCCGCGCCGACGAGCACGCCCCAGGCAGCCGACCCGAAGGCGAAGACCTTCGCCAGGTAGGGGATCTGCGAGGCGACGAGGAAGGCCACGACGAAGCCCGCGTACATGGCGACTCCGCCGAGTCGGGGAATCGGGATGGTGTGCACGTCCCGGGCCCGCACCTGGGTGATCGCCCCCAGGGCCAGGGCCAGGCGCTTGGCGACGGGGACCAGGACGAAGGTGACGGCCGCCGCGACCATCATGATGAGCAGGTAGACGCGCACTAGCCCGCCACCTCCCCGACGAGCGAGAGGTCGCTCCGGGAGACCGCGCCTTCGCGGTACAGGCGGATCCGCGCGCCGTCGAAGCCGACGATCGTCGAGGGCGCGCCGCCGCGGCACTCGCCGCCGTCGAGGTAGACGCTCACCGCCTCACCGAGCTGCTCGCGCGCCTGGGCGACGCTGGTGGCGGGGGGCCGGCCCGTGAGGTTCGCCGAGGAGACGGCCAGAGGCCCGGTTCGGCGCAGAAGGGACAGCGCCACGGGATGGCCGGGCATGCGCAGCGCGACGGTCCCGTTCGTCTCTCCCAGGTCCCATCCCAGCTGCCGCGCCGGCAGGACGAGGGTGAGGGCGCCCGGCCAGTGGGCGCGCATGAGGGCGGCCGCCGCGTCGGGGATGCGCTCGACTAGGCCCTCCGCCTGCCCGAGGGAGGCCACGAGCACCGGCGAGGGCTTGTCGCGGCCGCGGCCCTTGGCGGTCAGGAGGCGGTCGACGGCGGCTTCCTCGCGAGGGTCGGCGCCGAGCCCGTAGACGGTGTCGGTCGGCAGCACGACGAGCTCTCCCGCGCGGATGGCGCGCACCGCCGCGTCGATCGCCTCCGCCGCGGGCCGCGAGGCGCCGTCCGCAACCTGCGAAGTGCCCGCTGCGGCCTGCGAGGCGAGCGCGCCGGGCGCCGATCCGCCGCCCCCCCGCTTCAGAGCGGGATTCGCCTCCACGCCGCCCTTCTCCCGGCAAGTGCCTGCCGTTCGCGTACTGCCCATTCTCGCTCCTTCCGCGACTAGCTTAGTCCGACTGGCCGATCAGCCCGCCGGCCGATCAGCTCGGCCGGCGGCATCCGGGCCCACAGCCACCGGGGGCGTCCGGTCAGGTCGGCCCCGGTTCTGGCCAGGGAGAAACCCCGAGTCCAGGCCGCGTCGCGCAGGGCCTTCGCCTGATTCTCCGCGTGCTCCATGACGAGGACGCCTCCGGGCCTGAGGAGCCTGGCGGCGCGTGCGACGACGGCGCGCGGCATGTCGAGGCCCTCGGGGCCTCCCCCCCACAGGGACATGGCGGGGTCGGCTTCGACCTCCGGGCTCAGGCGCAGATGCGGCGACACGTACGGCGGGTTGGCCACGACGACGTCCACGCCGCCGTCCTCCTCGCGCAGCGCCACCCGGGCGTCGCCCTCCACGAGTCTGACGCGGCCGCCGTATTCCGCGTTGTTCCGCTGCGCCAGGGCGAGCGCCCCGGGCGACTTCTCGACCCCGATCACCTCGGCCCGCGGCACTTCGGTCGCGACCGCTATGGCGATGGCCCCGCTGCCGGTGCACAGGTCGACGACCGTGGCCGCGCCGCGTTCGTCGAGGGCCTCGCGGGCGGCGTCGATGGCCTCGCCCGCCACCATCTCGGTTTCGGGCCGCACGATGAAGGCCTCGGGAGTGCAGGCGAGCGTGAGGAAGCGGAAGTACATCGTGCCGGTCACGTGCTGGAGGGGTTCGCGGGCGCACCTGCGCGCGACGAGCCCGCGGTAGGCCTTCTCCTGCTCGGGCGTCGGACCCGCGGCGACGGCGAGCCTCTCGCCCGCGACATGCTCGGCGAGTTCCCGGGCGTCGGACGCCGGGGAGTCGATTCCGACGGCGGCCAAGCGGCCGGTCGCCTCCAAGACGAGCATGTTCCAGCCCATTCGGTCCACTACCCTTCCAACTTTCCCAATCGGCCGCGGTTCTCTAATCGCGCCAGTCAGCCGCGGCTCCGACTCGCTTCGCGTCCTGTCGCGGTGCGGCCTCACGGCTGCCCACGGCTCCGGGTCCTCGGGCCTCTCCTCGCCGGGGCCGTCTGCCGGGTCTCTCCCCGTCGAGCTTCGGGCTGCGCACTCGCGGGCGTCCGCGATGCGGCCTTCCCGCCGTCCGGCGGTCCGCCGTCGCCGGCTTCGGCCGCGCATCGCAGTCTCGGCCGCGGGCGTCTGCCGGGCCCGGCCAGTCAGCCTTCGGCTGCGGCGATGCGCTCGGCCTCGTCCATCCGGCGGGCCGAATCGATGAGCGGCTCGAGGTCCCCGGCGAGGACCTGGTCGAGGTTGTGGGCCTTGTACCCCGTGCGGTGGTCGGAGACCCGGTTCTCGGGGAAGTTGTACGTGCGTATCCGTTCGGAACGGTCGACGGTGCGGACCTGTGAGCGGCGCATGGCGGCGTTCTCCTCGGCCTGACGCTCCAGCTGGATCTGGCGCAGGCGCGCGCGGAGCACGCGCATGGCCGACTCGCGGTTCTTGATCTGCGACTTCTCGTCCTGGCAGGAGACGACCAAGCCGGTGGGAATATGCGTGATGCGCACGGCGGAATCCGTTGTGTTGACGGACTGCCCGCCCGGGCCGGAGGAGCGGAAGACGTCGACGCGGATGTCGGCGTCGGCGATCTCGACTTCGCCGGGGTCGTCGACCTCCGCGAAGACGAGCACCCCCGCCGCGGACGTGTGTATGCGGCCTTGCGATTCGGTGACGGGGATGCGCTGGACGCGGTGGACTCCAGCCTCGTACTTGAGGTGCGCCCACACGCCGTCGGCCGGGTCCTCGGGAGCGTGGCGCAGGCGCACCGCCATCTGAACGTCCTTGTACCCGCCCAGTTCGCTCGGCATGGAGCCGAGGATCTGCGTGATCCAGCCCTTGGCCTCGGCGTAGCGCTGGTACATGCGCAGGAGGTCTCCGGCGAAGAGGGCGGACTCCTCGCCGCCGGCGCCGGCCTTCACCTCGACGATGGCGTCGCGGGCGTCGTCGGGGTCCCGGGGGATGAGCGCGTCCTTAAGGGCCGACTCGGCCTGGGCGAAGGCCTCCTCCAGGCCGGGTATCTCGGGGCGGAAGAGCTCGGCGTCCTCTCCTCCGAGCCCGACGATCTCGCGCGCCTCGTCCAAGTCGGCGCGGGCCGCGAGGAATGCTCCGTAGACGCGCGCGACCCTCCCCAATTCGGCGTAGCGGCGCCCCAAAGCCCTCATCTTCTCAGGCGAGGCGAGCACGGCGGGGCTGGACATGTCAACCTCGACTCGGCGGTATTCGTCGAGCATCTGCTCGGCGAGCTCGATCCGCTTGTCCCCTTCGGCCTTCCTGCCGCCCCTATCGCTCACGTTTCCTCCTCGGATCCCCGACTCGGCCGAATCCCGGCCGAACCCTGCCTGCGCATCCCGGGCAGCGCTTCCACGCTTCCGGCTCATGCGCGCCATGCTCGCGGATCGCTCACGGTCTGCGCTCGCGGATCCGCATCGGTTCCCATACTCGCCCATTTGCCGATCCGCGTCGATTCCACGCTTGCCGACGTCGATGCGCCCTGTCGACGCGAACTCGCGTCGGCGCATCCGGATCCGCACTTCCGGATCGCCGCCGTCCCGGCCTCGACCAACAGCGCGGACTCACCTCTCCGGCTCGAATCCATCGCCCATCGCCCAGGCCAGAACCGGACTGCGCCGCCTCGACCCCTTCGTGGCTGGTGTCGAGCAGCCATCGCCCAGGTCCGAACCGGGCCGCGGTCAATCCGCGCGGCTTCGCTCGCGCCGTCGACGGGCTGATTCCCGTGAGCAGACGGGCGCAAGCGCGCGGACCGTCGCGCACCCAGGTGGTGCGTCGAGCTCTCCGAGGGGAACCGGACCCGGCCGACCGACTGACCGCGCAGGCGTCGAACCGCCGCGCATGCGGATGGGCCGATCGTCTCGGCGCCGTAGTCCCCGTGCGTGCGGTCGAGCCGCCTCGCATGCGGACAGGACTGCGGCCGCCGGACCTGACCCGTCGGACCGGAGTCGAGCCGTCATGCACGCGGGCAGGACACAGCACCGGCATGATCGCTAATCGGCAGGTGAGCGGCGTCGGCGAAGACGGGCACGGCCTGCGTCGATGCCGGGCAGAGCCTACTTGGACTTGGTGCGCTTGCCGTAGCGTGCCTCGAAGCGGGCGACGCGACCGCCAGTGTCGAGGATCTTCTGCTTGCCCGTATAGAAGGGGTGGCAGGCGTTGCACACATCGACGCGGAGCTCGTCGCCTTCGTGGGTGGAACGGGTCTCGAACTCGTTGCCGCAAGTGCACGTGACTTTGACGGCGTGGTAGTCGGGGTGGATGCCCTGCTTCATAATGGTCTTCTCCTTGGATCGTTTGACGTCCCGGGTCCAGTCCGAGGGCCGCTCCAGGCGGAGCGCCCCGCCGCCCGAACCCGTCGAGGTGGAATACCCGCCTTGAGCGGTTTATTCCCCGGACGAGCGCGTCGCCCTGTAGAGAGCGTAGAGTGCGCCGCCCGGCAGAGCGCCGACGAGTGAGACACCCTCCGCTGACGTCCCACGACGGGAACGCTCCATTGAAGGCGACTACACGAACCGGGCGCCTCTCGGGCGGGCAGGCGGCGGCGAACCGGTGAACCGGAAACCGACGTGCCATTATGCCACGGCGAAGCACCGACGCGCATCCGCGAGGCGGAGTGAGGCGGGGCGGCGAAGGGCCGTGAGATAGGGCGAAGCTGGGTACTGAGGCGAAGCGGGGCCAGACGAGGAACTGCGAGGCGACCGGGGTACGGCGAAGCCTGAGGCCTAGCGAGTTGACGGTCCACGACCCGCAGAACGTCGCAGACCACCCGGCTGACCGCCCCATGAGCAAGGCGAGGCCTGCAACGGGATGATGTCCGCGAATCTGCAGAACGTCACGCGGACCGCCCTTGGGCGGGCGCGGCCGAACCGAAACACCGGGACGAACCACGCGTCGGGACCGCCCTTGGGCGGGCGAGGGTCGAACGACACCCACACCGACCGACCTCGATCAGGGTCGCTTCGTCGATCCATCAAGATCGCAGTCGCCGGCAGTTTCGACCGCCGGCCGACGACGCCTAGTCGCGGTTGCATTCACGGCCGGCCGCAGGCCCGTCAGCGACTCAACCAGCCGACCAACGCTGGAACCAACCGCACAACCGACTGTCGAGCAACAAGCCCGCAGACCACCATCCCGAGCAGCAGGCCCGTTTGCAGGCTGCGTCCAGTTGGTCGATTTCGGCGCTAACCCCCTGCGGGCAACGGCCCCGTCGCCCATCGAACGCCCGTCAAACGTCCATCGAACGCCTGTCGAACACCCCGCCGAGCACCCCGTCAGCCGGCGGTCGCCCCGCTGGCCTGCATCGACTTCATAATCGACACGAGGAACTCCGCGTTGGACTCCGTCTTGCGCAGCCGCCCCAGCAGGAAGTCCGAAGCCTCCGGCACGTCGAGCGTGCCCAGCGCGCGGCGCAGATGCCAGATGACTTTGAGCTCCTCGGTCGCGAACAGCAGCTCTTCGCGCCGCGTACCGGAGGCGTTGACGTCGATGGCGGGGAAAATGCGGCGATCGGCCAGCTGGCGCGACAAGCGCAGTTCCATGTTGCCCGTGCCCTTGAACTCCTCGAAGATCACCTCGTCCATCTTCGACCCCGTCTCCACGAGCGCGGAGGCGATGATCGTCAGCGAGCCGCCGTCCTCGATGTTCCGGGCCGCCCCGAAGAATTTCTTGGGCGGGTAGAGAGCCGCCGCGTCCACGCCGCCGGAGAGGATCCGGCCCGACGTCGGCGCCGCAAGGTTATAGGCGCGCGAAAGCCGGGTCAGCGAATCCAGGAGCACGACGACGTCCTGGCCGAGCTCGACGAGTCGCTTCGCCCGCTCGATCGCGAGCTCGGCGACGATCGTGTGGTCCGAGGCCGGGCGGTCGAAGGTCGAGGCGATGACCTCGCCCTTGACCAGGCGCTTCATGTCCGTGACCTCCTCGGGCCGCTCGTCGACGAGGACGACCATGAGGTGGACGCGCGGATTGTTCGAGGCGATGGCCATGGCGATCTGCTGCATGACCATCGTCTTGCCCGCCTTGGGAGGGGCGACGATGAGGCCGCGCTGGCCTTTGCCGATCGGGGCGACGAGGTCGATGGCGCGCGGCGTCATCGCCTTGGGGGTCGTCTCCAGGTGCAGCATCTCCTGCGGATAGAGCGGGGTCAGCTTGTTGAACTCGGGGCGCAGGGCTGAGCGCTCGTGGTCGAGCGAATTGATCGTGTCGATCTTGACCAGCTGGTTGTAGGCGTTGTGCTTGCGATTCTGGTTGCGCCCGCGGTTGTTGTAGTGGTTCGTCTCGTTCTCGCCGCGCGGGCGGACCGCGCCGACGATCGCGTCGCCGCGGCGGAGCCCGAACTGCTTGACGATCTGCTGGGGGACGGCGGCGTCGTTGGCGCCGGGGAGGTATCCGCCGGTGCGCAAGAACGCGTTGTTCCCTTCGAAGTCCAGGATGCCGGCCACCGGCAGCAGCTCTTCGTCGTCGCGAACCCGCGGGGCGAACCCGCTTTCGCGATCCCGGCTGCGGTTTTTGTTGCGTTCGCGGCGTCCGCGGCCGCGTTCGCCGCCCTCGTTGCCGCCGCCGGCGCGGCGCTCGGCCGCCTCCCCGATGGCGTCGAGGGCCGCGCGCTTGTCGGAGGCGGACATCTCCGAGCGGTTGTTGCGGTTCCTGTTGAGGCGCTCGTTGCGCTCCCTGCGCTGGCGGCGCGAGAGGACCTCGCGCTCGGGCTTCGGATCGGGAAGATCGAGGTCCAGCGAGGCGGGGTCGGGCTTCCTGTCGGGCTTCTTCCCCGGCCGGCCGCCTTTGCCCGCCGAGGCGGAGCCGTTGAACGGCTGAGCCTTCCCCTGCCGGGAGCCGCCCTGTTCGTCCTGGCGGCCCGAGTCCGCGGGAGTTCCGCCCGCCTCTCCGCTCGACGCGGGCTGGGCGTTCGGCGGGGCCGCATTCTGAGCCGGTTCGGCGTTCTGCGGAGCGGCGTCGCGATCCGGTTCGACGTCCGGCGTGCGTGATGCCTGGGCGCCCTCTTCCGGCTCGGGCTGGCCGCTCCCCTCCGGCTCGGGACGGGCGGAGGATTCGCCGTTGTGCGCGGACTCATCCGCGTGCCCCGGGCTCTCCGGCTCCGATGGCGCCTCAACCGCGGAAGCGGCCTCCTCGGCGGCCTTCGAGACCTGCAGCGAGGCCTGCGCTCTATCCTTCTTCGATTTCGGCGGCCGCCCGCGGCGGGCTGGGCCTGTAACCCCTCGGATAGCCGCCACGATTTCAGCCTTTTTGGCCTTGGGGTCGATCTGAAGACCCAGCGCTTTGGCGGCTTCCTTCAGCTCGGGCAGACGCATGGTCGAGATCGCCCCGAGATTGACTTGACTCACGAGGTTCCTTCCTCGGATTCCCGGCACACCCGGAAATCTAACGTAGTGGAGAAAAGACACCGAATGTGCGTAAATTCGGTGGGGTACACCCGGGGCGCATTGCGACAGTCCGGGCTGGAGCTAAGCGTAGCAGCAATTTACTCCATTTTGCTAAACGTCTATGAGATGCGCCTTTCGTCCGACCCCCGAGCGCAGCGCGCGGAAGCCCCGATCGGCTAGAAGATCCGCCGTTTTCCGGTCCACTTCGTCGAAGACGAGGATCGAGGGGCCGGCCCCCGAGATCACGGCGGGCCACCCCGCTTCGCGCAGCGCGCGGAGCACCTCGGCGGACTGCGGCATCGAATCGGCGCGGTAGTCCTGGTGCAGGCGTTCGCGCGTGGCTTCGAAGAGCAGTTCCGGAGAGCGCTCCAGGGCGACGACGAGCAGGCCCGCCCGGGCCGCGGTGAACGCGGCGTCGGCGTGGGGGACTTCACTGGGCAGGACCGAACGCGCTTCGCGCGTGGCGAGCTCGGCGTTGGGAACGAGCAGAGTCGTTCTGACCTCCGGCGCCACCTCGATCCTCGCCACGCCCACGGCCGGGCTGGGAGACCCCTCCCCGGCCTCGCCCGGGGGCGCCGGACCGTCCGCATGGGCGAAGCCGTCCGCTCCCGCTGGGCCCGAGGCCTCCCCCGCGCCCGGTTCGGCGGGCGGAGCCGCCCGGCCGGGGTCGTCCTTCACCCAGGAGAGGACGATTCCGCCGTGCAGCGCGGGAGCGGCGTTGTCGGGGTGCCCCTCGAATCCGGTGGCCAGGGAGAGGACCGCGGCGTCGTCGAATTCCTCGGGGTGGTCGACGAGTCCGCGCACGAGCAGGAGCCCCGCGACGACGGCGGCCGCGCTCGAGCCCAGGCCCCGGCCCTGGTAGATGCCATTCCTGCAGGTCAGTTCGATCCCGGCCTCGGGAAGCCCCGCGGCCTGGAAGCCGCGCCGCATGGCGCGGACGATCAGGTGCGACTCGTCGGTGGGCAGGCTGGCCCTCCCCTGGCCTTGGATCACCACCCGGGTCGCCCCGGTGGTGAGCCGGACATGAACTTCGTCCCACAGATTGTGGGCCATGCCCATCGAGTCGAATCCCGGGCCGAGGTTGCCGGACGTCGCCGGGACGCGGACCGCGGCGGTGGCGCGCGCGAACCGCATCAGAGTGCCAGAGCGGCGACCGCCGCCTCGACCGTGGGGGCGATGGGGTCGATGTCGACCTCGCGGCCGCCCAGCGCCGTGGCCGTGTCCTTGAGCCCGTTGCCGGTGACCGTGCACACGATGGTCGCGCCCTGCGGGACCCTGCCCGCCTCGGCCGCTTGGATGAGGCCCGCGACGGAGGCCGCGGAGGCGGGCTCGACGAACACGCCGACCTCGGCTGCGAGAACCGCCTGGGCCGCCAGGATCCGCTCGTCGGTGACGCGGTCGATCCACCCGTGCGAATCGTCGCGGGCCGCCTCGGCGTACTTCCACGAGGCCGGGTTTCCGATGCGGATCGCCGTGGCGACGGTCTCCGGCTCGTCGACGGGCTCGCCGAGCACGAGCGGCGCGGCCCCCCACGCCTGGACGCCCCACATCTCGGGCAGCTTGGTGGAGGCCGCGGGCAGGCGCGTCGCGGTCTCGTCGAGGGAGGCGAGGGTCGTGCGGCCCGCGTATTCGCTGTACCCCATCCAGTAGGCGGTGATGTTGCCCGCGTTGCCGACGGGCAGGACGTGGATGTCGGGGGCGTCGCCCAGTTGGTCGACGATCTCGAAGGCGGCCGTCTTCTGGCCTTGGAGCCGGTAGGGGTTGACCGAGTTGACGAGCGCCACGGGGTGGGTCTCGGTCAGCTCCCGGACGATGCGCAGGCAGTCGTCGAAATTGCCGTCCACGGCGACGAGCGTCGCGCCGTGGACGATCGCCTGCGCCAGCTTCCCCGCCGCGATCTTGCCCGCGGGCAGGACGACGGCCGACTGCAGCCCGGCGGCCACGGCATAGGCCGCCGCCGAGGCCGACGTGTTGCCCGTCGAGGCGCATGCCACGACCTTGACGCCGGTTTGCAGGACGCGGGAGACGGCCGTGGTCATCCCCCGGTCTTTGAAGGAGCCCGTGGGGTTCGCCCCTTCGACTTTGACGTAGACCGTCGCGCCGGTCCGCGCGTCGAGCGCCGGGGCGTGCACGAGGGGCGTCCCCCCTTCGCGGAGGGTGACGACCGGATCTCCCTCGCCGAAGGGGAGGCGATCGGGGTATTCGGCGATCAGACCGCGCCACTGGTGCGCCATCAGGACTCCTCCACTCGATTGACGTGATGGACCTCCGCGACGAAGGGCGCGGAGGAGAGCTCTGCGAGGGTGGCCTCGAGGTCGGCCTGGCAGGCCTCGTGGGTCGTGGCGGTCAGGCGGGCGAGTCCGCCCTCGCCGACGCCCTGCACGACCGAGCGGATCGACACGCCGTGGGACGCGAAGGCGCTCGTCACCCTGGTCAGGACGCCGACTTCGTCGAGCACGGTGAACTCCACCTGGAACCGGGAGCGCCCCTCCTGCGGGGCGAGCACGCGCAGGTCGGCGTACACGAGCTCCCGGGGGGCGTGCCCGCCGTCCACCCGATGCGACGCCGCGGCGACGACGTCGGAGAGAACCGCCGAAGCGGTCGGCGCCCCGCCGGCGCCGCGGCCGTAGAACATGAGCCGGTCGGCCGCCTCCGCCTCGATGACGATGGCGTTGAACGGCCCGTGCACCGAAGCCAGCGGATGCGTGGCGGGCACGAGGGTGGGGCCCACGTGCAGCTCGATGCCGTCCGGACGGCGCTTGGCCGAGGCGATGAGCTTGACGACGCAGCCCGACCGAGCGGCGGTGGCGACATCGTCCGCGGTGATGTGGCGGATGCCGTGGACGTGGACGTCGTCGAGGGCCACCCGCGTGTGGAAGGCGAGGGAGGCGAGGATCGCGCACTTGGCGGCGGCGTCCAGGCCGTCGACGTCGGCGGACGGATCGGCCTCCGCGTACCCGAGCTCCTGGGCCTTGGCGAGGGCTTCGCCGAAGTCCATGCCCTTGGTGGTCATCTCGTCGAGGATGTAATTGGTGGTGCCGTTGACGATGCCGAGGACGGCCATGATGCGGTCGCCGGCCAGGGATTCGCGCAGCCCGTAGACGACCGGGACCGCGCCGGCGACGGCGGCCTCGTAGTACAGGTCGACGCCGGCGGCGGCCGCAGCCTGGTACAGTTCCGGCCCGTGGGCGGCGAGGAGCGCCTTGTTGCCGGTGACCACGGAGGCGCCCGTTCGGAACGCTTCGAGGATGAGGCTTCGCGCGGGTTCGACGCCGCCGATCAGCTCGATGACGATGTCGGCCTGCGAGATGACGCGGTGCGGGTCGTCGGTCAGGAGGCCGCGGTCGATCGCCGGGTCCCTCGGCGCCTCCAGGTCCCGTACGGCTATTGCGACGACCTTGAGCCTGGCGCCCGATCGCGCGGCCAAGTCCTGCGACTGCTCTTCGAGCAGGCGAGCCACTTGAGTGCCCACGGTCCCGCACCCGAGCAGGCCGATCCTCACGTCTTTCACGCATTCTCCTTTCGCTGGGAGTAGCTTACCCGGCCGGACGCCCCGCGTCAGTACCGGTCCACGCGCGCCGGCCGGTTCCGGGAGCGCCGGATCGGGGCGCGACGCTAGACTTGACCCGCGGGCGGCGCGGCGGAAGCGGGTGAGGAGAGCCTGCGCCCGCCGCCTCGCCGGCGATCGACGGGGGATCGCGAACGGACGGGACGAGGGAGGCCTCATGCGCACGGTGACGCTCGGCGGCGTGCCCGGAAGGGTCGTCCTCGGCGAGGGGATCCCCAAGACGATCGTGCCGCTGACGGCTTCGAGCCTGGAGGCGCTCCTGGCCGAATGCGCGGCCGCGGCCGCGGCCGAATGCGACATCGTCGAATGGCGGATCGACCATTTCGCCGGCTTCCGGGCCGCGCCCCCCGGCGACGCGCCCCGCGGCGCGCCGAGTTCCGGAGGCGTCGACTCCATTCTCGAGGCGGCCTCTCACCTGACCGCCGCGGCGGGCCGCCCCCTCCTGGCCACCTTCCGGACGGCGTCCGAAGGCGGGGCCAGCGCCATCTCGCCGGCAGAATACGAGGCCCTCCTCGACGCGCTCGTCCGCGGCGGCGGCGTGCAGGCGGTGGACGTCGAGCACTTCCGCGCCCCCGGCCTAACCGCCCGCGTGGCCGAGGCCGCGCACGCGGCCGGAGTCGCCGTCGTCGCCTCGTACCACGATTTCGGGGCCACTCCCCCGCGCGAGAGGATCCTCGCCCGTCTGGCCGCCATGGCCGGCTCGGGCGCCGACGTCGCGAAGATCGCCTGCATGCCGAAGCGCATGGAGGACGTCCTGACCTTGCTCGCGGCCTCGTCCGAAGCGTCCCGAACGCTCGACGCGCCGATCATCGCCGTCTCGATGGGACCGCTCGGGGTGATCTCGCGGGCGGCGGCCGGGCAGTTCGGCTCGTGCGCGACCTTCGCCGCCGTCGGCGAGGCGTCGGCTCCCGGGCAGGTCCCCCTGGCCGAGCTAGAGCCGGTCCTGCGCTCCTTCGCACGCTGGTCGTCGGCGCGATAGCCGGGGCGCGAAGACGCCCGCCGCGCAGGGGAGGCCGACCGCACAGGGGCGAGCAGAGCAAACCCCGCCAGTCCTTGCGAACGGCGGGGAGCTACGGAAGTAAGCACACACCGCGCGATGCCCGTATGCAAGTGCGTGGTTGACCGGCCCCGCCGTCCCCGCGGCGCGCCGGACCCGACCCCGCCTGCTACTTCCCGTATCCGGCGTCGAGGGCGAGGATGTCGGCCACGGTCTCGCGCCTGACGATCCAGCGGGCCCTTCCGTCGCGCACGGCCACCACGCCGGGGCGCGGCACGTGGTTGTAGTTGCTGGCCATGGAGCGGCCGTAGGCGCCGGTCGCGGGGACGGCGAGGATGTCGCCCGCGGCGAGGTCGGCCGGCAGGCTGACGGAGCGCACCACGATGTCGCCGCTCTCGCAGTGCTTGCCGACGATCCGGGTGCGCACGCCCTCCGACGGCGCACGCGACGCCAAGGCGGCCGTGTAGTCTGCCCCGTACAGTATGGGCCGCGGATTGTCGCTCATGCCGCCGTCCACGGAGACGTAGCGGCGCGGGCCGTCCTCGGCCTCGACGGTCTTGATCGTCCCGACCGTGTAGAGGGTCATCCCGGCCGGGCCGACGATCGATCGGCCGGGCTCGATGGAGACGCGGGGAGCCGGCACGCCCGTCTCCTCGACGTTGGCGGCCGCCGCCTCCGCCAGAATCGACGCGAACTCCGCGGGCGACGGCGGAATGGAGTCGAGCACCGTGTAGCGCACCCCGTACCCCCCGCCGAAGTCGACTTCGGGGATCTCGATCCCCAGCTCGCGCACAGCCTCGGCCCGCAGCCGTAGGACCGCCTCCGCGGCGGCCCGGAAGCCGGCGACCGCCAGGATCTGCGAACCGATGTGCGAATGCAGGCCCGTCAGGCGCACGTGCTCGGCTCCGACGGCCCGTTCGACGGCGCGGCGGGCGGCCCCGTCGGCGATCGACAGGCCGAATTTCTGGTCTTCGTGGGCGGTGGCGATGTGCTCGTGCCCGCCCGCGTGGACGCCGGTCGTCACGCGCAGCATGACGTCGGCGACGACGCCGCGTTCGGCCGCGATCGAATCGACCAGGGCGAGCTCGGGCAGGGAGTCGACGACCAGGTGGCCGATCCCGTGGTCCAGGGCCAGGCTGATCTCCGCGCGCGACTTGTTGTTGCCGTGCAGCCCGATGCGGGACCCGGGGACGCCTGCCGCCAGCGCCGTCGCCAGCTCGCCCTCCGTGCACGTGTCGACTCCCAGCCCCTCCATCGCGGCGGTGCGCGCCACGGCGATGCACAGGAACGCCTTGCCCGCGTAGTAGACGTCGGTCTCGGCCAGGTCGGCGAAAGCCTCCCCCATCGCCGCCTTCCAGACGCGTGCGCGCCGGGCGAACTCGGCCTCGTCCAGCACGTACAGGGGCGTGCCGAACTCGGCGACGAGCTCGCCGACAGGCACCCCGCCCACCGAGAACTCACCGGAGTCGAGGCGTCTGAGCGTGGTCGGCCACACGCCCGACGTCGCGCCGTCGGGTTCGGGAGCCGCAAGGATGTCGAGGCGGTTGATCATGGATGTTCCTTTCGCACATGACGGGGCCGCGAAGCGGTGGTGGACGGGGATCGGGAGTGGGGCCGGGCAGACGCGAGCCCGGCGAGGGGCCGGCGGCGCCGAGCTCGCCGGTGCTCTCGGTGCTGCTACATCCGTTGGGGTGCTTGCACGCCGAGTAGGTTTAGGCCGTTGGCCAGGACCTGGCGCGCGGCGTCGTTGATCCACAGCCGGGTGCGGTGCAGGGCGGTGACGTCCTGGCCGGCGCGCGGGGTGACGCGGGTCTTGGCGTACCAGGCGTGGTAGGCCCCGGCCAGCTCCTCCAGGTAGCGGGCCACGCGATGGGGCTCGCGCAGCTCTGCGGCCGTGCAGATCGCGTCCGGGAAGCCGGCCAGCACCCCGAGCAGATCGCAGTCGGGCGCCGTAAGGGTCTCGGGGGCGAAGCCGTCCTGGCGGCGCACGCCGTGCTCGGCCGCGTTGGCCGCCACCGAGCACGTCCGCGCGTGGGCGTACTGGACGTAGAAGACCGGGTTGTCTGCGGTGCGCGAGGCCACCACGTCCAAATCGAGCTCGAGGGTGGTGTCCACAGAGGCCCTCACGAGCGAATACCGGGCGGCGTCCACCCCGACCATCTCGACCAGGTCCTCCATCGTGACCACGTTCCCGGCCCGCTTGGACATGCGCACCGGCTCGCCGCCGCGCACGAGGTTGACCAACTGGCCGATGAGGATGTCCATGTTCCGCCCCGGGCCGGCCGTGTCGCCGAAAGCACGCGCCATTGCGTACATGCGCCCGATGTATCCGTGATGGTCGGCCCCCAGCATGTGCACGCACCGGTCGGCCCCGCGGGCGCGCTTGTCCAGATAGTAGGCCAGGTCGGCCGCGAAATAGGCGGCCTGACCGTCGGACTTGATGATGACCCGGTCCTTGTCGTCCCCGAAATCCGTCGAGCGCAGCCACACCGCGCCCTCCCGGTCGAAGATCACGCCGCGCTCGCGCAACCGCTCGATGGCCCGGGCCACGGCCCCCGACTCGTGCAAGGACTGCTCGTGGAAGAACACGTCGAAATCGGAGCGGAACTCGTGCAGCGAGGCCTTGATCTCCTCGAACATCAGCTCTACGCCGCGCGAGCGGAAGACCTCCCGAGCCTGGGCCTGGGGCAGTGCGCGCGGATCCGGCTCGCCCGCCTGAACGCACTGGTCGATCACCGCCCGCGAAATGTCCTCGATGTACTGGCCGCCGTAGCCGTCGGCCGGGATCTCACGGCCCACCGCGCTGGCCAGAAGGGAATCGGCGAAGTGGTCGATCTGATTGCCGTGATCGTTGAAGTAGTACTCGCGCACCACCTCGGCGCCCGTGAAGGCCAGGATCCGAGCCAGAGCGTCGCCGACGGCGGCCCACCGGGCATGCCCGATGTGCAGCGGCCCGGTCGGATTGGCCGAGACGTACTCCAGATTCACCACGCTGCCCGCCTGGACGGCGCTGCGCCCGTAATCCGGGCCGGCCTGCACGATCGTACGCGCCAGTTCCCCCGCAGCGGCGGCCGACAGACGGACGTTGACGAACCCCGGGCCCGCCGCCTCGGCGGAGGCGATCGCTTCATGCCCGGCCAGGCGAGCCGCCAGCATCCCGGCCAGATCGCGCGGCCCGACCCCCGCTCGCTTGGCCAACTGCATGGCGACGTTCGTCGCCCAATCACCATGCTCCCGGGAACGCGGACGCTCCACGCGCACCACCGGGAGCTCCCCCTCAACGGTCAACGAGCCGTCCGCGACGGCCTCGGCGAGTACTGCGGCGATCAGCCGACTGAGTTCTTCAGGAGTCACACACCTCATCCTACGCGGTTCGGCATCCGGTCCGTATTCGGTCCATGCCCATGCCCCGCGGCCGGCCCGCCTGTGCCCTGACGGTCCGCCGGTACCCGCTCCCGCCGCGTCGACGAGCCGAATCCGCAGGCGGCGGACGCATATTCGGACGGCACCTCGATAACGTGGCACGGACCGGATCCGCACGCGACGCGGACGCCTCTACGCCGGCGGCTACACGTGGGGGCACACAGGATCCGCACGCGCGGCGCGCACGCCCGGCGACCGGAGCGCCCCAAAGCTGCTACAGTTATCCGACGAGCCCCAGTAGCTCAGTGGATAGAGCGTTTGCCTCCGGAGCAAAAGGTCGCAGGTTCGAATCCTGTCTGGGGTGCTCCACGCCCGGTGACGACGCCCTTGTAGCAGGGGTGACGCAGCAGGTTTTGCAAGCGCCCCGTGGAGGACGGTCGTAGCCGGTTTGTTCGGCGTCGGCGACGTTGTCAGGCCGGTCAGGTGCTTGGCCAGAGCGCAGACCGTCCAGTTGCCGGTGGAGTACTCGGTGAAGGCCAGTCTCATGAGCGGTGCGCGTTCGGGATCGAGCCCGACGGTGCGGATCTCGTGGCCCTGGGCGTCACGGGCGCGAACGTTGCGGCAGCCCAGGGGCGCTTTGACGTTGGCGCCGCCGTTCCTGGCCTTCTCGCTCATGCCCTCGATGACCTCGTTGGCCAGGTTCCGGCTGTAGAACCTCGGCGATGGAGCTCATGATGCCGTCGGGGGTCTGGTCGACGTTCTCGGAGGTGGAGACCAGACGGACGCGGGCCGGTCGAGGCCCCTGGTGTCATTGTCCATCTGTTCCCCCGCGCCCCATTGGCATTCACGAGAAAGACTCACCGATATGACATTCTTCCTGCGACGTTGGCGCGAGCGGATCGGTCACGCCGTCCGCAGGATCATCGAGCGCAGTCGGAACCGCTGGGACCCGCGCATCGATGTGTCGACGGGCGAGCCGTCCGTCATGCTGTCCGCCTCGGAAACCCTGAGGCTTCTCCGCAGCCTCGACGATCCGGATCCGCGGTATGCGGAGGTGCCCGCGGACTTCCGTCACCGCACCGAGCACAAGCGCTTCAAACTCCTCGCCGAGGCCATCGACGAGGAGTTCTCCTGCTCCTGCAAGCATGACGACCGCATGCAGGACACCGCCGAGCTGGGCCGGATCGAGATCCCGGAGACCGTCCTCGACAGCCCGGCCCGCATCGTGGTGTCCATCAGCAACTTCGGGAGAATGACCATCGTCGCACTCGAGAATCCCGCGGCGTGGAGCGATGCGGAAACGGCGGAGTCGATGGCGGCCTCCGACAGGACCCGCATCGAGGACGCCCTCGGACGTCTCGGCTACATTCATATCAGCGAGGATCCGTTGGACGACCCATACGACGGCGATCACGACTGGCCGTCCACGTGGAGGGACAGATTCTTCGGATATATCTGAAGAGGTTCTCGCACGAACCCCATCGGGGTCGTCGTGGTATGGTTCACGACGGCGGCCCGCTCCCCCTGAGGAACGGCAATGAAAGACTCGGCGACCGATGAATTTTCGGAGAAGGGGGAATGGCCGGCCGAGCGGTCCCGGGCGCCGGCTGCATGACACCGCCCTCCCTCCGCCCGGCGGCTGTCTGGCCCCTCCCGGCTAGCTCGTTCCGTCCGGCTAGCTCGCCAGCTCGTATCCGAGGTCGCGCAAGGCGTCGCGCATGAGCTCGGGCACGTCGGTGACGATCCCGTCGACTCCCATGTCCAGGAGGCGGGTCGCCGCGGCGACGTCGTCGATCGTCCACACGTGCACGGCGATGCCCCGGGAGTGGGCGGCCTTGAGGAAGCCCTGGGTGAGCACCGGCACACCGCGCGCCCTCAAGGGGACCTGGGCGACTTGCACTCCGTCGCCGGGCCCCGGAACCGAAGCGAGCAGGCGGCTCCTGACCGGGCCGAACGTCCGCGCGGCGGCGGCGATCCTGGCGACCGAGCCCGCCCCGAGGGAACTGGCGACCCCGGGCAGGAAGCCGCGCAGCCTGCGCAGACGCCGCTCGGAGAAGCTGGCGACGCACACGCGGTCTCTCGCATCGCCGACGCGGATGGCGCGGGCCAGCGGGACGACCACCCGGTCGCTCTTCGCGTCGATGTTGAACACGACGTCGGGGTAGGCCTTGAGCGCCTCGTCCACGCGCAGGATGCCGTTCCCGTCCTTGCCGCGGACCTGTTGCAGTTCGCGCCACGTGCGGCCGGAGATCGGCCCCTTCGAGTCGGTGGTCCTGTCCAGGGTCTCGTCGTGGCAGAGGACGGCCACGCCGTCGGACGTGGCGCGCGCGTCCGTCTCGATGTACCGGAAGCCGAGATCGCGCATCGCGGCGAAGGCCTCGGGCGAGTTCTCGGCGTAGTCGACGGCTCCGCCGCGGTGGGCGAGGATGACGGGCTCTCCGACGGAGTACAGGCGCGGCATCAGTTGCACAGCTTAGTGGGGTCCTGCGCTCCGTGGCTCTTCAGGAAGGCGACGGGATCCATGAGCTTGTCGGCCGCGGAGTGGACCTCGAGATGCAGGTGCGGGCCGGTCGAATTCCCGTTGGAGCCGACCAAGCCGATCGTCTGCCCCGCCTTGACCTTGTCGCCTTTCTTGACGAGCACGCCGTTGTCGTACATGTGGATGTACCACGTGTAGAACGTCTCGCCGTTGATCTTGTGCTGGATGATGATGAGGTTGTTCGACCGCCCCTGGATTCCCGGGCCGGCGTGGGTGACGACGCCTTCGGCCACAGCGTGGATCGGCGTGCCCATCGGGGCAGCGTAATCCTGGCCCGCGTGCTCCGAATAGCCGCCGGAGATCGGGTCGACTCGGTACCCGAAGGGCGACGTGAGCCGGTACACCCCCTCCGGAAGAGGCGAGACCACCGTGTTGGAGGTGTCCTTGACGTGGGCGGCGCGCACGCCCTGGGCGCCTTCGGCCGAGCACAGAGAACCCGAGGGGTTCTTCTCCGCCTCGGAGGAGATGGCCTGCTCGGCGGACCGCGCCTGCGCCGAGGGGTCGCCGGTGAGTGCCGAGGGTGTGGTGCCGTTGGCCTGCCGTGCGTTGGCCCCGACGTAGGAGCCGGTGAGGTTCTGGCTCGCGTTGGCCGTCGTCCCGCCCGAGTTCCCGAGGATCGGCACGCCGACGGCGATGAGCGTGATCGCGCCGGCGGCCACGCCCTGCATCATCCACTTGCGGGAGCCGAAACTTGCGCCCTGCTCCGAGAGGATCGGCCTCTCGGGCGTATGGAGGGCCATGCGCCTCCTGCGCTCGACGCGGGAGAGCGCCGCTCCCTCGGAGATGACCTCCGCGATCTCGGTGTCGACCATGACGTCGGTGAACTGGCGATCGGTGCTTCTGACCCGCCTGGCCGGAGAGTGCCCGCGGGCATCCGCCTCCGTCTCGCCGCCGCCCGACGGGTCCCGTCCGTTCGAATCGCGTTGCCCGGCCGAGTCCGGCGTCTCATCCCCCGAATCGTCGGAATCCTCGACGGCGTCGAACACCAACGTGGCGTTGGGGTCGTCGCCCACCTGCTCCGGGCGGGGAGGCGGCGTGCGTCTAGCCCGGCGCGCCATCGCGGCGTAGTCGCGGCCGACGTCGTGAGGAGCCGCCTGCTGCTGGGCCTGCGGATACGCCGCGCCCCTGCGCGAACGGCGGGGGGTCTGATCCCCTTCGGCGCCTTCGCCGCCGGCCGGGTTCCCGGCGTTCCGATGCGGCTGGCCGGCCTGGATCCTGTTGTCGACGGCGGCTTGGAGACGCCGCGAACGGCGCGTGGCCGGGGGTTCCTGACCCGCCGGGGCGGAAGCGGGCGTGTACGCCCCAGGTGCCGGCCTCTCCTGAAGCTGGGCGGTTTCCTGGGATGAGGAGAGTTGAGTCTGGCGCCGACGGGACGGATGCTTCGGTGAGGGGGAGGCGGCGTCGGCCTTGCCGGGGGCGCTGGCGGTCTGTTCGAAACGGTGGGAACGGCGAGGTGGAGCCGCTCCCTCCCGTTGCTCGGACGGAGCGCCTGCGCGGGGCGGCGGGGTCTCTCCCCCTTCGCGCTCGCCGTACGCACGCCGACGAGCCGGAGGATGCTCGACGGGATTCGATTCGCCTGCCCGAAGCTCGCCTCGGCGAGAACGGGCGCGCAACGGCTGGGCTTCTTCCCAAGCCCCGCTGTCTGCCGTATGTTTACCCACTCATCGTCCTTTGTTTTCGCCTCATGTGTGTCAGGCAGCCAATCGCCGCCGCTGTCATGAAATGATAACGGAACGATCACAGGCCGGCCACACGGTTCAGCGCATTCGCCTCGGTAAACCGTCCCCATCTGCGGAATTCCGCGCTTTGCGCGGGTTAGCGAATTCGGTCACGGCCCCTTCGGCCGGCCCCTGAGACCCGCCGGAGCCTCGGCGGGAGGGCCCGCGATCCCCTCGATACGGGCGGAATCCTCCGACATGGTCGCGGCGTGTGTGAAACGCCGCCGAAAGTCTCGTAGCCTTGACTCGTCGGATTCCCACTATCAGACGAGGCGGACAGTGTCATCGCAGACGCACAGTGACTTCGGGCCGAATCAAGGTTTCATCGAGGACCTCTATATCGCATTCCTCGACGATCCCTCGGGGGTCCCCCCGCAGTGGGGCGAGCTCTTCCGGCGGTGGAAGGCGGAGGGGCGCCCGCCGATGGACTCCGGCGGGCCGGAGGCGCACAGGCGATCCGACCCTCAGACGGCTCGCGCGCAGATCGAGATCCGCGCCACGTCGGATTCGCGCCAGGACACGGATGAGGCGGTCTCCACGCGCTCGGATCTGCCGCCTGCGCCCCTGGCGGCCGCGCGCCCGGCCCTGACCCCCTACGCCGAGCGCTTCAGCCTCGCCGCGAGCACAGACCCGCTCGCCTCGGGCGAGACGACCCGCATGAGGGGCACCGCCAAGTCGGTCGCGGCGAACATGGACGCCTCGCTGTCCATCCCGACGGCGACGTCCTTCCGACAGGTCCCCGTCAAGACGATGTTCGACAACCGCGCCCTCGTCAACGATCGCCTGAGGACGACGCGGGGCGGCAAGGTGAGCTTCACCCACCTGATCGCCTACGCCGTGGTCGAGGCGCTCGTCCAGATGCCGGACATGAACAGCTCCTACACGCTGCAGGACGGCAGGCCCGCCGTCCACCGGCCCGAGCACGTCAACTTCGGCCTGGCCATCGACGCCCACCGTCCCGACGGCTCGCGCACGCTCGTCGTCCCCTCGGTCAAGGACGCCGAGCTCATGACCTTCCGCGAGTTCCTCACCGCCTACGAGGACCTCGTCCGCAGGGGCCGGGAGGGCAGCCTCGGCGTCGAGGACTTCCAGGGGACGACGGTGTCCCTGACGAACCCCGGAGGGATCGGCACCACCCAGTCGGTGCCGCGCCTCATGACGGGCCAGGGCGCGATCATCGGCGTCGGCTCGATGGCCTATCCGGCCGGGTTCGCCGGGACCTCGGACTTCGCGCTGGCGCGCATGGGGGTCTCCAAGGTCCTCACCCTGACCTCCACGTACGACCACCGCATCATCCAGGGAGCGACGTCGGGCGAGTTCCTGCGCCTGCTGGAGACCAAGCTGACGGGCCTGGACGGCTTCTACGACCGGGTCTTCCGGTCCCTCCACGTGCCGACCGAGCCGTACGCCTGGGAGCGCGACGTCGAATACAACCCGTCCAACCAGCTCGGCAAGCCCGCGCGGGTGGCGAGCCTCATCCACTCCTACCGTTCGCGCGGGCATCTCATCGCCGACCTGGACCCCATCGCCTTCCGGCCCAGCCGCCACCCGGACCTGTCCCTGTCGAGCTACGGCCTGACGTCGTGGGACCTCGACCGGCGCTTCCCCGCCGGGGACTTCATGCCGGGCAGCGAGATGACGCTGCGCGAGGTGCTCTCCCAGCTCCGCAGCACCTACTGCTCGTCCATCGGATTCGAGTACATGCACATCACCGACCCGGCCCAGCGGCGCTGGTTCCAGGAGCGCCTCGAGCGGCCGCGGGCCAGGCTCACCGACGCCGAACGCCACCAGATCCTCCGGAAGCTCAACCAGGCCGAAGCCTTCGAGACCTTCCTCCATACGAAGTACGTGGGGCAGAAGAGGTTCTCCCTGGAGGGCGGTGAGTCCCTGATCCCCGCCCTCGACGCGATCCTGGCGGGAGCCGCGCGCGACGGCCTCGACTCGGTGGCCATCGCCATGTCGCATCGCGGCCGGCTGAACGTCCTGACGAACATCGCCGGCAAGTCCTACCGGCAGATCTTCACCGAGTTCGACGGGCTGGTCGATCCGCGGGGCGTCCACGGCTCCGGAGACGTCAAATACCACCTGGGGACGGAGGGCGTCTACACCTCGCCCGCCGGCGAGACGACGGGTGTCTACCTGGCGGCCAACCCCTCCCACCTGGAGGCCGCCGACGGCGTGCTCGAAGGCATCGTCCGCGCCCGGCAGGACCTCCAGGGACAAGACGACGACGGCCGCTCCGTGCTCCCGATCCTCATCCACGGGGACGCCGCCTTCGCCGGCCAGGGCGTGGTCGTCGAGGTCCTCAACCTCTCCCAGCTGCGCGGCTACAGGACGGGCGGCACGATCCACATCGTCGTCAACAACCAGATCGGCTTCACGACGACCCCGAACTCCGGCCGCTCCTCGAACTACTCGACGGACGTCGCCAAAGGCCTCCAGGTGCCGATCTTCCACGTCAACGGCGACGACCCCGAGGCCGTGGTGCGCGCGGCGAGCCTGGCCTACGAGTACCGCCAGGCCTTCCACAAGGACGCCGTCGTCGACGTGATCTGCTACCGCCGCCGCGGCCACAACGAAGGCGACGACCCGTCGATGACCCAGCCCGTCATGTACTCGCTCATCGACTCCAAGCGCACGACCCGCCAGCTCTACAAAGAGGCCCTCCTGGGACGCGGCGAGATGACGGCCGAGCAGGCGGAGGCCTTCGAGCGCGACTACCACGCGACCCTCGACCGGGCCTTCCAGGACGTCAAAGACGCCGAGGCCGCCGCCGACGGCGGAGACCTCGACGCCATCGCGGGCCTGGAGCTGCCGGCGGCCCAGCAGCCCGACGCGGGCACGATGATCGGCTGGACGAGCAGCACGACCGCCGCCATCATCCGCCGCATCGGCGACGCCCACCTCCAGATCCCCGACGGGTTCACGCCCCATCCCAAGGTCGCCCGGCTCTTCGAGCGTCGCGCGAAGATGACGCACGACGGCGGAGTCGACTGGGGCATGGGCGAGCTCCTGGCCTTCGGCTCGCTGCTGATCGAAGGCGTACCGGTGCGCATGTCCGGGCAGGACGTGCGGCGCGGCACCTTCGTCCAGCGGCACGCCGTGGCCCACGACCGCGAGACCGGGGAGGAGTGGACTCCGCTCGACAGCCTGACCGCCGACCAGGCGAGGCTGTGGATCTACGACTCGCCGCTGTCCGAGTACGGCGTCCTGGCCTTCGAGTACGGCTATTCGGTGGAGAGGCCCGACGCCCTGGTCGTCTGGGAGGCGCAGTTCGGCGACTTCGCCAACGGCGCGCAGACGGTGGTCGACGAGTTCGTCTCCTCGGCGACGCAGAAGTGGGGGCAGCGGTCCTCGCTCGTCATGCTCCTGCCTCACGGGTACGAAGGACAGGGACCGGACCACTCGTCGGGCCGCATGGAGCGCTACCTCCAGCTGTGCGCGCAGGGCAACATGTGGGTCTGCCAGCCGTCGACCCCCGCCAACCACTTCCACCTGCTGCGCACCCAGGCCTACGGCCGCCCGCGCCGCCCGCTGATCGTGTTCTCCCCCAAGCAGCTTCTGCGCCGTAAGGGCGTGACCTCGGCGATAGAGGACTTCACGGCGGGCGCCTTCCGCCCGGTCGTCGGCGACGCCGCGCTCGAAGCCGGCGGGGATCCGGCCCGCCCCGACCGGGTCCTGCTGTGCTCGGGGCGCATCGCCTACGACCTGCTCGACGAGCGCGCCCGGCGCGGCGACCGGCGAACGGCGATCCTCCGCCTGGAGCAGATCTACCCCCTGGCCTGCGAGGAGCTCGGCCGGGAGCTCGCCCGGTATCCGGGGGCCGAGGTCGTCTGGGTGCAGGACGAGCCGGAGAACATGGGAGCCTGGCGTTTCCTGGCGGCCACGCTCTTCCCGGAACTCGGGATCGCGCCGCGCCTGGTCGCGCGGCCGGAGTCGGCCTCGCCGTCGGCAGGCCTGACGAAAGCGCACGCGGCGGAAAACGCGCGGCTCATGGAACGAGCTTTTCAGCGGTGATTCGCTAGGGTGGACACAAGGAGAGGCGACGGTACCGGTGGCTTCGCCCCCCTCGCCGCCGGGGGCGGCCGGCGGATCGGCCGCCGGGGGAAGCGGGCTCGGCCGAAAGGAAGGTAGCACGTGGTGAATATCTTCTTCGTCGGCGACGAACTCGTCGCGGGCTACGGCGACGCCCGCGCCCTCGGATGGACCGGACGCGTGCTGGCGCGCACGTCGAACGAGCCTCCGCTCATGCCGCTCACCCTCGCCATCCCCGGCGAGAACACCGACTCCCTGGCCAAGCGGTGGGCCGAGGAGGTGGGCCGGCGGATCCACCCCGAAGAAGACAACCGGCTCGTCCTGGGACTCGGATCGCACGACCTGGACTCGGGTCAGACCCTGGCCCGGGCTCGCCTGCACCTGGCCAACACGCTCGACGCCGCCCTGCGGCTGCGGCTGCGCAGCTTCGTCGTCGGGCCTCCGCCCCGGCGCGACGTCCCCCGCAAGATCCAGGAGGACCTGACGCGCGCCTTCGCCGACGTGTGCGCACGGCGGGACCTGCCCTATGTGGACACCTTCACGCCCCTGGTCGACCACGAACAGTGGAACACGGACATGTCGGTTTCAGGAGGCTACGAGCCGCGACAGGCCGGGTACGGGCTCATCGCCTGGCTGGTCCTGCACAACGGCTGGAACGAATGGCTGGGCGTCCCACCGGTCGGCGCGTCCTGACCGCCCGCACTCGCGGGACGCCGACGGCGATGCAATCGAACGCCGACCGCGCGAAACGATCGCGAGCCGGCCGTGCGAGACAGGCCCGGACCTTCCGATCCGGGCCTGCGGCCCTCAGGCGTTGGGGCGCTTGCCGTGGTTGGCGGGCTTCCCAGCGCGAGAGCGACGCTTGCGTCCACGTCGGCTCATGGCGATTCTCCTTCGGCTGTGCACACCCCCGCGGGCATGCGGAACATAGGTATGGTACCAGTGCCGGTCGCGCCCGTCATGCACCCGGCGGGCGGCCCAGCCCGCTCGCCGCCCGGCCGGCGTGTCAGTCCGCGTCCCGGACGGGGCCGATGCCGGTCAGGTGCTTCATGTCCTGGTAGCGGTCGCCGCTGGGGCGGGGCAGGGCGTCGAGGGCGGCGATCTGCTCCCCGGTCAGCGCCACGGAGGCGCTCGTGAGGTTCTCCTCGAGCCTGGCGATCTTGCGCGTGCCGGGGATGGGGACGACGTCGCGCCCCTCCCCTCCCTTGGCGCGGAGCCATGCGAGGGCGACCTGGGCCGGCGCGGCGCCCGCCTCGGCGGCGATCTCCTCGACCCGGTCGACGATGCGCAGGTTCGCCTCGAGCGCCTCGCCCGTGAACCGCGGGTTGGAGCGGCGGAAGTCGGTCCGGTCGAGGGAGCCGACGTCGCGGATGCGCCCGGTGAGGAAGCCGCGCCCGAGCGGCGAATACGGGACGAGGGCGATGCCGAGT
Source organism: Actinobaculum sp. oral taxon 183 str. F0552 (assembly GCF_000466165.1). Taxonomy (GTDB): domain Bacteria; phylum Actinomycetota; class Actinomycetes; order Actinomycetales; family Actinomycetaceae; genus Peptidiphaga. The sequence continues at coordinate 37,365 of NZ_KE951407.1, forward strand.
TCGCGCAGGGTGGGCAGGACCTCCTCCTCGACGTCGCGCGTCCACAGCGAGTACTCGGTCTGCACGGCGGCGACCGGGTGGACGGCGTGGGCGCGCCGGATCGTCTCAGGGTCGGCCTCGGACAGGCCGTAGGCGAGGATCTTCCCCTCTTCCACCAGCTCCGCGAGCGCTCCGGCGGTCTCCTCGACGGGGGTCGACGGATCGGGGCGGTGCTGGTAGTACAGGTCGATGCGGTCCGTGTCCAGGCGCCGGAGGGATCCCTCGACGGCGAGTCGGACGTTCTCGGGGCGCCCGTCGTAGCGGCGGACGCCGCCCTCGAGGTGGCTGAGCACACCGAACTTCGTGGCGAGCACCGCCTCGTCGCGGATCCCCTTCAGCGCGCGCCCGACGAGCTCTTCGTTGGCGTAGGGGCCGTAGACCTCGGCCGTGTCGATGAGCGTGCAGCCGAGCTCGACGGCGCGGCGGATCGTCCGGACGGCTTCGGCGTCGTCCTGTCCGGCGCCGGTGTAGAACGCGGACATGCCCATGCAGCCCAGTCCGATGACGCCGACGTCGATGCCCGTCGCGCCCAGTGTCGTCTTCTCCAGCATGAAGGTGTCTCCCATCCCTCGGTATAGCGAGATCTTGTGATCGATGACGTCCATGGCCCGCGCCAGCTCGTCCAGCTGCGCCCGCACGTTGCGGCGGTGCTCCTGCAGGAGGGTGAGCCGGTCCAGCGCGGTTTCCTCGCCCCTTCGGGCGAGCTCGGCGTATCTGCGGATCATTCCGATGGGCATGCCCGAGCACCGCAGCCTGGTGATGAAGACGACCCAGCGCAGGTCCCGGATCCCGTAGGAGCGGCGTCCCGACTCGTCGCGGGGAACGGGGTCGCGCATGAGCCCGGTCCGCTCGTAGTACCGCAGCGCGTCGACGGAGACGCCGGCGACGGCCGAGACCTCTCCGATCGTCAGGTCGCGCCCCGGCAGCCCGGCCGCGTCCGGGTCGACCATGCCCATCGCGTCGTCCATGTCCATCACGATCGCGACGCTACACCTTGGAGCGCGCTTCACCTCAAGCCGCCCCCGCCCGGGCTCCCGCCCTCCCCTCTCCGTTCGCTTCGTCCCCATTCGCTCCGGCGGAACTTCGGCGGAAGATCGTTTTGTCCCTTGCGAGGCGCCTACAATGTCCCTAGGATCGAATCGGCGGTTGACGCCACGTTCGTTCCAGCGACGATGGAGACTCCCGTGAACTGTCCTCGATGCGATTCGGCATTGCCCGAAGACGCCGCTTTCTGCCCTTCATGCGGCAACCGTGCGAGGTCCGGCCCGGGCACAGGCGGCTCGCCGACGCACCCGTACTCCTCCGGTCGGCCGCCGATCCGGGCGTACCCGCGGCCGGGCGTCGTCTACTACCAGCAGCCCGCCGGGTTGAACGAACTGTGCGTCGTCGGCGCCGTAGTGGGAGTCGTCTCCCTGCTCCTGCCGCTGTTCGGCATCACCGGGATCATCGGCCTGGCCTGCTCGATCGGGGGCGTCTGCCAGACGTCGAGGAACTCCCAGCGCGGATCGGCGCTGGGAGTCATCGGGATCGTGCTGAGCGTCCTCTCCCTCGTCTACGTCGTGTTCTTAGTCGCCCAGGCGTCCTCCCTCGCGTCCTAAACCCGGCCGCCGTCGAACCGACGACGCGCGGCGCGCCTCCGCTCGGCGAAGGGGGAGTCCCCGACCCGGCCACGCACGCGAGGCGTTGGCCGTGCCGCGTGCGTCGCCCCGATCGGCCCGGCGGTAGGGCTCTTACGACCCGGCGAGCACCGGGAATGCGGCCTTCAAGCCGACGATCACCATCTGGACCGCGATCGCCGCGAGGATCATGCCCATGAGCCGCGTCATGACCGAGCGGAGCGTCTGCGAGAGGTAGTGCCCGATGTTGCCCGCGAGGAAGAGGACGACCCCGAGCCCGGCCGAGACCGCCAGGAGGGCCGCCGCGATGGAGGCGTAGCCGGCGGCTCCCTTGGCCTGTCCGGTGAGGATGACGAGCGTGGTGATGGTCCCCGGCCCGGCGATGACGGGGAAGGCCATCGGGTAGAAGGCGACGTCGGGCGTCTGGGAGAGGTGCTCCTGCTCCCCCTTCGTCCCGGTGTGGGCGGACGAGCCGGTGCCGTTGAGCATCGACAGGCCGATCACGAGCAGCACGATGCCTCCGGCGATGCGGAACGCGGTGATGCCGATCCCGAAGAAGCGAAGCACGGCGGTGCCCGATCCGAAGACGACCGCCGTGAGGACGAGGGTGTACAGAACGACGCGAAGGGCGGCGCGCCGCTGCTCCCGGATGGCCGCCCCGTCGGTGAGCGCGAGGAACATCGGCAGGGCGACGAAGGGGTTCATGATCGCGAACAGACCGGCCATGGAGTGGAGGAACAGAGAGACGTCCATGGGCTCCTCGGATCGACGGCCGTGTAGGACAGTGTAGCGCACCGGGACGGGTGCGCGGCGGCCGTCGGGCCATGGGCTTCCAGACGCGAACGGCGAGCCCTCCCGCCGCCTCCGAGCCGCCCCGTCGGAGCGACCCAAGCCTCCGCCGGCGCAACCGAAGCCCGATTTCGTCCTCCGCTCCTTTACACGGCCTCCCAGTCAGGAGTACCTTACTCACGTGCTTGAACATCGTTCATTCAAAGGCGAAGGCTCGCCCGCCGACATCCGGCGAGCGCTGCTGACCGCGGCCAGCGAAGAGTTCTTCTCCTACGGCTTCCGGAATGCGTCCATGCGCAGGGTCGCCTCGGCCGCGAACTGCGCAGTGGGCAGCATCTACGTCCACTTCTCCTCGAAGGACGGCCTGTTCGACGCGGTCGCCGGCCCGATCGAGGAGTCCTTCTGGCGGTTCTACGAGGATCTGGAAAGCCGGGACGTCTCCATCGCCAAGGACGACATCAGCTTCGAGACGGCGACGCAGAGGGAGCGCGGCCTGACCGTCGAACTGTTCGAGTTCGTCTCGGCGCACTCCGCCGAGATGAACCTCCTCATGGCCCAGGCCGAGGGGTCCTCGCGCGCCGGCTTCACGGACAGGCTCCTGGACCGCTTCGAGTCCACCTACACGCTCATGCTGGCGGAAGGCAGCCTGCCGCCCGGGATAGCGCCCAGCACGTTCCGCATGTTCTCCCTGCCCTTCATCGACCTGCTCGAAGGGCTCTCCTCCGGCCGCATCGACCACGACGAGGCCCTGGAGCAGGCCGATCTCCTCGCCCGCTTCAACACGGCGGGCTGGAACGCGCTCCTGGATCTGTGGCCGAAGAAGAACCCCTCTCCCGAACCTCGACAGGAGACCGCATCATGACGCAATCCCAATCCCCGACATCCCGGCGGCGATCCACCCCCGAACGGGCCGGCGCGCCGGCCGAACAGAATCCCCCTACGACGCCCGCAGCCTCCGAGCGCGCCTCCTCGAAGCGGGACTCGGCATCGTCGGGACGGTCCGCGAAGCGCCAACGGCAGCAGTCCGCGCTGGGACGCCTGCTGGACCGCTCCCCCGCGCAGAAGAGGGGGCTCAGGCTCTCGGCGCTCCTCGCGGCGTTGGGCGTGATCGCGGGGATCGTCCCCTACGGCCTGGGCGCCCGCGTCCTGGCCGGCCTGATCGACGGCAGCCTGACCGCCGAGCGGCTCCTCGTCCTGTGCCTGGCGGCCCTGGGCTTCTACCTGCTGCGGGCCGTCCTGCTCACCGCCTCCACGCTGGTATCCCACCACATTGCCTACGGCATCCTGGAGCGGCTGCGCGGCGACCTGGCGGACAGGCTCACCCGGGTCCCCCTGGGCAGAGTCGTCGACACGCCGGCCGGGCAACTGAAGAAGGTCTTCATGGAGGACATCCAGCAGTGCGAGATCCCCATCGCCCACATGGTCCCCGAACTGGTCGGCAACCTCTTCGGCCCGTTCGCCGCCCTGGTCTACCTCGTCGTCGTCGACTGGCGCCTGGCCCTGGCGAGCCTCGTGCCCATCGTCCTGGGGGCGCTGGCCATGTGCGGCGCCTTCTACAAGTACGCCGAGCGCTACGGCCGGTTCGACGCGGCCCAGAAGCGGATGAACGCCACGACCGTCGAGTACATCAGGGGAATCGCCGTCATCAAGGCCTTCGGACGCTCCTCGTCCTCCTACCGACGCTACGAGGACGACGTGCGGGCCTACCGCGACTCCGTGCTGAGGTGGATGCGCCAGACCCAGGGGTGGATGGCCGCCGGCTTCGCCCTCCTGCCCGCCGGCCTGCTCGTCCTCCTGCCCGTCTCGGCGCTGCTGCTGCGCAGCGGCGGCGTGGACATCGCGACCGTCCTCCTAGCGGCGTGCCTCTCCCTGGGCATGGCCAGGCCGCTCCTGTCGGCGCTGACCCTGGCCGACTCCACCGCCCGCGTCGACACCGCGCTGCGCGAGGTCATGGATTGGCTGGACGTCCCCGAGCTCGAACGCCCCACGGCCCGGACCGAGCTCTCCGGCCGCGGATACCTGCTGGAGGACGTCGACTTCGCCTATCACGCCTCGACCGGATCCTCTACGGGGAGCGCTCCGGCGTCCGAGGGCCCCCAGACGCCCGAAGCCCCGGACTCCCCCGACGGCGAGGCCCCGGCGCCCGCCGGCACGCTCGCGTCCGGCGAAGGCAACGCGCTCGACCACGTCAGCCTCGCATGCCCCGAGAACCGCTTCGTCGCCCTGGTCGGCCCGTCCGGCGCAGGCAAGACGACTCTGGCCAGGCTCATGCTCGGCTTCTGGGACCCCGACTCGGGGCGAGTGAGCTTCGGCGGCGTCGACCTGCGCGACATCCCCCTCGACCAGCTGGTGGCAGAGGTCGGCCTCGTCGCCCAGGACACCTTCCTCTACGACGCCTCCATCGCCGACAACCTCCGCGTGGCCCGCCCCGAAGCCGCCGACGAGGAGCTGCACGACGCGCTCGTCGCGGCCGGATGCCAGGACTTCCTGGCGCGCTTGCCCCAGGGGATCGACACCCCGGTGGGAAGCTCGGGCTCGCACCTGTCGGGCGGGGAGCGCCAGCGGGTCACCCTGGCGCGGGCGCTGCTCAAGGACGCGCCTGTCGTCGTGCTCGACGAGGCCACGGCCTACATCGACCCGGAGAACGAGGACCGCATCCAGCAGGCCCTGGGGAGGCTGACCGGAGGCCGCACCCTCGTCGTCATCGCCCACCGGCTGTCGACCGTCAAGGGAGCCGACGCCATCCACGTGCTCGACCGCGGGCGGCTCGTCGAATCCGGCACGCACGAACAGCTCGTCGACGAAGGAGGGCTCTACGCCTCCCTGTGGCGCACCCACGTCGCGGCCCGCGCCATCGCCACCGGAAAGGAGATCGAACGATGATCACCACGCTTCACCGGATCTGGGGGGTCATGGGCCGGCACCGCTTTCTCCTGATCCGCGGGATCCTCGCCACCTTCGTCGAGGCGGTCTTCATGAGCCTCCCCGTCGGAGCGCTCTATCTGCTCCTCATCGGCTACGAGGACGTCTCGGCCGCCACCGTCTGGGGGATCACGGCCATGCTCCTCGTGGGCGCCATCGGGCAGATCGCCTGCCGCTGGTACATCACCACGCGCATCAACCCCCTGGGCTTCGTCGCGATGGCCGACGAGCGGATGCGGATCGGCGCGCGCCTGAGGCGCTCCCCCATGGGGTACTTCAACCGCACGCGGCTCGGGGAGATCGCCAGCGTGCTGACCACCACGATGGTCGACGCGGAGATGTGGCTGGTCTGGCAGTTCCTGCAGGTCGTCACGGGCGTGATCGACGTCGTCGTCATCTCGGCGTTCCTGTTGGCGCTCGACTGGCGGATCGGCGCCGTGTCGCTGCTCGTCCTGGTCCTCGCGCTCGCTGCGCTCATGATCGTCGACCGGCGCTCCGACGCCACGATGGGCGAACGGCAGCGCGTACAGGCGGGCTTCGTGGACGTGGTGCTGGAATTCATCCGCGGCATCGCCGTCTCCCGGGCCTTCTCCATGACGGGCGTGGCGCGCGAGCGCATGCATCGGGCGGCCGCGGAGGTCTCCCGCACCAGCCTGGCCGCGGAGGCGAAGATCATCCCCTTCTCCTCCCTGTACCAGTTCGTCTTCAAGATCGGCACCGTGGCGATGCTCGGCCTGGGAGCGACGCTGCGCATAAACGGCGACATCGACCTGCCGCGGGCCCTGCTCTTCGGGGTCGCCGCCTTCGTGGTCTACCAGACCCTGGAGGGCCTGAACTCCAACGTGACGATGCTGGAGCTGGTCGCCGCCTCCCTCGACCTCATCGAGCCCGTGCGCACGGCGCCCGTGATGGAGGCCCGCACCTCCCGGGAGGAGCCCGGCTCGCGGAAGCAGCCGGCCGAGGCCGCGGGACGGGACATCGTCTTCACCGACGTCTCCTTCGCCTACGAGGACCGCCGGGTTGTCGACCACGTGGACTGCTCGATCCCCTCCGGCTCCGTCTGCGCCCTCGTGGGGCCGTCGGGGTCGGGCAAGACGACTCTGTGCAACCTCATGATGCGCTTCTGGGATGTGGACTCCGGCTCGATCAGCGTCGGCGGGGTGGACGTGCGGGACCAGGACCCCGAGGATCTGCTGAGCCTGTTCGCCGTCGTCTTCCAGGACGTCTTCCTTTTTTCGGACACCGTTGCGAACAACATCCGCTTCGGGCGTCCCGACGCCAGCGACGACGAGGTGCGCGAGGCCGCGCGCCGCGCCCGCTGCCTGGACTTCGTCGAGGCCCTCCCCGATGGCTTCGACACCGTCCTGGCCGAAGGAGGGGCGAGCCTGTCGGGCGGCGAGCGCCAGCGCATCTCGATAGCCAGGGCGCTGCTCAAGGACGCCCCCATCGTCATCCTCGACGAGGCGACCAGCTCGGTGGACCCGGAGAACGAACGCGAGCTCCAGGAGGGGCTGCGGGAGCTGTGCGAGGGGAAGACGCAAGTGGTCATCGCCCACAACCTCGCCACCGTGACCGCCGCCGACCAGATTCTGGTGCTGGACGGCGGACGCATCGTCGAAAGGGGCCGCCACGAGGACCTCGCGAGAGCGGGCGGCACGTACGAGCACTTCCTCCAGGCCCGCGAGCGCGCGGTCGGCTGGCACATCGCCCGCTGACCGGGCGACAGTCCGCTGACGGGGCCGCCGCGTCGGATACCGCGCGACGGCGTCGGAAACCGTCGCCTGCCACCGGGAGCGCGGGCCGCGCACGTCGGAGGGGCCTTCGCCGCCCGCCGCGCGTCGAGCGCGAGCTGACGGCGAGGCGCGGCCGGCGGCGAAGGCAGGTCGGCGGCGTCACTGCGCCGGACCCACCTGGAACTCTGCGAACCAAGGCGGACAGCGCTCCCCCATGAACGAATCCGGACGCGGCCGGCACCGCGAACTCGATCGTGGCATGCTTGTGTGGACCGCACATCCCGTCGCGGCACCCGCGCGGCCCCAAACCGCACGGGGCACAACTACGGCATGAGGGGACCGCCGAAGATGACCCTGTACATCGTCCTCGCCGCCGTTGGATTCGGGCTCATGCTCGTCTCCTTCCTGGCGGACGATATCTTGGAGGGCTTCTTGGACATCGACTCCGGAGGCCTGTTCTCCACCACCGCCCTCGCGGCGGCTCTGACCCTCTTCGGCGCAGGGGGGATCATCGCCACGGCGGTGGGGGCCGACGAACGCTGGTCGATCCCGGTGGCCGCGGTGGCGGGCGCCGTCGGATACGCCGCCTCCGTGGCCTTCGTGCGAGCCCTGCGCTCCTCGGAGTCTCCGCAGCCGGACTTGGCCGCTTCAGTCGTCGGGACGCACACCGTCGTCGAGGCGGGGCCCAGCGTCCTCGTGCTCTTCAACGGCGCCTACCTGCGGCTGGCCGTGCGGTCGCAAGACGGGGAGCCCCTGCGAACCGGGCAGAACGTGCGCGTCGTCTCGCTCATGTCGCCCGGCAGAGCCGTCGTCGTCCCCGTTCCCCCCATGAATGCGAAGGAGTCCAACTCGTGAACTTGACCATCGGTATCGTGATCGCGGTCGTCGCGATCGTCGCCGTGGGATACCTCATCGCCTCACGCTACTACGTGGCTTCGCCCGACGAGGCGCTGATCGTCACCGGTCGCAAGACCAAGTCCTCGATCGACGCCTCCGGGCGTGAGATCGCGGATCTGACCAATCAGCGCGTGATCGTCGGCGGCGGAGTGTTCGTCATCCCGTTCGTCCAGCGGCTCTACCGTCTGTCGTTGGCCAGCCGCAAGATCGTCATGCAGATCGAGGCCATCGACATCAACTCGATCCCCATCGACGTCAAGGCCGTGGCCGTGGTCAAGATCGGCGGCACCGAGACGGCGATCCGCTCGGCCGCCCAGCGCTTCCTCAACCAGCAGAACCAGATGGCGGACACGGTCCAGGAGCTGATGGCCGGTTCTCTGCGCTCGGTCATCGGCTCGATGAGCGTCAAGGAGATCATCACCGACCGCGAGGCGCTGTCGGCGAAGGTGCTCCAGGCTGCTCAGGAGTCGCTCACCGAGCAGGGCCTGACGCTTGACACGCTTCAAGTCCAGGACATCTCCGACGCCAACGGATATTTGGAGTCCATGAGCGCCCCCAAGGTGGCCGAGGTGCGCCGCGAAGCCAACATCGCCAACGCCGCAGCGCATCAGAAGTCCGAGGAGGCCCGCATCGAGGCGGAGCGCCAAGTCGTGCTCAAGAGCAAGGACCTGGCCCTCCAGAAGGCGGCGATCAAGGTCGAGACGGACAGGGCGGACGCCCAGGCCTCGGCGGCCGGCCCGATCCAGGCGGCGCAGATGGACCGGGAGATCGCCACGAGCCAGAACCAGGCGGCGAAGGAACGCGCCGAACTGCGCGCCACCGAGCTCATCGCGGAGGTCGAGCGCCCGGCCGACGCCGCCAGGTACAAGACGGTGGTCGAAGCCGAAGCCTCCAAATCCCAGGCGATCGCCCAGGCGGAGGCGCGCGCCCGAGCCGCCACCATCGAAGCCGAAGCGCGTGCCGCGGCTTCGAAGATCGAAGCCCAGGCCCGAGCCGAGGCCCGCCGCGCCGAAGCGGGAGCCGAAGCCGAGGCGGTGCGTCTGGCCGGTCAGGCGGAAGCAGATAAGACAGCCGCCATGGCCCGAGCCGAGGCGGAGCGGGCCCTGAACGTCGGCAAGGCCGAGGCGGAGGCCACCAGCGCCAAGGCCGAGGCCATGCGCGCCTACGGCGAGGCGGCCGTCCTGCAGATGGTCGTCGACCAGCTGCCCAGCATCGTCCGGGAGATGGCGGCGCCGCTGTCCTCCATCGACCAGATGTCCGTGGTCTCCACCGACGGTGCGACGCCTCTGGTCAAGACCGTGGCGTCGGGCATCGGCCAGACCACGGAGTTGGTCAAGGGTTTGACGGGAGTGGACCTGGCCGGCCTGTTCCACAACGCTTCGACCGACGCAACCAACGCCCCCGGCGTCCCGGGCGGATCAGCGGGCAGCTCCTCCAAGGCCTAGAGCAGCTCTTCCAGGGGCTCTCGGATCGGCGGACAGCTAGACCCTCGGCGGATCCAAAGCCTAAGGCGCCTGCAGACGAAATCCGGAGCCTCGCGGTCCCGGGCCGACTCCGGAGCTGTCGGGGGCGAATCAGACGTCTGATTCGCCCCCGACAGGCCGACTACCCGGCCGTTTCCTCCGTTTTTTCCGTCTCTCTTTTCCGCCTTTCTCACCTTTTCGCCTCCCCCGCTTTCTCCGCATCTCTCACCTTTCGGCTTCCCCTGCCTTCCGCGCGTCGGCACTCGCCTCCGGCACCTCTATACGCCGCCCCATCCGGTGAAACCCACCCGATTCCTACACGCTCCCCGATGAAACCTCCGTTTTCTGGTGCGTTTTCGGGCCCGTCAGCGTCGCACTCCAGCGCTCACCCGGTGAAACCCACTTATTTTCTGCCACTCCCCTGGTGAAACCTCGGTCACCCGAACAGTCTTTTCACCGACCACCCAAAACCCCAAATTCCAAAGCCTCAGAGCCTTGGAAGTTCACCGGTAGCCTCGGACTCGCTCCCCGTCGCCTCCAACCCGGCCGAGTTTTCACTTCTCCTGGCATTCCCGTTGGCTTCACTCCCGACGTTCCGCTGGGCTTCATTCCCGACGTTCCATCGATCCTCATGTCTGCTCCACTGAGCCTCACTCCGATTCCGCTGGGCCTCGCCCCAGTGCTGGGCACCCCCAGTCGCCAGGCCTCGGTTCGGCCGAACCTCACTCCTGCTCCGCCGAACCTCGCCCCCGGCCGTCCCGCATCCGCTCCCCGGCAGACGTCCCGCCTAGTTCCCGATGCACTTGACGCAGATCGTCCATTTCTGGAGGCTCGGTGAGATGGGCGAAACGGGCCTCCAACGCGGCCCCCTCGGCCCATGCCAAGCGTTGACGGCCTTTCGCCCCCTGAGCCTTCAACGCTTGAGCTGCCCGACGGAGCACATCAAACTGCCGCGAAAGCCCGTCACCCCCGCTCGCGAATTCATTCTCGCTCGCGGAACCGTCTCCATATTCGCTTCCATGCTCGCCACTGCTGAACTCACCCCCATTCCCGAGCTCGCTAGCGGACGGAGGCAAGGATCCAAGCCCCTCACCGGAAGAAAGAGAAGATCCAATCTTTTCAGTTGACCGAAACGGAGATCCAAGCTCGCCGCCGGACGGAGTCCCGTCAGAATGCGACTCGTCGGCGGCCGTCCCAGACCCACCGTCAAACTGCGGATCGAAGCCCACGGCCCCGTCCTGAACCTGAGCAGCCCCATCCTGAAGAGTCGAGTCGATCTGCGCCTGAACCGAGTCGGAGCGACCCCGGACGGATTCGACCTGGGCGCGGACCAGGCGAGGCGCATAGACGTCGACCAACGAAATGGCGTCGACGCGGACCTGCTCGTCAGTCGTCGGCTCGTCCCACACCGATCCCAGCGCGGTGAGATCGTCGAGGACGTGCATCCATCCGATCATCCGATCGGGCCCCAGCACCGCCGAGTTCCGGGCCACTTCGGCGTGAAGGGCGGCCAAGCCTTCATCCAACCGGGCGCGCGGGATCCCAGCGGAACCGCGGACGTCTGCGAATTCTCTCCGCTCGCCGAACCGCGCGCCGGGTCTTCTCCCCGCGTCCCGTCCCGCTTCGCCTACCCTCTGGGCGAAGGCTCCGTTCCAACCACCGCCGACGCGGCCTACGCCTCCCGCCCCGCCAGCCGCTCCCAGGCGGCCGACGGCGAAGCCCGCACCCGCCGCCGCGACGACGCCGAGAATCAGGCTGGCGAAGGGAGGCACTCTAAAGGACCGGGCGGTGAGGAAGGCGAGGAGGCCGCCTCCCAGCACGGCCGGAACGAATCGCGACGATAGGCACCGCCCGAAAGACGACCACAGCCCGCGTCTGAGGAACGAGGCGCACCGTCGCAAGGACGGCCGCAGCCGGAACTCGCGGAATATGCGGAATATGCGACGCCCGAGAGGCCGGCGCCCGTGCCCGGGAGACCGACGCCCGCGCTCGGGACACGTCCGGGAACCGCTCGGCGAGGACGACGGCAAGCCGCGCCGGAACCGGTGTGGCCCGCGCATGGTGTCAGGCTGTGGTCCGGCGGTAGACCGCGATCTGGCTGGTGATCCTCACGCGCAGAGTCGCGGGAGCGGGCTCGCCGCAGCAAGAGCGGCGAAGGATGTGCCGGATGTGGGCTTCGGCGCTGGCGAGGTCGGAGCAGTGAGGGCATGTTTCGCAGTGGCGCCGGAGTCTGGCCGCCATCTCCTCGGGCATCTGGGCGTCCAGAAGCTCGAAGAGGTGGCGCGCCACCTCTTCGCAGGAGCAGTCTGCTTCGCCGGCCCGCATCGCCTTCTCCACGGCGCCGGCGAGTTCTTCATCGCTTTTCACTTCTTCTCCTTCGTGCCGTAACCCAGCTCTTTCGCGTAGTCCGCCAGGAGCTCGCGCAGCTGGCGCCGCCCGCGATAGAGCCGCGACATGACCGTACCGATCGGAGTGTCCATGATCTCAGCTATCTCCTGATAGGAGAAGCCTTCGACGTCAGCCAGGTACACGGCCAGCCGTCGATCCTCCGGGAGCTTGGTCAGGGCGTCGCGTATCTCCGAATCCGGCAGGCGTTCGATCGCCTCGGCCTCCGCGGATACGAGCCCCTGCGAGGAATGCGTGGACGCCTCGTATTCCTGCCAATCCTCCACCTCGGCGACGTCGGCCTGCTTGGGCTGGCGTTGCGCCTTCCGGTAGTTCGATATGAAGGTGTTGTTGAGGATCCTGTACAGCCACGCCCTGAGATTCGTGCCCGGCCGGTACTGGTGGAAGGCGCCGAACGCCTTAGCGTACGTCTCCTGCACCAGGTCCTCAGCGTCCTGAGGATTGCGGGTCAGCCTCATGGCGGCACCGTACAGCTGGTCTAGGAACGGCAGCGCATCCCGTTCGAATCGCTCCGAACGGGCGGCAGCGTCCTCGTGGGCCGCGGGGCCTTCGTGGACTGGATCCTCTGAAGCGGATTCGTCGAAGGCCGGCGGAATCGTATCTGTGCTCATCATGATCTAGGTTAGCGGGGTTCGGCCCCGCGTCGATGAGAACGCCGCAGCCGCGGATTCATTCCCGCCCTGCTTTCCACGGGCCGGGTGCCTCTTTTCACGGCTGTTATTCACGAGCGGGTGGCTGCCCCCGCCTGGGGCATCGGCGACCACAGGGCCGGCATGTCCTTGGTTTGTCATTCCCTTGGCCTCTTAAATCCGCGAGCCCCTGACCTCTCAGTCGCGGGCATCGGCCTGTCGGTTCGCGGATCTTCGGCTTCTCGAGTCACGGATAAGGCTTCGGGCTTCTCATCCGAATTCTCGAACCTCGGTCGCAGCCTCGCAATTCGACCTGCGATGCCGCAGTTTACGAGGAAGGCGAGGCATTCGGCGCCGTGCTCGATCCTGTTCCGGACGGAGGGCCATCACCTGGAACCACACGACTCGTCTCCGGATCTAAACCTTTAGGTACGGGACGACAGTCAGTAGAATATAGCATACCAAAATATAATTTATCAAGTGTCATAGTTATACCTACATAACCGCCATCTTTAGTATTATAAAAATCAGTCCACAAAATATTACTATCGGAGATATCGACTACTTCGGTGAATCCATACGGTTCTACCTCCTCTTTCACTATTTGTTTCATTCGACGAAAATTTTCTTTATTCAAGCCATAAAAAGCTCCTTGTTTTCTTGAATCATTTCTTCCTACTTTATTACCGTCATTGCAATAGGAAAAATATTGCGCAGGAGGATCTGCATTTTCCCATTTTCTTTGACCGAATTCAGCATCAATTCGACTGCGTATATTCGTGAATGCATTTTGTAATTGCCAATAAACCGTAATAATGTCGGTACGATGAATAAATGATCGAGTTGCTATTTTTTTACTCAAATTATTGTCATACATGGATTTTTCCTTAGTTTTTATCATAGTAGAACTATTATTTCCCAAACATCCGGAAATTAATATTAATATTATGTTTATAAGTGCTATATTACGTTTCAAATGTTTTCCTATCATTCTACTTGCCCTGTTATGACTTTTGCTAATTGCAACTGTGAATCGCTCCTATCGGCTAAATATCCTGAGTGTCCGGTTTCTTTCGTGTTTGGACCGTAGGGGTCAAGTTTCTTGAAACCGCCATCCAAATAGGGGTCAGTGCCAAACCATCCGCGAGTATCTTTTCCCACGAGGAATCTTTTAAATGTGTTACCTGAACTTATAGGATCATCCGCAAAACGGAGTACGTAATTGTGACGAACCGGTGTGTTCATCTGCCAGGACCCGTCCTTGACTCCGGGGGAACCGAAGACGACGAATTCATCGACCACGCCTGGGCGCACTTGTGCCACGCCATAGCTGGCCGTTGTCGAGCCATAGGAATGGCCCAGAACCGACTGATGCACTTTCGATAGACCCTCAGTTCCGACGTTACGGGAATCACGGATGCCTTCTTGGAAGCGGGCGAGGGTTCTCCCGCCCATTTTCGCCTCTCCAGGCCCTAGAACAGAAAAATCCACATGTTGCCCGCCCCATTTATATAGAGCATAGGGTATACCTTTGGCTAAATTCTCAGGTTTGAGAGTTCCTAATAAGTCTGAGGGTTTGATTGCACTCGCCTGCTCTACAGGATTGACAGGAGCATCGTATCCTATCCATCCTACCATAGCGACAGACTTGCTATGTGATATATTTTCAGCGCGATTTTTTAAATCTACCATGCTTTGCGTCACATCTATCATACTATCGTGAACATTAGTTGTCATGCCCGGAACGTAGGTCGATACATGGTCGGCCGTGTCGATATTACCCGCGGCAATGGCAGCTCGCGTGTGCTCATGTCCATTCTCGCCGGTTGCGGGATCGAATACTAGAAGTTGCGTTTTTCCATCATTCTTTTCAAGAGCCTTCAGAACCGATACCATCTCCTGATATCTTTGATTGTTTTTCAATTCTTTAATACTGTAAGCATTTTCCAATTTCTGCATCTTGAGACGAAGAGAGGCGCGATTGGCTTTATCACGTGCCCAACCTTCTATTCCGTCGAGATTCCCGATCTCGTCCGGATGCCACCTGATGAGGAAGTCTTGCTCCTCTTTCGTCAGGGATTTCCAATAAGCGGCGATTTCCTCAGTGCTCGCCCCCTTGGGCGGCAGCTCGGGCAGGCCGCGAATCTTGTCGCGAGGCCCGTCATCGACATCGACCTTTCCACCGGCAACAGTGGAGAAGAGCGCTTTAGCCTTCAAATCGGCTTCAGTAGCCTTTTTCAAGGCCTGAGACACAGCCTCTTTGCATTTAATCAAAGCCTCCTTATTACCTGAATCGGATTTCGGATCGGTCACGCTGCCATCGGTGGCGATGGTGAAACCCCGGAAGTTGGCGATAGAATAGGCTTCAGTGACCAAAGTTTCCACGTCGCCAACCAGATTTTGCACAGAGGACGCGCCTCTTATCAAAGCACCGATATTTGCCAAAAGGAGCTTCTGCTTCGCTTCGATCTTTTCGCGCCTGCTTTGAGCAGCTTTTGCACCAGCTCCGGACCACCCGGTGGAGACATCCATCGTTTCGACGGCATCCGCCGAGGCCACGGCCCGTTTCCTGGACCATGCCAGAACATCCAACGTATGGTCGAGATTCTGGCCTCGCCATCTTTCCACATCCGACCAGGTAACCATCAGGCGATCTCCGACAGGGTCTTGTCCACTGCCTTGAAGTCCAAGCTGACCGAATGATCGGTGGTATTATAACCCTGCTTAGCCGAACGAATGGCCGATCCGTACTCGTCAAGGCCATTCGCCAACTGTTTCGCGCGATCATCGACGAATTTTCCGGCACCCGCCGCTTCCTTCGCGGACGTGCTTCCCGGCATGGCTGTAGAGAAACACTTCATGCCATCGGAAATCTTCACAGCTCCAGCTTCGCCACTGGCTGTGTCGCATTTAGCGGCCGCAGCATCCAGCTTGTCCGATTCCACGTATAGCTCAGACAATTTCACACCTCTCCCTTTGCGGTATTGCGACGAGAAGCGAAGTCGGCGCTCCCCCTTTGTGAGACATCTAAACTATAACGCCTTTGGGTGGCCAGCGAAAGAACTCTCCCGTTATTTGGATATATTCAAGGATTACAGCATCCGTCTTGACATTTGATGGGTCATGTATTAACTGCATTTCATCGCGAGGCATCCGCTTTCCGTCACGCGGGATCCATTCGGGGGATGTGCCGCTCCGCCGCGGAATGCCCACCGCCGGCGGCCGTTTTGCGGTAGGAATGGAGCATGAGTGTTTTGCGCACAGTCGCCCGCCCCCTTCTCGCCTGCCCATTCGTCCTCGCCGGGATCGACGCGTTCGCCCGCCCGGCAGGTCACCGCGAGCGCGCACAGACCTTCGCCCCGCTGGCGAAGAAAGCCGGGATGGAATTCGACGAGACGACCGCGGACCTGGCCACGCGCGGCCTCGGGGTCGGGTTCGCCCTCGCCGGCCTTGCATTGGCCACGGGCAAATGCCCCCGGGTCGCAGGGGGCGTGCTGGCCGCGCTCGAGGTGCCGGTCGCCCTGGCCAACAATCCCTTCTGGAGGCATCGGGGCGAACGGCGCCGAGCCGACCTGGCCGGCCTGGCGGTCTCGGCCGGGCTCGTCGGCGGGGCGCTTATCGCCGCGGGCGACCGCGCCGGCAAACCCTCCCTCTCCTGGCGCATCGCCGCCGCGCGCAGACATCGCGAGGCCCTTGCGGAGGCTCGGCTGTCGGCGCGCGTCGCATGAAGGAGCCTCGGGCGTGGGCTGCGCCCTTCCATCCCGGTCCGGTCGACGCCGCGGTCAGGCTCCCCGGGTCGAAGTCGCTGACCAACCGCTATCTGGTCCTCGCCGCGCTCGGCGAGGAGCCCGCCCGCATCCACCGCCCCCTCATCGCCCGGGACACCGTTCTCATGGCGCGGGGCCTGGCCGGCATGGGCGCCGCCCTGTCCCATGAGGGCCGCACTCTCACGTTCACCCCCGGCCCGCTGGGCCCGGCCAGGATCGAAGCCGGACTGGCCGGGACCGTCATGCGCTTCATTCCGGCGGTCGCGGCCTTCGCCGTCGGCGACGTCACGGTCGACGGCGACCCCGCGGCCCGGACCCGCCCGATGGATCCCGTCGTCCGCGCGCTGCGCGACCTGGGCGTGGAGGTCGAGCACGCCGCCGACGCCTCCGGCCGCGCCGTCCTGCCGGTCACCGTCCACGGGACCGGTTCGGTGGAGGGCGGCAGCGTCGAGATCGACGCCTCGGCCTCCTCCCAGTTCGTCTCCGCCCTGCTCCTGGCGGCCCCGCGCATGGAACGCGGCCTGGACCTGCGGCACGTCGGCCCGCCGGTGCCCTCGAGCCCGCACATCGCCATGACGGTCGAGGTCCTGCGCGCGGCGGGCATCGCGGTGTCCGCCCTGGCGGACGACGGATCCCCCTCCAGCCCGGGGCGTCCCGCCGCGCGGTGGACCGTCGAACCGGGCACGCCCCGGCTCGGCGACGTGACGGTCGAAGCCGACCTGTCGAACGCCGGTCCCTTCCTCGCGGCGGCGATGGTCACCGGCGGGCGGACGGCGGTTCTGGATTGGCCCGCGCGCACCGCCCAGGGGGGCGAGGCGCTGCGCGGAATCTTCACGGCCATGGGCGGGCGGGCGGCCTACGACCCCGACGCCTCGACGCTCCGGCTGCAGGGGCCGCACCGCATCGCGCCGCTGGACGCGGACATGCACGACGTCGGCGAGCTCGTGCCCACCGTCGCCGCCGTCGCAGCCTTCGCCGACGGCCCCTCGAGGCTGCGGAACATCGGTCAGCTGCGCGCCCACGAGACCGACCGGCTGGCCGCCATCGCCGCCGAGCTCGCCCGCGCCGGGGGTAGCGCGAGGATCGAGGGAGACGACCTCGTCATCCAGCCGCGCCCCCTCCGCGGAGCGCGCCTGGAATCCTACGCGGACCATCGGATGGCGACCTTCGGGGCGATCCTCGGCCTGCGAGTCGAGGGAATCGAGGTGGCCGGCGTCGAGACCACGGCGAAGACCTTCCCGCAGTTCACCGACATGTGGAGCGAACTGGCCTGCGCGCCGGGAGCCGGGGCCGCGCTCTGCCCGGACGGCGGACAGCGAGCTCCCACACCGGGCGGGTCGCGCCCCCGGCTCATCGAACCCGCGGCGCCCGGCGTCGGCTTCACCGACGGCGAGCTCCCCGCATGAGGCGCGACATCGGCACCGACGACCCGCGCGTGAGAGTCCGCCCGGGCAAGGGCTCCCGGCCGCGCACGAAGATCCGGCCCGACTATTCGGGGGCGCCCGTCGCCGAAGTCGTCGGCATCGACCGGGGCCGCTATCGCCTGCTGCTGCCCGCGGAGAGCGGCGGGGCTCGGCCGTCGGAGGCCCGCGGCGGGCCCACGGGGCGCGAAGGAGGGCGAACGCGGGGCGGCGCCTCCCCGGGAATCGAGTTGACGGCCGTCAAAGCGCGCGAACTGGGGCGGGGAACCGTCGCCGTGGGGGACCGCGTGCGCGTCACCGGCGACATCTCGGGGCGCAAGGACACCCTGGCCCGGCTCGTCCGCATCGAGGAGCGCACCTCCGAGCTGCGTCGCTCCCCCGAGGACGGCGAGGGCCGCGAGCGCGTCATCGTGGCCAACGCCGACCAGCTCGCGATCGTCGCCTCCCTGGCCCGGCCGGAGCCGAGGCCGGGCATGATCGACCGCTGCCTCGTCGCCGCCTACGATGCGGGGATGGTCCCGATCCTCGTTCTGACGAAGGCCGACCTCGCGGATCCCGGGGATCTCCTGGCGGCCTACGCGCCTCTCGGCGTCGCCGCCTACGTCACCGGCCACGGGGGAGGCGGGTGCACGACGGCGGGCGAGCCCCCCGCAGGCGGCGAAGGCGGCGCGCCGGACGCCGGCCGATCCGCCCCTCCGGCTGTCGCCCATCTCGCTCCCCCGAGCGTCGCCCAGCCCGAGGGCGTCGCCTACGGGCTGGAGGCCGTGCGCAGCGCCCTCGCCGGCCACGAGACGGTGCTCGTCGGCCATTCCGGGGTCGGCAAGTCGACGCTCATCAATGCGCTCATCCCCACCGCGGGCCGCGCGACCGGCCGCGTCAACGGGGTGACGGGCAAGGGAAGGCACACCTCGACGTCGGCCGTCTCGCTGGCGCTGCCCGAGGGAGGGCGCATCGTCGACACGCCGGGCGTGCGCGGCTTCGGCCTGGCCCACGTCTCCCCCGACGACGTGCTGCGCGGCTTCGTCGACCTGGCGGGCCTGGCGGAGGCCTGTCCGCGCGGCTGCACCCACGCCCAAGCCGAGCCCGACTGCGCGCTCGGCCAGGCGGCGGACCCGAACACGATCGCCCGCGTCGTCTCCTTCCGGAGGCTTCTGGCGGCACGAACCGACGATTGGAGTTGACGATGGCCTCTCTCACCCGGCTGTCCGACGATCTCGCCTTCGCCCGGTCGATCATCGACCGAGTCGACAGCCTCACTCTCGAACGATTCACGGCCGGGGACCTCGCGGTCGAGACGAAGGCGGACGACACGCCCGTCACCGACGCCGACCGCGAAGCCGAGCGCGTCATCCGGGCTATGCTCGGGCGGTCGCGCTCCCGCGACGCCGTCTACGGCGAGGAGGAGGGCGGTGTGACGGTGCGCGCCGCCCGGCGATGGATCATCGACCCCATCGACGGCACGAAGAACTACATGCGGGGCGTGCCGGTGTGGGCCACGCTCCTGGCGCTGGAGGAGGAGGGCGAGATCGTCCTGGGGATAGTCTCCGCGCCGTCGCTGGGCAGGAGGTGGTGGGGGGCCAAGGGCTTGGGCGCGTTCACCGGCAGGAGCTGGGTGGGGGCGCGCCGGATCCGCGTGTCGGAGGTGGCGGACCTGGCCGACGCGTCCATCTCCTATTCCTCGCTGTCGGGGTGGGCGACCCGCGGGCAGTTGCGGGCTTTCATGCGTCTGACCCAGCAGGCCTGGCGTACCCGCGCCTACGGGGATTTCTGGAGTTACATGCTCGTGGCCGAGGGGGCCGTGGACGTCGCGGCCGAGCCCGAACTCCAGCTCTACGACATGGCTGCGCTCGTGCCGATCGTCGAGGAGGCGGGAGGCTCGTTCACTTCGCTTCACGGTGAGCCGGGCCCGTGGGGTGGCTGCGCTCTGGCGACGAACGGGCTCCTGCACGCGGACGTCCTGGAGGTGCTCGATTCCGTCCGGGACGGGTGAGCCGCAGGCTTGGCCGGATCCGCGTCGGGAAGACGGCATAATTGACGCATGGTTGACGAGCGCGAGATCCTCACATGGGACGATTTCGGCACCGCATCCCGCGAGTTGGCGGCGACCGTGTGGGATTCCGGATATCACCCCGACATCATCGTGTGCGTGGCCCGCGGCGGGCTCCTGCCCGCCGGAGCCATGGGCTACGCACTCGGCATCAAGAGCCTCCTGGTGCTCAACGTCGAGTTCTACACGGGCATCGGCACGACGCTTCTCGATCCGCGGCTGGTCGATCCGGTTCCGGACAACCACGGCATGGCGGGCAAGGAGGTCCTGATCGTCGACGACGTCGCCGATTCCGGCCGAACCCTCGAATTCGTCCACGGCATCTGCCGGCAGTACGCCTCGCGGATCCGCACGGCCGTGCTGTACGAGAAGCCCCGCACCGTTTTGAACTGCGACTACGTGTGGAAGAAGACCGACAAGTGGATCGTCTTCCCGTGGAGCGCTCTGCCGCCCGTCAACGCGGGAGCCAACACCGAGGCTTAAGGGGGGCGGGCCCGGCGCGTCCACGACCCGGTGCGTGCGAGGCACGGCCCGGCCGGAGTGGCCGGTTCCTCCAACGGTTTCGGCGAGGCCCAGCATCCCCGATTCCCGTCGGAGCGCATCGATAGGCTTGTCGCATGCGCATTCTCCATACGTCCGACTGGCATGTAGGCCGGACGCTCCACCGCGCCGACCTCATGCCCGCCTTCGAGTTGTGGTGCCGCCATGTCGTCGAAGTCGTCCGCGAGAACGAGGTCGACGCGGTCCTCGTCTCGGGCGACGTCTACGATCGCGGGGTCCCTCCCACGGCCGCCGTCGGGCTCGTCGACAGGACGCTGGCCGAACTGGCGGGCCTGGCGACCGTGGTGGTGACGGCGGGCAACCACGATTCGCCCCAGCGCCTGGGCTTCGGGGCGGCGCTCATGCGCGAGAACGTCCACATCCGCACCGATGCCCTCAGCTCGGGCGTCCCAGTCGAGGTCCGAGGCTCGGACGGCCGGCTGGGAGCGCTCGTCTACCCGATCCCCTATCTCGACCCGGACGTCGAACGGACCCGCCTGGCCGCAGCCGAAGCAGTCGACACGGCCGCCGACGCAGCCGCCCTGCACGCCGCTCCCGTCCCGCATGCCCGCGCCGGCGTCTCCGCTTCCACACGAAGCGGCTCCGCCACCCGAGCAGGAGCAGCCGGCTCCGCGCACGGCGACGCCGAGCGAGAGGACGGCGCCGGGGCGCTTCCCCGGTCCCACGAGGCCGTGCTCGGCGCGGCGCTGGACCTCGTCTCGCGGGACGTCCGGCACGGCGCGCACGCCGGGGAGGAGGTCGCTCGGATCGCCATGGCGCACGCCTTCGTCACCGGCGGGGACGCCTCCGATTCCGAGCGGGACATCGCGGTCGGCGGCCTGGCCAGCGTCCCTTCGGCGCTCTTCCGGCTCGGCGGTCCCGGCCCCGGGCCGCTCTCCTACGTGGCGCTCGGCCACCTCCACTCCCCTCAGCGGGTCGGGCGCGCGGGCGATCCCCCCATGCGCTACAGCGGCTCGCCCGTGGCCTTCTCCTTCTCCGAGACGGCCCCGAAGAGCTCGGTCCTCCTGCACGTGCACGGTTCGGCGGTCGAGCCGGAGCTCATCCCCGCGCCGGTGTGGCGCCCCGTGCTCACGGTCGAGGGGACGCTCGAGCAGATCGAGGCGGCGGCGCTGACCGCCGACGCAGAGGCCTTCGTGCGGGCCGTCGTCATCGATCCGGACCGTCCCGCGGAGATGGCCGAGCGGATCCGGCGGGCCTTCCCCCACGCGCTGGAGATCCAGCACCGCGCGGCCTCGGGCGGGGGCGCGCACCGCCGGGCCGACGTCGCGGCGATGGACCCCGTCAGGGTCCTCGACCTGTTCATGTCCAGTGCGGGGAATCGGCCGTTGGACGCCGCGGAATCGGCGCTCCTGGCCGACGCGTGGGAGTCCGCACTGGCGGCGTCGAACAGGGAGGCGAGGTCCTGATGCGGATACGACGCCTCGAGCTGGCGGGGATCGGCCCGTTCGCGGCCGCCTACACGATCGACTTCGACGCGCTGACGGCCGGAGGGCTCTTCCTCCTCGACGGCCCGACGGGCTCGGGCAAGTCGACGATCATCGACGCCATCACCTGGGGGCTCTACGGTGCGGTGGCCGGCGGGAGGGACTCGACGGACGATCGCATGCGCTCGACCCACGCGGCCCCCGCCGCCCAGTCCTACGTCGACCTCGTCTTCTCAGTGGAGGCGGGGACCTTCCGCGTGCGCCGCACCCCCCAGTGGACGAAGCCGGGCAACAAGAATCCGACCAACGCCACCGGAAAACTGTGGAGGCTGTCGGAGGGTGCGGTCGAGTCGGGCAGACTGGAGGCGGGCGAGGTCCTGGAGACCAAGGCGGCGGGGACGAGCATCGAAGTCGCGCGGCTGATCGGACTGAACCGCGAGCAGTTCGTCCAGACGATCGTCCTGCCTCAGGGAAAGTTCGCGGATTTCCTGCGTCTGCGCAGCTCCGAGCGGACGGCCCTTCTGGAGCAGATCTTCGACACCGGGATCTACCGGCGGGTCGCCGAAGAGCTGTCGCGCCGCGCGAACGAGGGCGCCTCAGAGGTCGCATCGGCCCGGCAGGCGTGGCTCATGTCCGCGGCCGCGTGCGTCACGGCGCTCGACCTGGAATCCGAGCGGGCCGGCGAACTCAGCCGGGCCGCCGACGGCGCGGCAACGCCGGAGGAGGCGCAGACCGTGGCCGCGGAACTCGATCGGCTCTTGGCGCGCTGCCGGGCTGACGCGGCCCGCGCCGAGGCCGCCCGCGACTCAGCCCGTTCGACGGCGGCGAAGGCAGCCCGGCGGGCGCAGGAGGCCGCAGACCTCAACGAGCGGCTTGCCCGGCGTTCGTCCCTACTGGGCCGGCAGGCGCTTCTGGCCGGGCGCTCGGAGGAGATCGGCAGGCTCCGGGAGGAGCTCGCCCTGCACGAAGCCGCCGGCCCCCTCCTCCCCTATCTGGACGCCTGCGAGAAGGCCGAACGGCGCGTGGACTGCGCCCGAACGCGGCTCGCCGACCTCGGGGAGGAGCCGTCGTCCGTCGACGCCGCGTCGCTGGCCGCGACGGCCGGGCGGGTCGACGATCTGGCCGCCCTGTGCGGCAGGCTGGACGAACTCCTGCACGTGGAGGAGGGCGTGGCCGTACAGCAGGAAGAACAGCGCGAACGCCGAACCCGCCTCGAAGCGCTCGACCGAGCGATCGCGGCGGCCGAAGAGGCTCAGGCGGAGCTGCCCGCGCGCCGCATGGAACTGGAGCGGCGGCTGGCCGACGCGCACACCCTCGCCTCGACCGTCGAGGCGAGGCGCCTGGAACTCACGCACCGTCAGGGACTGCGCGATCAGGCGGCAGAGCGCACCCGGCTCCGCGCCGTCCGCGAGACCGCGCGGGAGAAGGCCGCCGAGGCCGCGGCGGCCTTCCAGTCCGCACGGCAGGCCAGGGAGCGGACTGCGTCCGCCTGGCTCGCCTCGACCGCAGCGATCCTCGCCTCCCAGCTCGCCGAAGCCGAGCCCTGCCCCGTCTGCGGCTCACGCGACCACCCCTCCCCGGCGCCGGCGGCGGGCATCCGGGCCACGAAGGGGGAAGTCGACGCCGCCGACCTCGCCGCGTCCCGCGCCCGAGACGCGCTCGACGCCGCCCAGCGCGATCTCGCCTCCGTTGAGGCCCGTCTGGAGGAAGTCTCCCGCGACCTCGGCGGCCTGAGCGAAGAGGACGCCGTCGAGCGGCTCGAACAGGCGACCGCGGCGCTGACCGAGGCCGAACGGGCGCACGAGGCCGCCGCGAGCCTGACGGGCGAGCTCTCGGACCTCGACGACCGGATCGAGGAGGAAGGCGAGCGACGCCGCCGCGACATCCAGGCCCGCGCCTCCCTCGAAACGGAGATCCGCACCGCCTCCCTGGCGATCGACGCCTCCCGGGAGCGAATCGCACCCGAGCTCGCCGGGCACGCGAGCATCGCGGATCGGCGAGGCTCCCTGGCCGCAGCCCTCGCGCAGGCGCGGAAGCGCCTGGAGGCCGGCAGAGAGCTCCTCGTCGCACAGTCGGGGCTGGCCGAACGCGACGGGGAACGGGCCGCCGCGCTGGAGGCCAGCCGGTTCACGGCGGCCGAAGACGTGCGCGCCGCGCTCATGGCCCCCGAGGACGCGCACCGGGCGCGCTCAGCCGTGGAATCCCACGAACGGGAACTGCGCGACGTCGCCCGCGATCTCGCCGCGCCCGGAATCGCCGACCTCACGGGAGAAGAGGAGCCGCACGCGGACGAGCTGGCCGCGGCGGCCGGCGAGGCCGAATCCGCGGCCGCCGCGGCCGACAGGCAGGCCACTCTGCTCGCCGACCGCGTGGAGCGCTCGCGCACCGCCCTCGACGCCGCGCGAGCGCGGGCCCGGACGTGGCAGGAGGCCAGACGCGCCGCCGGGCCCGCCCTCCGCCTGGCCAACCTGGCCAACGCCGGAAGCGAGTCGGTCACGCGCATCCCCCTGGCGACCTTCGTCGTCCAGCAGCGTTTCGAGCAGATCGTCGACCGTGCGAACGAGCGCCTCGCCGACATCTCGCTCGGACGCTACCGGCTGGAACGGACGGACGAAAGAGAACGCGGCTCGCGCGAAGCCAAGACGGGCCTGGGCCTGCTCGTCGTCGACCGAGACGGCGAGGCCTCCGGGAGCGCACGCCGGTCCACCAGGAGCCTGTCCGGCGGAGAGACCTTCTACGTCTCGCTCTCCCTCGCGCTGGCCCTCGCGGACGTCGTGCGCGCCGAAAACGGGGGCATCGCCATCGACACCCTCCTCATCGACGAAGGCTTCGGCTCGCTGGACGACGATACCCTCTCCCTGGTCATGTCCACCCTCACCGGCCTGGCGAGGAACGGCAGGAGCGTCGGCCTGGTCAGTCACGTCTCCGAGATGAAGAAGCTCATCGCCGAACAGATCAACGTCCGGCCGCTGCCCGGCGGCTCCTCGCGCCTGGACGTCAGATGCTGAAGGCCGGTGGGTCAGCCGGCCCGTTCGCCCAGTCGGGTCCGCCTGCCTGCCCACCGGCCGACCCGGTCCACCCATAGCCGACCCGGACTGCCGGCGCCTACGAGCCTTTCAGTCTCCCCGCCAGCCGCCTCAGACTGCCGCGCCTTCAGCTCACCGGCTCCTCACGCCGCCCCTTCAGTCCACCGGCCGCCTCAGCCGAAATACGCGATGAGGTCCTCGCGCTCCTCGACGTCGTACCACATGAGGTCTTCATCAGCGACGCGTTCGAAGGCCTGCTCGTCGCCTCCGATCGCCGCGAGCAAGTCCTCGAGGGCCTCATCGTCATCGACGTGGATCGACGCCACGGCATCCCAGCCCACCGGCCGGACAAGGCGGCGAGCCGTCGGCAGAAGATCGTCGCCGGGGACCGGTTCGACGCGGGAGTCCGCAACGTCCGCGACGACCACCACCCTCAACGGCCTGATCGTCTCGCCGCCCTGCGCGAGCGCCGTGAGGATGCGAAGCGAGTCGTCGGCCGCAGCGCCCATCGCCACCGATTCCAACACTTCCTCCCCCTCAGCGGGCATAGCATGTTCAAGTTCACGAGTGACGGCGTGCACGAGACGAGGCAGAAGATCCTCCTTGGAAACGTCGGCACTCGTAGCCGGTATGTATATCCTCACGCTCGTCATGGTATCGCTCGGAGAATCGGGTTCCGCGAGCCGGCGGGACGACATCGGCTACAGCCTCGACCCGGAGATCTGAGGAGAGCCGATACCCCATCTACCGCTTCCGAGTCTTCCTACCATCTGGTAACATGTTCTACAATAGGTCTAAAGGATGACTTCCGAAAACGATGTCCACCCTGAGGATTAACAGATGCCGTGTATAACATGCACGCATGAAGCACATATGCCCAGACGAAACGGTATTCTCTGAACATCTGTTCACTTATTAAGTGATCTTCATCACTCCACCTGGAATGCGGTGCCCCTGCACGGCGGGCCGCCCCACCCTCCGAGTCCGGCAAGTCGCCCCCGATACACCAGGCCGACGGCAGACGACTCGAATGCGGCGAACCGCCCGGTAATCGGGGTACCCCGGTTACCGGTTCCGCGGCCAACACCGGCCGGCCGAACGCGACACAGCGCCAGCCCCCGGCCATACGGCCCCAAGCTCGGAGCACACGCACCCGCCCCGCTTCGGACCGCCTCGCCGCGCACAGCGATACGGTGTCCGCCGCGACTCCATGAGAATGCAGCGTTTCGCGACGAGAAAACCGAGACGGCCACGGGTGCAGAATCCATCCACACCCAGGCTCTAAACGACGTTCAACGCCGTGCGCCGCCCCGCCCCTCCCGAGCGGCACGAGGAGGGCTTCGCCGGCAAACTTCGCTGCGGGCGGACCCGGACACCCCAGTTTTCCTTTGGCAACACGCTAAAGCCGAGTCTCTTCGCCAGTCGGGAGCGATGCGGAAGGCGACGGCGACAGGGGAACGACCACACCCCCACCCGCAGAATCGCAAGCTTTCGGGGAACGTCCGGCCAGGAGCCTCACAGGGCGGACGACATCCCCGATAGGGGCACTAGGCAGCCCAGGGATCCGCATACCCCGCCGCGCGTTTCGCATCCGCCCCGACAACGGAAAGATCCGCCTCATCTGGTAGCGTCCCCGGAAGGATGGGTATACATGCCCTACACATTCGAACTGGCTCGGGCACCGGAGAATAACGTATCCCCGGCGCCGGATGGGGCGTCGCGCAAGATACCGGCCGTCAAACGGGAATCGCGCCAGCGTGGAAATTTCTTCCGCGCCTTAGGGCAGTGCTCGCCAGACTTGCAAGTCCGACCGACACGGTTTCCACACACCTGTGGAAAACTTCTCTTCTGTCTTGCAATGTGTCACAATATGTGCATGGGCAAATTTCTAACCATTGCAGATGTCGCAGATTACCTCAATGTTTCCATCGGTCAGGTTCGCACCCTGATCAAGTCCGGGGACCTCCCGGCGATTCAGATCGGCGGCCGCGGCCAGTGGCGCATTGAGGCCAAGGAACTAGAAAATTACATCACCCGCAGGTACGAAGCTACCCGCAAGAAGATCGGAGTCGAGGAACTCTAGGGAGTTTCCCGGGTCTCAGGTTCGGCACAATTCAATACCGCCATGATGGAGTGCTCTGTCCACCCGCCTTCAGGCATTTCACTCTTCCCGGACGAGGGCTTTCGACGAATCCAAAAAGTGGATTCGGGCTCGGCGGCGCTGCTAGTGGCGGTCATTGAATTCGGTATTGACCTATCCCTCGTCCGCTTGCGGTTTCGCGTGCCCGTAGTGGCCCCTTGCCGGGCGAGGCGGTCAGTTCACTCGTCACATTCACTGCCTATCTTCTTTCGAGCACTTACCTGCATCGGCGGGGTCTCACCACCGCCCTCGGCGGCAACCTCACCACCTGGCTGATGTTTCTCACCACAACCTCAGATTTCTCTGAGCGGGAAGGGGCGCTTAGTGCCATGCACAGGCGCCCCTTCCCGTATTCTGTGCCCTTCCCCGCGCTCTAGGCCCCAACGCCAGCCGGCCATCGCTTGGCCCGGTCGTCGCCTCGCCTCCCCGCGTTCTAGGCTTCACTCATACCTTCCCATATTTCTGTACTCACCCGAGGCGCTCCACGCCTTCCACACCTCACCCGCATCGCCTTCCACACCTCACCGTGCAGAGAGGCAGAGCGGCCCGAGACGAGAGCTCGCGGTTCCGCACCCGGTCATTTCACACCCAGCCTCGCAGAGGGAAGCGGAGGAAACGCGCCGAGGAATACGGACGACAGAGGAGGGAAGGCTCCTCGACGGGCGCCGTCTAGACATCGGGATCGCACCCCACTGCGCGGGAAGGAAAACCCTCGACGTCAAGCATCGCATGTGCTGATCGGCCCCACTGCGGCGGGAGGATAACTTAGACGGTGCCCACCGTCCCGGCGAAAACTGGATCTCGCCCATTGCCCAAAGAGGAAACAACCTACCTTTGCTTTCAAGTAGCACGACTCCAACTATACCGTGCATACCACGCAGACTGGCCTTCCTACGAGATCGAAGATGTTGGTAGTAAATTCAATCAAAACGTAGCGGCAAGGCAGGTCATCGAACTATGCGTCGTCTTCTCATTCTGGAATCAGCCACGCGCAGCGGAGTCCCTAGGGTACCGGCGCAGTGCATCGGCTCCGGTCAGCGCGCCGGAGAAAGCGGCGTAGAGCGTGGAGACCATGGCCTCGCACGAACCGTGGGGATCGGCAAGCGAACCTCAAAGGACTCGTCATGAGCATCATCGCGGCGAAGCCGCCTCGGTTTGCCGGATCCGATCCGTTCATCGAATCCGGCCAGTCCGCCAGATTCGGCCGGCCTACCACATCCGGCCAGCTCACCGAATCCGACCGATCCGGGAGATTCGGCCGATTCGCCGACCCCGGTCGATCCGCCGAGGCCAGCCAGTCTGATGGATCAAGCGAGCCCGTCGGAGTCGACCGGCCTCCGGGGTCGATCCTGGCTCGGGTTCGCGTCCCCGCACCCCCGGCCGTCGAACCGGACGCCTTCCCCTCAGCTTCCCCGGAACGGCCGTGGGACAGAGTCGCCATCGTCGTCGCGCGCGAAGATCCACGGTTCCGGGAGGAGTCCATGGAACTCAAAGATCCCCTCCCAGATCGGGCTCCGGACGGGTCGAGCCTCGTGGGGGCCATCGTGATCCGCACCGTCGAAGTGCTCCTGGGGCATCGCCCGGCGTCGTCCGTGCGGCAGTGGCTGGCTCCGGAGGTCTTCGCCCCACTGGTTCGGCGCGCCGGCCTGGCCTACCGCATCAACGGCAGAGCGCAGCGCCGCCAGGCTCCGCGGATCCTCCATATACTGGCCAATCGGCCTCTCGCGCGGGTGATCGAGGCGGTCGCGGCCGTCCACGACGGAGAACGCGTCCGCGCGGCGTGCGTGCGCATGGAGTACCTGCGAGGCCGCTGGCGGGCCGTCGCCTTGGAAATAGGGTGAGGGCCCGGGGACGGATTCCCGAGGCCCTCACAACGTTGGCCGGCGCGACGTCAGCGCGTCACCGCTTCTTCCTGCTGGCGGCCCTGCGCTGGGCGCGGTTCATGCCGCCGGCGTTGCCGCCGCTGTGCGCTCCCCCGCCGTGCCTGCCGCCGTGTCCGGCGCCTCCGTGCTTGGGGGCGCGGCGCACGGCCCGGCCGGCAGAGTCGGTGGTCTGGACCCCGTCGCTGCCGTCCTTCGCGGAGGAGGAGTAGGCCACGGACCGGGACGAGCGCTTGGGCGGCTTGATGCCCAACACCTTCTCCGCGTCCACGCGGCCACCTGCGTCGTCGTTGGCCATCCGAGCGGCGATCTGGCGCTGCTCGGCCTCCGTGGACACCGCTTCGGCTGCCGCCGCCTCTTCGTCGATGAGCGAGGCTTCGCGCTCCTCCCTCTCGCTGGGGAGCTCGAAGTTGAACAGGAAGCGAACCGACTCCTCCTTGATGCCGTCGTTCATGGCCTGGAACATGTCGTAGCCCTCGGACTTGTATTCGACCAGCGGGTCGCGCTGGGCCATGGCCCTCAGGCCGATGCCCTCCTTGAGGTAGTCCATCTCGTAGAGGTGCTCGCGCCACTTGCGGTCTAGGACGTTGAGGATCACCTGGCGTTCGAGCTCGCGCATGGCCTCCTCCCCGACCTCGGCCTCGCGGTCCTGGTAGTTGGTGTGGATGTCCGTCTTCAGCTCGGCGAGCACGTGGCCGCGGTCGAGCTTGCGCACG
Source organism: Actinobaculum sp. oral taxon 183 str. F0552 (assembly GCF_000466165.1). Classification (GTDB taxonomy): domain Bacteria; phylum Actinomycetota; class Actinomycetes; order Actinomycetales; family Actinomycetaceae; genus Peptidiphaga. The sequence continues at coordinate 66,841 of NZ_KE951407.1, forward strand.
TCGCCGGCCTCCTCGATGAGCTCCTCGACGGTGAAGCCGGGCCGGTAGAAAGTCTTCAGCTCGGACCACGCGCCGTCGAGGTTCCAGTCGTCGGGGGCGTCCTCCTCGGTGTGGGAATCCACGATGTCCTCGACGACGAAGTCCAGGAAGCCCTGAACCATCGGCTCGAGGTCCTCCCCCTCCAGGATCCGGCGCCTCTCGGCGTAGACGACGTTGCGCTGCTCGTTCATGACGTCGTCGTACTTGAGGACGTTCTTGCGGATCTCGGCGTTGCGGGCCTCGATCGATGTCTGCGCGCGCTCGATCGAGGAGGAGATGATCTTGAATTCGAGCGGGACGTCCTCCGGGTAGCGGGAGGGGTCGAGGGCCCGCGTCGCCAGGCCGCTGGCGAAGAGCCGCATGAGGTCGTCCTCCAGGGACAGATAGAAGCGGGACTCGCCCGGGTCGCCCTGGCGGCCGGAGCGCCCGCGCAGCTGGTTGTCGATGCGCCGCGACTCGTGGCGCTCGGATCCGAGCACGTACAGGCCGCCGAGATCGACGACCTCGTCGTGTTCGGCGGCGACGGCGTCCTGGGCTTCCTTGAGGGCGGCGGGCCAGGCGGCCTCGTATTCGGCGGGCGTCTCCTCTGGGTCGAGGCCGCGGGCCTTCAGGGCGGCGACGGCCCGATGCTCGGGGTTGCCGCCCAGCATGATGTCCGTGCCGCGCCCGGCCATGTTGGTGGCCACGGTCACCGCGCTCTTGCGCCCGGCCTCGGCGACCACGGCCGCTTCGCGTTCGTGCTGCTTGGCGTTGAGCACCTGGTGGGGGATACGGGCCTTGCGGAGCATCTTGGACAGCTCCTCGGACTTCTCGACGCTCGTCGTGCCGACCAGGACGGGCTGGCCGTTCTCGTAGCGCTCCTTGATGTCCTCGACGATGGCGCGGAGCTTGGCCGCGCGGGTCGGGAAGACGAAGTCCACCTTGTCCTCGCGGATCATCGGCATGTTGGTCGGGATGGGCACGACCCCGAGCTTGTAGGTGGAGGCGAACTCCTCCGCCTCGGTCTCGGCGGTTCCCGTCATCCCGGAGAGCTTGTTGTACAGGCGGAAGTAGTTCTGCAGGGTGATCGTGGCCAGGGTCTGGTTCTCGGCCTTGATCTCCACGCCCTCCTTGGCCTCGATGGCCTGGTGCATGCCCTCGTTGTACCGGCGCCCAGGCAGGACGCGCCCGGTGTGCTCGTCGACGATGAGGACCTCGCCGTCGCGGACGATATAGTCCTTGTCCCGTTCGAAGAGCTCCTTGGCCTTGATCGCGTTGTTGATGTAGCCGATGAGCGGCGTGTTGAGGGACTCGTAGAGGTTGTCGATTCCCAGAAGGTCCTCGACCTTGTCGATGCCGGGCTCCAGGATGCCGACCGTGCGCTTCTTCTCGTCCACCTCGTAGTCGGTCTCCTTGCGCATGTTCACGGCGAGCCGGGCGAATTCGAGGTACCACTTGTTGGCGTCGCCGTCCGCGGGGCCGGAGATGATCAGCGGAGTACGGGCTTCGTCGATGAGGATCGAGTCGACCTCGTCGACGATCACGAAGTTGTGGCCCCGCTGGACGCAGTCGCTCGTCTGCCAGGCCATGTTGTCGCGCAGGTAGTCGAAGCCGAATTCGTTGTTCGTCCCGTAGGTGATGTCGGCCTCGTATTCTTTGCGGCGTTCGTCGGGGGTTTGGCCGGTGAGGATGCAGCCGGTGGTCAGGCCGAGGAATCGGTGGATGCGACCCATGAGCTCGGACTGGTATTCGGCCAGGTAGTCGTTGACCGTCACGACGTGCACGCCTTCGCCGGTGAGCGCGTTGAGATAGGAGGGCAGCGTCGCGACGAGGGTCTTGCCCTCTCCCGTCTTCATCTCGGCGATGTTGCCGAGGTGGAGGGCGGCGCCTCCCATGATCTGCACGTCGTAGGGGCGCTGCCCGATGGTGCGCCGGGCGGCTTCGCGCACGGTCGCGAAGGCCTCGGGGAGCAGGTCGTCGAGACTCTCGCCGTCGGCCAGGCGCTCCTTGAACTCGTCCGTTTGCGCGCGCAGTTCCTCATCCGTCATATCCTCGAACGACGACTCCAGGGCGTTGACCTGTTCGGTGATCACCTTGAGTTTCTTGAGAGTTCGCCCCTCACCGGCGCGGAGGATCTTATTGAGCAGTTTTCCCACGAGGGTTTCTCCTAATGTGTTGCGCGGCCTCCCGCGTGTGGACATGCCGCATACATTCTAGGCGAGTTCCCCCGCATACGGCATCGCATGCGCTACGCCCGGGGATGAATCGCGCGGCAGCCTCTCGACCACCCGACGGCGCAGATCCGGCCGGCGCGTCCGAGCCAGAGGTGGGTGTGCAGTCATTTCTTGGCTGCTTTTTCGAGCAGGTCGAAGTAGCGGTCGATTCCCCATGGGATGGACAGTGGGGTGGGGCTGGAGAGGTCGCTCAGTGGGGTTTTATCGCCTAGCACCGCGACGCGTCCCTTTTTCACGGCGGGGATCTGCCCGTAGGTGGAGCTGTTCTGCAGGGCTGCCACTGCGGCGGGGTCATTTTCGGTAGGGCCATACGATATCATCAAGTCGACATCGGATAGATATTTGATGTCCTCAGGCTTCACAACAGGAGTAAAATCATAGACAGTGGTGGAATATTTTCTAACGATCAACGGAACAGGAAGACCAAGCTCAGTAAAAAGTCTCATACGTGAACTTTTATCTGAATACAATGTAATCGTGTCAAAATTTATATCATTAACTTTAAAAAGAATCTTCTTTCCCATAAGACCGGGATGCTTCGCTAAAGTTTGACTAAGCAATGAATGAAGGTTGTTGATAAGATTTTCACCTTGTTTTGGTCTGCCCAAGACTTTGGCAGTCATGCGAATGGAACAATCCATGGGCATTTGCCAGTCTAAACGAGAATAAACGATGACTGGAGCGATTTTAGATAATCTAATATACTGATCGTCTCTCAGTCCAGATGCATAAGCTAAGATAATATCAGGATTGAGATCTTTAATTTCAGATGATGGAGCTCCATCTGTGGCATAGACATCAGGATTCTTTCCACCCAATTCAGCGAGTTTCTCGTTAACCCAGGGAGCGAAACCACCATTCTCTTTCTCCAGTTCGGTCAATGCCGTCGGCATTCCAACCGGTACCACGCCGAGGGCGAGGGGAATGTCCTGACTTTGCCATCCCACTGTGGCGACGCGTTTGGGCTTTTTCCGTATAGTGGTTCGGCCGTAGGCATGACGTATCGTCATAGGGAACGTCACTTTTTTCCGTACTACGCTTTCAGCCGTATAATCAGTGCAAGGATCTCCTCTCATATCGATTGATGACGATATTATTTCATCAGGAGCTTGGGAATCCTGCGGAGTGGAAGATTTCACTCCGCATGCACCACAAACAAATACGAGTGAAACTATTAGTCTTTTCCACACGTTAAGCATACGACAGCTCATTTTCTACAGTCAAGGAAAGCACACAGAAAACGGAGCATGCGACAGACCCCACCCACCACGAAAAACCCGACGCGAAAAGCCCCGACAACGACAACAGGGCTGACGAACCCCACATCCCACGAAACTACGGGGCGAAGATGATCAGCGGATTGTGGGCATGTGGGCTTCAGAATCGAGTCGACTTTGTCGACAATCTTGCGGCTCCGTTGGATGTAACCACTCGCCTGCCAAGCCATGTTGTCGCGCAGGCAGTTGAAGTCGAACTCGTTTAACAGTTTTGTTCGTAAAATATTATCTCTGGGATGTTTTTTCAATCATGTCGAGATATGTATTGAGCCCCCAGAGGATGGAGAGTGGATAAGAATAACTGATAAGACCGTAATCCTTATTGTTTTGATCAAATTGAATGATTCTTCCGTTTTTAATTGCTGGAATTTGCCCAGCATATTGGTCAGCTTGCAAGCTTGCGATTTTATCTGCATTCAAGTCCGAGGGATTGTAGGGGACGAAAACATCAATGTCAGAAAAATAAGTAGGCAATTCTGCCCCCGAAATAGTACTAAACCTATTCAGGTATTTCAAGGCTTTAGGAAGTGGCAATCCAACATCATATAGAAATCCAGTGCGTGGATTATCAAGATTTAAGCTTCCGATACTTATCGATCCTTTTGAATTTAAATATACATCAGTGACAATAACATGTTTTCTTTTCAGGCTAGGATGAGTATTGAGTGCATTTTTAATAGTCGAACGAATTTTTCGAATTAAAAGTTCACCTCTTTTAGAAACACCCAATGCCCGTGCGTATAATCTCACTTTACATTCCATTATTCTCTGATTCCCTTTTATCTCACTCCCTTTTACCACATAATCGGTAAATGGTATGACGGGAGCAATTTTTGATAGCTTTTTATAATTATCATAACTTTCCAACTCAGAACTATCTACGAATATAACGTCGGGTTTATGTGATTGAATAGCCTCAGGGTACCATTTCATTTTCATATTGACTATTGCGGGCATGGGAGCATTTAGTTCGTGTAATTTTTCTATTTGCCATTTTGGTATCTCTTCTTGTCGACGAACGTCAGATATTGCAATAGGAGCGATATTTAGAGCAAGTACTGTGTCTTCTTCATGGTCGTAAAAACCGTATGTGGCAATTCTTTGGGGCTTTTTCCGAATAACTGTTGTACCGTATTCATGTTTTATTTTTAAAGGAAATTTAATACTATCTTTTGGTTTTTTGCATATTTCAGCTTTTAAAGCATCTGTAGATTGTGATAAATCAGGATCGGTATTCGCGCAACTCACACAGTTGCAGACACTGATACAAAAAGCAATTATAATGAATATTTTTATAATTTTTGAATTCAACATGATATTCTCCTCTATAATTGAATGGCAGTCTAATTTCAATTGATAAAATTACCCTCCTTGACCATTCCATTTACTATGAATAAAACGATTTCTTGCCTGCAATTGCGGCTCCTTCAATGATTCATCAGGTATTTCGTTTCCATTTTTATCGAAAAATCGTTCGTCCTCTGGAAGCATGTTTACATATTCTTTAATTCCTGGAACATCTTGTAATGAAGGACCTCCTTTAGGATTTTCATATTTTCTCACTATTGGACTTTCAATTCTTTCTTGATGTTTGATCTGAGTGCTACTAACAATGTCTGTCGCATTATTTACTTCTATATCTACATCTGCGCCATCTAAGGAGTGATCAGCAGCGATTCTGTTAATTCTATCGTCATCGCACAATTGAATTACACCATTTCCGACTTTTTGAAGACTACTTCCAACTACAGGAATGCTACTCACACCATAATCATTGACTTCCTTAAAAAATTTCATGACTTTACCGACTGTAGACTCAGATTCATCTATACCTGCCATTAATTCTGCTCTTTTGAGAACCTTTAAACTTTCTGAATAATTTTCTACAACATAATTTTTTAAAATATCTTTATGGCGATCATCGCCATAAGCTGTATAAGCTTTATAATAATCGGTTGTTAAATTATTAACCATATGTTTTGAAAATTCTTTTATTAATTTTTTATCATGTGCAATATCTTTAAAAAATTTACTCACATCTTTTACTTCTTTTTTACCATCTTTGGTGATGATTTCGTCATGCATCATCTTAGATAATTCAGAATCAAAAACAAGATGATATCGACCATCTCGAATATCCCAACTTCCTCCAGGTCCATCTTTGACACCGGTAAAGCGCTTTTTTTCTTCTACAATATCAGATACATATTCTTTTAGGATTCCTCCGATATGTGAGCGCAGATTAGAATTCATATACCCGAAAACGTCCTGTCCTTTTTCCTTATCCTGATTGCCTATCTGCCAACCGTCATAATTCCTATCCAAACCATCATTATACCCTTTAATGAATTCACGGGCGATATTCACCGACTTCGCCTTAGAAGTGTCGCCTGAAAGATCTTCAATAAGAGTGCCCAGCGCCGCACCCTTATCCTCTGCCCAGTAAAGCGCGCTAGAACCGACCTTCCCGACTTGGGTTCGATTCCCGACCAGATAGCGTGTCATATTCATTTCCCTATGACGAGGCTCGCCTGGTTCATTATCAGGCCACTTATCCACCCATTCAAGCTTGGAATTCATGAACGTCCGTGCAGGAGCCTTGTCCGGCGCGTTATCCATGGCTTCATACATATTCTGGAGATAATCCCACGATAAACCATCCTTAAACATCCCGGGATCCTCAGACTTCCCCCCTCCATAGCCCGATCCAGTTGTCACATTATTCAATCTGAAATTGACAGGATTTTCAGCATCCCATTTGACCATAGCTTTCGCCACAGAATTCTTCCCATCGACGCCGTTAAGGAAATGATCCCCAACAGAAAGCTCAGGATGCGCCCTCGCTCCCTGGCCAAGGTACTGACCGAATACTTCATAACCAAAAAGACTCATCTTCACTCCATTACGAGCGGAAATCACATTCCCCTCATAATCGTAACTCGTCTGTCCGTATTTGTTGAGTGCTGCTTGGAAGTCTGAGCGCCATTGGCGGACGGTTTTCTTGCCGTCCGTTGTCAGGGCGTTGTCCAGGGCTTTGAAGCCGTTGGTGGTGTCGGTGTCCGTTTTCGAGCTCCCGCCGGTGGCC
>NZ_KE951408.1:0-9854 GCF_000466165.1 Actinobaculum sp. oral taxon 183 str. F0552
GGCCTCGCGCGCCGCGCGGTACGCCGCGCTCGCCCGCGCCGCCCGGACGCTGGGCGGCGAATCGGCCGGTTCCCGCCCGCCCGCGACCGTCCTGCTGGGCCACACAGCCGACGACCAGGCGGAGACCGTCCTGCTGGGCTTGGCCCGCGGATCGGGCGCCCGGTCGATCGCGGGCATGCCGGCGGCCTCCGCCGTCCCGGGAGCGCCGGACGTCCGCGCCCTCCGGCCGTTCCTCGGCCTGCGCCGCTCCCTGCTGCGCGAAGCGCTCGCCTCGGAGGGCGTCGGCTGGTTCGACGACCCGACGAACCAGCCGGATTCGCCCGTGCGGGCGGCCGACGGCACGCCGCTGCGCCGCACCGCCGTGCGCCATCACTCACTGCCCGCGCTGGAGGAGGACCTCGGCCCCGGCGTCGTCGAGGCGCTCGCGCGCACGGCCGCCCTGCTGCGCGCCGACACCGAAGCGCTCGATTCCATCGCCCGCGAGCACGCGACTCGGCTAGGATCGGAACCGGACGTGGACGGCCTGCGCTCTCTGCCGCAGGCCGTGAGGACCAGGATCCTGCGCAGCGCGGCCATCGCCGCCGGCGCCCGGCCGGGGGAGCTCACCTCATGGCACATCATCCGGCTCGACGGCCTTGTCGCTTCGCGGCGCAGCGGCGCCTGCCTTCACCTGCCGGGTGTCGGCGTGGAATTGTCCGCAGGCCGGGTAATCTTTGACAGCGCAGGTGCGAGGCGACGAAAGGAAGGCCATGGACGCGCGTGACATGGGTGCGGACCTGGACAGGATCCTCGTGACGGCCGAGGACATCGACGCCAGGCTCTCCGAGATGGCCTCGCAGATCGACGACGTCTACGGGAAGGGAGGCCACGGGGGCGGAGACCTGCTGCTCGTCGGCGTCCTACGCGGCGCCGTCATGGTGATGGCGGACCTCGCCCGCAAGATCGCGATCCCGGTCGAGATGGACTGGATGGCCGTCTCCTCCTACGGTTCGGGGACCAAGTCCTCCGGCGTCGTGCGGATCCTCAAGGACCTCGACACCGACATCGCCGGACGCGACGTCCTGATCGTCGAGGACGTCATCGATTCGGGCCTGACCCTCTCCTGGCTCAAGGCCAATCTGGAGTCCCGCTGCCCGGCCTCGGTGCGCATCGCCACGGCCCTGCGCAAGCCCGAGGCCGCCAAGGTGAAGATCGACGTCGACTTCGTCGGCTTCGACATCCCCAACGAGTTCGTGGTGGGCTACGGGCTCGACTACGCGGAGCGTTACAGGCATCTGCCCTTCGTCGGAACGCTCGCACCACATGTGTACGGAGGCTGAGTGCTAGACAAGAACGACGGCGCGGACAGCGCCGACACGCCAGATCGCGGCCGCATCGCCACCGGCGTGGAGACCGGGACCGCCCCCGGCGATCGCACACCCGAGCCCGCGGACGACCGCGGGCCGGCACCCGGCGGCCAGGGCGAATCGAACGGACCCGCGGCACCCGGCGGCGAAGGCGGATCGGGCGGGCCCGGGCCGGTGCCCGGCGGCCAAGACAGACCCGGCGAGAGCGAATCCGGCGAGGGCAGGCCTTCGCGTCAGCCCGGCTTCCGGGACTACGGGATCGCCGGGCTGCGGGAGCGGCTCGCCGGGCTGAGACAGGGCTCCAAGCAGGGCTCCAAGTCCGAGGGGGACGGAGGCAAGCCGGACGGCCCGGGCGACGGCGCGCGAGGCTCGGGCAAACGGCGTCCCATGCGCACGTTCACGGTCGTCGTCTTCGTCGTCGCCGTCGCCCTCTCGGCGCTGTGGATGTTCTTCGGAGGCGAGCAGTTCCGATCGGTCAAGACCTCCGAGGGCATCCAGCTGCTCAAGGGCAAGACGGTCGAACGCGTCCAGGTGACCGAGGGAACCCAGCAGGTGCGCCTGTGGCTGAGCGAGTCGGCCAGGGCCATGGATTCCGAGGGCAAGAGGCACGAGGTCGGCAAACGCGTCGAATTCGAGTACGTCCAGGCCCAGGGGGAGCAGGTCGCCAAGCTCGTCGAGCAGGCCAAGCCCAGGCTCGGCTACGACTCGCGGGTTCCCCAGACGTCCATCTGGTCGTCGATCCTGACGATGGTTGTCCCGATCGTCATCATCATCGGCGCCTTCATGTTCCTCCTGCCCAGGATGCAGTCCGGCATCGGGGCCTTCGGGCGCGTCCGCGACAAGAAGCAGCTCGACGCCGATCGGCCCGACGTCACCTTCGACGACGTGGCCGGCGAGGACGAGGCCGTCGCCGAACTCCGCGAGATCACCGACTTCCTGACGGCGCCCGACCGGTACCACGCCCTGGGCGCGAAGATCCCGCGAGGAGTCCTCCTCTACGGGCCGCCCGGCACGGGGAAGACGCTCCTGGCGCGCGCCGTCGCGGGCGAGGCCGGCGTGCCCTTCTACTCGATCTCGGCCTCCGAATTCGTCGAGATGTTCGTCGGCGTGGGGGCCTCGCGTGTACGCGACCTGTTCGCCAAGGCCAAGGAGAACGCCCCCGCGATCGTCTTCGTCGACGAGATCGACGCCGTGGGCCGCGGCCGCGGCGTGGGCATCGGAGGCGGCAACGACGAGCGCGAGCAGACGCTCAACCAGCTGCTCGTCGAACTCGACGGCTTCGACCTGCGCACCAACGTCATCCTCATCGCGGCGACCAACCGGCCCGATGTGCTCGACCCCGCGCTGCTGCGCCCCGGGCGCTTCGACCGGCAGATCTCCGTGGACGCCCCCGACCTCCAAGGCCGGGCCGCCATCCTCGGAGTCCACGCCAAGGGCAAGCCGATCGCCGAGGGCATCGACTTGGAGATGATCGCCCGCCGCACCCCCGGATACACGGGGGCCGACTTGGAGAACATACTCAACGAGGCGGCCCTCCTGGCCGCGCGCTTCGGCCGCAGGGAGATCGTCGAGTCGGACGTCGACGAGGCCATCGACCGCGTCATGGCCGGCCCCCAGCGCCGCTCCCGGGTGATGAACGACGCCGACAAGCTCCTGACCGCCTACCACGAGGCGGGGCACGCGCTCGCGGCGGCGGCTTTGCACAACGCCGATCCCGTGACGAAGGTGACGATCCTCCCGCGCGGGCGGGCCCTCGGCTACACGATGGTGCTGCCCACCGAGGACCGCTACTCGGTGTACCGCAACGACCTGCTCGACCAGCTGACCTACGCCATGGGCGGGCGCGTCGCGGAGGAGATCGTCTTCCACGATCCGACCACCGGCGCCTCCAACGACATCCAGAAGGCGACCGGGATCGCCTGGAAGATGGTGACCGAGTACGGGATGAGCGCCGAGATCGGCATGATCCGCCTCGCCTCCGAGGACGCCGACCCCATGACCCGCGCCCTGGGCGGCGGCGAGACCCAGCATTCGGACGCCCTCGTGTCCGCCGTCGACCGGGAGGTCCGGCGGTTCGTGGACGCCGCGCACCGGGAGGCCTGGCGCATCCTGACCGACAATCGGGCCATCCTCGACACGCTGGCCGGCCGGCTCATCGAGAAGGAGACCGTCTTGGAGGCCGAGCTCTCCGAGATCTTCGCCGGCGTCGTCGAAGCGCCCGTGCGCGGACGCTGGCACGCCTTCGACGTCCCGGAGGATCTCCTGGCCGTCACCGAGATCCCTCCCATCGAGATGGTCTCGCGAACGCCCGACGGCGATGGAGCCGACGCACCCGACGAGGTGGGCGCTGCGGACGGATCCGGCGTGGCCGCGCCTCCCGAGGGCGCCCCCGCCGAAGAAGCCGACGCCGCGCCTGAAGATGAATCGGCTGGAGCCGACGGACCGGACGGAGCCGATGTGCCCGACGGACCGGACGCCGCGGACGGCGCCCCCGGAGCTTCCGGACGGCCCCGGGAAGGCGAGGAGGGGGCCGATCGTGGGTGAGGCTCCCGGACGGCCGTCCGATTCCCCCGGGCTGGATTCCTGCGAGCATGGATTCCCTGAGTCCGGCGAGTCGGATTCTCCCCGGCAGGCTCGCTCCGCCTGCGACGCCGGCGAGCCAGAGCTGCGCGAGCCGCGCGGGGGCGGACGCGTGCCGGCCGAGTCCGCCGGCGGGTCCGGCGTCCGCTCCTACGACGAAGCCGGGGTCGTCGAGGCCGTGCGCGCCCTTCTCCTGGCCGTCGGGGAGGACCCGGCCCGCGAGGGCCTGGCCGGCACCCCCGAGCGTCTGGCCCGGGCCTACCGGGAGATGTTCGCGGGGCTCCACGAAGACCCCGCCGAGGCTCTGGACGCGCAGTTCGACATCGGCCACCAGGAGATGGTCCTCGTGCGCGACATCCCCATGTATTCGACGTGCGAGCACCATCTCCTGCCGTTCCACGGGGTCGCGCACGTGGCCTACATCCCCGGGGCGGAGGGCCGGGTGACGGGTCTGTCGAAGTTAGCACGCCTGGTCGAGGGGTATGCGCGCAGACCGCAGATCCAGGAGCGCCTGACGTCCCAGGTCGCCGACGCTCTGGCCAAGCGCCTGGAGGCGCGCGGCGTCATGGTCGTCGTCGAGGCCGAGCACCTGTGCATGTCCATGCGGGGCGTGCGCAAGCCGGGGTCTCGCACCGTCACGTCGGCGGTGCGGGGAGTCCTGCGCAATCAGGCGACCCGCGCCGAGGCCCTCAGCCTCATGCGCGCCTAGACGGCGGCCGGCGGGGCGGCGTTCAGCCCCGTTTCGAGCGGGGCCGGGCTGCAGGCCGGGGCCGGGTGGCGCCGCCGGACGGAGGGCGTTGATGGATGCGGAGTGCCGATGGCCCCGGCCGGCCGGGATTCGTAGAATCGAAGCACCGCCATCAGCGAGGGAGGAATGGGACATGCAGCATATCGGCGACGGCGCCGCCGGCCGGAGCCTCGTCATGGGGATCCTCAACGTCACGCCGGATTCGTTCTCCGACGGCGGCCTGTACGTCGACGCCGACGCGGCCGTCGAACGGGCCTATCGCATGGTCCGCCAGGGGGCCGACATCGTCGACGTCGGCGGCGAATCGACCAGGCCCGGCGCCACGCCGCTGTCCGCCAGGGACGAATGGGACCGGATCGGGTCGGTGGTCCGCACTCTGGCCAACACCCCGATACGCGTCTCGGTGGACACCTATCACGCCGAGACCGCCAGGCGGGCGGCGGACGCGGGCGCCGCCATCGTCAACGACGTCACCGGAGGGCACGGCGACCCCTCCATGCTCAGTGCGATCGCGGCTACCGGATGCACCTACATCCTTCAGCACAATCGCGGCGGCGGGGCGTCCACGGACGCCCTCGCCTCCTACGGCGACGTCGCCGCGGAGGTCTCCGGCGAACTGTCCGCTTCGATCGACCGGGCGATCTCCGCGGGCGTCGACGCCTCCCAGATCGTCGTCGACCCCGGCTTCGGCTTCGCCAAGGTCGGCCCGCAGGACTGGGACCTGGCCGCCCACATGGAGTCCGTCATGAGCCTCGGCTTCCCGGTGCTCGTCGGGGTCTCGCGCAAGCGCTTCCTCGCCGAGATCGCCTCGGGAGGGGAGGGCCCCGAGCGGCGCGACGACGCCACGGCCGCCATGACCGCCTACTTCGCGTCCCTCGGCGTGTGGGCGGTTCGCGTCCACGAGGTGGCAGCCTCCCGCGCCGCGGTCGAGGCCGTCGCCAGGCTGCGCCGGGCCGGAGCCTACGAGCGGGCTGCGCAGGCGGCGCCGCGATGAGCGACACGGTCCGCATCACGGGGGTGCACGCCGAGGGGCGCCACGGCGTGCACGAGGAGGAGAAGACCCGTCCGCAGCCTTTCCTCGTGGACGTCGAGGCGGAGGTCGAGGCCGCTCGCGCAGCGGCCGGCGACGACCTCGCCGACACCGTCTCCTACGCGGACATCGCCTCCGATGCGGTGGCCGTCGTCCGAGGCCCGTCGGTCGACCTCATCGAGACCTTGGCCCAGCGCATAGCCGACCGCGTCCTGGCCCGCGGGGCGCTGCGCGTGGCCGTCACCGTCCACAAGCCCGAGGCCCCGGTCGGCCTCCCCTTCTCCGACGCGTCCGTGACCGTCCGGCGGGACGGCCCGCTCGCGGCCTCGGGGACGATCCGGCGCGCCGTCGTCGCCCTGGGGGCGAACCTGGGCGACGCCCGCGCCGCCCTGGACGCGGCGGTGGAGGCCGTCCGCCGCCTGGACGTGTGCGTCACGGCCGTCTCGCGCTACGCGAGGACCGCCCCGGTCCTCGCCCCGGGCCAGCCGCCCCAGCCCGACTACCTCAACGCCGTCCTCACCCTGACGACGGCGATGTCCCCCCTCGACCTGCTGGCCGCCCTCCAGCGCATCGAAGTCCGGCTCGGCCGCGTTCGCCGCGAACGCTGGGGCCCCCGCGCGATCGACCTCGACATCGTCGACGTCGAAGGCGTAGCGAGCCGGAACCCGCGTCTGACGCTCCCGCACCCGCTGGCCGCCGGGCGTCTCTTCGTCCTCGAGCCGTGGATGGAGATCGAACCGGATGCGACGCTCGCCGGCTCCCCGGTCGCATCGCTCGCGGCCGCCGCGGCCGCCCGGAGCGGCGTATGCGCTTGACGTCGCTGAGACGCCTGGCACTCGTCTGCGGGGCGGGAGCCGGACTCGGCGTGATCGCGTGCGCGATCCTACTCGACGGGGGGCGAGCGCCCGTGGCCGTCCCGACCGCGCTGTTCCTGCCGATCCTGATCGTCGCCGTCGGCGTCGCCGTCGACGGGTGGCGGGTCAGGAGGCTGCGGCAGGGCAAGGCAACCAGGATGCGCCCGCTGCAGGCGGCCCGCGTCGCCGTACTGGCCCAGGCGTGTTCGCGCAGCGGGGCCTTCTTCGCCGGGCTCGCCGGTGCCTGCGCGGCGATCTTCCGCCACACCGGCCACACCGGGTACGTGCGCGCCCAGGTGCTCTCCCTCCTCCTGGCCTGCGGGGCGAGCCTCTTCCTGGCTCTCTGCGGATGGGTCGCCGAACGCTGGTGCGTCGTCGAAGGGGACGATGACGACGAGAACCTCGACGGCTACCAGGCCTCCGGGGCATCCACCTAGCGAGGCCCGGGACGCGCCAGGCTGGGGAATGTGGAAGGATGGCGGTGCCGAGCACCCCGACCGAGGAGGGACGATGTCCGCTACGCCCAAGCCGCCCGAACCGGGACGCCTGAACATCGGCGTCGTCTCGGCGGGGAGGGTGGGATCCTCCCTCGCCTCGGCGCTGCGCGCAGCGGGTCACACGATCACCGGGGCCTGTGCGCCGTCCCAGGTGAGCCGCGAGCGGCTGGAGGCGATGCTCCCCGGCGTGCCGGCGATGGACCCCGTGGACGTGGCCGCATCCTGCGACGTCCTCCTGCTGGCCGTCCCCGACGACGAACTCGGCCCGCTCGTGGCGGGCTTGGCAAGGCTCCAGGCCTTCGCGCCCGGCCAGCTCGTCGTCCATGTGGCCGGACGGTTCGGCGTCGGCGTCCTCGACCCCGCGGCGCAGCTGGGGGCGATGCCGCTGGCACTGCATCCGGCTATGACCTTCACCGGCACCTCGCTCGACGTCGCTCGGCTGGCCGGCTGTCCGTTCGCCGTGACCGCGGCTAACACGCTTCTGCCGATCGGCCAGGCGCTGGCCGCGGAGGTCGGCGGCCACCCGGTGGTCGTCGCCGAGGAGGACCGGGGCCTCTACCACGCGGCCCTGTCGCACGCCGCGAACCACCTCGTGACCCTGGTCGGGCAGTCAATGCGCGCACTGGAAGCCGTGGGCGTCGACGATCCCGGTTCCTACCTGGCTCCGCTCCTCCAGGCGTCACTGGACGGCGCATTGAGCTCCGGCGAGGCGGCCCTCACCGGCCCCGTCGCCCGGGGCGACGCCGGCACGGTGCGCGAACACCTCGCCGCCCTCGACGCGCTCGCCGCCACCGGGGATTACGCGGACATACCGCCCGCCTATCGAGCGCTCGCCGGGGCGACGGCGGCCAGGGTCTCCGCCCGCAGCCTGAGGCAAGCTCCGGGGATCGCGGAAATACTGACGGAGCTGGAAAGGCGACGCAGGCCGTAGGGGGATCCCCCTACGGCCTGCCGAAAGGCGCTGTCGGCGCCGGCTCGCGAGTTCGCGACGGCGATCGCGTCTAGGTGCGATGCGCGTACCACGTCACATCTTTATCGGCCATTGAGGAGAAAGGCCTGTTGAGCGTGTTATCCGTGTGATAGCTCAGGTAAGGCATTCCATCATTGCCTTTTTTAGTGACGATCATCGTATGCGTCATATTGCTTTCTCCTGCAGCTTTATATTGGAGAATATCACCTGGTTCCAAATCGTAAATGTTATTTATTATAACCGTTCTACGGAGTAAATTACGGAGACCAGGATAATCCTTCGGTCCGGTGGCCATGTGATAGAAATTCTCAGCCGCCGACCATGACCAACTATTTCTAGGAACTCCTTTTGAGTTATACCACCATGACGAATCCATCATATAGTCGAGTGGATATAAAGGATTCTTGAAAAATGTCCAGCCGCCGGCAAACATAGCTTGAGATACGAAATTAGTACAGTCATTCCCATCATAGTAATAATAATCACTATTTTGGTTTTCTGCGTATTTAATAGCGTAATCGACAGCTTTTTGCTTTTTATCTTTACTTAATGACAGAAGTGCAGGTGAAACAGGTGCAGAATTGTTCTGTGTTTGCTGTGTGGTAAAATTGTTTTTTGCTGTTGGATCCTTCTGTGAAGGATTCGGATTGCCTTTCGGATTTTCCGGAAGGGAATTGCCGGGATGCTTATCGTAATAGTCCCGATCTTTGACCGTAATATCTACAATGCAGCCTTGAGTGTCCATTTCCGTCTCATGAGGGACTACTTCCACCCAATCTACATTGTCCTCCGCCACATGGCGCGAGATTCGTACCTGTGTGGTGATAAGAAAATTGCCGTTACTTTTTTTGTTAGTAGTAGTCTTTTTAATCGTCACGTCGACTTTGTCAATGTGACGCGGGCTCTTTGGGTTTTTGGACATGGACTGAGACATCTTTTTGGCGGAGTTCGCTACGTTAGCGGCGCTCTTTTGCGCTTTATCCTTTGAGCAAACTCCTTTCAGCGCGGATGCGGGAGCATCCTTCTTTGCGATGAAAGCATCGGTGTTTGCCTGCTTCTGCATGGCTACCACCGAATTGACCGCCTTGCTGGAGAGATTGCCGACGTCCGGTGACGAATCCGCACTCGCCGAGCCGATGGGAAACATCAAAGCCGCTGCACATAGCGCTCCGGCCGCCGTTATGCGTCTTTTTCTCATGATTCTTCCTTTTATGAAGTATTCGGACGAATTGTATGGATCTGCAAGGATTTATATAAGGATATATAGCGTTTATTGAAATGATTCTGTGTCTTTGAATAGAAGTGCGTGATCATGAGGGCGATTTGAGAATTAAATTTAGCCCTCGACGGCCCTGCTCCCTCGCCATCGTCGTCCATTGACCAAGGTGGCAGATGCCATTATTACTCGCAGAAGAGAATCAATATAACTATGATCTCATTAAGGCAAGGGCCTAGTAAAGGGACGTTCGCCCTATATTTTTTCGTACACACATCTATGAATGAACTCATATGAATATGACTGATTGGATTTATGTGACTTGATATTCATGAGTTAATTGTTGGACGATTACAGTGTGCCTCTGACGGAGAAATGCCGACCGCAGAACGGCTGATCCCACGGCGTTTGGGAATGCCGCCGAGCTCTGGCAGCCGCCGTCGACGCACAGCGGATGCCGGGTGCCGACTGGGCGAGTGTCGACTGGGCGGGTGCCGACTGGGTATGAATATCCTGTTGGCCGAGCGTGGCTTCTGCGGCCGGGAGCGAACTCTCCCTCGGCCGGGGCGGCCCTCGCTTTGGCGCAACCGCCCCTACCGCCGGGATGCGGCGG
>NZ_KE951408.1:10167-48951 GCF_000466165.1 Actinobaculum sp. oral taxon 183 str. F0552
CCGCCCCTACCGCCGGGATGCGGCGGTGAGCGCTCCGGCGGCGAGCGCACCGTTTCCGCCTGGTGAAACGGCCTCGTCCTCGCCCGGTAGACTGGTGCGCGTGACAGAAGTTGCACGCACCAAGGCCGAATTGGCCACCGCCCTCGCTTCCTTGGAGGGGACGAGCGCGCTCGTCATGACCATGGGGGCGCTCCACGAGGGGCACCTCGCGCTTGTGCGCGCCGCCCGCGAAGCGGCCGACAACGTCGTCGTCTCGATCTTCGTCAACCCCCTGCAGTTCGGGCCCGATGAGGATTACGAGGAGTACCCGCGCGATCTGGCTGCCGACCTCGCCCTTCTCGGCACGGTCGGCGTTGAGGCCGTCTACGCCCCCGAGGCAGCGGAGGTCTACCCGCGCGAGCCGCTCGTGCGGATCGATCCCGGGCCGGTGGCGGCCCTTCTGGAGGGTAAGACGCGCCCCACCCATTTCGCCGGCGTGCTGCAGGTGGTCCACAAGGTGCTCAACCTGGTTCGCCCGGACATGGCCTTCTTCGGCCAGAAGGATGCCCAACAGCTCGCCCTCGTGCGCACGATGGTCGCCGACCTGGACATGCCGGTGGAGATCCGCGCCGTCCCGATCGAGCGCGACGTCGACGGCCTGGCCCTGTCCTCGCGCAACTCCTATCTGTCGGCCACCCAGAGGATCGAGGCCCTCGCGCTCTCGCAGGCCCTCGTCCTGGGCAAGGACGCCGCCGCCCACGGCCTTCCCGCCGCCGGCGTGCGCGAGGTCGCCCTGCGATACCTCGCCGAGGCCCCCGGAGTGCGGCTCGATTACCTGGCTCTCGTCGATCCGCAGACCTTCCAGGAGATCGGCCCGGACGAGGGCGCGGCGCCGGCCGTCCGCTCTGCCTTGCTGGCCGTCGCCGCCTGGGTCGGCCCTACCCGCCTCATCGACAACATGGAGATCGAACTTCATGGCTGACCGTCGCCTGCGCCGGATGATGACCGGCAAGATCCACCGCGCCACGGTCACGGGCGCCGATCTGCACTACGTCGGCTCGGTGACCGTCGACGCCGATCTCCTCGACGCCGCCGACATCCTCCCCGGCCAGGAGGTCGACGTCGTCGATGTGACGAACGGGGCCCGGCTGACGACCTACGCCATCCCCGGCGACCGCGGCTCGGGCGTCCTGACGATCAACGGAGCGGCTGCCCACCTCGTCGGCGAGGGCGACACCGTCATCCTCATCTCCTACTCGCTCCTCGACGACGCCTCGGCGCGCGCCTACCGGCCTCACGTCGTCTTCGTCGACGCGGGTAATCGCATCGTCGAGCGCGGTGCCGAGCCCGGCCGGGTCCCTTCAGGCCACGGCTTGACGGGTACGGGCCTGCCCTTCGCCGACGCCCGCGGGTGAGGCCCCGCGAGCGATCTGGCGCCCGCGGATGATCTAGCCGATCCGGCGCCCGCGGATGACCTGACCGATCCGGCGCCCGCGGATGTTCGATGCCCCGCGCGACCCGTCCGTCGATTCCCCGGTTCGGGAACGCACGTCGGGAGTGAACGTGCAAGCTGCGGGTGTTCCGAGACGGCGCCGACGGCCCATCCGTGCTCTCCGCTGGCGCTGCGGAGAGCGTTGCGGACATCGAACGGACCGGGGCTCGCAGGTGCTCTCCGCCGGCACTGGCGGGGATGCCTCTTCGGATGGTCCCTGCGCGCGATGCACTGCGCCTGGCGGCGATCCCGGTCGCGTCCCGACGTCGTTGGCGCGATGCGACCGGATCTCGTAGGCGATCGATCTAGGGGAGCGGCAGGCCGACCGTGACAGCCAAGGGGTTGAAAACCGTCTCGTCGACCTGCCACAATGAAGTCTATACGTGGGCAGTGGTTGCTTCAAGGGCCGCTGACGGGTAGCGGCACCCGGAGAATCCAGCCCGGGGAGTTCCTACCGGGGAGAGTTTCCCGTTGCGCGAATCTTTTCCGTTGTGGACGTTGTGGACCCGGTGGGGGATCTGGCCGTCGCAGGCTAGCTCTCGAGGCTGATGAGGTGGGACAGGTGGCGCCACAGGGTCATCGTCGTCATGGGGGCCAGTGCGGCGGTCTCGCCGTCGATGACTATGTCCAACAGGCCGTCCGGCGTGTCGAGGAAGCAGACCGTATCGCGTACCTTCGCGGTCCCGTCCTCCACGGTGTGGCCTTGGAGGAGCCAGCACCGCCAGCCGCCGGCGTCGATGGCGTGTGAGATGGTCGGCCAGGACCCCTCGATCGCGTCGGCCAGGTCCGTCCACGGCTCGGCGGCGTCCCCGCTGGGCTCCAGGACGTTGTTGACGAGCGAGGCCGGGACGGTCTGGCTCTCGGGTTCGGTCAGCTGAGGCCGGGGCCCCAGGTTGAGCAGTTCGACGATGGACGGGGGGACGATCCCGCGTTCGACGCGTTGCAGGATCGTGTAGTCGCCGTCGATCTGGTCGAGGAGCCCGACGCCGTCGGCTGCGACCCACACGCTGGCCGAGCGCAGGGCTCCGGCGTCCGATCCGAGGACGTGCACGACGCCGGCCATGCCGGTCAGGCCTTCTAGCAGCTCCTGGGCGGGATCCGTCAGGGCGGTGCCGTCCAGGACGTTGAGGTCCCACAGCTCCCTCAGTTCGCTGCGCGGCACCCGCTCACCGGCGATCACCGAGCGGAGCGCGTTCCAGCTTCCGTGCCGGAGTCTGAGCCGCGGCGCGATGTCGGTCGTGTTCATCGGGGGATCTCCTCGCCTCTCATGCTGCTGGCGATGCCGGTCAGGGTGTCGGCGAGCGTCGAGAACTCGGCGGTCGTCGAGGTGGCGGTGATGACGAATCCCCGCCTGCTCACGGCGTCGACGTACGTGAAGAGCATCTGGGTCAGACTCAGACCCTCCATCGGAAAGGTCGTGAGGTACACGCAGCCGGCGTGCCCGTCGATGTTCGCGTCGCCTATGTCCAGGACGTGGAAGGGCTGATACTGCTCGGAGGAGAGCTCGGCGACTCCGGCCGCCCATTCGTAGGGGGAGGAGTCGATGTCGTCGGCGTGCGCGACGAGCACCGTCGGCGCGTAGTCCAGGTGCCCCTGCGGGCCGACGACTAGGAGATCGGCGGCCTCGAGCCCCGGGGGGAGGGGCGCCTCGGCCCAATCCTTGGGAAGCGTCATGAACATGTCGTGGTCCTATCGTGGCCGGTTTCCGTGTGGGCTGCCCGCTGCCGAGGACGTTCAGCGCCTTCTCCCCGGAGCCCTTTCCTTTCAGGAGCGCCCGCGGCTCTGGCTGTGGAAGGCGGGAAGGCCGGCGGCGTCCCGCTCGCCGCCACGGCGGGGCCGTCCCAGCGGGGATCGGCCGGGCGCGGCGATCGGAGGCGAGGCAGCGGGCGAAGGCCCGCCGTCCGCCGCACGGCCCAGCGCTCCGCCAGGGCGGGCGCCGTCGGGTCTAGAGACTGCTCCACCCTAGGGACTATACGTGCAGCGGCTATCGGAGTCACGTCATATGCTCATGTGTCGGCGGATTCGAAGCGGTGTCTCCGGTCGGAATGGGATCGGAGGCACCGCTTCCGTCAGCGCCCTTATGTGGAAGGCGCGATGAGGGTGAGGATGTCGATCCAAATGTCGGAAGGCATCATGGACGTCGCCTTCACGGTCTCCACTTCGTCGTCTGCCTCGGAATCCTCGTCGCCTTCGGGGCTCACCCGCAGCATGCCCGATGACGTGTCGAGCACCGCCATGGATCCCCGCGACTGCATAGGCGTCTCGGCGCACGCGTAGGCTTCCAGGGTCCAGAAGCGCCATTCGCCGTCGACCAGGCTCGCGTAGGCGTCCGGCCACATGGGCCGGATGTTGCGGGCGAGGTCCTCCTGGGGAGGGTTGTCGGAGTCGTCGGCCCGCTCGAAGATATCCTGGAAGAGCGTGGCCGGAAGGACGTCTGAGACGTCCAGGCGCTCCGACTTGCGTGGCCCGATGCTCAGAAGCTCCACCAGGGCCAGAGGCAGCATGCCTTGGTCGACGCGACGCAGGATGGTCCACTCTCCGTCGGTCTGGACCAGGAGGGAGATCCGCTCGGGATCCACGAAGGCCAGGAGCGCGTGGAGGCTTCCCGCTTCCGAAAGGTAGAGCTCGATAAGCCCGACCGGCTCGAAGAGAGCGTGCAGCAGATCTTTCGCCGTATCCGTCAGGTCGCCGTCGGCGACGACGCCGCGCGCTTCGAGGTCGGAGAGGACGTCTTGCCCGACGTCCTCTCCGTTCACCAGCGCCTGCAGCGCCTCCCACAGGTAGACGGGCAAGGAGAGGTTGAGTCCTTCGATCATGCCGGCCTCCCGGGGATTTCGAAGCTGTGAGCCATGGTCGCGAAGGTGTCGACGTACTCCGGGTACTCGGCGCTCGCGCAAGTGAACGTCAGCACGTAGCCTGTGGCGGGGCCGCCTTCCGGCCGGTCGATCAGCGCGAACTGCTCCTGCGTGACGTTCAGGGCCTCCACCGTGAACGTGGAAACGTAGACGAGGGCGGGATGTTCGGCGATCGTGGTCGTGGCGGAGTCGATGACGTGCAGGGTCTTGAAGATCTGCTTCTTCATCATGTCGATCGTCTCGCCGATCCACTCTTCGAGCGACCCCGTGACTTCATCGTTGTGATTGAGGACCACGGTGGGCGAGTAGTCCCGATAGCCGGGAGGCCCTACCGCCAGGAAGTCGTTGGGAAAGCCATTGGGGGAGGCGTCGACGGGACGCCAACCGTCGGGGAGTTCGATAGTCACGTTCATCACCAGAATTTTAGCTTCTTGGCCTTATCGGAGACCCAGTTCTTCGCTGCTTTGATGTCTTCGGACGGCTTCCAATTGTCGATGGCCTTCGAAACGGAGCTGTCGAATGTGTTGTGGATCCAATCGCCGCCCATCCTTCCTAGCTTTCCGCCTATGTAGCCTCCTGCGGCTCCGGCGACTGCCGCGCCGGGGCCCGTCCACGAGAACAGTGCCGCGCCAGCCGCACCTCCCGCGGCCGATCCTGCGGCTTCGGCCGCCGCGGGAACGGCATCCCATGCGCCTTTCGCCGCCGTGCGGGCGACCTTGTCGCCTGTAGTCAGCGAGGGATTGGCCGAATCGTGCTTCCACTGCTCAGATCCGCCCTTATAGGCGTCGTAAGCTACAGAGCCGATGCTGAGGGCCGTTCCCACGGGGCCGAGGACCTTGCCGGCTTTCGACGCGTATTTGCCGGCTTTCGACCCCCATTCGAACGCTTTGTCCAAATGCAGCTTCTTCGCTCCCGATGCGGCTCCTGCAGCGAGATGCCGTCCGCCTTCCCCCAATTTCTCCCAATTCTTGGGGTCGGTCAAGCCCTTCATGGCCTTCCCGTTTTTGAAGAAATCGAATCCGCCTTCCAATCCCTTCAGGTGCCTGCCGAATTTAAAGCCGAACCCTTTAGAGTTGAGGGCAGCTTTCGTCCCGTGTATGATATCTGTAACTGCCTTACTAGCGTTTTTCGTAAGTTGCCCACCAGCCATCATCAGACCCAGCCCACCATATTTGAGTGGATCTATAAGATAACTACCAATCTTTCCTTTCAGCTTTTTTGCCAAGGCTAGCTTCCCTCCGCCCGCTATGGCGGCGATATCGGGGAATACTATCCCGAAACAGCTTTCTTGAAAATCGTCATGGGCCTTCTTTTCTTTCTCTCTAGCTTTTGAAACATTATCAGAGATAGTATTGTAATGCGTGACTTTTTCATTATAATCGTCGACTTGTTTCGCTTCTTCCGCAGTGACGGTTACTTGTTGAGGGTTGGAATCAAATGTAGCCTGGCCTAGACAAGCTGGCTTAGTGGGTTCTTTTATTGTTGTGCCTTCAACTGTTAGGCCGTAGGTTGTGGCATCCGAAATCGCGGTTTCCAATGTGCTTTTTACGGAATCGAGTTCAGTTTTAAGTGAATCTACCGCTTTTTTGAACGTATTGACGTTTCCCGAAAGGCCCGACAGGTCGGTCTCTGCGGAACTGGCGGCGGTGTCAAACGATGCGGAGCTCAGGCCTGTCCATTCGTCGGTGGCGGTGGAGTGGCCTGAACGCAGCTCGCTCGCCCATGTATCGGTGATACTTGTGGACAGCGTGCTGAGGCTGGACGACAGGTTGCCGATTTCCGTAGGATTTCCGTCGAATTTTGCGTCAATGGGTGGCATGGATTCTCCTAAAACTTCAAATTGAATTCAATGAGTGCAATTTAGTTTCAATGGTCGGAACTAGTTGCGCATTGAATGTCACTTTGTACGTCTCTGTCAGTGGAGTCGAAGCATTCGGCGTCAGTGGACAGCGTCGAGGCGAGTTGCGATGCCTTGGTGGCGAGGTCGGAGAGGCTGGTTCCCAGAGTGCTGCACACGTTATCCGCCCAACTTTGGGAATCTCCGAATCCTGACGCCGTAAGTGACTCTTGGTTGTACATGCCACTGGATGCCGAGTCGTAGTGCGTCTTCGCCGTGCGAAGGGAATCCGTGTTGACGGTGAAGGTGCCGTCCATGTGAACCTCGATTCTTGAGAAAGCCGATGCATCAACGGGAGACGTGGGGAGGTCTCCCCCTGCCGGGAAACTTTAAGGCAGAAGCGCGCCGGCTTTGAAGAGGCTGCTATGGGCACCGTAATCCGGGGAATTCTCCCAGTTGAACTGCGGAATGGGGGATGCGAGGGCGCGCAATAGCCGGCGGCGTTCCCGGCGTTCGCGCAAATCGGGGATCCGACCACCAGCCTCCACCCAGACCGTCCAGACCGTGACGACATCCTGCGCCTGCGCAATCCGGGGATCCAACCCCATTCCCGTTCTGCGCCCACGCGGAACTCGATGTTCACGCGGATAACCACCCCGGCCGAATGCGCACCTGCGGCCGGGGTGGTGTCGTACTCGCTGAACCGCGCAGAGAGAACGCAGAGATCGGTGTCGGGAAAACAACGGAACGCCGTCTGCCGGACAATCGACAGTCCGATAGTCACACTCATCACCAGAATTTGAGTTTCTTGGCCTTATCGGAGACCCAGTTCTTCGCTGAGTCGATTTGTTCGGACGGCTTCCAATTGTCGATGGCTTTCGAGACGGTGCTGTCGAATGTGTTGTGGATCCAATCGCCGCCCATCCTTCCTAGCTTTCCGCCTATGTAGCCTCCTGCGGCTCCGGCCACTGCCGCGCCGGGACCGGTCCACGAGAACGCCGCTGCTAAAGCACTGCTTCCCGCGGCCGATCCTGCGGCTTCGGCCGCCGCGGGAACGGCGTCCCATGCTCCCTTAGCCACTGTGCGGGCGACCTTGTCGCCTTTAGTCAACGAGGGATCGACCGAATCGCGCGCCCACTGCTCAGATCCGCCCTTATAGGCGTCATAGCCTACGAGGCCAACGTCGATGGCGGTTCCCAAGGGGCCGAGGAACTTGCCGGCTTTCGACGCATATTTGCCGACTTTCGGCCCCCATTTGTCTAAATGTATCTTTTCCGCTCCCGATGCGAGACGTTTAGCAAGGCTTTTTCCTCCATATCCACCAAAATGATCTGTTGCTTTGCCTATTTTTTTACCCGCAGTCTCCCAGTTTTCATCATTGTTGAGATGATGAAACATTCTTCCTTCGCCATGTTTGTAAGAATATTTTTTATGATTTTGAAGTCTGCTTTTATTATTGTCTACATGTCGTCCTTTAAATACTTTTACTTTACCATTTTTAAACTTAATATTGACATCTCTTATATATAATTTACTTTTTATACTTTTTCTAATTTTCATTAGTGTTCTATTAGTAGAAGCATTAATCTGCATATTAGCAGCTAATCTACTTAATGTTGCATGTTTAAAGATTCCTGCAGCGATTTTAATTTTTCCATTCCAACTTTTAATTGTCTTAAGTTTATTTTGTACGTCTAAGTCGGTTTGATCAGGAAATTCTATGTCAAAACAGCTCAATTGGAAGGCTTCATGAGCTTTCTGCTCTTTATCTCTGGCTTTTGAAACACTGTCAGATATATCGTTGTAATGTTTTACTTTTTCATTATAGTCATCAACTTGTTTTGCCTCTTCTTCGGTGACGTTAACCTGTTGGGTCATACCGGCAACTGGTATGGAAACAAGGCAGAGTGGCTTAGTCGGTTCCTTTATTGTTGTCCCTTCAACTGTAAGACCATAAGTTGTTGCGTCTGAAATAGCTGTTTCTAATGTGCTTTTTACAGAGTCGAGTTCGATTTTAAGGTCATCTACGGCTTTCTTGAATGAACTAACATCTTCTGAAAGATCTGACAAATCGGTTTCAGCGGAAGTCGCATCAGTATCAAAGGCTGTAGCGCTCTCTCCGGACCACTCGTCGATGGCGGTGGAGTGACCTGAACGCAGCTCGCTCGCCCACGTGTCAGTAATATTCGTAGACAATGTTTCGAGACTAGTTGATAGATTGCCGATTTCTGTAGGATCTCCGTCGAACTTTACGTCTATATCTGACATCTGGTCTCCTAAATGTAATTTAAATTGTCAGATGAACATTTGGTGGTTAAGACGTTGCGCATTGGATGTCGCTTTGTACGTCTTGGTCGGTGGAATCGAAACATTCGGCGTCAGTGGACAGTGTTGAGCCAAGTTCCGATGTATCGGAGGCGAGGTCGGAGAGGCTGGTCCCCAGAGTGCCGCACAGTTCCTCCGCCCAACTTTGGGAGTCGCCGAATCCTGACGCCGTAAGTGACTCTTGGTTGTACATGCCACTGGATGCCGAGTCGTAGTGCGTCTTCGCCGTGCGAAGGGAATCCGTATTGACGGTGAAAGTGCCGTCCATGTGAACCTCGATTCTTGAGAAAGCCGGTATATCAACGGGAGGTACGGATATATCAAGGGGAGGTAAGGATATATCAACGGGAGGTACGGGAACGTCTCCTCTATTGCGACGACTCTAAGACGAGGCCACGCCGGCTTTGAAGAGAAGATGATGGGTACCGTAATCCGGGAAACTCTCCCAATTGGATGTGCGGAGCGGAGAATGGCTGCGAGATGGGGAATCCGAATGCGTACAGTGGCGGCGGCGTCTCCCGCCGGGCATAAATCTCCATACGGGTGGATTCGACATCCGCGACGCGATCGCCTGCCGGGCTCGGTTTCTGCGCGGAAACCGCTCCGTGCCAGGCAGCCCCGCCTGCCTCGACGACCTCGGCCGGGCTCGGCGTGGGAGCGGTTCCGCACGCTAGTCTTGTACCCGTGAACTCCAACGAGGCGCCCGAGAACGCGCAAGCCCAGGCAGACGACACACCCGAGCAGATCCAGGTGCGCCTAGCCAAACGTCAGCGGATGATCGACGAAGGGCTGGAGCCCTACCCGGTCGAGCTCCCCGTGACCGCGACGATCCCCGAGATACGATCGGCCTACACGGGCCTCGGGCCGGGCGAGGAGCTCGCCGACGTGGATCTCGGCGTAGCGGGCCGCGTCATGCTCACCCGCAGCGGCGGGAAGATCGCCTTCGCCACCCTCCAGGACGGCCCGGGCAACCGCATCCAGGTCCTGCTCTCCCAGGCGAACGTGGGGGAGGGCTCCCTCGCGCGCTTCAAGGCCGACGTCGACCTGGGCGACCACCTGTTCGTCGAAGGCCACGTCGGGACGTCCAAGCGCGGGGAGCTCTCCGTGTTCGCCCACTCCTGGCGGATCGCCTCGAAGGCCATTCGCCCCCTGCCCAAGGTGTACAGGAATGCCGAGGGCGAGGACGTCTCCCTCTCCGAAGAGGCGCGCGTGCGCATGCGGCACCTCGACCTCATCATGCGCCCAGCCGCCCGGGACATGGTGCGGTTGCGCGCCGGGGTCATGAAGTCGCTGCGCGCCAACTTCGACGAGCGCGGCTACACGGAGATCGAGACCCCCATGCTCCAGACGATCCACGGCGGGGCGGCGGCCCGCCCCTTCAAGACGCACATCAACGCCTATGACGAGGACCTCTACCTGCGCATCGCCACGGAGTTGCATCTGAAGCGCGCGGTGGTCGGCGGCGTCGACCGCGTCTTCGAGATCAACCGGAATTTCCGCAACGAAGGGGCGGATTCGACGCATTCGCCCGAGTTCACCGCCCTGGAGGCCTACGAAGCCTACGGGACGTATGACACGATCGGGGAGCTGACCAAGGACCTCGTCCAGCGCGCATGCCGGGACGCCCTGGGAACCACGGCCGTGACGCTGGCCGACGGAACCGAGTACGACCTCGGCGGGGAGGCATGGGACCGGCTCGACCTGTACGCGTCCGTCTCGCAGGCCGTCGGCGAGGAGATCACGGTGGAGACCCCCCGCGAACGCCTCGAAGCCCTCGCCGAGGCGCACGGCATCGGCGTGGCGCCCTTCTGGGTACCCGGAAAGATCGTCGAAGAGCTCTTCGAGGAACTGGTCGGCTCGAAACTGTGGGCGCCGACCTTCGTCTGCGACTTCCCCGAGGACACGTCGCCTCTGACCCGCCCGCACCGCTCGAAGCCGGGCCTGACGGAGAAATGGGACCTGTACGTGCGCGGCATGGAGCTGGCCACCGGCTACTCCGAGCTCGCCGATCCGGTGATCCAGCGCGAGCGCCTGGTGGCCCAGTCGCTGGAGGCCGCCAACGGCGACCCGGAGGCCATGCAACTCGACGAGGAGTTCATCCAAGCCCTCGAGCAGGGCTTCCCCCCGTGCGGCGGCATGGGCATGGGGATCGACCGGCTTCTGACTGCCATGACGGGGCTGGGCATACGCGAGACGATCACCTTCCCCTTCATCAAGCCGCAAGGGAAGTAGCGGGTTTCGGGTGGCGGAGAGGCCGAGAGGGGAGGATAGCCGCTGACGCGCGAGTCGGCTCCCCTCTTGACATCCGGCGCGGCGAAGGCTGCCTGTAGGGCGGCGGCGGGGACTCCCACGCGCATGCGTCGATTTCACACCCGGCCCCGGTGCGCGCCCGACCCCGTTGCGCGGCGGCCATTTCACTGACTTCAATCCGCGGAATTCAGGGAGCGCTTGCATTCGGAAAGAGCGTCAGTGTGCGGCCGTCGGTGCGCGACCGAAAGAGGGTTGGGGGCGCGCTCGCGCCCCCAACCGACCGTTGAGACCTGATTGTTGAGCTGTCTCTTCTTCTACGGCGTCCAGGCGGCCTATTCCGTCACGCTCGGCATCGGCGCCGGCTGCGCATTCCTCATGCGTTCAGGAGTCCAGTAGTCCCTGACGACCTGGCTGGGGGCGTCGATCCGGTGGGAATCCGACGTCCCGCTCGAGCTGGACGCTCCGTCCGGGTTCGCCGGCGACGTCGTCGCGTTCGGCGTGCCGGTCTGCGCGGGGGAGGCTGCACTCGGTTGGGACGTGGGCGCCGCCGGTACTGCTGGTGTGCTCGAAGCGGCGTGCTTGGGCGCTCTGCTCGGCATGGCGTGCTTGGGCGACCTGGCAGGCTTGGCCGCCGGTGCGCCGGGCTCGCCCGACCCGGCGGGTCTGGTGGGTTCGGCCTGTTTGGCGGGCTCCGCCGTCGATCCGACGGGTTCGGCCGGCCGCACGACGGTGCCGTCGGGGGAGACGACCGGAGCCGTGACGGCTATGGTGTCGCTGGATTCCGAATCCGATTCCGAACTCGCCGCCCCGCTGGCGTAGGACGAGAGTGCAGAGGCCGGCAGGACTACGGCGGATGCGACGAGCACCCGAGAGGTGATTCTTTTTGTTCCCATGCGAGCTCCTAATCCGATTGGCGGTGTGGTCGGTCTGAAGTGAGGTTCCAGGATCGCCGTGCTGTCGATGCCAGGCGCCCATGCGACGCGTGAACGCCAATATGTGTGATTTCGCACCTATAGAACACATCATATTGTCACCGCATCTTGCCGTCAACGGTTTTATCGGCAATTCTCGATGGGGAGGGACACCGTGAGTTTGCCTGAAGGCGGATACCCTCGGCCGGATTCGCCCTGGTGGGCTTTTGCGGCGGGACGGCCCCCTAAGACTCGGGTCTCCGGGAAAGGCCGAGCCCCCGGGTGCGGGGCGCCGGGCGATTTGAGGAATGTCTGGACTGGAGACAGCGGCTGAGCCCCCGGGGTGGGATGCCCGGGGGCTCAGCCGTTCGGATTCCAGCGGCCTTGAGGGCTCAGGGCTGGGAAGCCCGGGCCTGAGCGGCTTGTCGACGCGCGCGGAAGGTGGCCACCGCTGCGCCGATGGCGAGCAGCAGCGCGCCGGCCGCCAGCGCCCACACGAGAACCATGAAGCCGCCCCTGTAGGCGCTGATCTGCGCCTGGTCGGCCAACTGCCCGCGCAGACCCCCGATGATCCGCTTGCCCTCCGGAGAGTTGGGCAGCGCCTGGGCCTTGGCGAGCGCCTGAGCGGCCATCTCCTTGAGCTGACCGGCGTGGGAGGCGGCGTAGTCCCTGGCGTGTTGGGAGGCGTAAGTCGCCAGGGCGGCCACGCCGAGGGAGGAGCCGATCTGCTGGGAGGCGTTGAGGACGGCCGAGGCCAGGCCTGCGCGGCTGCCCGGGACGCCGCGGGTTCCGGCGTTGAACGCGACCGGACTGGCGCATCCCACGCCCAGGCCGAGGACGATCAGACCGGGAAGGGCGACCTGCGCGTAGTCGGCGTCGACCGTTACACGCGAGAGGATGAGGAAGGCAATGGCGGATACCGCTAAACCGGCCGGCAGCATGAACTTCACGCCGAGTCGAGGCAGAAGGGCCTGCCCCACGACGGTCGCGCTCACCACGATCCCGAAGACCATGGGCAGCATGGCCAGGCCGGTGCGCATCGGCGAGTAGTCGAAATGCCTCTGGAAGTAGTACGTGATGTAGACGACGGATCCCATCTGCCCCGCGCCGACCATGAACTGGGTCAGATACGACCCCGCGCGCGTGGGGTCGGAGACGATCCACAGCGGAAGCACCGGTGCGTGGGCGAAGCGCTCCCTGACGACGAAGGCGACGAGGAGGGCTCCTCCGACGGCGAGCCAGGCGACGGTCGAGCGCGCCCCCCACGAATGCCGTTCGGCCTGGTCGAAGCCGAAGACGAGGCTGAAGATCCCGATGCAGCCCAGGGCCAGCCCGAAGACGTCCTCGGCGAGGGCGCTCGAACGCTCTCCGGCCCGCGGAGTGGGAAGGCTTCGCCGCCCGAAGAGGAAGGCGACGACCGCGATGAACATGTTGATGTACAGCGCCCAGCGCCAGTCGAGCAGGTCGGTGAGCGCGCCGCCCAGAATGAGGCCCGTCGCCGCGCCGACGCCGCCCGTCGCGCCGAGCGTGGCGAATGCGCGTCCCCTCTCGTTGCGGTCGGTGAAGGTCGCGTTGAGCAGCGCGAGCAGCGTGGGGGCCAGAAGCGCGCCGAAGGCGCCCTGCGACGCCCGAGCCGAGGCGAGAACCGCGAAGGAAGGGGCGATTCCGGCCACGAGACTGGAGACGGCGAAGCCCGTCAGGCCGATGTGGTATGCGCGCCGGATGCCCAGGATAGCGGTCAGCCGCCCGCCGAAGAGCACGAGGCCTCCGAAGGCGAGGGTGTAGGCGGTGACCACCCACGGGCGCTCGGCCGCCGTCATCTTCAGGCTCTCCTGCATGTCCGGCAGGGCGACGGCGATGATCGTCATGTCCAGCACGATCATGAGCTGGGTGGTGACGGCGCTGGTCATCACCGCTCGTTTCCGGCGCTGGTCTCGTTGAGAGGTTCGCTGATCCGCCGTGGCGTCCGAGTGGTCCGAGGCGCCCGCCCGGTCGGGGCGAGTCGAAGAGGTCTTCACGGCCGAAGTCCCACCGGAGGCGGTGTTCTCCTTGTCCGCTGCCATATGCGCTCCTAAATCGAAACGATCGTTTTCCTATGTCGGCTTCATGGTAGCCCAATGAAGCGCAAAACGAAAAGAGCGTTTCGTTTTGAAAAACAGGCCGGCTGAGGCGCGGGATGGGCTAGTCTGAGGACATGCCCAGGGTGAATGCCGACCATCAGAGACGCCAGAGGGAGCGGATCATCGTCGCGGCGGAAGGCTGCTTCGTCGACAGCGGCTTCCACACGGCCTCGATGGACGAGATCGTCAGCCGGGCGGGTATGTCCTCGAGCACCGTGTACTCCTACTTCCCCGGGGGGAAACGCGAACTGATCCGGGCGGTGTGCACGAATCGGCTCGAACCCGTGTACGACGAAGTCGAAGAATACGCCAACCGCGAAGATCCGCCCTCGCTATCCCAGATTTTCAAAGAGGTGTTCGGACGCTTCTGGAATACGCACCGCGGCTCGGAGCCCGAAGATGTGCGCAGGAGCGCGGTGTATTCGGCGCGCCTGGCCATCAACGCGTGGAGCGAGGTCAACCGCGACGAGGAGCTCCGCCAGGACATGGCCTCCCGGCACGACTCCTTCCGGGGCATGATCGTGAAGCTCGTCAAGCGGTGGCAGAGCAACGGGCAGGTCGACCCTCGGCTCGACCCCGACGACGTCGTGACGGCCATTGTCGGCATGTACTTCGGCATTATCGTCGACTACGTCATCATGAAGGACCTCTCTTCCCTGGAGGCCGTCACCGCGTTGGAGAGGATCCTCCGCCCCAGGGGCTGACCGAGAGGCCCGCTCGCCGTGCCCGCGGCCTCCATAGGGTTGTCCAACTCACGACCGCCTCCCGAGGCGGGGGCGACTCTGCGCCGAGAGCGACGCGGATCAGCGGCCGTCCCCCTCGTCCCGCTCCTGCCGAGCCTGACGCGCGCTCTCGCGCAGCTTCTCCAGTTCCTGCAGCAGCTCGTGGCCGCGGAAACGCTGGTCGTCCAGGAGGGATCCGGCCTCCTGGATCAGGGCGTCGGCCTCGTCCAGTTCGCCCATGGCCAGGCACATCTGGACGATGAGCATGAGGGTCCGGCCCCTCTCGATCGGCTGGTCGAGGGAGGCGAAGGCGTCGGCGGACGCGCGCGCGTAGTCCTTGGCCAGGCGCCTGCGCAGCGCATACCAGTCGAAGAGGGCCATCGATCGCAGCCAGTCGGCGTCGAGCCACTCCTTGGAGTCGGACGTCTCCACGCTGGGCGAGGCGAGCAGTGCGCGCCGGCGCTCCATCAGCCTGTCCATGAGGTCGAGCTGGTCCTCCGGCACCCGCCCCGGCTGGGTGGCGATGGCGTAGGCGTAGTTGTTCAGCGTGTTGGCCACTTGCAGCGGGGTGTCCACTTCCTCCGTCAGGCGCAGCACGTGCGCCCACAGCGCCACGGAGCGGGAGGAGTCCCCGGCCTCGCTGAAGGCCTGGGCGGCACGCGAATAGGAGTTGCGGGCGCCCAGGGTGTCGCCGCGGATCTCCAGGAGATCGGCCAACTCGACGGCGGCGTGGGCGGCGGCCGTGTCGTCGTCGAGGGCCTCCAGGGCCGAGGCGAGGGAAGTGTGAAGCCGGAGAGCGAGCGGCGAGTGCGGATAGGCCTCCATGCGCAGCAGCGCCATCTGCGCGACTTCGGCGGCCTCGACCGGGCGACGGGTCCGCAGCAGCATGTTCGCCAGCATGTCCGAGGCCGTCGCGTTGAGGAAGGCCAGGTCGCAGGCGGCTGACAGATTCACGAGCGCTCTGGCGTACTCCATCGCCTCCTCCGGGTATCCGGCGGCGGCGCTCATGGAGGACAGGATCTCCAAGGCCTCCAGACGCACGCCGAGAGGATCGGGGGAGACGATCCGCATGGCTCCGTCGGCCGCCAGGCAGGCGCCGCGGAAATCGGACTGCTCGGCCAGGGCGCGTGCCTGCACCATCAGGAGGAATGAGGGAGGGGTGAAGATCCCGAAGGGATCCGTGGCGTCCGGGTCGGACTCGGGGACGGCGGACTGCCTTCCGAGGAAGGCGTTGGCCAGGGTCTGGGCCTTCAGCCAGGCGTCGTTGAACCGGGCGGCCTCGGGCAGGGCGTCCGGGTCCGCGGTGTGCGGCGCGGGGGGTGCCTCGTCGGCGTCGCCGGGCTCGCCGGACGCCGTTTCGGCGGACGGCGCGTGTCCGCCGACGGGCCTGTCGCACAGGATCTGCGCGGCGCGCAGCAGGTAGACGCTCCTGACGGTGGGCCCCAGGGCGGCGGCCGTCTGGACGAGGTCGAACAGGTCCATCGTCCGCCACGGGCCGTCGATGTCGACCGGCACGAGCGGGGGCTCCTCCTCATCGGCGTCGGGCTGCTGGGACGGCTGCTCCGGCGCAGGGGAGGGATCCGCGGCGGAGGCGGAGCTCCGGCCGGTCGACGGACCGGCCGCGACCGTCGCGTCGGGCAGGAGGAGCGCCTCGGAGGCGGCGGCGATGCGGTAGTCCTGCGTGTCGAGCGTCGCCATGCCGGAGACGTCGGGGATCGCATTCGCCGTCAGGGGGCGGTCCAGGCCCGGCTCCCGAAGGCGTTCTCGGATCTCGGCGACCATGAACGGCCTGAGGAGGCCAGGACGTCGGTCGCACTGGTCGGCCAGGTCGAGGGCCAGGCTGGTGAACCACTCCTCGGCGTCGGCCAGCGTGGGGTCGGCCAGGGTCCGGCGAGGCGCCCATTTCAGCTTCTCGCCCGGCAGGATCGCGTGCAGGCGTTCGGCGTGGCGGTCTCCCGGCAGCTCGCGCACCAGACGCGCCGCGGAGACGGCGAGGTCGATGAGGTTCCGCGGATACTGGGCCTGCTCCCACCACGGGAGGTGACGGACGAGGATCCTCCGGGCGCGCTCGAGCCGCTCCGGCGTGCCGGACAGGCGGAGGTAGTCGATGTGGTTCGGCATGTAGCTCAGGCGGGTGGAGTCCGCCTGGTAGCGGCGATACGCCCGGATGTGCCCGGCCCAGGCCTCGGCGTCGCGGCCCGTGCGCAGCCACGGTTCGAGCATGTCGGTCAAGAGGGACTCCGGCTGTTGGAAGCAGTAGTGCTCCCTGTCGGCCAGGGCGCGGTCGCCCACGCGGCAGGCCGCCTCCCAGTCCTTGCGGCGGCGGAAGTAGTCGATCTCGTGCGCGGGGTCGCACCCGGCGCAGTCGGCCAGATCGCTGGGGCCGGACGCCCGCCACTTCTGGAAGGCCTCCTCGGCCGCGTCCTCCTCGCCGAGGTCGCGATAGAGGAGGTGCCCGTGGATGTAGTAGGCGCGCATGGAGTCGCCGCGCGACAGGTAGTACCGGCGCATCTCCTCCAGGATGTCCAGGCACTGGTCGCGCGGCACGGTGGGGATGAACCGCAGCGCGGTGATGACGTATTTGTAGTCCCATCCCAGGCGGTGGAGCATCTTCTCGGTGAACAGCTCCGGGCGGCGCTTGTACACGGCGTTGCACCAGATGAAGGGCGCCAGGAGCTTGGGCCCCTCGCCGCCGTTGGTGTACGCCGGGATCAGCGCCAGATTCGACCGCAGCGCCAACTCCTCCAAACCCGCCGATTCCGCCAGGGCCGCGGCCTCCGCCCACAGCTGAGAGCGCCCCCGTCCGTAGGGGAGGGCGGAGGCGCGTGACATGAGGTCCCGGACTTCGTCTTCGGTGCTCATTGCGGACCTTTCAGAGACAATTCGATCAGATGCGTGAAGATCTGCGAGGACCAGGCGCGGGCCTTGGCGTCCATCGGATGCTGGCCGGCCATCAGGGCCTGGACGTAGAGGCCGCGAACCGCCGTCTCCGCGAGCTGGTCCCGCGAACCGCCCGCCAACTCGTTGATGAGCTGCGCCCGCGCGTTGAGGACGAGCCTGGGCGCCGACGAGTTCGCGAAGGGATCCGCGGCGCTCAGGACGTCCGCCCACGTGCCCGTCGACCTGCTGCGCGCCGACTCCGCCACGGTCTGCCCGGCGAAATCGGCGTCCGGAAGGAAGAGGACGGGGATGGTCCCCGGGTCGAAGCTGCGGATCTCGGCGACGACCCCCGTTCCCGAGAGGGCTTCGTTCGCCAGGATCAGCAGGCGGGCGAGCGAGGCCTCCTCGTCGGGATCCGGCGGCGTCAAGGCGTCGAGCAGGGTGGACGGGTCGAGGACGGAGATGTCGGCGTCCGGCCGGTCGAGGGTGAGCTGGCTGAGGAGCTCGTCGTCGAAGGCGTAGCCCGCGCTGACGATGCACAGCCCGTTGGCCGCGGCCACCGGGCTGAAGGCTTTGAAATGGCTGTTCGACAGCACGTAGCGGATGGCGCCGTGCCGCTCCAGGACCTCGTCGAGGGTGAGCACGCCCATGGACGTGATGAAGGGGACCGAAGCGGCCACCATGGAGCGGGTCGGAGCGTCGCTGACGGCCAGAGCCTTCAACCCCTCCAGGTGCAGGGTGATGAACTCCAGGAAGCGCTTGGGGTCGCTGAGGGACAGATGCGTCAGCCACGCGCGCACCTGGGCCCCCAGGGACTCGCGCACGGTCTCCAGCAGGTCGTCGTCGAAGAGGGATTCGCGCGAGGCGGTCGGCCGCAGATGGCGGGAATCGCCCACCACCCGGACGAAATACGCCCATTCGGGCAGGAGGTCGGTGGCCCGCGGGCTCAGGAGCATGCGCCGCAAATAGACGCGATGGCGCAGCAGTTGGCCGGGGTGGGCACCCGAGGGAAGCACGTAGCCCACGCCCTCGAATCCGGCCTCCGGCACGCTCAACTCGATCTCCGCAAAGGGGTGGAACCCGAAATTCTCGATGCACCAGCGGGTCGAGGCGGCCTGCGACAGCTCCCACGGCGCCCTCTGCCCGGCCAGGGGCTCGCCCGGCCCGCCCTGGACGGAGAGCTCGACCTGCACCGGCAGGTACTGCCCGTAGTCGGCGATGAGGTGGCGCAGCCGGGCCGGCGCGAAGGGGCTCTCCCCGGGGAGGGTTTCCAGGACGACCGCGGTTCCCGGTTCGGGCAGCGGCTCCTCGGCGAGGTCGACGCTCCACGTTCCGTCCGAGCGGCCCAGCCAGCGCACGGTGGGGGCGTCGGCCCGGTGCGCGGAGCGCGAGAGCACCGTGATCGTCGAGGAGACCATGAAGCAGGAGAGCAGGCCGATCCCGAATTGGCCGAGGTAGTCCGTGCGCGCCAGGCCGAACTCGTCGCGCTTGGACGTGGCGCCGATGGTGGCGAGGAAGGCGCGAGCCTCCTCTCGCGTCAGGCCGATGCCCGAGTCGATGACGCGCAGAGTCGAGCCGTCCGCCTCGAAGCGGATGCAGGCCGGGCAGTCGGGATCGATCTCCCGGCGCGCCGAGATGGCGTCCGTGCCGTTC
Source organism: Actinobaculum sp. oral taxon 183 str. F0552 (assembly GCF_000466165.1). GTDB lineage: Bacteria > Actinomycetota > Actinomycetes > Actinomycetales > Actinomycetaceae > Peptidiphaga. The sequence continues at coordinate 29,192 of NZ_KE951408.1, forward strand.
TGCAGGAGCTCCCGGACGAAGACCTGCGGCCCCGAATAGAGGTTGCGGCTGAGCAGATCGACCAGCCCGGCCAGGTCCACCTGGAAGTTCTGGGCCGCCGAGCCCCCGCCCGGCGTCTGACTGTCCGACATCTCAGCCCTCCGCCCCGGCCGAGCCGTCGTCCTGCGCCTGCGGCGCTTCGCCCGCCTCTTCCCGCGAGGCCCCGTCGGATTCCTCCTCGTCCCGCTTCGGACGGAAGGAGTCCAGGCAGGACAGGGAGCACTGCAAGCCGAGGTCGACGGCCGTCACGAGCTGCTCGTCGTTCAACCCCTGGTCGATGAGGCAGGCGACCTCCGCTTGCAGCAGGACGTTCGAGCCGTCCTCCTGCAGCTGGGGGACGGCCGTGCCCCACAGGGTCGAGGCATTCCACTCGTTGGCCTTCTCGATGAGCTCGCCCATCGACTCGGAGGGGAACTCCTCCGGGAAATGGGCGCGGATCATCAGGAACGTCGGGTTCGACACGTCCAGGACGGTGACGTAGCCGTCGAACTTGGCCACGAGCTTGGCCGGCGTCTCCATGGGGCCCATCGCGAAACCGAGCGCGCTGAGCGCACGGTGGATCCGTTCCACCGTCACCGCCGGAGCGGACGAGCCGTTCTCGGCGTCCTTGAACCAGGCCATCCCTACGCCTCCCCGCCGGAGGAGACCGCATCGGCGTGCGCCGCTTTGGAGAACAGCGCGTCGAAGTCCTCGATCGTGCCCAGGCAGGATTTGAGACTGGCGTCGAAGGCCCCCTGCAGCTGCGCGTCCGTCATCCCGTGCTCCACCCAGAAATTGCATTCGGCGCGCAGGCCCACGCCCCTCTCGAGCTCCACCACCGTCGATTTGGGCAGGATGTAGTTCCGGTTGCGATGGGTGGCGGCGTCCAGAGCCCTGGCGCGGTCGGCAGGATCGGTGATCGCTCCCTGCCACAGTGCGATGAAGCGCAGGGCCCGCCCGTCGCAGGCGACCCAGAGCGTGATGCTCGGCCACGTGGAGAGGATGTGCTCCCCCTCGAGCGAATAGTTCAGATCGGCCTTCTTGAAGAGGGTCTCGATGCGCGGAATCGTGACCTGGGGAAGTGCCATGATTTCCTTTCCGGACGACAGGCCCCGGCAAGGGCGACGCGCCCATCGGCGATCTCCCGTCGGATGGCGGAATGCGGGACGCGGTAGCCGGATGCGCCCGCAATCAATCATGTCACGCCGTTCTGAGCCTTACCAGCGGCCCCCATGTGTACTAAAAACCCACCGGACGGTCGGATCGCGGGGGAGCGCCCGCCGTCTTCGGGCCCGGGCGGCGGTGCGCCTCAACCGGCGAAGGTGCGCGTCGGCTGGCCCGGCACGGCCGTGCGCATGTGGAAGACGGCGCCTGCGTGCGGCTCGTCGGCCGTCTCCCGGGACGTCGTGATGAAGACGTCGCGCAGGTCCGGACCGCCGAGGGTCACCGCGGTCACGCCGTGGACGGGCAGCTCCCATTCGCCCAGGATCTCCGCCTCGGGCGAATAGAGGCGCACCTTGCCCACGCGGTTCATGGCGCACCACACGTTCCCCTCCGAGTCGACGGCGAGGCCGTCGGGGCGGCCGCCGTCGCCGTCGTGGAAGGGGCGGCGGCCGACCAGATCCCCGCCGACGACGTCGAAGACGTCCGTGCATCCCGTGGACGTGTCGTTGTAGTAGGCGCGCTGCCCGTCGGGGGCGAAATCCAGGCCGTTGGACACCGTGACGTGGTAGAGGGCCGTCGAATAGCGCCCGTCGGCCTCGATCCGGTAGAGCCTGCCCGCTCCGAGGGTGCGGTCGTAGGGCATCGAGCCCGCGTACAGCCGTCCCCACGGGTCCAGGCCGCACTCGTTCATGCGCACGTTCGGATCGCTCCACATCTCGCGCAGGGGCGTGGGTGGGGCGAAGGGGGCGTCGGCCAGCCCTATCCCGCGCTCCAGGCCGGCGACGTAGCCTCCGCGCTCGCGGGGCCGCACGAAGGCGGCTATCCGCGAGCCGGTGGCTATCCGCGTGACTTCGCCGCTTCCCGAGAGCGTGAGTATCGTTCCCGCGAGCATGTCCACCATGCGCAGGCCTCCCCACGAGGAGTGCCAGACGGGGCCTTCTCCGTGGAAGGCGATGACATCGGTAATCTGTTCAGGTCGCATCATCGCCGATGATAGCGCGGAGGCAGTGTGGTTCGCGCAAGCTGTCCGCTCAGCGGTCCCCGTTGCCGCTCGGCGGCCCGGCGCTCGGCAGGCCCCGGTCCCGGTCACCCTGTGGGCGGTGGATTCGGCCCATTCCCCGCGGCGCGCAGCCCAACCGGAGGCCATCGCGGGAGGCGCGCGGACCGACCGCGGGCGTGGGCGCCGTGCGCTTCCATGCCGTGATCGGGCTCCGGCGCCCTCCGTCTGGGCTCCGGACAGCCGGGCCTACGGGGCGACGAGGAAGCCGAGGGCTCCGCTGGACGCGAGGACGACGACCATGCCCAGCAGCGCGACGAAGGCTATCGAATACGGCGCCGCTGTGCGCAGCAGCGGCGACTCCGAGCCCGGCTCCTTGATGGCCGTGGCGGCGATGGCGAGATTCTGAGGGCTGACGATCTTGCCGATGCCGCCGCCGATCTCGTTGGCCGCCAGCAGTAGCTGCGGGCTGATCCCGGCCTGGGCGCCGGCCGTCGTCTGGAGGTTGGCGAACAGCGCTCCCGCGGAGGTCGCCGACCCGGTGACGGCTGTGCCGATCCATCCGAGCACCGGCGCGAGGAAGGCGAAGGCCCCTCCCGTCGCCGCCAGCCAGGTGCCGATGGCGACCGTCTGGCCCGAGAAGTTCATGACGTAGGCCAGGGCCATGACCGTCGCGATCGTGAGGATGGCCAGGCGCAGGTCGGCGATCGTCCTGCCCAGGGCGGCCATCCCCCGGGCGAAGGAGAAGGGGTAGAGGCCGCCGGAGCCAGTGCGCCCGTAGACGATCGACACGGCGATCCCCGTCAGGAGGAGCATCGTGCCCGGCGAGGAGAGCCATTGGAGCCCGAAGACCGTGGACGAGGAGACCTCGCCCGAGGCGGAGACGAGCTTGCCGTGCAGCCCCGGCCAGGCGAAGGTCGCGTCCGTCGAGGCGAGCGCGGCCGGAACGTCGACCCCGACCTTCCACAGCTTCGCCACGCCGAAGACGACGACCACCAGCCAGTAGGGCAGGAGGCCGAGGGTCACGCGCGAGCCCGTGAGCTTCCCGCCCGAGGCCTGCGAACGCAGTTCGTCGGGAGTGTCGGGCCGCCAGAGGCGCAGCAGGAGCGTCACGGAGGCGAAGGAGACGAGGGAGGCGAAGACGGCCGTGAGCTCGTAGGAGAGGAAGTTAGCGGCGGCGACGTGGCCCAGGCCCATCGTCACGCCCGCGACGAGCGCGGCCGGCCAGGCCTGCCTGACCCCGCGCCTGCCGTCGAGGATCGCCAGGAGGAGGACGGGGATCCAGCACAGGAACAGCGGGGTGATGCGCCCCTGGGTCGCGCCGACCGCATCCGGCGCGGCCCCGCCGAGCTTGGCCGCCGTCGTCACCGGAATCGACATCGCGCCGAAGCAGACGTTCAACGCGTTGCCGACCATCGTCACCAGGGCCGCTTTCAGGGGCGGCAGGCCGAGGGCCAGGAGCATGGCGCAGGAGATGGCGACCGGCGCCCCGAAACCGGCGAGTCCCTCGATGAGGCCGCAGAAGCAGAAGCCGATGAGGAGGGCCTGGACGCGCATGTCGCCCCTGCCGACCGCGGCGAACACCGCCCGGACGTCCTCGGAGCGGCCCGTCCGCTCGGTGAGGTTGTACAGCCACACCGCCATGACGACGATGTAGACGATCGGGAAGATCCCGAAGGCCGCCCCCTGCGTGGCGGAGAGCAGCGTGAGGTCCACCGGCATGCCGAATCCGAAGATCGCCACGAGCACGGCGACGCCGAGGGAGGCGATCGCGCACACGTGCGTCTTCACTTTGAAGACGCCCAGGAGGACGAAGAAGAAAGCCAGCGGCAGCAGCCCGAGGAGCGCCGTGAGGACCAGGGAGGAGGCGACCGAGGTGGTCGACGGGGTGAACGACGCGGCCAGCTGCGACGAGGCGGCGGCTCCGTTCAGCGTTTCGATGGTCGGCGTCATTGCTGCGTCCTCGGAGTCGGTGGGATTCGGGGCGGGGTGTCCGGACCGGTACGGCCGGTGAGAACCGTGTGGCCAGTGAATCACGGTTGCCCGGCCGTGTAAAGGGGGACGGCGTGTGAAGGGGGCGTTGGGCGGGCGGCATCATCGGCTCGCCCTCATGAAGCGCTGCCGCCCGGCTCGTCGGATCCCTGCTACGTGCGGGTTTCGCCCTCCGCGAGAGGGAGCCGACCGCGCTCGAGTAGGGTCGGCGGAAGGGAATGGGGGCGGACGGTGCCGTTCGGAAGCACAATGGAAATCTGAATGTCAGATGCCGTGTATACCACGTTTTCGGAAGTTTGAGATTAATATATCGTAAAAGCGGAAGCTCGGCGAGCAGAGATCATGTAGCAGATCCTGGTCGTATACTCACCTATTGGGCATTCCGAGAGGCGAATTAATTTCCCGATGGAAATCTGACGAATGAGGGTCGCTTTATGCTACATGAAATATGCTTATATGTGTCTATACTCACCTGCCGGGCGCTCCAGAGAGGAGGTGAACGGAATAATGACAGCAATGCTGGAAACGAATGAGATGCTCGACATCGATCTCGAGATCGATATTGACGCGATGCCGACCGATTCGGACTCGGCACCGCAGATCACGAGCTGGTCTTTCTGTACTGGTGGCTGCACAAGCCGAGGAGGCGGAAGCTTCTGTAGTTGGTGCTGCTAAATGCATAATGAAGTGTGGTGGCGCAGTGGTTGTCATTCCAGTGCGCCACCGCACCTAATCAGGTTTATTTTAAGCAGTTGGCGTGAGAAAAGGTCTTTCCTCGCCGGAAAGATATAGGAGTTCCAAAGAAAATGACGGTGGAGGGGAATCGTCACCCACTCGTAGCGGCTCGGCATTTCACATTGAGGACCGCAGTGCGCCCCTTGCGCTTCGCCGCGACTCAAGACGACGAACGCCTGGCAGCGGGGGATCGCGAAAGTTTGATTGAGTACATTCGCAAGGCATACTGCGATACCGCTCTCAGGCGGGCGGTGATTCACGCTGCTCCCGCCCTCTGGGGCTCCGTTCAGCGCGTATTGGAAAATCCTGCTGCGTTGAAGCCGTCTAGGCTACGCCGGGTAGCCATGTCCACAGCGAAGTTCATGAATCGGATATCTTCCCGACCTACGCCGTTCGGGTTGTTCGCAGGCGTGTCCGCTGGCGAATTCGTCCCTGACACCGATGACGCCGGATGCGCTTTCGGACAGGGATGCCGGGAGGCCGTTGCGGACTTCCGCTGGCTCCTTCCCGTGATTGGTTCGTTGGAACAGCGTCTCGAGATCTTGAAAGGCCTGTCCGTTCACTGCAATCCCCTTTTACGATGGAGGGCCGATGAGATTCTCGTCTTCCGCGCGGACCACGCTGGTACGCCGCAGTCGCGGACGGCTATCGGGAGGACTCCGATACTGGACTACGTGCTTGACAGGTGTAGGGATGGCGTTGGGATCGTCGCCGGAACGCTTTGCGAGGACGCCGCCGTGGAATTCCACACTCGCTCCGCTGCGGTGCTCCGCCTGGTGGCGCGGCTCGTCAGTCTCGAATTCCTTTACACAAGCCTGCGGCCCAGCCTGACCGGAGGCGATCCCCTGGAAGAAGTGTCGCAATCGATAGATCGGGCGGGAGCTGACGTAGAGGAACTGCGGAGCCTGCAACGGCTTATCCACGCCTTGTCCGGACCGATGGACCCTAACGACGACGGCGAGGACTACTCCCGCGCGTATGCGGCCATGTCGAAGTTCAATGATATTGACAACAGAATCCATTTCACTTTGAAGAGCGGAATCCGGCTGCGGCTGCCTGATTGTGTCCGCCGAGATGCCGAGGAGGGAATGCATCTTCTCCAGAGACTTTCTCCGATGCGGTTGGGCATGCGCGGACTGCGCAAATACCATTTGGCATTCCTGGAGCGGTACGGGATCGACCGAACGGTTCCCTTGCTGACCCTCATTGATCCGGCTCGAGGCATTGGAGTTCCCGATGACTACTCGTGGCCGAAGCAGCACGGCACGAGCTCTTCTTTCTCGGAGGATGTGAATGAAAGACGAGAAGAGAAACTGGCGTCTCTGTATAGCAAAGCATTGACTGAAGATAGTCATGAAGTTTGTCTCTCGGAGAATGACGTGGAAGAACTTGTTTTCAGTCCATTTAATGAGAATGAATGCCAGTTAGGTGCTGAACTCTATTTTTGTCTGGTGGCTCAATCGTGGTCTCAAGTGAAAGCAGAAGATTATTTTTTATCGCTTGATACAAATCCAGGTACACATTTCTCTCTGTGTACGGCTGGTAGGTTTTTAAATCTGTTACCTGAACTAAATAGAGAACGGGAATTACAGCTTGTTGACGACGAACGGGAATACAGCGCTTCACTATCTTTCTACCCACGATCGCATCCCGCCGTCAACTTGGTCAACACTCCGCCGACTGCCGAAAGGCTCATCGAAGTGGACACTCCCCGAGCAGTCACTGCTGATTACGTTCCGCTGTCGCGCGTCGGAGTCAGGGCGACGATGCGCGGTCTCTTTCCCGTCGACATGTCCGATGGGCGGGCCATCCGCATACAGGCCCGCAATGCGGTCTATCCTCCGGCGCAAGCACCCAATGCGGTCCGGCTCCTGGCTGATATGGAACTCGAGCTCCAACGGGTCTGGGAACCGTGGAGTTGGGGGCGTCTGGCCTACATACCATTCTCACCGCGGGTGCGCTCCGGTAGGTTCGTCCTCGCACCGGCCAGATGGACCTTGAACGAGCTCCTGCGCCAGGGCTTTGTCAAAAACCCCGATGCACCGGAACTCTTCGCGCGATGGAGACAACAATGGAAGGTGCCCAGGCATTGCCTCGTCGTCAACCAGGACATGCGCCTTCTCTTGGACGCCGACAATGCCGGCCATATTGAACTCTTACGTGCTGAACTCGCGAAAAATGGGAGTCTGGTGCTCGAAGAGCTGCCCGGTGGAGCGTCCACGCCTCACGATGCGTGGGGCTGGTTGGCTGATGGAGACGAAGTCTACGCGAGTGAACTCGTTGTGTCCTTCACTAAACGGGACGCGGCTTTCGGGGCCGACAGATTCCGCGCTAAGATACACCTGGAACCCGAACTGAAGTACTTTCCCGGCTCGCGGTGGCATTCATTCCGGCTTTACACTCCGATGGACGAGATGACGCATCTGCTCAAAGACGGAATCGGCGAGGCGATGGAGCGAATCGCAACGGTCAGCGGCAGCACCCCCTTCTTTGTCCGCTACACCGACGACGATGGTCCGCACCTTCGTCTCCGGTTCCAGGACGCTTCGTCGGCCAGTTCCGAGCGGGTTGCCGAGTTCCGTGAAGTCCTACGAAATGCATGTAACGACTTGGGAGCGACGACGTTCGTACAGGATGAATATCATCCGGAATTCGAACGGTATGGCGGCTTGGAACAGCTCGAGTTGACGCACGAAACCTTCTCAGAGGACGCCCTCGCCGTGCTCCGAGCACTGCGGAGTCCGACGACTGAGTTCTTCTCCGGGCTGGAGGAGTACACGATTCTATCTTGGACCGAGACGCTCGTGGGATTCGGACAGGGCTTCGACTGTGAGACCGCCGAATCGGCAGATGCGCCGGATCCCCTCGCCGTGCTGGAGGCGTGGACCGACAGAATGGGCTTGGCCTCCAGCCGTGGGGACGACTCCTACGCCCGGCACCGGGAACGGTGGAGTCGACTGGTGCAATCGCACCTGTTGAGGATCCAACACGGGGAGTCTCTCGGCGACTGCGGACTGGGACGTGCCGCGCCGCTGCGGGCTGGAAGAGGCTTGGGCGTGGCTGCCGTCACGGGGAGGGGCCAGACTCCACCTCCACGTGTCGTGGGAAGCTATCTGCACATGACGTTCAACCGGGTGTTCGGTCCCGATTCGGAGAGAGAGCGGCGTCTGCTCGAAATCCTTCGGTCTGTCTCAGTGCGCCTTGACAGGGAGCGGAGCGCGCGGGGGGCGACCAGATGAATTTCGACGAGGAACGGGAACCAGGATGGCTCCTACCCGAGGATCTGCGCAGGCAGGCGGGGAATCTGGCGATCGACGTGGCCGAACGGCTCCGAGATCCTGACGCCGATGAGCGGATCGTGGACCGTCCGGACAATATTGAGCCGGTTTTCGGCTCGTCGATGTGGTCCCCGGGGTCAATGAGCCATGGACTGGCGGGAACGTCCCTGATGTATTCGCTGCTCGCGGCCTCCAACCCACACTACTGCGAACTGGCCCACCGGCATCTCCAAGGGGCGGTCCGGTCGATTTCATGGAATACTCGGGGCGGCCTCATGGGAGGCCCCGCCGGTATTCTGGCCGCCGCCCAGGGAGCCTCCGGCGCGGGTGCTCAGTACCGGGGTTTACGGGAGAAACTGACGGCTTGGCTCACGGCCGTGCAGATGAGGATGGTCCGCGAATATTCGGACTCTCTGAAGAAAGGCGTCCACTGGTTCGCCTACGACCTGATGAACGGCGTAACGGGCGTGCTCAGAATCCTGATTGATGAGACCTCGCCGGATGCCCGAGAAGCAGTGAAGATCTCCACCGACTACTTGTGTTCGCATATCCTGAAGCAGGGGAAATCCGGCCTGCCCGGCTGGTGGGTCCCCTCGGAGCTCGAACCCGTCGAACAAGATCGCTTCGCCTACCCTCACGGAGATCTCAACCTCGGGATCGCGCACGGCGTGACTGGTGTGATCGCTGTCCTCACAACGGTGGCCGAGAGAGAAGGTTTGACTCCAGCTATGGAAGACGCCATCCGGGGGGCGGTTGATTGGATTCTACTGTGGCGGCAAGAAGTTGACGGCGTGCCTTACTGGCCGGCACGGATTCCCGCGGAGCTCAATGACTCTCCGCAAGATGCACCTTCCCAGTTCACGAGGGCAGCATGGTGTTACGGCACCCCAGGAGTAGCGTTGACGCTGGTGCGAGTCGGGCTATTGCTGGATGAGTCTAAAATTGTCGATACCGCGGTAAAAACATTGATTGGTCACCTTCAAGTATCTGAATATGAATGGAGACTCGATGGGCCGACTTTCTGTCATGGATACGCTGGAACTTTACATATACTCCATCGAATATGGTTTACGTGTGGTGACGAACGTTTGAGACAATTAGCAGTAAAAATGGCAACTAAACTCATCAAAAATATGGTTGAGACAGATACACCTTTTCTTTTTCGACATTGGGTGCCTGACAGTCCGGAAGGTTGGCGAAAAGCCCATACTTTTAGTTATCTGGATAGCATTGGGTTGCTCGAAGGGGCGGCGGGTGTGGCTGCGGTGCTCTATACTTTGAGCGAAATGAATTCACACGATATGCCAGCGTGGGATCGGGTCTTCGGTCTTTCGTGATCGCAAAGAAGGTAGAAAAGAGGGAGGGACCTAGGATGACGGAAGCTGAAACCGGTACCGTTGTGGAAAGGGTTCTCGTTGGCTGCACGGGCGCATTGCAAATGCTATCCATAGGCGACTATATAGCGGCTATGCGGTCTGTGGGAATTCGGCGTATCGGAGTCGTCCTTTCGCCGTCTGCCGCCGCGATGACGTCTCCCGCCTCGCTCGAGGCTATCGTCAACGAAGTGTTCATTGAGCTTCCCATGACCCGAAACCATATTGCCTTGAGCCGTGACTACCAACGACTGGTGGTGGTTCCCGCGACGGCGAACTTCCTTGCGAGTGCGGCGACCGGCGGTGCGCGCAACGGAGTCGAACTCATGCTGATCGCTATGCCCACGCCCTCCGTGATCGTTCCGGCGATGAACGGCATCATGTGGTCCAAGCCAGCGATCCAACGCAATATTCTCGCCTTGAAAGAAGACGGACACACCGTACTGGCACCCCAGGAACGCGAAGTTTACGAAGCCGCTTCTAAGGACTTCAGATCGGGTGTAGCTGCTTCGACGCCTTACGAAGTGGCCAATGCTGTTCGTGAGATCTCGGATGCTACCGCCGGAAGTTGGTAGGCGGAGCGTTATAAAATCAGAGTTCTATGACGAATTCGTGTCTGGATTTTACGAAAATTATTTAAAATAAATTTAATATATTTTAATGTTAATCACTGAATGAAATAAGTTTTCATTTATTTTTTAAGCTCTTAGAATGCTTGTTGGCTTGGTCTATTCCGGTAAGCTGGTGCCGTCTCGGGCGCGGTGAACCGCCCGGGGGCGGACGGCTACTGACGGGGTGAAGGATGCGTTCGGGTCCGGCGCCACCGCCATCGCCCCGAAACGGGGAAGGAGAGCCTCTTCGCGTTGAACCCCGAAGCGGAGACCGTTCGCGACGCCGAGCTTCTGGAAGCCGTCGGCGGCGGCGACGAGCGCGCGTTCGCCGAACTGCACCGGCGCTATGCGGCAGTGGTGTTCTCCTTCGTCCTCGGCCGCACCGCGGACCGCGGCGCGGCCGAGGAGGTCAGCGCCGACGTGTGGCTCGGATGCTGGAGATCGGCCCGCGCCTTCCGAGGCGACAGCCAGGTCCTCACCTGGCTGCTGGGGATCGCCAAACGCCAGATCTGGACGCACGCCCGCCGCAGGAGAATCCCCACGGCCCCCTTGGACGAAGAGATCGAAAACCTGGCGGACGACGCCGACGATCCGGCCGGCCTGGTCGCGGCCGCGGCCAGCGTCGACGAGCTGGTCGCGGCGCTGCGGTCCCTGCCGGAGGACCTCGCCGAGGTGGTCGACCTCGCCTGGCTGCACGAGTTGCCCTACGCGCAGATCGCCTCGACGTTGGGGATCCCCGCCGGGACGGTGAAGAGCCGGGTCTCCAGAGCTCGGCGGATACTGAAAGACGCATTGAGGAAGGACGCATTGAGGAGCGACGATGCCTGACGGCATGGACGGAACCCGGCGCGAGGCGCTGCGAGAGGCCTTGCGCCGACGGGAGTGCGAGCGGGGCGGGGGAGGGCCGGACTTTGAGACGGTGCGCCGCCGCGTGGCCGCCTCGCCGTCCCCCCTGGACCGGCGGGGATGGACGGCGGCGCGGAGCCTCCGGCTGGCGGCGTCGCTGGCATGGGCCCAGCTGCGGATCGTGCCCTGGCTGGTCCTCCCCTTGGCGCTGCTGACGGCGACCCTGGCCGCGCTGGCGGCTCGATTCTTCAGCGTGAACGTAGGAGCCCGCGCCGCCGTGGCGGGGTTCTCCTCACTGGTGCTGTTCGGGGTCAATCTGACGGTGACGGCGGCGCTGTCGCGCCTCCGGGAGGACTCCGTCTGCCTGGCCACCCCCGTGGGGCCGCGAGCCGTGGTGCTCGCCCGGGTGGCGGCGGTGCTCGCCCTCGACGCCGCCGCCGCAGTCGCGGCCTCCGCGGCGGCCGCCGCGTGGGGGGCGGCCGGATCGATCGGCGCGATGCTCGCGGGGTGGCTGGTTCCGATGGCAGCGGTCGCGGGGGCCGTGGCGTTCCTCGCGATCTGGACGGCTCCCTGGGCCGGCGTCGTGGTGGGGATGGCCGTGATCCCCCTCGTCGGGCCCTCGTCCTCGCCGATCGCCTTCGGCCCGCCCTCCGGCTCGTTGCAGGAGGCGATCACCCCGTTCGGCGTCGTCGCCCTCGGCCTCGCCCTGATAGCCGCTGCCGCCCTTTCGTCGCCTTCCGCACTCGCGTCTCAGAAGACTCGGTGAACGTCGTCGGCCGGCTTCGGCGGCATCCGTTGCGAACTGTGGGCTGGGCTTGGGACTGCGCGATCTTCCGTGAACCGGGCGGCCCGGTTCGGCTACTCACAGGATGACGGTGATTTCGAATCGGAGAGGAGTTCGCGTGCCAGTCTCGTTCCTTGCGGCGCAGCTGCGCCGAACGGGCGTCACATCGGCCATTCCGCTCATGGCCGGTGCCGCCGTGGCCCTCGTGGGCAAGGCGGCGGCGGCCGCCTGGTCGCCCGTACAGGCCATGGCGCTGTCGTTCGGATTGCAACAGGTCTTCATCATCTGCGCAGGCGTGTCCGCGGCGGTCGCCGTGACCGGCGATCCGCTGGTCGAATTGCACGAGGCGACGCCTGCGACGTTCCGACGCGTCCAATTGGTTCGGGCGGCGATCGCGACCGCATCCGGGGTGGTCGGCGCCGTCCTCATGTTCGCGCCGCTTCACTTGGCTGGAGTGTGGATGCACGACAAGGGCTGGATCACGCTGCTCTCACCGGCCGGCGCGGTGATCGTGATGGCCGCCGCCGCCTTCGTCGCGACGGCCTTCACCGGCGCGGTGTCCACCACCGCGATCGCGGTGGTGACGACATGGATGTTCCTGGCCATGCTGTGGGATCCTTACGTTGAGCCGTTGCTCTTCCAACGCGGAGTGCCCGTCCTGGCAGCGGGGGCGCTCGCGGCGTTCGCCTGGCGCAGGCTCGGCGACGCGGAGCGCAATGTCTCTCGGGCGGTGACGGCATGACGTTCGCGAACCTCGTCCGCGTCCACTCGCGGATCGCCCGCAGGCAGAAAGCCCTGTGGTACACGTCGATTCCGTTGACGCTGTTCGCCGTCCTGGTGAGCTTCGGAGGAGGGAGGGCGCCGCACACCGGAGGCGTCGAGGACATCGTCTACACGGCGCAGATCGTGGCGATCTTCGTCGGCGTCGCCTACGCGGCGGCGTTCACCGACCTGCTGGCCGCCCCCGCCCGTCTCGGCGTCGGCGAACTGGAGTCCTCCGCTCCGGCTACCCCCATGACGCTGCGCGCGGCTCGAGTGACGGGTCCCTTCGCCGTGGTCGTCGTCCCGCCCCTCATCGCCCTCCTGGCAATGGGGGCGGTGCAGGCGGCCCACGGCAGGTGGGGGAGTCTGCCCGCCGCCCTCGCGGTGGCGGCCTCCTTGGTGGCTCCGGCGGTGCTGTGCGCGATGGCGATCTCCGCGCTGGCCGGGTCCCTCCTGCCGCAGGCCTTCGCCCGGGTGGCCGCCGTCCTCGTCTGGTTCTACCTCGTGTTCTCGACGCCGACCATTCCCGTACCGGCCCCCGAGGGCACCGTTTTCGGGGTCACCGGCGACGCCGTCGCCACCGGCTACTTTGATTCGCGCCCGGTGTACCCGCTCACCGGCCCGCTCAGCTCGGCCCCCGGCCCCGTCGCGGCGTCCGCGTCCCTACTGTGGCAGCTCGCGTTGGCCATCGCACTCCTAGCCGTCGCCTCCCGGCTGTCCGACCGCCTCCGGGATCGTTGAGAGGAATCAACCCATGTACGTCTCCATCGACCACGTCACCAAGGACTTCCGGGGCAAGCCGGCGGCCCTCGACGACGTCACCATCGATCTCCCCACCGGGATGATCGGACTGCTCGGCTCCAACGGCGCCGGCAAGACCACGCTCATGCGCATGCTGTGCGGCATCGTCCAGCCCACCCGGGGCACCGTCCGCGTCGACGGCCGGGACCTCGCCGATCGACGGGTCCGCCAGGCGGTCAGAAAGGCGCTGGGATACCTCCCGCAGCACGTCGACCCCTACCCGAACCTCACGCCGCTCGAGTTCCTCGACTACGTCGGGATCCTCAAGGGCGTCGACAGGCGAGCCGCGCGCCGCAGGCAGGCCCGCGAGCTCGTCGAGAGAGTGGGCCTGGCCGACGCCCAAGACAGGCGCATCGGCGGGTTCTCGGGCGGGATGCGCCGCCGGGTCGGCATCGCCCAGGCGTTGATGGGCGACCCCGAACTCATCATCGTCGACGAGCCCACGGCGGGCCTCGACCCGGAGGAGCGCGTGCGCTTCCGAACCCTCCTGGCGGGACTCGGCGCGGACCGCACCGTCATCCTGTCCACCCACATCCTCGACGACGTCGCCCAGACCTGCCCCTACGTGTTCGTCCTGGGCCGCGGGCGCACCCGGTACGACGGGCCGACCAGCGGCCTGATCGACGCCGCCCGGGGCCGCACATGGCTGACCGACCCGCGCGGCGGACCGCTGCCCGAACACGTGGCCGTCGTCAACGCGACGACCACCCCCGAGGGAACCCAGTACCGGATCGTCGCCGACACTCCGCCCGACGACGCCTCTCCGGTCGAACCCAGCCTCGAAGACGGCTACATGGCCTTGACCATCGACAAGGAGAGATCATGATCGGCACATCTCGAATCCGAGGCGTCCTCGCCTCTGCGTCCCTTCTCGCGACGGCCTGCCTCGCGGGATGCGGGGCCTTCCATCAGAAAGACTTCCCCACCGACGGGCCGAGCGTCACCGCGACGAGCAATCCCGCCAAGGTCAAATCATCGGACTTCGGCCACAGCTGGAACCTGAAGGTCGACCACGGTACGGTCACCTGCAAGGACAACTCCGACGGCGACCCGATCCTGTACTTCACCGCCCCGAACGGAATCGAGTACGCGCTCAACCATGTGAAGGGAAACGGGAGTCGCCGGGACATCGACGACATCTCCAACGGCTCCGTGGGACCGCTGCGCTCCTTCGCCTTCACCGTCTGCGACGTCAAATGACATCCCCGGAATCGGCGAGATCGGCGCCCGCCTGCGCGAACGGCCGCACCCGGCCAAGCGTTCGCGCAGGCGGGCGCCGGCGATCGCGCGCCGTCGGATCCGACGGTCCATCGCCGCCGAGTCCGATTCCTGCGCCTGCCTCACCGCTCGCCGCCGAGCCGGACGTGGTCGTCGCAGGCCGCGACTATTCGACGGTCGTGGGTGGCGATCACGACGGAGGCGCCTTCTCGGGCCATGCCTCGCAGCGTGTCGAGGACCATGGTGGAGTTCTCCTCGTCGAGCGCGCCGGTCGGCTCGTCGGCGAGGATCACGTCCGCCCGTTTGACGATGAGCCGGGCGAGCGCGACCCGCTGCTGTTCGCCTCCGCTGAGCCGGTAGACCGGCTCACGGCCATGCTCCTTCAACCCGACCCGCTCCAAGGCCTCGGCGATGCGCCGTCTCTTGGCGGCCGTGAGAACGCCCGGGCCCAGCCCGATGCGCAGATTGAACTCGGGGGTCTGGTTCTCGATGAGCGCGTAGTTCTGGAAGAGATAGCCCAGCCGATCGCGCCGGTAGCGCTGTTGACGGCGGGTCGGGATGCCCGTGATCGCCTCGCCGTCGATGTTCACCGTGCCGCCGGTGGGCTCCTCCAGAAGGCCGATGCAGTTCAAGAGCGTGGTCTTGCCGCAGCCGGAGGGCCCGGTTAAGGCGTGCATCGCCCCCGAAGGGACCTCGAAGCACAGATCCTCCCAGAGGGTTCGGCGGCCGAAGCGCTTGGTCAGGTGGTCGATGGCGATCATGTGTCTCCTATCCGACGTCGATGCTGCGGGCGGTGACGATGCGGCGGCTGCAGCGGATCAGCCCGGCCGCCATGATGGCCAGTGCGACGGCCAGGACGCTGGCCGAGATCGGCGGGATCGTCCGTACGAGCACGGACTGGAGCTCGGCTCGGGCGTTCTCCGAGGCGATCTGGCCGTTGAACATGACGGCCTGCAGCCACGCGCTCAGGCTCACGACCGCCACCGTGAGCCAGCAGTCCAGGATCAGGAGTTTGCCGAACATGTTCCAGTAGGTCCATCCGCTGATCCGCGAGGCGAAGATGAGCTGGCCGTTGCGGCGCGTGTGCGCGACGGCGAACCCCACCGTCGTGATGAGAAGGACCACGAGCGCGATCGCGCAGTTGACGATGGAGGTGACGAAGTTCCGGGAAGCCTCCGCTAGGTTCCGGAACGGTTCGTAGGCGGCCGAGTTGATCCCGAAGACGTCCCTGGACAGCTGCGGGTCGGCGCGCACCTCGGCGCTCGCCTTGCGGTGGTCCGTCGCGAGGATGTGGCGCTGGGTCGTGTAGGCGACGTAGTCGCTCGTCGTTATGAGAGCCGTGTCGTTGGACAGCGCTACGATGACGGGATCGTCGAGGAAGGCGGGACTGGCGGAGGCGTCGAGCACCCTGTAGGTGAACAGTCGCCGTTCGTCGGGGGTGTAGACGGCTCTCACGCGCGGCTCGGGGCCGTTTCCCCCTCTCGACTGGCTCGCCCCTCCGGTGAACCGCAGCATTTCGACGGCCTGTTTCAGGATCTGGGCGGTGTGGGGGCGGTACCGCTGCGGGATCGCCACGACCGCTTCGTCGGATCCCGTGGGAGCCGTGACCGGCCGGCCGGCGACGTCCTTCACTCTCTGCCTGTCGAGATAGCTCTGATTCGCGTAGAGCGAGTCGATCGGGGCGCCCGCCGGCACGGAGAACTGTTCCTGCCCGGGATTGACGATCGAGACCATGAGGAGGCCGCGCCTGTTGAGCGAACGCTCCCAGGCGGCGATGCGCTCGTCGGGCGAGTCGGCGCGGCGCGTCGGACCCGCGGAGCCGGCCGAACCGGACGAGTCGTCCGAGTCGAGGCCGACGTTCAGGCGTATTTCGCCTAGATCGCGCGCGGTCTCCCACTGCCCGCCGATGTCCTGGGCCTTGGTCCGCGTCAGGGCGTCGTTGACGACGATGCCTCCCAGGATGGCCGCTACGAGGATTGCGGTGCCGCGGACCATGTACGCCGACGCCGTCGTCCACCGCGAGGCTCCCGAGCCCTTGATGGCGTCGAGGATGGAGGAATGCCACAGTATCCACAGGCTCACGCCGTGCACGCACAGGGTGAGCAGGACGCCCAACGCGCCGAGAGCGGCGAACAGCAGGAGGAACGCGGTCAGCTGGTGCAAGGAGTTGTACAGGTAGAGCGCCGCCAAGAGCGGGACGGCGAGGACGCCCACCGCTTTGGAGAGGAAGGTCAGGCTCGCGCGGGCGTCGAGCGCCCAGGCCTGGCGAAGCGTCATGCCCTGAAGGCGTTGGACGCCGTAGGCGCGCGCGTTCATCGCCACGCCCACGCCCGTCAAGGCGACGATCAGCAGCGTGATCACCGCCGCCGTGCCGAAGAGCGCGTATCCGCCGAACAGCCAGGGCAGGGACCGCAGGGTCATCGTCTCCGTGTACGAATCGACGTTGTAGCCGTACCCGGCGAGCGTCTCGCGAAAGCCCCGCAGATCCTCCCGAGAGCCGGAGAGCAGGTAGGTTCCCGCCGGTTCCAGTGCGGACGCTTCGGATCGGGGGTGCACCTTGTAGGAGATCTCCGCGTTGAAGGCGCCGTATCCCCGCTCCATCCATGACTGGGCGAACGAGCCCCCGGATGCGGCGAGGACGTACAGGTGTTCGACCCCCTTGGGGTCTTTTCGGTCGGGCACGAGCTTGGCGACGTCGAGGCGGCGGGTGCGCGCATAGGCCTCGATCCGTGCGTTGATCTCGGAGAACGGAGCCTTGTCCTGCGCCGGGCGCACCACGTCCACGTACCAGGCCGGGCCGACCGGCATGTACGACTCGAAGGAATGCAGGAAGAGGAAGCCCAGGAGGGCCGCGAAGAGCGCGAGCGCCGTATGCGCAAGGCGAAGGCTCCGGTTCAACATGTCAGGACGTGGTTGTGAGAGGTGAGAGCATTTGACGTGCCTTCCATCGGATTGCGGCGCTTCGCAGTCTACAACGGGGCGGAGCCGTATGGAAGAGGGGAGTGGAATCCCTTTCGAGGGCGTCGGCTGCCGGTGGGCGCGCGACGGGCGTTTCGCGGGCGTGCAACGGGCGTTTCGCGGGCTCGCGGCTGGGGAACGCGGCGCACAACAGCGGGGAGGCGACCTTCAAGAGGTCGCCTCCCCGGATGCTAGCCAGCCGCCTCGGCGGCCGACGCGATTCTTCCGTTCGGTCAGCGCACGTCGTCGTCGACCCAGTCGAGGGTCTTCGAGATCGCCTTCTTCCACTGGCGGAGCTGGCGCTCGCGCTCGGCCGGTTCCATTTCGGGCTTCCAGCGCTTGGCCTCGGCCCAGTTGGCGACGACGTCCTCCTCGCCGGACCAGAAGCCGACGGCGATGCCGGCGGCGTAGGCCGCGCCGAGGGCTGTCGTCTCGGCGACCACGGGGAGGACCACCTCGGTGTCGAGGATGTCGGCCTGGAACTGCATGAGCAGATTGTTGGCCGTCATGCCGCCGTCCACCCTCAGCTGCTCCAGCTTGACCTTCGAATCGGCCTCCATGGCGTCCAGGACCTCGCGTGTCTGGAAGGCGGTCGCCTCCAAAGCCGCGCGGGCGATGTGCGCCTTCGTGTTGTAACGCGTCATGCCGACGATCGCTCCGCGCGCGTCGCCGCGCCAGTGCGGGGCGAACAGGCCCGAGAACGCCGGGACGAAGTACACGCCGCCGTTGTCGTCCGCACTGGCGGCCAGGGCCTCGACGTCGGGGGCCGTGGCGATGATCTCCAGGTTGTCGCGCAGCCACTGGATGAGTGAGCCGGACACCGCGATCGAGCCCTCGAGCGCGTAGACGGCCGGCTGGTCGCCGATCTTGTAGCACACCGTGGTGATCAGCCCGTTGTCCGAGAGCTGCGGCTCGGTCCCGGTGTTCATGAGCATAAAGCAGCCGGTCCCGTAGGTGTTCTTCGCCATGCCGGGCTGGAAGCAGGCCTGGCCGAAGGTGGCGGCCTGCTGGTCGCCCAGGTCGCCGGCGATCGGCTTGCCCGGCAGCAGGCCGTTCTGGCGGCCGTAGCCGTACACCTCGGAGGAGGAGCGGATCTCTGGCAGGAGCGAGGTCGGGATGCCCGCGATCTCGCAGATGTCCTCGCGCCATTGCAGGGTCCGCAGGTCCATGAGCATCGTGCGCGAGGCATTCGTGACGTCGGTGACGTGGACGCCGCCGTCGACGCCGCCCGTCATGTTCCAGATGAGCCACGTGTCCGGGTTGCCGAAGGCCAGCTCGCCGCGCTCGGCCCGTTCGCGCACGCCCGGGACGTTCTCGAGGATCCACATGATCTTCGTGATCGAGGCGTAGGTCGAGAGGGTTTCGCCCACGGTCGCGCGGAACCGGTCGGGGCCGCCGTCGGCGGCGAGGCGGTCGACGATGTCCTGGGAGCGGGTGTCTTGCCAGACGATGGCGTTGTAGACGGGCTCGCCGGTGGCGCGGTCCCAGATGATCGTCGTCTCGCGCTGGTTGGTGATGCCCACCGCCGCGACCTCGTGGTGGTTGGACTGGGCCTGTCCCAGCGCCATGCCGACCGTCTGGCGGACATTGTCCCAGATCTCCATGGGATCGTGCTCGACCCACCCTGCGTGGGGGAAGATCTGCTCGTGCTCGAGCTGGCCTACGGAAACGACCTCTCCCGCGTGGTTGAAGAGGATCGTCCTGGAGGAAGTCGTTCCCTGGTCGATCCCGAGGACGTACTTCCGTTCGGTGTCAGTCATCTTTAACTGTTCCTTTCTATTCTCTTTTCCGCGGTTTGCGTGTCAATTCCGCGGGTGGCCTATCCGACTGCGCGGCCCCGCGCCCGGCCGTGGGCCTCTCACCCGGGTTTCCCGGTGCGGCGCCGTCGCCGCGGTCCGGTGCCGGCCGTGGGCGAAGCCGCGCAGTCTGATTCCGTCAGCCGATCTCCTTCCGTCTCAGCCGTCCACCTCGGGCGCGACGTCGATGAACGGCGTCGTCTCCGGGGCTTCGGCTCGGACGAGCTGGGCTTCGGCCTCGCTGCGAATGCCCTCGGCCTTCTCCTCGGCCTCGCACCGGGACCGGTAGGAGGCGAGCTCCGCGCTCTTCCTCTCCTCGTCCCAGCCGAGCAGTTCGCCCGCCAGGTCGGCGACCTCCTCCGCGGCCGCCAGGCCCCGGTCCCGGTGCTCGTAGCACAGGCGGGTCCTGCGCGCGAGCAGGTCCTCC
>NZ_KE951408.1:48976-66150 GCF_000466165.1 Actinobaculum sp. oral taxon 183 str. F0552
CCGCCAGGTCGGCGACCTCCTCCGCGGCCGCCAGGCCCCGGTCCCGGTGCTCGTAGCACAGGCGGGTCCTGCGCGCGAGCAGGTCCTCCAGGTGGAGCGCGCCCTCGTGCGTGACGCCGAAGGCGATCTCGGCCCGAAGGTATTCGGGTGCGCCCTCGAGCTCGCCGGCGAGATCGGGGCGCCCGGCGATCGTGTCCAGGAGCAGGTCGATGTCCGAACCGTAGCGGTTGAGCAGATCCTCGACGTGGTCGAGGCTCAGCCCGGACTGGTGGGCGATCGTCGCCCGGCGGCTCCACATCGCCTCGTATCCGGCCGCGCCCTCCAGCGGGGTCTTGGCCGTGACCGACGGGCTGGCCTTGGCGCGGTCCTTGCCGATGGCGAAGTCCACGGCGTCTTCGGCCATCTGCCGGTAGGAGGTGAGCTTTCCGCCGGCGATGACCGTCAGGCCCGGGGCCGCCTCCGTCACCGTGTGCTCGCGGGAGACCTTCGTGGACTTGGTCTTGTCGCCGTCGAGCGTGCCGGGCTGGAGGAGGGGGCGCAGGCCGGCGAAGGAGCCGATGATGTCGTCCTTCGTCAGCGGGGTGGCCAGGACGGAGTTGGCCTGCTCGAGCACGTACTCGATGTCCTCCAGGTCGGCGACCGGCTCGCGGCGGTCCTCGTGGTATGCGGTGTCCGTGGTGCCGATCACCCAGTAGCGCTTCCACGGGATGATGAACAGCACCGACTTCTCGGTGCGCAGGAAGATGCCGACGGACGACTTGATGCGGTCCTTGGGGACGACGACGTGGATGCCCTTGGACGTCAGGACCTTCAGGCCTCCCGTCGTGCCCGCCAGAGACTGCGTCTTCTCAGTCCACACGCCCGTCGCGTTGATGACGGAGCGGGCCCTGACGGTCAGGTCCCTGCCGGTCTCCGCGTCCCTGAGCTCGGCGCCCGTGACCCTGCCGGCCAGGTCCTTCGTCAGGCCGGTCACCTGCACCCGGTTGGCGGCGATCGCGCCGTGGCGCACCGCCGAGCGGACGAGGGTGACGACCAGCCGGGCGTCGTCGACGCGGGCGTCGTAGTAGACGATCGACCCCGTCAGGGAGCTCCTCTTCAGGGCGGGGGCCAGCTTGAGCGAGCCCTTGCGGGTGTGGTGGCGCTGGATCGGCACCGAGCCGCGGTGCGCGAACTGGGCGATCGTGTCGTACATGCCCACGCCGACCGCCGAGTACGTGCGCTCGATCACGGGCATCTTCAACGGCCACAGGAAGGGCTGGGCCTTGACCAGGTGCGGGGCGGTGGTGGTCAGCAGCAGGCCGCGCTCGCGCAGCGACTCGGCCACCAGGGCGAAGTTCAACTGATAGAGGTAGCGCAGGCCGCCGTGGACCAGCTTCGAGGACCGCGAGGAGGTCCCCGAGGCCCAGTCCTGCGCCTCGACGATACCCACGCGCAGGCCGCGGGTGGCCGCGTCGAGGGCGATGCCCGCCCCGGTCACCCCGCCGCCGATGACGAGGACGTCGAGCTCCTCGCCTCCGGCCATCTGATCCAGTGCGCGCTGACGGTTCTCCGGCGAAAGATGGAATTGTGGCATGCTGTTTCACTCCTCATTGACGTGCTGCCGTGACGATCGAACCGAGACGGTCCATCCTCCCATTCTCCCAACGGCGGAGCCGCCGGTCAGCGATTAGGGCATGTGTGCATTGCGTAATTCCCCGTCTGCGCATCCGTCACTGGACAGGCCGAGGGCCGCGTGGATGATCTGGACCGGATGGACGACCTGAGCGCCCGACCCCTTGCGGATCTGCCAACGGCAGGTCTCCGTCTCGCATGCCGCGAGCTCCGGATTGGTCCGCTTGATCATGTCGAACAGCGGCTGGCCGATCTTCTGCGCTATCTCGTACTTCTCCTTCTTCAACCCGTAGGTTCCCGCGATGCCGCAGCAGGCCCTGCCCGATTCGACCATGGTGACCCCCGGGATCGTCTCCATCAGCTCGATGGCGGGCTTGCCGAAGCCCTGGGATTTGACCTGGCAGGGCTGATGGTAGGGGATCGTCGCCTTCATCGGCCGGAGGTCCTCGACGGGGAACTGCCCGTTGTGCACGAGTTCCAGGAGGAACTCGGAGGTCTCCACCATGCGCGAGCCGACGTCCAGCAGGGCGGGGTCGGTCAGCCCCATGATCTCGTGCGCCTCGTGGCGGAGCATGCCCGCGCAGGAGCCCGAGGAGGAGACGATGGTCAGGTCCTTGCCGGCCGAGCGCAGCTGCCGGCTGAGCTTGACCGCGGCCTTCGCCGCCTGGTCGAACAGGCCGTTGGACTGCTGGGCCAGGCCGCAGCAGCCCTGTTTGGGGACGATCACCTCGTAGCCGAGGTATTCGAGGACCTCGACGGTGGCCTTGGACGTCTCCACCTCGAAGTACCCGCCTGCGCATCCGTGGAAGAACACGAGGGGCTCGCGCGTCGGGGCGCTGACGGGCTTGTGGCGTTTGAACCAGCCGTGGAAGGTGCGGAACTGGGCCTTGGGCACGGGCGCCTCGGCGTGGACGCCGATGACCTTCTCCACCGCCTTGCGGACGGGTTTGAGGCCGAGCGCCGCGTTGGCGATGGGGGCGAAGGGCGTCATGAGCCTGCCCTCCAGCTCCGTGCGGGTGATGAGGCGGTCCCGGAGCGGCATGCGGTCGCGCTTCATGACGGCGCGGGCCCGGGCGTTGATCTCGGCTATCTTCACGCCCTGCGGGCACACCGTCGTGCAGATGCTGCACCCCGAGCAGTAGTCGAGGCTGTAGTCCACCGACAGCCCCTCCCGGAAGCGTTCGGCCTGGGGCCCGACGTACTTCGGGCCGGGGAAGAGGGGCGTGACCGCGGCGACCGGGCACTGCGTCTCGCAGATCGTGCATTTGACGCACTGGTCCAGGCTCGCGCGCGCGAAGGACGCGGCCGCTTTCTCGATCGGCCCGGCTTCGTCCGGGACGGCGTCGGTGGCGGCCGCCCCGTCGGCGGGCGCCGTGCTGTCGAGTGTCGTGGGTCTGTCAACCATCACAGGGTCCTTTCGATCGCGCAGACCGCTTGTGCGGCGCTGCCGAGGGCGATGCCCTCGCCGGACTTCTCCCGGTGGCGCTGGGCGCCGCCGAGCATGCCGCCGACGGCGTAGAGGTTCGTGTAGAGGGGCGCTCCCCGGCCGTCCACGGGCCGCATGTCCGCGTCCACCCGCAGCCCCGCGGCGAACAGCGGCTGCGGCGGCCCCCAGACGTCGCCGTGGACGAGCTCCCCCTCGGGGGCAAAGACGGGCAGGCCGAAGGCCGTGTCGGCCAGATTGCCGTACGAGTCGAAGACGATGGCGCCCGAGTCCAGGCCGCCGCCCGCGTAGATCACGTGGTCGGCGTCGACGGTTTTGACCGAGCCCGCGATCCGGACCTCGACGCCGGTGATCCGCCGGCCGTCCGAAGCCCGAGTGCCCGCGGGAAGCGCGCTGTCCGACGTCGCGCCGTCCGGAGTCCGGACGTCCTCGGGGAGCCCGCCGCCCGCGGAGCGCAGGCCCAGAGGGTCCTCCTCGGTCCGCAGGCCGATGGCACGGCCGTTGAGCATGATGTCGACCCGGTTTCCGGCGCAGGCCTCGCGCAGGAGTTCGTTGGCCTCCAGACCTGGGATCGAGGGGGGTGCGATGGGGATCTGGAAGACGGGGTGCCCCGCCGTCCTCTGGATCGCCTCCCAGACTCCCGACCTGGCCACGGCGGGGATGCCGATGCGTTCGCCGGGCCGGGCGATGTGCGCGAGCCGCTCGCCGAGCCCCTCTGCGGCGCCGGGTTGGTCGAGCATGCGGGAGAAGGGAAGGGATGTGTCTCCAGGCGCCGTCAGCTCGACGGTCTCGGCGCGGGCGTCCACGCCCTGGGACGCCAGGTTCTCCGCGGCCAGGCGCGGGTAGAAGTCCTTCAGGCCCGTGAAGCCGACGATCAGGTAGGAGGCGCCATTCTCGATCCTGCCCGCGGCGAAGGACGGCGGGTAGAACGATGTGGGCCTCAACGCCCCCAACGCGGTGGGCAGGAGCGTCGTGGAGGCCAGGCTCCCCTCCATCGGCACGTACCGGGTGAAGGCCTCGACGCCCGCCGACAGGGCCTCGGGTGTGATCTTCGCGTACGGATGCGAGGCGTCCAGCGCGGGCATCTCCGCCAGCGGCTCGGGCACCCCGAGGACGTCGAGGGTCCCCGCGCTCAGTTGCAGGCCTCCGAAGCCCAGGGAGACGACGGTGACCTTGCATCCCGCTTCGCGCGCCATGAGCGCCGCTGTCAGCCCGGCGATCCCCGCGCCGACGACGACCGTGCCGTTCATCGCGACGCCTCCTTCCCGGAGACCGACGGTGTTGCGGAGGAGGCTTGCGGCGCGGCGGCTTGGGGGCGTCCCGGCGCGGCGGAGGCGGCATGGGCCGCGGGCTCTTCCTCGGCGGGCGCGGCGCCGGAGGCGCAGGACCCGCCTGGCTGCGGCGACCCGGCCATCTCCCGAGCGGGGAACCGGGTGGCTGACACGAGCTCTGCGCCCGCCGGCAGCGGCGTGACGGGAAGGGAGTCCATGTCGTACATGCACCGGTAGATCCAGTCGTCCAGCGACGCCTCGCGGGCCTGGGCTCCGTTGAGGATGGGGAAGATGCCGCTCCAGCGGTTCTTGAGGAACAGGCGGAGCAGCTCGGTGGCCTGCGCGGCGCTCCAGCAGCCCGCCTCGTGGGCGATGCCCGCGGTGCGCGAGGCACAGAACCCGCCCTGGCAGGGGCCCATCCCGATGCGCAGCTGCCGGCGCAGGTCGTCGAAGGTGGCGTCGGGCTGTCGCTCCAGGAGGTCGGTGATCATCGACCTCGTGACGAGTTCGCACTCGCAGATGACGGGGTCGGAGTCGGGTAGGCCGTGGTCCGCCTTCTTCGCCCTCTCGACGCCGTCCAGGCGGTGGGTGACCTCGTAGTTCCTCCCGCTGGCCACGGGCTCCTGGGCGGTGCGGCACTCGCGTTCCTCGCCCAGGATCTCGCAGACGGTGTCCACCACGCGCTCGGCCATGAGGCGGTAGGTCGTCAGCTTGCCCCCGGCGACGGTCACCAGGCCGCGCACGTCATGGGTGACGGCGCTCATCTTGCGCGACATGTGCCGGGTGTCGTCGGCGGAGACCCTCCTATCCTTCAGGAGGGGCCGGGCGCCGGCCCATACGTGCAGGGCGCGGGCCTTGCGGAAGCCGGGGATGAGGGCCTCGCCCGAGTCGAGCATCTGCTGGACTTCGTCGCGTTCGACGACGAGGTGGTCCGGGTCCTCGGCGCGCACGTCCGTGGTGCCGATGATCGAGACGGTGTGGACGGGGACGAGGATGTCGCCGTCGGCGGGGTAGACGAGGCGGTTGACCACGGAGTTGACCAGCCGGTGGTTCATCGCGATCATGATGCCCCGCCCCGGGACGACTTCGACATCCCGCTCCCCGGCGAGCTCGGCGATCTTCCCCGCCCACGGGCCCGCCGCGTTGACGACGGCCCGGCATTCGATGTGCACATCCTGGTCGAGTTTGTCCGCGTGGCAGACGACCCCGGCGACGGCGCCGTCGCGGACCTCGATCCCCGTGACGCGGTGGTAGGTCAGGACTTTCGCGCCGTAGGCCACGGCGGACTCCGCCGCGCCCCACACCATGCGCCAGCCGTCGACCGTGCCGTCCTCGACCGCGATGGCGCTGAAGATCGACGGGTTGAGGCGGGGCTCCCTGCGCAGGGCCTCGGCGACGGCGATCTCCTCGAAGGGCACACCGGTCTCGGTCGCGCCCGCTATGAACCGGGCGGGGTAGTCCTCGTCGTCGCCGTCGACGGCGACGAACAGGCCGCCGGTGCATTCGACGGCGTCGGGGTGGATGCGTTTGAGGATGGCGTTCTCCTCTGCGCATTCGGTGGCCGAGTGCGGATCGGAGACGACGTACCGGCCTCCGGAGTGGAGAAGGCCGTGATATCTGCCGGTCGTCCCCTGTGCGAGATCGACGCGCTCGACGAGAATCGCGCTCAGGCCACGCATTGCGGCATCTCGGACCACGCCGACGCCTGTGGCGCCCCCGCCTATGACCACGAGATCGCAGCTGTGCTTCGTCGCTAACATATCTCAAAGCCTATGTCATGTGAAATAGGACTCGAAAATCGGGGGAGGTATGTGCAGACGGAACGGTAGGCTCTGGGAAATCGTGCACAATGGGCGAGTGGTGAAAAGATCCGACCGACGAAGTCTCGCCTACGAAGCAGCGTTGCTCTATTTCGTCGAACAGCAGACGATGGAGGCGATCTCGCGGAAACTGGGCGTCTCGCGCTCGACGGTTTCGCGCCTGCTCGCGGCCGCGCGCGAGGAGGGCCTCGTCCGCATCACGCTTCACGCGCCCGAGGAGCCCCACGAGTCGCTGGCGTCCCGCCTGGGGGCGCTCTTCGGCGTCAAGGTGACGGTGGTGCCGGTGCCCGATCCCAGCTCCGAGCTGCGACGCCTGGACCGGGTGGCCACCGTCGCGGGGAGCACGATCAGCGACGCGGTGACCGACTCGACGATGGTGGGCATCGCATGGGGGACCACGATATCCGCCGTGTCGCAGCGCATGGTCCCCAAACAGGTCGACGAGGTCACGATCGTCCAGCTCAACGGGGCCGCCAACCCGACGACCACCGGCCTGCCCTACGCCGGCGAGATCCTGGGAAACTTCGGCCGCATGTTCAACGCCAAGGTCCTGCCCTTCCCGGTGCCCGCCTTCTTCGACTACGCGGAGACCCGCACGGCGATGTGGCGCGAACGCTCGATCAGGGCTGTCAGGGACATCGGCCGGAACGTCGACATCGCGGTCTTCGGCGTGGGGTCCTTCACGTCCCCCGTCGCCTCGCACGTCTACGCGGGCGGGTACCTGTCGAAGGAGGAGGTCGCCCAGCTGCGCGCCGACAGCGTCGTCGGCGACGTGTGCACAGTGCTCATCAGGGCCGACGGGTCTTACGAGGACATCGAGATCAACATGAGGACGACGGGGCCCTCGCCGGCCGAGCTCGCGAAGATATCCAAACGCGTGTGCGTGGTCGCCGGGCCCGCCAAGGCCCCGGCCCTGGCCGCCGTCCTGCGTTCGGGGGCGGTCACGGACCTCGTCCTCGACGACGAATGCGCCCAGGCCGTCCTCGACCTCGAATTGAGGCGGCGCGGCCGGCGGATGAGGTGACGCGTCCGGCCGGCGCCTCGCTGTCGACGGCGCTTCGAGCCCATTTTGCCTTCTCCGATGTTTTCGTCGTGACACCGCCGGCCTCCTCGGCGCGTTCGTGCCTCCTCGCTCGCGGTTAGTTCCCCGGTGCCCTCGCGGCGGGCGGGAGGGAGTACCCGTCGGCGGTCCGGCCGCACAGGCCGTCGGCGACCAGGGAGTCCAGCGCCGGGGCGAAGCGGGACTCCGGCAGCCCCGAGTCGGCCAGGAGCCTGCCGCGCGGAAGCGGGCGGTGCGCCGTGCGCAGGGCCGCCATGATCCGCCCTCGTGCCTGGCGGTGGGTGCCGGCGTAGGCCTGCGCCTTGCGAGGGGCGGGGCTCTCCGGTCGTCCGGCGGCCAGCCAGGCACAGCGGTCGGCGAGCGGGCAGGCGGGGCAGTCGGGGGACCGCGAGGTGCACACCAGGGCGCCCAGTTCCATGAGCGCGGCGTTCCACTGCCAGGCGAGTTCGTCCTCCTCGGGGACGAGGGCCTGCGCTCGGGCGACCTCGTCCTTGCGCAGGTGCGCGGGCGGGAAGGCGGCGCCGTGGAGGCGGCTGAGCACGCGCCGGATGTTCGTGTCGAGCACCGTGGAGCGGCGGTGGTAGGCGAAGGCGATGATCGCGTCCGCCGTGTAGGGGCCGATCCCCGGCAGCGCGAGGAGGGCGTCGCGTTCGCGGGGCAGTTCGCCGGCGTTGCCCTCGGTGATCGCGACCGCGCACTGCCTCAGGCGCAGAGCCCTGCGCGGGTAGCCCAGCTTCCCCCAGGCGAGGATGACCTCGGCGGGCGAGGCCGCGGCCATCTCCGGCGGGCCGGGCCAGCGCTCCATCCACTCCCGCCACGCGGGAAGGACCCGGCTGACGGGCGTCTGCTGGCTCATGACCTCGCACACGAGGACCGCCCACGGCGAGGTTCCCGGCTCGCGCCACGGAAGAGGCCGCGCATGGCGGGAGTACCAGGCCAGGAGTTCGAAGAGCACGAGCCAAGTGTGCCCCATGGAGGAGCGGCCGGCGGAGAGGCGGGAACGGAAAATGCAGAAGACGGAGGATGAAAGCGCGAAGGAGGCGATGGAGCGAGGGCCTGGCTGCGCGCCGGCGAAGCGTCGGCGCTGGGTATCGGCGCGGCCGATGATAGCGTGGCATTCGTGAAGGATCAAGACTCCGAAAAGTCACGACCCCGTGGGAATGCAGACAGGCAGGACGGTTCCCCCTCGCCGGATAGCCGGCGAACCGGAAAGGGCCCTCAGCGCGGGAGGCCCGCCAGGGGCGAGAAGAAGGGGTTCTGGCAGGGCGTCCGCGTGTCGGATGTCATGCGCTCAGGCCGGCGGGATTCCGCCGAAGGCCGGGATCAAACGCGGAAGAACGTGCCGCAGACGGGGGAGCCCGCGACGCAGCGGAGGAAGGGACCGAAGCGAGACGGCGCGTCCGGGGGGCGAAGCGGCGCTCCGGAGCGCACGGGGCGGAATGGACGCGTCGAGCGAGGCCACGGCGCTGGCGACCGCCCGGTGCAGGGCCGGAAGCAGACGGCGCGAAGGCAGCCGGGCCGGGGCGAGCCTGGTCAGAGTGAGCGGCGTGCCCCGGCAGCCAGGCGGCGGGGACGCCCGGAGCGTCGAGACGGGGACGGGCGCCCGCAGCGTCCCGCGCAGCGGGCGGGCGGGAGGCCGGAGCGGCAGGGTTCAGGCCGAAGGCAGGCACCGCGAACCGCCGCAAGCGGCGAATCGACGGCGCCCGCGGGCAGGAAGAAGGCGCCCTCCGGCAGACCGGCCGGCGGGCGGGGGAGGGCTCCGGGCCGGAGCGCGGCCCCAGCGGGCAAGCGGGATCCGCGCCGACGCCCGCAAGGAGGCTCCCGTCAGGCTCAGGCCGCGCGCGCCCGCGAGGCGGCCCGCAGGCGCGCGATCCAGCGCTTGGCCGGAATGGGGGCCCTCGCGGCCCTCCTCGTGGTCGCCTTGGCCGTCGGGATCCGCTTCGTCATCTCCCGGCTCAACGCGCACGACGAAGCGGCCAAGGAGGTGCCCTCGGACCTCTACTCGCCCGTGGCGTGCAATCCGAACATGGTCGAGACGACCATCAAACCGCGCAACGCGGCCGCCGGGCAGCCGGTGGTCTTCGACGTGACGCTCCACAACAAATCCACGACCAACCCCTGCTACATCAACGCCGGATGGTCGAATCTGCAGGTCAACGTGACGAGCGGAAGCGCCCAGGTGGCCTCCCTGGCCGTCTGCAAAGCCGGCCCCGAGAACAGACAGCTCTTGCTCGACCGCAACTACACGGCCAGCGTCCGCCTCACCTGGCACGGCAAGGCGTCCGCCTCCGGATGCGGGAACAGCGGCGAGACCGCGAAGGCCGGCACGTACGTCGCG
Source organism: Actinobaculum sp. oral taxon 183 str. F0552 (assembly GCF_000466165.1). Taxonomy (GTDB): domain Bacteria; phylum Actinomycetota; class Actinomycetes; order Actinomycetales; family Actinomycetaceae; genus Peptidiphaga. The sequence continues at coordinate 58,521 of NZ_KE951408.1, forward strand.
GAGCTGACGTTCCAGGACAAGACGGCCGCCGCCGCGAAGGAATCCTTCACCCTCGGCTGAGCCGATCCCATCCCATGAGCTGTCGATCCCGCCTCATCCGTCGACAGGGAGAACCGTGCGCATCGCCTCTTCCACATCCGAGCACGGGTGGACGGCCAGCCCCTCCGGCAGACGCACGTCGGCGCTCATCCGGGGGATGACGGCCGTCGTGAAGCCCAGGCGCGCCGCCTCGGCGAGACGCTGCTGAAGGCCCGTCGCCGGCCGCAGCTCGCCCGTCAGCGAGACCTCGCCGACCGCCACGACCCCCGGAGCGAGCGGCAGATCCAGCTGGGCGCTCGCCAGGGCGAGCGCGATGGCGGCGTCCGCGGCGGGTTCGGCCGCACGGGCCCCGCCGACCGTCGACGCGAACACGTCCGCCCGGTCCAGTTCGAAGCCCAGGCGCGACTGGAGGACAGCGACAGTCATCGCCACGCGGGAGGAATCCAGGCCCGAGGTGGTGCGGCGCGGGGAGGACGAACTGGCCACGACGAGCGCCTGGACCTCGACGGGGATGGGCCGGCGCCCCTCCAGCACCATCGTCACGCACGTGCCGGGAACCGTTCGGTTCCTCGCCGACAGGAAGAGGCCCGACGGGTCCGCCAGCCCCGCGATCCCGCCTTCGCCCAGCTCGAAACAGCCGACTTCCTCGGTGGGGCCGTACCGGTTCTTCACCGCGCGGACCATGCGCAGAGGGGAGTGGCGGTCCCCTTCGAACTGGCAGACGACGTCGACCAGGTGCTCGAGCACGCGCGGGCCGGCGATCGAGCCGTCCTTCGTGACGTGCCCGACCAGCAGAACCGGCAGGCCCCGCGACTTCGCGGCCGACACGAGCGCCGACGTGACCGCCCGGACCTGGGCGACCCCGCCGGCCGACCCGTCCACTCGCGGATCGGCGATCGTCTGCACCGAATCGACGACGAGGAGGCTCGGGCGGGCCTCCTTCACGTGCCCGAGGACCTTGCCGAGATCGGATTCGGCGGCCAGATGCAGGCGGGGATGCAGCGCCCCGATCCGCTCCGCCCGCAGACGCACTTGGGACGCGGACTCCTCGCCCGTGACGTACAGCACCGGAGGGCGCCCCGAACCCTCGGCGACCTCGGCGGCCCTGGCGGCGACGTCCAACAGGAGGGTCGACTTCCCGACGCCGGGTTCGCCCGCCAGCAGGACGACGGCCCCGGGGACCAGGCCCCCTCCGAGCACGCGGTCGAACTCGTCCACGCCGGTCGCCTGCTTGGCGGAGGCGGCCGAGGCCACCTCCGTGATGGGTGTGGCCGGGCTGGCGGGCGCGACGGCCTGCGGGCTCGCGGCCGCCTCGCCGCCGAGCTCCTCCACGGTGCCCCATGCGCCGCACTGGGCGCAGCGGCCCACCCACTTGGGCGCGGTCCAACCGCATTCGGAGCACGTGAAGACGGGTGCAGGCGCTTTGGGGCTCATGCCCTCACCCTAGACCGCCCCACCGACGGCCCGGGGCCGCGGCGGGGTCGAACCGCGGATTCGCACGATCCTAGCGGTTGGCGAACTTCTCCAGAAGGGACGAGTCCCCGGAGACGATGATGACGTCCTCGGGCCCGATCTTCGTCTCGGGAGTCGTGTACTCGAACGGCTGCCCGGGCGACTTCACGCCGATGATCCTCACGCCGAAGCGCTCGCGGACCTTCGACTCGGCGGTGGTGAAGCCCTGGATGTCGCGCGGCGGCCGCATCTTGATGATGGAGAAGCCGTCCTCCATCTCGATGTAGTCGAGCATCTTGCTCGAGAGCATGTGGGCCACGCGGGCTCCGGCGTCGAACTCCGGGTAGACGACGTGATGGGCGCCGATGCGCCGCAGGATGCGGCCGTGGGAGCGCGACGTGGCCTTCGCCCAGATCTGCGACATCCCCAGGTCCACGAGGTTGGCGGTGGCGAGCACGGAGGCCTCCAACGACGTCCCGATTCCGACGACGGCGACGCTGAAGTCGCGGGCGCCGGCCTGTTCCAGGGCGTCGACGTTCGTGGCGTCGGCCTCGATGATGCGGAACCGGTGCGACCACTGCTGCGCCAGGTCGGGGTCCCTCTCGATCGCCAGGACGTCCCTCCCGAGCCCGTCCAGCGTCGAGGCGATGGCGGTTCCGAAGCGCCCGAGCCCCACCACGAGGACGCCGCGGTCGTCGATCTGCTTTCTTGCCATGGGAGCTCCTTGTAGGGTCGGCCGATGGTCCGTTCCTCGGTGACCGGGCCGTTCGCCGGCCGCGGTCAGCCGATGACCGGTCGTTCTTCAGGGTAGTGGATGACGCGGCGCCGCGAGCGCAGGGCGAGGGCCGCCGCCAAGGTCATCGTCCCCGTGCGCCCGGCGAACATGAGGGCGGCGATGACGTACTTGCCCGCCACGGGGAGCGTCGACGTCATGCCCGTGGACAGGCCGCAGGTGGCGAAGGCCGAGATGACCTCGAAGAGGGTCTGCGACAGCGGCATGCCGGTGATCTGCAGCATGGCGATCGTGCCGACGAGCACGAGCAGCGCCCCCAGGAGGGCCGCCGCGATCGCCAACCGCAGCGTTTCGGAGGGCAGGCGCTTGCCGAAGGCCTGGGTGTCGCGGTCGCCGCGCGCTTCGGCGACGACGGCCAGGACCAACACCGCCAAGGTCGTCACCTTGATCCCCCCGGCGGCCGACGCCGAACCGCCGCCGATGAACATGAGCCCGTCCAGGACGAGCCACGTCGATTGGGACATCGCCCCCACATCGAGGGTGGCCAGCCCCGAGGACCGCGCGTCGGTGGAGTGCAGGAGCGCGGCCCCGATGCGCTCGCCCACGGGAAGCCGCCCGAGCGTGGAGGGATTGTTCCATTCGAAGACGCCGATGAGCACCGCGCCCAAGACGAGTAGGAGGAGGTAGGCGATCACCGTCAGCTTGGTCGTGAGCGTCCACCGGCGCGCCGCGCGCCCGCACCGCCACATGTCCAGCAGGACGGGGAAGCCGAAGGCTCCCACGACGGTGCCCAGGACGATGGGAATGGTCAGACCCCAGTCCCCGACATGCGGAGCGAGCCCCGAGCTCAGGATGACGAAGCCGCCGTTGTTGAAGATCGATATCGCCATGAACGCCGCATGCGAGAACGCGGAGAGCAGGGCCTCGCCCTCGCGCAGGAAGAAGGGGATGAGGCTGACGAAGAGCACCGCCTGCGCGCTCAGAGCCACGACGACCACAGCGCGCACGAGCGAACCGACTTCTCCCAGACGGGAGTGGGTTTCGGAGGCGGCGAGCATGCGTTGCGTCAGCCCGATGTGCCGCGAGACGGCCATGCCGAGGATCGAGGCGAGGGTCATGATGCCCAGGCCGCCGATCATCATCCCGACGGCGATCACGGTGTGCCCGAAGGGGGACCAGAAGGTCGCCGTGTCCACCGTGACCAGCCCTGTCACGCACACGGACGACATCGCGGTGAAGAACGAGTCGACGAAGGGGGCCCGGTGGCCGGTGGCCGTGCTTGCCGGGATCTGCAGCAACGCGGTGACCACCAGAACGATGGCCGAGAAGACGCACAGCGCCAGGCGGGCGGGCGACTCGCGGGCGACCGTGTCGACGAGGTCGCGTCCCCGAGCCCTCAGACTCGGAGCGGCGTTGGGCAGGGAGGCGGGAGGGCGGTCTGTCGACGGCACATTCCCCTCCTCGCGCTCGGTTTCCGATTGCCCTCCGACGGCACGGACCGCCGGAGGGGGCGAGGCGGTATCGGGCGCACCGGCGGCGACCCGAGCCCACCGCCCTTCGGCAACACTAGTACCCATGGAGGGACTGGCCCAAAGCCCCGTGCGTGTCGGCCGGATCGCGGGCCGCGCGCCGGCGCCGGCGCGCCTTCGGGGCCTGCGCGGCGGGTCTCGGCGTGGATTCGCTTCGCGGCGGGGCTGGCGGATTCGCTTCGCCCACGGCGGACTCCGGCCCTTCTGCGTGGCGGCGTACTTTATCATGGGCGTTGTGCGTCTGCCTCGCCCACTTCGACTCCGTCTATGGGTATCATTCCTCCTGTGATATTCGGTTGAACGAATGTGACAGATGTGAAGGTTCATGTAATCTTTTCCGAGGGCCCTAGCCTGTGCGCGGACCCGGCTGACCTCTAGTACAACCAGGACGGATAATGACGCAGCTGCCACGAAAAGCACCGCAGTTCTACACGGTTGCCGAAGTTGCCGAGCTCACACGTGTCTCGCGCATGACGGTCTATCGGATGGTGCACGCGGGCGAATTGCCCGCCGTCCGATTCGGCAGCTCGTACAGGGTTCCCAAGACGGCGATCGACGCGATGCTGGGAGTGGAGGACGACGACGCTGCGCGCGCCGTCGGCGAGTAGCGGCGCGGGTGCGGAAGGCGGAGCCGCCTGAATCGGCGCGATTCCCACAGAGCCCTGCGAGGCGCTACGATATGCACTGTTCAACCGGGGCCCGGCCCCATCCCAGAATTCGGAGGTAACCTGTGGGTTCCGTCATCAAGAAGCGCCGCAAGCGCATGTCGAAGAAGAAGCACCGTAAGCTGCTTCGCAAGACCCGTCACCAGCGGCGCAACAAGAAGTGACTTTCGCGCCGGGGAGATGAGGTGACTGTGGGGCCCGGAGAAGCCGGGCCCTTGCCGCAAAAGCTTGACGCAAGGGGTATGAGGTGTCGGCGCCAACCGCCATGGCACGATGGAAAATCGGCATACGGGAACATTGACGCGTGAGCCCTCTACCTTCTCCCGACGGAGTCCTGGCCGCTCATCGCGTCCAGGAGGGTACATGGGAGATGTCAGATGGCTTTCCCCGGACGAGCAAGTCGCGTGGAGGGCCTATATCCGCGGCGTGGCAGTCGTCTTGGAGACGCTCAACCAGGACATGGAGACCGTCAACGGGATCTCGCTGCACGAGTACGAGGTCCTCTCCTACCTCTCCGAATCCGCCGATTGGACGCTGCGGATGTCGACGCTCGCCGATCTGCTCGTCCACTCCAGGTCGAGGCTCACCCACACCGTCCGTCGGCTGGAGAGCCAGGGGTACGTGCGTCGGATTCCCTGCGAGGACGACCGCCGCGGCGTCAACTGCGTCCTGACCGACGTGGGCTACGGCAAGCTCGTGGAAGCCGCTCCGTCCCACGTCGAGGCCGTGCGCCGGTGCCTCATCGACAAGCTCGGAAGCGACAACATGCTCGAGCTCGGGCGGCTGTGCTCGCTCGTGTCCGACGGGTGAGGGCGAGGCCCGCGCACGGCGGCCCGCTGAAGATCCGCGTTCGACGCGCAGAAGGAGGCACATGATGGGTGACGAGCTCACCGTCGTCCACTTCGTACGGCACGGGGAGGTCGACAACCCGACCGGCCAGCTCTACGGGCGCCAGGAGGGCTTCCACCTGACCGATCTGGGACGGGCCATGGCCGACCGGGTGGCCGAGCGCTTCGACGGGCGCGACGTGCGGCTGGTCGTCTCCTCCCCGCTCGAACGCGCACAGGAGACGGCGCTGCCCACCGCGCGGCGCCGAGGGCTCCCCGTGGTTCTGGACGCGGACCTCATCGAGGCGGGCAACAAGTTCGAGGGGATGAACGTCAACCGGAACCGGCTCGTCCTCGCCCATCCGAGGTACTGGCCGTGGTACGCCAACCCGTTCAAGCCCTCGTGGGGCGAGCCCTACGCGGACATCGTCGAGCGCATGTCCTCGGCAGTGCGGCGGGCGCTGGAACTCGCGCACGGCGGAGAGGCGGTGCTCGTCTCCCACCAGCTTCCCATCTGGACGATGAGGAGCTTCGTCGAAGGGCGCTCCCTCGCGCACGACCCCCGGCGCCGCCAGTGCGCCCTGTGCTCGGTGACCTCCCTGAGCTTCATCGGCAGGCAGCTCATCGGCGTCGGATACGACGAGCCCGCCGCCGACCTCCTGGCCCGAGCCAAGGACGTCACTCCCGGGGAGAGCCGGGCCGCGGTCCACACGGGAGAGTGAGTAGGCTGGGGAGAGCTGGCTCGACTAGGTCCGGGCCGCGGTCCACACAATGAGGCCGGGCGGTCCGCTGTCATCCGTCGACGTGCGTGCCGCCCGCCGTGCCGACGTGCGTGCCGCCCGCCGTGCGTTCATGCCGTCCGTGAACCGGAAATCCAGCGGCCGCGCCGCCTAGGATCAGCCGTCCCGCGGGAGGCGTACGGACATCCAGTGGACGGACGGAGGGCAGAGCCTCTCAGGGCCGGTTCGACGTTCCGTTCGACGAGGGCGTTCCATTCGAGGGATCGGAGTTTCCGGTGTCGCGGTCCCCGTTCCCGGCCGCCGGCCCGTCGGCTTCCGTCCGGCCCGGGGCCCCGGGCCGGGGGGCGCCTCGCCCGCCGGGGTCCTCTCCCTCCGCGGGGCGGCCCGTGTCCGCGGCCCCTCGCGCCGACGTCCCCTCGAGGAAGGCGCGCAGCTCGGCATCCAGATCGCCGGATTCGCCGTTCGCCCGGGCCGAGTCCGTTTCGCCTTCGGGCTCTTCACCCCGGCGCTCCCGCTCTTTCCTGCGCTCCCATTCGGCGAAGCGGTTGCGGGCGTCGAGCTTGGCGAGGAACTCCGGGTCGTCGTCCGGGGCCACGGGGGCCGGCTCGGAGGCCTGCGGTCCGGATCGGCGCCCTAGGCTCAGCGTTCCGCTCAGGCCCTCGGGGTGTTTTGCCCACCACGACAGACCCAGCCACAGGAGGGATCCGAGAACGGGCACCAGCGCCAAAAGCATCCACACCCACTTGGGCAGGCGGCCGGGCATGGATGCGCGGGGCGTGCGCGCGCAGTCGATGAGACCGTATATCCACAGCGCGACGATGAAAATCGCTAGTGCGACGCGAGGCATGGCTTCAGTTTATGGCCTGGCGATGGCGTACGCCATGAGCAGGGCTACGCCGTAAGCGAGCTCGACGAAACCGGTGGCCTTCAGGGACGGGATGAGCGCGAGGCCGCGCGCGCCCGAGAGCACCGGGCGGATCGCGGCCCGGGCGAGCGGCAGGCAGGGGGCCAGGACGAGGAGAGTCAGGGCCCCCAGGTCGCCCCACAGGGCAGCGGCGGCCAGCACCGGCAGCGCCACGGCCGAGGCGTAGGCCGTTCGCGCCCGGCGATCCCCCAGCCGCACCGCGAGTGTGCGCTTGCCGGAGGCCGCATCGGTGGGGATGTCGCGGATGTTGTTGACCATGAGCAGCGCGCAGGCGATCGAGCCCACGCTGCACGCGGCCAGCCACGACTGCCAGGGCACGCCCAGCAGCTGGGTGAAGGTCGTCCCCGCGGTGGCCACGAGACCGAAGAACACGAAGACGAAGACCTCGCCCAGGCCCATGTACCCGTAGGGCCGCCTGCCCCCGGTGTAGAACCACGCGGCCGCCACGGCCGCCGCGCCGACGCCCAGCAGCCACCAGCGGCCCGACAGGGCGACGAGGACGGCGCCCACCAGGGAGCCGAGGCCGAAGCAGGCGAAGGCGGCTGCGCGCACCGACGACGGCGAGGCCTTCCCCCCGCCGGTCAGGCGGGGAGGCCCGGTGCGCACCTCGTCGGTTCCGCGGATCCCGTCCGAATAGTCGTTGGCGAAGTTGACGCCCACCTGCAGGCAGAGGGCGAGGGCGGCGGCGAGGGCCGCGCGGGGGGCCGAAGCCCCGCCGTG
>NZ_KE951409.1:0-3226 GCF_000466165.1 Actinobaculum sp. oral taxon 183 str. F0552
CGGCTCAGCCGGCGGTGTTCGCCAAGGGTGCGTCGTTTACGTGTTCGGCTGATTTGTCGGGTGTGCCGGTGCGTACCGGTGAGTCGGGCAGTACTCATCAGGACACGGCGTCGGTTGAGGCTGATGGGGCGATCTCGGGTCTGCACACTTCTGACACCGATCCCTACAACGCACACCGCCCACCCGAACCCAAGGTGAAGATCGTCAAGAAGGACGCGGCGGGCAACGACGCGGACACCGAGAAGGACGCGGTCGCCCTACCGGGCGGTCAGACCGACTTGGTCTTCGACGTGAGGAACCCCGGCCCGGAAGCCCTCCACGATATCGTCGTGTCCGACACGACATCTACGGAGTCCGGCACGGTGGAGTCGATGCAGTGCACGTTCCCGGGTGAGAACGCTCCGACGAAGGGCGTCTACGATGCGGGGTCCAAGAAGTGGACGGTCAAGTGGGCCGCCTCCTTCGGGCAGAACCCCAAGACCTTCGCGGTGGGAGGCAGCTTCGGCTGCACCGCCCGCCTGACCGGCGTCGCCGCAACCGTCCACACCGACACAGCGGCCGTGGACGGCAAGGGCGCGGTGAGCACGCTCGGCGTCCACGACGACAACCCCTACAACGGGCTTCCGCCCAAACCCGGTATCTCGGTGGACAAGAAGGACAAAGCGGGCAATGCCGCCGACACGGCCGACACCGCTCCAGTCCTGCCGCGCGCCCAGGCCGAACTCGCATTCACAGTGAGGAATTCGGGCGCCGACCCGCTCAAGGAAGTCGAAGTGGTCGATGAGACCACGACCGATTCCGGCACGGTGGAGTCGATGCAGTGCACGTTCCCGGGTGAGAACGCTCCGACCGCCGGCGTCTACGACGCCAAGGCCAAGAAGTGGACGGTCAAGTGGGCTGCCTCCTTCGGGCAAAGCCCCAAGACGCTGGCCATCGGCCAATCCTATTCGTGCACGGCCAAACTCACCGGCGTCACTGAGAAGCTCCACACCGACAAGGCGATCGCCTCGGCTACGGGTGCGTTGTCGGGCAAGGGCGTCAAGGATGAGAATCCTTACAACGCCAAGCCGCCTTCGCCCAAGGTGTCCATCGTCAAGAAGGACGCGGCGGGCAACGACGCCGACGATCCCCACGATCCCGTCAGGCTCGCCTCCGGCACGGCCGACCTCAAGTTCACGGTGACCAATCCGGGCACCGAGGACCTCAAGAAAGTCGTGGTGACGGATACGACCTCCACGGATTCCGGCACGGTGGAGTCGATGGCCTGCACGTTCCCGGGGGAGAAGGCTCCGACCGCCGGCGTCTACGACGCGGCGTCCAAGAAGTGGACGGTCAAGTGGGACGCCTCGTGGAAGGACGCCGATCCGGCCGCCTTCGCCGCCGGGGCGAGCTTCCCGTGCACGGCCAAGCTCACCGGCGTCACCCAGACGCTGCACACCGACACCTCGACCGTGGAAGGCGCGGGTTACGGCAGCGGAAAGACCGTCAAGGACGAGAACCCTTACAATGCCGTCCCGCCCACGCCCCACACGAGCATCGACAAGTCCGACGCTAAGGGCAACGGCGGTGACACACTGGCCGACGCCCCCGTCCTGGAGACCGGTCAGACCGATCTGAAGTTCAAGGTCGTCAACAACGGCGGCGAGCCGCTGCGCGAGATCGTCGTGACGGACGAGACCGTCGCCGGCTCCGGAAAGGTCGAGTCGATGGCCTGCACGTTCCCTGGTGAGAACGCTCCGACGAAGGGCGTCTACGATGCGGGGTCCAAGAAGTGGACGGTCAAGTGGGCCGCCTCCTTCGGCGACAAGCCGACGCTCTTCCGCATTTCGGATTCCTTCGCCTGCACGGCCAAGCTGACCGGCGTCACGAAGGTCTACCACACGGACACCGCCAAGGTGACCGGCACCGGCTCGATCTCCGCGAAGGGCGTGACGGGAGAGAACCCGTACAACGCCTTGCCCAAGAACCCCAACGTCGAGATCGTCAAGAAGGACGTGAAAGGCCGTGACGCGGACAAGGCCGCCGACGCCGCCGTTCTCGCCCCCGATGGGAAGACGGGCAAGGGAGCGGTCGACCTCGACTTCACCGTCGTCAACAACGGCGGCGAAGCCCTCAAGCAGGTGGTCGTGACGGACACGACGACGACCTCCTCGGGGACGGTGGAGTCGATGGCCTGCACGTTCCCGGGGGAGAAGGCTCCGACCGCCGGCGTCTACGACGCCAAGGCCAAGAAGTGGACGGTCAAGTGGGCCGCCTCCTTCGCTGCCCAGAAACCGAGCTCCTTCGCGATAGGCGCCTCCTTCAAGTGCACCGCCCATCTGAGCGGCGTGACCGGCGACGTCCACACGGACGACGCGACGATCGCGGGCGTGGGAGTCGGCTCGGGCAAGTCCGTGAGCGACGAGAACCCGTACAACGCGCGCGTGCCGGGCAAGCAGAACGTGGACATCGAGAAGGTGGACGCCAAGGGAAACGACGCGGACACCGTCGCCGAGTCGGTCCTCCTTCCCCAGGGCAAGACCGACCTGGTGTTCACGATCGTCAACACCGGCAATGAATCGCTGCGCGCGGTCGAGGTCACCGACAAGGCGACGGGTTCCGGCAAGGTCTCCGACCTGACGTGCACCTTCCCGGACGGGACGAAGGGCACACGGTGGGAGGCGTCCTTCGCTGCCCAGAACCCGGCCAGGCTCGCAATCGGCGGCTCTTTCACCTGCACGGCCAAGCTGACCGGCGTGGAAGCGGGCAAGAAGCACGCCGACACGGCGACGGTCACCGGAACGGGATTCGTGAGCGGCACGGGAGTCACCGACAGCGACGGCTACCATGCCCATCGCTCTCCGGATCCGACGCCCAAGCCGACGCCTTCGCATCCGAGCAAACCCACACCGTCCAAGTCGACGCCTGTCACACCCAAGACGGCTAAGCCCAAGCCGAAGCTGCCCAGGACCGGTGCGGACGTGCGCCTGCTCGGCGTCGTCGCGCTCGGCTTGGCCGCTGCCGGCGGCGTGGCCGTCGCCGTCCGCCGAGGCCGCAAGAGCGGTGACGGCGAAGCCTGACGGCAGGCAATGCCTCCCGGAAGGCGAATGAGAGTGGGCCCGGCCGAGATTCGGCCGGGCCCACTCCGCCGTCGGGGCGGGTCCGGCTTCGGCTTGCGGGCCGAGTGCACCGGCGGTTGGCGCTCGGATTCGCCACTGCCGGTCCACGACTCCGGCGGCGCTTCTGG
>NZ_KE951409.1:3251-43835 GCF_000466165.1 Actinobaculum sp. oral taxon 183 str. F0552
CACCGGCGGTTGGCGCTCGGATTCGCCACTGCCGGTCCACGACTCCGGCGGCGCTTCTGGGTAGGTGTCGGCAACGACTCGCCCGCGGGGTGGAGCCCGCTCACCGATGGGGATAGGGGATGCGCCGGGAGGCGGATCGTCCGTCGTAGAATGACGGCGATGTCCCCGTCCGACCTTCTCCGGCTTCTGGAAGACGACCCGCGCGTGGTCGCCCCCGGCCTGCTGGGCGCGACGCTCACCGTCACGTCCCCCGAGGGGGCCGTCGGCGTGCGACTGAGCGAAGTCGAGGCCTACTGCGGAGAGGCAGACCCCGGATCGCACGCCTTCCGCGGGCGTACGGCCCGCAACGCGTCGATGTTCGAGGCGGCGGGGACGGTCTACGTCTACTTCACCTACGGGATGCACTACTGCGTCAACATCGTGTGCGGGCGTCCGGGCGTCTCGCGCGCGGTCCTCCTGCGGGCCGGGGAAGTCGTCGAAGGCCTGGACTTGGCTCGCGGTCGCCGGCCTGCGGCGCGCAAAGACCGGGATCTGGCCCGCGGCCCTGCGCGCCTGGCAGCCGCCCTCGGCCTGGACCGCGAAGACGACGGCTCCCGTCTGGGCGGCCCGGGCGATCGGCTGCACTTGGCCGTCTGCTCGAGCGGCGACGTTCCCGGTCCCGACCGTGTGCGCTGCGGTCCGAGGGTCGGCGTCGCCGGCCCCGGGGGCGATGGACGGGCTTTCCCATGGCGGTTCTGGATCGCCGACGACCCGACCGTCTCCGCCTACCGGCCCGCCAAGAAGCGCGGGCCGCGCGGGGGCGGGTCACGCCGTTGAAACGGCGACATCACGGGGTTGGATGCCGGTAGTCCCGGATTTCACAGAAGTCCGTCTCAGATACACCAGGGCATCTACACGATGGGCCTCACTATTTGAGACGTTCTCACTCCTTCGTCTCACTGTTCGGATGTCCTCCCGGAGCGGTCCGTGCGGCGTGTATATGGTGGAAGCGCCTTCGAAGGCATCGAGAAAGGCACGGCAATGACGGAACAAACGGAACAAAACGCGGCGATTCTCACCTCCCCGTTCGGAGTCCCGGAACGCGTCCTCGCGCGGGACGTCCCGATGACGGCGGCCGCTTTCCCGCAGACGCGGACCGTGTTCGTCTCCGGCGCTATGGACGCGAGTGCGGCCGTAACGGCCACGCTCGTCCTCCCGGCCGGAGGCACGTGGAGAATCGTTGAGACGAAGACCAATCTCTCCGGCATCGTGTGGGGGATGTGGACGATGAGCATAGACAAGGAGGGCAGTTTCGCAGACGACGTCGAATGTCCGTGCGTTTCCGCGCAATTCTCCGCAAGCGCCGTGAGCTCTGACCGTTGTCGCCTCGGCTTCCGTGAAGGCCGAGTGTTCCCCGGCGAATCCTTCCTCGCGCAGTACGCCGTCCGCATCTCGGGCCGTCAGCTGCGCATCAGCCACGGACGCCCTCGATCGGCGATCTCGCTGCCCACGGAATCCGACTTCCTCGACGAAATAGAGAACGGTTATGCCCTCGACCCAGCTCACGATGTCTACATCTCCGTCGAAACGCGACTTTAGATGCGGCTCGGCGCTCTCCGACCGCTTCGTCCCGCCCTCCTATCTGCTCGACAGCCCCCGGGGACGCCGGCTCTCGGTGGCCTCGTGGCCGGAACTGGAAGGCAAAGCCACGCCCCGCGACACCGACGTGCTCATCGTCGGCGGGGGCCTGGCGGGGGTCAGCCTCGGCTCCCACCTCTTCCACCTCGGGATCGATTTCCTCCTCGTCGACCCTGCCCGGCACCTCGGCCGGCGATTCCTCCAACGTACCGGGGCGATCGGTCAGACGACCCTGCGCTCGCCCTACGCCCACTACGTCGGGTGCCAGTCCAGCTCGGACCTCGACATGCTCGACTTCGCCAAACTCCACTGGCACGTCCTCGAGGACTACGAGCGCGATCAGGTCCGCTTGGCGACGGCGGGCCTGCGCGCCATCGTCCCCATGGACGTCTTCGAGGGACACCTCCGGCACACCGTGGCCGCGCACGGCCTGGACGGACGCCACGTCGTCGACCGCGTGGAATCCGTGGACGAGAGCGGCGGCGGATTCGCCGCGGCGCTCTCCTCCGGCCGGAACGTCCGGGCCCGGGCGGTGGTCCTCGCCACCGGCGAGGGGACGTCGGCCGTGCAGACCGGAGACCCCCGTGTCGTCCGATGGGACGGCGATGCGGCGCTCTCCTCCGAAGCCGAGCGGGTTCTCGTGGTCGGCGGCGGCCAGTCCGCAGCGACCCTGGCCCTCGCCCTGCTCCGTCGGGGCAAGCGGGTGACCCTGGCGTATCCGGCGGACGAGCTGCACTTCCAATGCCTCGATTTCACCGCCGACCTCTTCGAACCGTCGGGGCGACTGGCCTACGCCGACCACCCGGAGGATCCGCGCTTCGACTTCGCGCCGAGTGTGATCCACGAATTCCGCCACAAGCTGGAGGCCTACGAGGCCCGGGGACGGCTGGACATCCTCAACCGGGCCCGCCTGGTCGACGCCGGCGGCGTCGCCTGCCTCGACAGGGACGGCCGGCGCGAGGGGATCGACCACGACATGATCGTTCCCTGCTTCGGGCTCGTCCCCGAGGCCGACGTCGTCGGCCTCGGCGTGACGGTGGGGGCCGGACCGCGCCGGAACTGCGAACTGGGACGGCGCGTCTACACCGTCGGACCGCTGTGCAAACGCGTCGTCGGCCCCATCGCGCGGGCGATCGAAGGCCAGCGTGTGGCCGTGGACCGCGTCGTCGCCTCGATCGTGGGTGATCTCGATGCATGACGAAGCCCGCTATCACGCCCTGCTGGCCGGCCTGCCGTACCCGGACGCTGTCTCCTTCCCCGAGCGGGTCATGCTCGCTCAGCCCGTCGGCAAACTCGTCGCGGCGGCGGAGGACGCCGTAGCCTGCCGATCCCACTCGCTGGAATGCCTGACCCGGCATCTTCAACGCGCTGAGATCGCCACGCACCGAGGGTTCGACGTGGATGCCGCCGCGGCGAGGCTCAGGGCCCACGTTCCCGCCGCCCTGACAGCGGCCGGCCCCGGCGCGTACGGCACCTTCCAACAGGAGGCCTACGCTGCGGCGCTCGAGGACGCGTACGGAGGCGATCCCGACTGCGCCCAGCGCCTGATCGTCGCGGCCTGGCTGTACGGACTGCGCTGAGGTCCCGGGCGAAACCCTCTTCCCAGCCGGGCCCGCAACCCTGCGGAAAATGGGGACGTCCGGAATCGACGGATCCAGGCGCAAGGCCCCTGCCTAGTCCTTGCCGTCCAAACCGCCGTCGCCGACGTCGTCGAAGAGGGAGGTGCCTCGAGCGAGCCGCTCGTCCACATAGGAGAGCGCGAGCGCCGCGACCATGAATCCGCAGATGACCGTGAAGCTCAAGACTAAGGCGCGAGGATACCCGTCGGAGACGTTGTGGAAGAAGATGCCGGTCACCGCCGCGCTCCCCACCGCGGTCGCGATGCGCTGCCCCGTCTGCATGATGCCCGAGGCGGTCCCTCCCGTGGACACCGGCACCTCGCGCAGCGTCAGCGCCTGATTCGGCGAGGCCACCCATCCGTTCCCGAAGCCCAGGGGCAACGAGGCCGGGACCAGCCACCACACGCTTCCCCCGTCCGTCAGGAGCAGCGCCACCGCCCCGATCAACGCCAGGCCGAGGACGTTGATCCACAGGCCCCACACGACGACCTTCCGGCCCCACGTCCGCACGAGCCTGCCCGCGAGCGGCGCGGAGTAGACCTGCGCCAGGGCGGCCGGCAGGACCACGAGCCCGGAGACGAGCGCGGACCGGCCGAGGCCTCGCTGGATGAAGAGCGCCTCGATCACCATGACCGATGTCATCCCCGCGAAGAACACGGTGATCATCGCCGACCCCAGGGTGAAGCTCGGGATGCGGAACAGGCTCGGATCGACCATAGCCTCGCCCCGCCCGCGATGCGACAGTGCGAGCTCCCAGCCCCACCACACGGCCAGCGTCGCCAGGCCTCCCGGCAGGAACCACCAGGCCCACGGCTTCTGCGAGGCGAGCATGAACGGCAGCATGACGCCGACGATCGCGACGCCCAGGAGCGCGGCCCCCACCGGGTCGAGCCTGCGCAGGAGATGCTCTCGGTTGCGATCGCCGTCGTCGCGGGGGATCCACATACAGCCGAGGACGACGACCGCGACCGCCACGGGCACGTTGACTCCCACGGTCATCCGCCACCCGAGCTCGCCGGGGAGGGCGCCGATGAGGAACCCTCCGAACGTGGGGCCGATCCCCACGGCGACCCCGACGACGGCTCCGAAGGCGCCGAAGGCGCGCGCCCGTTCGAATCCCCGGAAGTGCTCTTGGATGAGGCCGCCGACCTGCGGTGTGAACAGGCCTGCTCCGAAGCCCATGAAGAAACGGCCGACGTCGAGGACCGTCGCGTCCGGCGCGAGCGCGGAGACGGCCGAGGCGAGGCCGAAGACGACCACCCCGGCCAGGAAGATCCGGCCGCGGCCGAGGATGTCGCCGGCCCGGCCGGCCGCCACCATGATGACGCCCAGGGCGAGCGAGTACCCCGAGAGCGCCCATTGGATCGCCGAGTTCGAGGCGTTCAGGCTCGTCTGGATCGACGGGAGGGCCACGTTGACGATGCTGACCGACAGGAGGGACATGAACAGGGCTGAGAGCAGGACCGCCAGGATGCGGGAGCGGGTATCGCGAGGGGCATGGGGCACGTCTGCAAGTGTATGCCGGTTCGGCCGAATCCGCCGGGCGCGGCGTCGCGGCTTTCACGTAACCTTGATGCATGGCCTTTCTCCTGACGGCAGAGCTCGCGCCCGCTCTCCGCGCGGACCTCGCGGAGTACACCCTCGCGGCGGTGGAGGAGCTGTTGGGTCCCGCCGCGATGGGGGCCGTGCGCCGGGAGCGGCGGGTGCCGGGCCTCGTCAAGGCTCGCGAGGTCTCGCGCTCGGGAGGGAGGAAGGCCCGCCTGGCCGTCCACGTCCGGCTGTTCCTCCTGGGAGACGAGGTCGAGGCCGAGCTCATCGACGAGGCTCTGCCGTCCGTGTCCGCCAGCGCCGCCCTGCGTGACGAACTGCTCAAAGGCGGCCGGGCGCGTTTCCAGGTCGTGCCCACGGCGATCCCGTCGCACCTGCCGATCCCCGCGCTCGTCGGCAAGGACGCCGGCCGACAGGACGTGCTCATCGCCTCCGACTGGGGCGAGCTCGCGGGCGTGACGCCCAGGCCCGATCACGTCATGCACGTGGGCGGGGCGACGCGGACCCTCGCCTCCCTGGCCACCTACTGGCCGGGGTCGCGGGTGCTGGACGTGGGCACCGGCTGCGGCGTCCACGCCATCTTCGCGGCCCTGTCGGGCGCGCGCGTCACCGCCACGGACGTGTCGAAGAAGGCCCTCTCCTACGCCGAGTTCAATGCGGCCCTGGCCGGCGTCTCCCTCGACCTGCGCGAAGGCTCCCTGCTCGAGCCGGCCGACGGGCGCTACGACGTCGTCGTGTCCAATCCTCCGTTCGTCATCACTCCGCAGAACGTGCGCCTGGAACGCTACGACTACCGCGACAACGGCCGCGTGGGGGACGCGATGCTCGCCGAGCTCGTCGGCGGCCTCGACCGGGTCCTCGCCCTCGGCGGGCGCGCCTGGATCCTGGGCAACTGGGAGATCCGCGGGGAATGGTCCGAGAGCCCGGCAGCCTGGCTGGATCAGGGGAAGCTCGACGCGTGGGTGATCCAGCGCGAACGGCTCGACCCGCCCGAGTACATCGAGATGTGGCTGCGCGACGGCGGCATCCTGGCCCGCGACGTCGTCTACGAGCCCGTCTACGAGGCCTGGCTGGCCGACTTCGCCAGGCGCGGGGTGACCGGCGTCGGGCTCGGCTACATGTGCGTCGGCAACGACGACGGCCTGCCGCGGGGTCCGTGGCGGCGCTTCGAGGAAGTCACCGGACCGGCCCCCGCCAACCTCAACGCGTTCGCCGAACTGGTGTGGGCCAATCGCGAGCTGATGATGTGCTCTGACGCCGAGCTCGCGCGCAAGCACCTCGTGGCCAGGGGGATCGAGCACCGCCTCCACACGCCGGGCAAGGACAGCCCGTTCATGCTCAAGCTCGCCCAGACGGGCGGTTTCGCCTCCGAGCTCCAGGTCACCAGCGCGGTCGCCGCCGTCGTGGGGGCGTGCGACGGGGAGCTGAGCGTCGGCATCCTCATCGACACGGTCGCCGACCTCCTCGAGCAGGATCCCTCGTCGGTGCGCGACGAGGTCTTCCCGGCCCTCCGGGAGCTCATCGGGCTGGGCGTCCTGAGGCGGGCGTGAGAGCGCCGCGCACCTGGGCGAGGAAGCGGGCTGCGGACTCGGCGTCGGGCGGCGCGATGCGGCGGAAGGACACTCCGCCGGCCTGTCGGAAGACGCCGGCGTTCAAGACGTCCATCTCGTAGACCGTCTCCAGGCAGTCGGCCAGGAATCCCGGATTGGTCACGAGGACGCTGCGCACGCCCCGCCCTGGGAGCGCAGCCATCGTGTCGATCGTCGCGGGGGCCAGCCAGCGTCCGGGGCCGAACTTCGACTGGAAGGTCTCCTCCCAGGCCACCGTGCACCCCTGCGCCTCGACCCGTTCCATGACTGCCGAGGCCGTGGCGTGGCACTCCGCTCGGTACCGAGCGGCCCCGTGGGCCTTGCGCAGGGGGACGCCGTGCCATGAGAAGACGACGAGGTCGACGCCCTCCCGGGAGACCTCCTCGAGGATCCGCCCGGCGTGCCAGTCGACGTAGCCGGCCAGACTCGGCCAGGAGCGGGCGGCCCTGATGCGCGGCCTGTGCCCCTCGGCGGCGGCCAGGCCGGCGCACTCGCGGACGCGGTCGGCGATGGACCCCACCGTCGCCGGAGCGAAATGCGGGTAGGCGGGCAGGACGGTGACGACGTCGCAGCTGCGCGCGAGGTCCAGGAAGACGTCGGCCACGTTCGGCGACCCGTACTGGTAGGCGACGCGCACGTCGCGTCCGGGCAGCAGGCGGGCCAGAGCCTCGCCCTGGGCCCGCGTGTGGACGCGCAGCGGAGAGCCCTCCTCCGTCCAGATTCCCTCGTACTGCCCGAGGACCCTGGCGGGGCGTCTCCTGAGGACCGGGCCGTTCAGGATGGGCAGCCACAACGCCCGCGGAAGGTCCACGACGCGTGGGTCGGAGAGGAACTCCGAGAGGAAGTCGCCGATGGCCTCCTCGGTCGGGGCAACCGGACTGCCGAGTGCCACGAGGACTACGCCTTCGCGTGTCGCGTCCGTTTGCCCTGATAAATCGGTCATTGCTCCCCTGCGGATATGACGATGTCGCTATGCCGCACCCAACCTTAATGCACGCTCGGCCCAACCTCACAAACGGGCGGGCGCACCAGCCCGCCGCCGCCGTGTCGCCGGTGGCGCAGCCCGGCAGGAGCCGGAGGCGGGTTCGCGGGCCGGGCATCGCCGTGGACACTGTGAGCACGAAAATGGCACGGAACCTTTCCACGGCGTATGGTGACCCCGAACCCTCACAGTAGTTAAGGACCCAGCGTGACCAAACTCGTGATTGTCGAATCCCCTGCCAAGGCGCGCACGATCGGCGGCTATCTCGGGGCGGGCTATGCCGTCGAGGCCTCGATCGGTCATATCCGGGATCTGCCGCAGCCCTCCGAGCTGCCCGCCGACATGAAGAAGGGCCCGTTCGGCAAGTTCTCGGTGGACGTGGACAACGGCTTCGAGCCCTACTACGTCGTCGATTCGGACAAGAAGAAGATCGTCGCCGAGCTGCGCAGACTCCTGAAGTCCTCCGACGAGCTCCTCCTGGCCACCGACGAGGACCGCGAGGGGGAGGCGATCGCCTGGCACCTGTACGAGGTGCTCAAGCCCAAGGTCCCGGTCAAGCGAATGGCCTTCCATGAGATCACTCCCGAAGCCATAGCCCGCGCCCTGGACAATCCGCGCCAGATCGACATGAAGCTGGTCGACGCGCAAGAGTCGCGGCGCATCCTCGACCGTCTCGTCGGCTATGAAGTCTCCCCGCTCCTGTGGCGCAAGGTGGCACCGGGCCTGTCGGCGGGCCGAGTCCAGTCCGTGGCCACCCGCCTCGTCGTCCAGCGCGAGCGCGAGCGCATGGCCTTCCAGGCGGCTTCCTACTGGGATGTGACGGCCACGTTCGTCAAGGGCGCGGAGGGCTTCGACGCCAAGCTCGTGTCCGTGGACGGGACCCGCATCGCCACGGGGAAGGACTTCGACGACCGCGGCGCCCTGGTCAAGAAGGACGCGCGGGCCCTCGGCCAGGCCGAGGCCGAGGCGATCGCCGGCGCGGTCGCGGACGCCGCGGCCACGGTCGCCTCCGTCGAGTCCAAACCGTACACGCGCCGGCCGGCCCCGCCGTTCACGACGTCCACCCTCCAGCAGGAGGCGTCGCGCAAGCTGCGGATGGGCGCCCGCGACGCGATGCGCACGGCCCAGGCGCTCTACGAGAACGGCTACATCACGTACATGCGGACGGACTCGACGAACCTGTCCGACCAGGCGGTCGAGGCGGCGCGCACCCAGATCGGCGAGATATTCGGCGAAGACTACCTTCCGGCCAAGCCCCGGCTGTACTCGACCACCTCGAAGGGCGCGCAGGAGGCCCACGAGGCGATCCGGCCCGCGGGCGATCACTTCCGCACGCCCGCCACTGTCAAGTCCTCGCTCAACGACCGCCAATTCGCCCTGTACGAGCTCATCTGGAAGCGGACCGTCGCCTCGCAGATGGCCGACGCCCGCGGCCGGACGGCCTCCGTGCGGGTGGACGTCCCCGTCGGCGGGGCGGCCGGGGCGGCGGCCGTCCAGTTCGCCGCCTCCGGGACGATCATCACCTTCCCCGGCTTCATGGCCGCCTACCAGGAATCCCGCGACGCCAAGCGCTACGAGGACGGCTCCCAGGACGCCCGCCTCCCCGACCTCGAGCGCGACGAAGGCCTCGGAGTCTCCCAGGCGGACGCCGACGGCCACGAGACCCAGCCCCCGCCGCGGTACACGGAGGCCTCGCTCGTGAAGAAGATGGAGGACCTGGGCATCGGCCGCCCCTCGACCTACGCCACGACGATCGCCACGATCGGCGACCGCGGCTACGTCGACCATCGCGGCCAGGCGCTCGTGCCGACGTGGACGGCGTTCTCCGTGGTGCGCCTGCTGGAGGAGAATCTGCCCGAGCTCGTCGACTTCGACTTCACCGCCGCCATGGAGACCGAACTGGACCGCATCGCCTCCGGCCGGGAGGACAGGGTCGACTACCTGTCCCGATTCTGGCGGGGAGACGGGCAGCGGATGGGGCTGGAGGGCCAGGTCGGCAGCCTGGAGGACATCGACGCCAAAGCCGTCAACTCGATCGACCTGGGGGAGGGGATCGTCCTGCGGGTCGGCCGCTACGGACCGTACCTCCAGGCGTCCGGCGACGGCGAACCGCGCAACGCCTCGGTTCCCGACTCCCTGGCCCCCGACGAGCTGACGCCCGACAGGGCGAGGGAGCTTCTGGCAGCCAGCAGCTTCGACGGCCGCGAGCTCGGCGTCGACCCCGAGACCGGGCGCAGGGTTCTGGCGAAGGCCGGCCGTTTCGGGCCCTACGTCACCGACGTCGTCCGGGAGGGCGAGGTGGCGTTGACCCCGACGGGCCGCCCGTCGAAGAGGCCGCCCAAACCGCGGACCGCCTCACTGCTGTCGTCCATGAGCCTTGAGACCGTGACGCTCGACGACGCGCTCAAGCTCCTGTCCCTGCCGCGCACGGTCGGCTACGACGGCGATGAGCCGGTCCTGGCGAACAACGGCCGCTACGGTCCCTACCTCAAGCGCGGCAAGGATTCGCGGTCGCTGGAGAGCGAGGCGCAGATCTTCACCGTCACCCTCCAGGAGGCGCAAGAGCTGTTCGCCCAGCCGAAGCGGCGGCGCGGCGCCGCCCAGAAGGAGCCCCTGCGCGAGCTGGGCGCCGATCCGGTCACAGGGGTCACCGTCCTGCTCAAAGACGGCCGCTTCGGCCCGTATGTGACCGACGGGACGACCAACGCCTCGTTGCGCCGGGACGACGACCCGCTCACGATCACCCCCGAGCGCGCCTTCGAGCTCCTGGCCGATCGTCGCGCCAAGGGGCCGGCGAAGAAGAGGAAGACCGCAGCCAAGAAAGCCTCCACGAAGAAAGCCTCCGCGAAGAAGGCGTCCGCGAAGAAGGCGGGGGAGGGGAAATCCGGCGGTTCCGCCTCCTCGGCGAAGACAGGTTCCGAGGCATCCAAGGCCGCCTCCTCTAAAGCCGCCTCTGCGACTGCGGGGGAAGCGGCCGAGAAGCAGCCCGCCAAGAAGAAGTCCGCCAAAAAGAAGCCATCGGCGGCGTCGTCCCAGGCGAAGAAGGCCTCGACCCCTTCGAGCCCGTCTTCTTCGGGCTCCTCTTCTCCGGCGGCGCCTGAGGCCGGGCCCGGCTCGGATGCGGATGCCTGACATGGGCCTCTTCGTGACCTTC
Source organism: Actinobaculum sp. oral taxon 183 str. F0552 (assembly GCF_000466165.1). GTDB lineage: Bacteria > Actinomycetota > Actinomycetes > Actinomycetales > Actinomycetaceae > Peptidiphaga. Next base: position 13,761 of record NZ_KE951409.1, read on the forward strand.
GAGGGCGGCGACGGCGCCGGCAAGACGACCCAGGTGCGGCTCCTCGCCGAGTGGCTGCGCGAGCGAGGCCACGGCGTCGTGGAGACGCGCGAGCCCGGCGGCACCGAGCTCGGACGCCACATCCGCCGCCTGCTGCTGCACGGAGGCGAAGTGTCACCCAGAGCCGAAGCGCTCCTGTACGCCGCCGACCGCGCCCACGACGTGGCCACGGTCATCCGCCCGGCCCTCGACCGCGGCGACGTCGTAGTCGCGGACAGGTACGTCGACTCCTCGGTCGCCTACCAGGGGGCCGCTCGCTCGCTCGGGAAGGACGAAGTGCGCGAACTGTCGATGTGGGCGACCGAATCCCTGATCCCGGACCTGACCGTCTTCCTCGACCTGCCCACCGGGGACATCGCCGGGCGCCTGGGGGGCACCGCCGACCGGATCGAGGCCGCCGGGCCGGAGTTCCACGAGGCCGTCCGCCGCGAATACCGAGCCTTCGCCGAGGCCGAACCCGAACGGTGGCTCGTCGTCGACGCTCGGAAGGGCATCGACGAGATCGCCGGGATCGTCCGCGAGCGCGTGGCCGCCCGGCTGCTCGGCGGCGAAGCGGCCGGAGGGCGGAGGGCGCCGTGATGAGCGTCTTCGACGATCTCGTCGGCCAGGCGGCCGTCCGCGCACAGCTCGAACGCGCGGCTATCGCGGCGCGCGACCTCGCCGAACGAACGACGGACGGCGAAGCGGACCGCGACTCGGCCATGAGCCAGGCCTGGCTCATCACCGGCCCCCCGGGCTCGGGGCGTTCGCTGGTAGCTCGGGCCTTCGCCGCCGCGCTCCAGTGCACCGGTCCCGCACCCGGGTGCGGGCGGTGCCGAGCCTGCCGCACCGTGATGGAAGGCAAGCACCCCGACGTCGAACACGTGGCCACCGAGGGCGTCGTCATCACGGTCGACCAGACCCGCGACCTCGTCGGCCGGTCGTTCGTCTCGCCCGGATCGGGCGCTTGGCGGGTCGTCATCGTCGAGGACGCCGATCGCATGGCCGAACGCACGACCAACGTCCTCCTGAAAGCCATCGAAGAGCCGCCGCCGTTCACCGTGTGGATGCTGTGCACGCCCTCTCCCGAAGACGTCATGACGACGATCCGCTCCCGGTGCAGGGGCGTCGCGCTGGCCGTGCCGCCCGCCTCCGACGTCGCCGCGCTGCTGGTCCGCCGCGACGGCGTCGCACCCGAGGAGGCCCTGCGCGCCGCCCGAGCCGCTCAGTCCCACGTCGGCCGGGCCCGCGCGTTGGCCACCGACTCGGCCGTGCGCCGGGAACGGGATCTGCTCATCGGCGAGGCGCTCGCGATCCGGGGGACCGCGGACGCCGTCCTCGCCGCTCACCGCGTGCACGCCCAAGCCGTCGCAGCGGCGAAGAAGGCGACGGGGGATCGCTTCGAACGCGAGGAGGCCGAGCTCAAACGGACCCTCGGCATCGGCGAGGGCGCGAGGATCCCGCCCGCCGCCCGCGCTCAGCTGCGAGAGCTGGCGGAGAACCAGAAAAGGCGCACCACTCGCGCCCAGCGAGACGAACTCGACCGGGCGATGATCGATCTCCTCTCCCTCTACCGCGACGTCCTCACGGTCCAGCTCGGCGCGGGCGTCGACCTCGTCAACCAGGATTTCGACGAGGGGATCCGCGCCGTCGCCGCCGAATCGGACCCGGGGCAGTCCGTGCGGCGGATGGACGCCATAGCCCAGGCGCGCACGCGCCTGGGCGGAAACGTCGCCCCCCTGCTCGTGCTCGAGGCGATGATGGTCGCCCTTCGCCCCCAGGGATAGGGGGCGTTCGTTGCGGGGAGCGCGCGAGTCAGGCCAGTCGGGCCATCGCCATAGGGGCGTTCGCCCCTCCCCTCGACCGCGGCGACGTGAGGAATCCCTCGCCCCGGGGCCCGCGCCGGCCGCCCCGCGGAGCAGGCCGGTCCGGCACGCTATGGCAGCCATCGGTTCGAGAACACGCCGCCGCGTTGTGCCCGGAGCGGACCGCCTCCGGTCGATGTCGACGTAGCGACGCCGGACGCCGCCTCGTCGTGCGCGGAGCAGACGCTTCGGCTAGTTTTAGAGGGTGAGATTCTTCAAACCATGCACAGCCCTTGTGGCTGTGACGGCTCTCGTCGTGTCGGGCTGCTCGCTGTCGTCGTCCTCGTCGAATGAGGACTGGGCCTCCGGAGGGCCGGCGATCCCGAAGGGCCTCGATGCCTTCTACAAGCAGAAGGTGACCTGGAAATCGTGCAAGAAGGGCAAGAACGGCGACTTGCGATGCGCACAGGTCAAGGTCCCCCTCGACTACACGAAGCCGAAGGGCAAGACGATCACCATCGCGATGGCGAAGATGCCCGCCACGGGCAAGAAGCCGATGGGGACGCTCTTCGTCAACCCCGGAGGGCCCGGCGCCTCCGGAATAGACATGGCCGGCCGGGCCAACACCTATTTCAGCGATGGCATCCGGGAGAAGTACGACATCGTGGGGTTCGACCCCCGAGGGGTCGGCGAGTCCACCGCGGTACAGTGCTATGACGACGACGACCTCGGCAAGTTCCTCGACTCCTCCTTCGACCTGTCCGACCCCGAGCAGGCCAAGAAGGAACAGGTCGCGCTCAAGGCGTTCGCCAAGGCCTGCGAGGAGAAATCCGGCGAACTCCTGCCCTTCGTCGGCACGGAGTCGGCGGCGCGCGACATGGACGTCATGCGCCAGCTCGTCGGCGATCCCAAATTCAACTACGTGGGCTTCTCCTACGGCACCTCCCTCGGCGGCCAGTACGCCGAGCTCTTCCCCAAGAATGTCGGCCGTATGATCCTCGACGGCGCGGTCGACGTCACACGCTCCGGAGCGCAGCACGCCTATGACCAGACCCTCGGCTTCGAGACCGTCCTCAAGCGCTACGCCAAATCCTGCGTCGATTCGGGCAGATGCGTGCTCGGCTCGACCGTCGACCAGGCCCGCCAGAAAGTCCGCTCGCTTTTGGAGACCGCCAAGAAAACCCCGTTCAAGACGACGGATCCCGCACGCCCCCTCAACGACTCGATGCTCTTCACGGGGATCATCGGCATGCTCTACAGCAACGCCACGTGGCCGACTCTGACCCAGGCCTTCGAACAGGTGATACAGAGGGACAACGGCGCAGTGTTCCAGCGGGTTGCGGACCTGTACAACAGCCGCGAACCGGACGGCTCCTTCTCCGACAACTCCTCCGAGGCGAACCGGGCCATCAACTGCGCCGACTATCCCGCCAGCTCGCCGGACGAGTACAAGAAGCTGTCCGAGCAGGCGAAGGCGAATGCCCCCGTGTTCGGTTCGTCGCTCACCGAGGGGACGGACCTGTGCTCCCTGTGGCCCTATCGCCCGAAGAAGGCCGTCGGGCCGTACAAGGCGAAGGGCTCGGCGTCGATCGTCGTGGTGGGAACCCGCAACGACCCGGCCACGCCGTACGCCTGGGCCAATGCCCTTCACAGAGACCTGGAGAACTCGGTCCTCGTGACGTGGGAGGGCGAAGGGCACACCGCCTATTCGCGGGCCGGAGCGTGCATTCAAAAACCGCTCGACCGGTATCTGCTGACGGGCAGAGCCCCCAAAGACGGCCTGACCTGCCCAGCCTAGTCCGCCGGCTGCCGCGATGCCCGGCTTCAGCCCCGCTGCTCCAGGTTTGCGGGCGAGCGGCTGCCTCGATAGGATATCCGAGGTCGCGAGAGCGACGCGCCACCTTAGCTCAGTCGGCAGAGCGATTCACTCGTAATGAATAGGTCGAGAGTTCGATTCTCTCAGGTGGCTCGACACCCCCACACCCGCCGCACCAGACCGACCTACCCCCAGCCGGAACGGCGCCGGCACCCACGTCCCATCACCATTCGCGGCCGGCCTCACATCATCGACGCACACGCCGAAATGATCGGCAATCCGGAACAAATCCTCCGCCGTCCACCTCGCCTTCCCATGAAGACGACTGGAAACATTCGCCCCGGCAATACCCAAAAGCTCGCCGAGCTCCGCCCGAGTCTCACCCGTGACGGAAAGATACTGGGCAACTGTCAAGCCGATAGCGTGGTTCGTTAAAAATATTTATTCCTCGAGAAGATTTTTTGCGCACATAGAGAACTTTCTCTGCGTGGTACCATAGATCCATGATAAAAAATCGTTTTCACGCATTCCTCGATGAAAGTTATGGGAAAAACGATTACTATATGGCTGCTATAGTTCTTGACGATCAACGATACAATATTTTGGTGAGAAATTTAGAATCCGTTGTTGCACATGCACATGAAAAGTTCAATATTCCCATCACAACGGAATTGCATGCTCATAGGATGATGCACGGGCTTGCCCCATGGGAGTGCTTCCGCGGGCAGGTCCACGAAGCGGTTGCTTTGTATCGTGCCGCGGCTCGTGCGATCAGAAAGTGCGGTGCCTATCTTCTGGTGGAAGGCTTGGACGTGGTTCGGCTGAATCGACGGTACAAATATCCTGATTCGCCTTACGAGATCACATTGAGACATCTTCTGGAAAGAATCGACAATCTAACGTGTCAGTCAAGGAGAGAGTCATGTAGCATCACCGCCGATTTGATTGACCGACATCGTGATTTTCAGGAGGCGATCGGGGGGTATACGCGAGTAGGAACCCCGGGTTACCGATCGAGTCGTTTGGAGCGGATAAGCCAACCGATTGCCTGGAATGATTCGCAGGACAATCGCGGGATTCAAGCCGCAGACCTTCTTGCTTACATATACCGCCGAGTCAAAGAACCACAGCCTGGCAACTCACCACGGGCTGCCCGAGCAGCGTCGGCCATCCTCCGCGACTTCGGCCCGCTTTACCATGAGAGAAAATGGATTCCCTGAAGAAGCTCGGGGCCCCTCAGGGCCCCGGCAGACAACGCCCCACAACGGTGGCTCGTCGTAGTGTCAGCTTAACGCAGTGACGCATTCGTGCGCCACATGACGCAGGTCACAGATCATGGTGGATCGGTCAACGCCCGCCGCGCTGAAATTCGTGTTCATGATCCGAACTCATCACCCGGATCGCCGTTGAGGCAGTGCCCAGGACGATCTCCAGTTTTGACTTCGGCCACCAGTTTAGGCGGCGATCGCCTCTTGTTCGGGCAGTAGTGAGGCAATAAGGTGATCCTCGTAGTCGCTGATCTTGGTCATCCGCTTGTGCCGATCTGTCCGGCCGATGGCTAGGCGTTGACCGTGCCGCTGTGAAGCGTTCAACCCCGGGAGGAAACCCGGGGCTGAACGATGCGATATCAGAGTCGGTCAGCGTTGCGCTCAGTTGAGCGCGCAGTTTTTGACGTCAACGGACAACCCGTCGAAGCCTCCGCCCTTTCCGGTTACGGTGATCGGCTGGCCCTTTTTGAGGGCTGCAGCTTTGTCTACCTGGGAATCGCTAATAGTACAGGCTATTTGCGTGACGGGAAACTCTGATCCGTCGCTTATCCACACCACTTTGTGGTTGAGAACATCAGATGTGTGATCGAATGTTCCGGATATTTTGAGTGATTTTCCTTTGTACTGTTTATCGGCCCCTAGTTCATTCTCTTTGTAGGCTTTAATCAGCGTCGCTGCGTCGACATCGACGGAAGGTGCTGGATTCGCCTCAGACGTCTCCTTTCCCGAAGCGGGAGTTGAAACCTTGTTTTTATTGTCATCCATTATTTTATTGACGACGACGATGGCGATAATGGCGACAATGAGAATGAACCACCAGCGGCGGTAAACAGGGCGAGGTGAGGATTCTGTTTTCATGGGTATAGTCTACGCCACAATTCCCATTCGCCTTCGACCGGACATCGAACCGAGACGAGTCCGGGCTGAGCGCTTCTGATACGGTGACGCCATGCGTTCGAACGACGCCGCGCGAGTGCCGGCACCGCAGCCGGAGGACGCCGCGGTGGCCGTTGACCTGATTCCCTGCACGATCGACGACGTCGAAGAGCTGAACGCCATAGGCGCCGCGACTTTCACGGAGACCCATGCTGAGTACAACAGTGCGGAGAACCTCGACTCCTACATACGGCGGGCATTCACCCCGGACGTGCTCGCGGGAGAACTGGCCAATCCGAAATCACATTTTTTCTTCGCCCGCGTCGGCGACGAAACGGCCGGATACCTCAAGGTGAACACGGAGGAGGCGCAGAACGAGGCCATGGGCCCGGATGCGCTGGAGGTCGAGCGCGTTTACATCCTGCGTAAGTTCAAAAGCTTGGGCATAGGGCGGGCGATGATCGAGAAAGCCATCGACGAGGCGAGAACCCGCGGACTGGGCACCGTCTGGCTCGGCGTCTGGGAGCACAACCGACAGGCGCTGGCATTCTACGAGCACATGGGCTTCGCGGTATTCGGATCGCACGTGTTCACAGTCGGCGACGACGACCAAACCGATCTGCTGATGAGGCTCAGGGTCGCGTAGCCCGTTCGCCGCGCACAGGCTGCGCGCACTTCCGTCGAATCCGGCGGGCTTCCCGCGGATATCGCGACGTCGCCTCGCCCCGGCCGGGCACCGGACGCGTCAAGGCCGCCGGGTGGGTCATGGGATGCGTCAAGGCCGGTGGGCCGAGGAGGATGCGTCGCGGAGCCTCCTGGCTTCGGCCAGGCTGATCCTGCCGTCGGCCTCCACGATCTGCCCGCGATGGATCCACTTGCGAATTCGTGCGGCGCTGACGTTGAGGATGCGGGCGACGTCGCGCCGCGTGAGATTCGCGTCGGCCGAGCAGAGCCGGAGCCTGGCGAGCTTGGCGAGGCCTTGTTCCGTGTGCACGCCGCCGCAACGAGGGCAGACGTAATCGGGGCGGACGCCGTCGTCGGTGACTTCGTGGACGAGTGTGCCGTCGCAGACGGGGCAGGGACGCCCGGAGGAGATGGGATCCAGCCCGTGCGCTTCGCGCAGCCGTCTGCGGACTTCGCCGAGTTCCTCGGCGAACTCGTCCATGGCGGGCCAGTTCTCCTGGGCCCACTCGAGGTTGTCGGCCAGCCACGCTAAAGCGTCGCCGTCGGGGCGGACGCCTGGGTCCTCGTGGCGCCAGCGGCACCAGGAGGCGGCCCACGTCGCGGCCCACGAGGCGATGGAGGCCCTCGTCCGCGGTGTGCCGCCGTCCCAGTCGTCGAGGACGGCCTCCAGGCGGAAGGGCAGCCCGTCGAGCGGCCGCGACCCTCCGGCCCGCTGCATCGCGTCGACGGGGACGGCTTTGACGTAGAGGAGGGACTCGTGCGGGTCGGGCAGCGTCGCGGTGAGGCGGATGACCTCGTCGAGGGCGGAACGCACGACGATTGGGGAGACAGCCAATGTGATTCCTTTGCGAATGGGGGTGAGTGCTTCATAGGCGGGATGACGGCGCGATGCGCACCGCCTGGTTTCCGGTCCCGGGTTTTCCGCCGCATCGACGACCGGCGGTGGATCCGTCGCGACGAAGTGAGGAGCGGGCGGCGCCGGGTGAGCCATGCGGCCGCCGTCTCGGCGGGCGGGCGCCCTACTTCGGCTCGGATGCCATGGTGACGCTCATCGATCCCCCTTCAGCCATGCTGTCCGAAATTACGAACGTGCGAGGAGCTCCATTGTGTTCGCATTTCGGGACGAAGTCAAGGCGCTTGCGGTCGTGTGTCCGGAAATGCGACTATTCGGGTATGGGGATGAGAAGGATCGAGCCCGGCCGATTGAACGCCGCTCTCGTGGCGATCCTCCGCGAGGAGCTCGGCGCGCGAGGGTGGTCGGTCCGGCAGCTCGCGGAGCGGTCGGGCATTCCGCGCACGCGCACGCACGGCACCCTGGTGGGCGAGCGCCCCTTGAATGTGGACGAATTGACCGCATTCTGCGGCGCACTGGAGTTGACGGCTTGGCGTGTGGTGCGGCGGGCGGAGGCGCCGAGCGCACGAGGGGCGGAGCCCGCCGGCGGGGCGGAGACGCCCGCCTCACCCGCCGCCTACGCGGAGGCGGCATTCGCCAAATTGGACGAGGTCACGGCTCGGGACTACGCTCCGGCGGCGAGCCCACGCGACGGCGACCCGTACGAGCCTGCCGACTGAACCGTGTCGGAGCCCACACCTAGCCTTGTCGTGTGACCGAGAACGATCTCATCCAAGAACTCGCCGGCATGGGCGTCCACGTCGTCTACCTGCCCTATCGGCTCGCCGGGGCCTACTGGCACGACGAGGGCCTCATCGTGATCGACTCCCGCCAGACCAGGGCCGGGCAGCTGGCCGCCCTGGCTCACGAGACGATCCACGCCCGCAGGGGCGACAGCGGCCCCCAACCGTCCCACGTCGAGGATCTGGTGGACGAACTGGCCGCGAAACTCCTGATTTCACCGATCGAGTACGCATTGGCGGAACGGGTCTACGGCTCTCGCCCCGCGGCATTGGCCGCGGAACTGGGAGTGACGCAGCGGATGGTCGAAGCGTGGCGCAGAGGGACCGAACGCGGATGGGGTATGCGCGCCGGTCCCTCTCCGCCCGTCGGCGATCCGGCCGACGGCCCACGCGGGCGAGGCGTCCGCTAGCGCGCCCGGCCAGCGGACCCAGCGATCACTCGCCTTTGGCGAGGTACCGCTGAAGGGCCTTCTTGGTCTCGACGCCGAAGACCCCGTCGACTAGGCGGTCGGCCGGATAGTCCCGGGTCTGTTTGAGGAAATTCTGTAGCGCACGGATCGTATAGGGGCCGCCTGCACCGTCGATCGCGCGTGTGTAATAACGGCCCGATGCCAGCCAACGCTGAAGCGCGGCCCATGTCATGGGCCCCCAGGTCCCGTCGACGGCTCCCCGGTAGAAGCCGTGGTGCGCCAGGAACCTCTGCAGTCCCGTGACCGACGCCGCCCCGAATTCTCCGTCGATGGCGCGGTCGTACCAGGCGGCGGTCGTCTTGGATGCGGTGTAGACGCGCGTGCCGTGGTATATCTCGGCCCAGCCCAAGAAGGGCGCGCTGCGATCCGTGAACCCCGCGATCGAAATGATGCACACGCCCGGGTACCCGCGCTCGTTCGACGTGGAGATGGCGCGCCCGCCGCCGATCGAGAGAGCCACGTGCCCGTAGGCGGAGTTCGGTCCGGTCAGATTCCAGAACACGGGCACGGCCGGCGGAGGACTCGTCTCACCGGCGTGCTTGGCGCCGGCGGCGTTCCACGCCTGCTTCGCGCTTCCGTAGTCGGGGCCGAAGCCGTAGGCTGAGCGCACGAATCGTTCGCACAGTCCGTCATAGGCGTGCGAGCCGAGACGGTTTCTCGCCCACGCGATGGCGTCGTTTCCGAATCTCATGGTGTTCCCTTTCGTCTGTCGAAATGCCCAGAGAGGTGAGGAAAGGCCGGCCACGTCTGGGTGCGTGGCCGGCCTGCGACGTGAATGTCGCATTCTTCGGCATGGAGGCGGGGTGTTCGACGCCATGCCGAGCGCACGGGGATCCCTCGCATGAATATGCGGGGGATCCCCGTGCGCCGTATTCGCTCTGTGGATTTTCGAGGTGGCGGGTTGGCGGTGAGATCGGCGAGGATTCGGTCGACGGCGTTTCCGACGCTCGTCCGCCCTCTCGCCGGTGGCCGGGGAGGTCGGACGCGCAACGGGATGACGGCGGGCCGTCGCACGGTTAGCCCGGCGGTGGGCGTGGTGTTGCCGCAGTCGCGCTCGGTCGAAAGGCGACGGCAAGCCGGCGCGCAAGAGGCGCGGCGCGCCCGAAGGATGGGATTTCGGCGGTGGAACCGGGTGGCCGGAGCCGGCGGTGGAGCTTGGCGGCAAGAGGAGCGTGCGGGAGGCGCGGTGTGCTCTGGCGGGGAGGTCCGCGGCGGGGTGAGGCCGATCGCGCGACAGCGCCCGGACAGCACTGTGCCCGCCAAGACATCCCCTGCCGGGGCCTTGGCGGGCACAATTAACCGCCCACAATGGTTCCACGCTCGAGCGCGGTTGTCAAGGCCGTGGATCGACGCGGCGACTTCCCCCTTCCGCGAAAACGCGCAACGGGCGACGGCGAGCCGTGACAAGATGAGCCGGAAATTCCACAGCATGCGCTTCGCGCCGCGTGCTTTCGCCGAAAGAGCCGCCCGCCGGGTAGAGGGTCCGCTCTCGCGGAGCGGGCGAAAGCCGCGGCGCGACGGGGGTTACGCGCTGGACGAGCGAGAGGAGCGCACGATGAGACGCATCGGCACTGCGATGGTGGCTGGGCTCGTGAGTCTGGCCATGGCCGGATGCTCGGGGGTCGCGTCGAGCAGCGGATCGGGATCCACTGGCGGCCCGGGGGCCGCGACGTCTCTTCCCGCGGGATCGGAGTCCCCTCCGTTGTCGGGCAAGGGGTCGTTCAAAGCCTTCGCTTTCACGAAGGTACCGGAGGCCTACTACAAGAAGGCGAGCCGGCAGGGACGGCTCGAAGAAGTCGAGTACCGGACGGACGACCCGGAGAACGAAGGGTCCACGGTCACCAAGCGCGCCGTCGTCTACCTCCCCCACGGGTACGGCGCGAACCCATCCCAGCGCTACAACGTCTTCTACCTCATGCACGGGGCTGCCGGATCGGAGCGGACCTGGATGGGCACGCAGTCCAAACCCACCGGGTTCAAGCACATGGTCGACCACATGATCCAGGACGGGCGCATCGAGCCGACGATCGTCGTCATGCCGAAGATCGACCGCGGAAAGGACCGCTTCACTTCGACCTTCCCGGCCTTCCACACCGAACTGGAGAAGGCCATCATGCCCCTGGTCGAGGGGAAGTACCGCACGTATGCCGAGAACACGACCCCCCAGGGCTTCGCGGCGTCACGCAGCCACAGAGCCTTCGGCGGCTTCTCCCTCGGCGGGGGAGCGACATGGTCGGTCTTCCAGCACGACCTCGCCTCCTTCGAGTTCTTCCTCCCCATGAGCGGCGAGTTCTGGGACGGCAGGCGCGCCAGGAGGCCGTCGGCCGAGGAAAGGGCCCAGACCCTCGCCAAGATCGCCAAAGACTCGGGGCTGAGCCAACGCGACTACTTCATCTTCGCCGCCACCGGCACCAAGGACGACCTGTACGCGGGCCTGACCTCGCAGATCCAACAGATGCGCAGGCAGACCTCGGCCTTCAGCTATACGGAGAAGAGCTTCGCCGAGGGCAACCTGACCTACTATGTGGTGGACGGAAACCGGCACTCCGTCTCCAACACCTACGTCTACCTGTACAACGGCTTGCAGAACTTCTTCGCCCAGTGACCCGTCGGCGCGGGGAGGGCGAGGCGGGGCAGCCGCCGGCTAGGCGAGGATCGGCGAACGGATAGGCCGGCTGGGCTCAGGGCGCCGCCGTGCGATCGACCGGCCCCGAGTGCGCTCCGGCCTTGGGGACGACCAGCGGAGTCCCGGCCTCGGGGTCGGGGATGATCCGGCAGTCGAGGTCGAACACGGCCTTCACGGTCTCCGCCGTGATGACCTCCGCGGGCGTGCCCGAGGCCACCAGCTGACCGTCGCGCATGGCGACGATGCGATCGGCGTAGCGGCCGGCCTGGTTGAGGTCGTGCAGCACGGCGACGATCGTCGTCCCGTAGCCGTCGACGAGTTCCCGGCAGAGTTCGAGGACGTCGATCTGATGGGTCAGATCGAGGAAGGTCGTCGGCTCGTCGAGCAGGAGGATTTCGGTCTGCTGGGCGAGGACCATCGCGATCCAGACGCGCTGGCGCTGCCCGCCGGACAGCGACGCGACCGGGCGGCCGGCGATCTCCCGCGTGCCGGTGCGCTCCATCGCCTCGGCCACCGCGGCTTCGTCCCGCCCGCTCCACTGCCGCATGAGCCCTTGATGCGGGTAGCGGCCGCGGGAGACGAGATCCGCGACGGTGATGCCGGCGGGAGCCGTCGCCGACTGGGGGAGCATCCCCACCAGCCGCGCGAATTCCTTGGCGCCGTATTCGCGCACCGGCCTGCCGCCGAGCGTCGTGTGCCCCTCGTGCGCCTGGAGGATCCTGCCGAACGTTTTGAGCAGCGTGGACTTCCCGCACGCGTTGGGGCCGATGATCGCCGTCATCGCCTCCGGTTCGATGGAGACGGAGACGCCGTGCAGCACCTCGGTCTGCGAGCGCGGATAGGCCAGGCGCACGTCCTGCGCCTGGAGCGGGCCGGACGCAGGCGCAGACGCGACGGCCGGGCCCGCGATGTCAGCCGACAAGGCGCTTGCTCAACGTGGAAAGGACGTGGTTCGCGGCCGTCGGCCCCGCGTTGAGGTAGAACGGATCGTTGTCGACGGCGACGGCGTGCTCGTTCTTCACAGCCGTGAGCGTCTTCCACAGAGGCAGGGATTCGAGCTTGGAGTTCTTCCCGCCTTTGACGCCGTAGAAGATCCAGGCGGCGTCGGCCTTGTCCAGTTCCTCGGAGCTGATGTCGCGCGAGGTCTTGCCCTTGAAGCTCTGCGCCGCGGGCCGGGCGACTCCCGCGTCCTCGGCGATCGATCCGGCGAACGAGGACACCCCGTAGACGCGCGTGCGCTGGCCGCTCTGATTGAGGAAGGAGACGGTCTGCTTGGGCGTGACCTTCCCGGCCAAGGCCTTGGCCGAGGCGTGGAAGGCGTCGAGCCTCTGCTGGGCGGCGTCGCGCTTGCCGAGTGCATCGGCCAGAAGGAGGAAGTCGGACTTCCAGTTGACGCCGGTCCCCTCGGTGACGACGGTGGGCGCGATGGCCGACAGGGACTTGTAGAGGGCGGCGGAGTCCCCCTTGCCCGCCTTGTTGACGAGGATGAGGTCGGGCTTGAGCTTGGCGATCTCCTCGACGGACGGCTCGGTGCGGCTCCCGATGCTGACGGTCTTCTGGAGCTCGGAGGCCTGGTCGGGGAAGGCGTCCTTGAGGTACTGGGGGACCGTCTCGGTCCCGTCCGGCGAACCGACCCCTACCGGAGCGATCCCGAGCGTCAGAAGGGCGTCGGACTGGCCCGTGGAGACGGCCACGACTCGCTGCGGCTGGGCGCTGACGGTCGTCTCGCCCTTGAAGTGCTTGACGGTCCGGGGGAACTGGCCGTCCGCCTTGCCGCTTCCCTTACCGGCGGCGATCGTCCGGGGCGCGGCGCGCACTGCGTCCCCCTTGGCCGAGGTGGAGGCCGTCGAGGAGGGCGAGGACGACGAATCGTCCTTTCCGCAGGCCGTCACGCCCGACAGGGCGAGGGCGAGGCCGCCGGCGAGGAGGAATGTGTGTGCGAGGCGTATTCTCATAAGGGAAGGCTACCCAAATCAAAACGGAGGCCGATAGGGTGTACGGGTGCGATATGCCTTTTCTCACCCGAGCGGCGTGCGCCGCCGCGCTTCCGCCGTCGGCGGGCCGCCTCGCGACGGCGCGCCTTCCGGCAGGGGCGGATCACCCGGCGAAAACGGACCGTCCCGCGACGGCGAAGAGGGATCTCCCGATGGGGGCGGGCCGCCCGGCGAGGGGAAGGGTGTATCCCCGCTCCCGCCCGGCGGGTCGGCGCACGCGTCGGCCCGGCCGGACGAAGCGCCGGTGGACGAGGCCTCCCTGGGACGCGACCGCGCCCGTCGGCGCAGGTGCGCCATCGCCACCGGGGTCGCAGGCCTGGCCGTGCTCGCCGGGCTGGCCGTGGTCGGCATCGCCATCGGGGCCAAACCGCTCACGATCGGCGAAGTGTGGAGCGGACTGACCGCCACCGGCCGGGACAGGCAGGAGATCCCCGAGGCCGTCATCGTCTGGCAGACGCGCATGCCGCGCACGGCGCTGACCGTCGTCGTCGGGGCGAGCCTCGCCCTCGCGGGAGTCGCCATGCAGGCGCTGACGCGCAACCCGCTGGCCGAGCCCGGGCTGCTGGGGGTGAACTCGGGAGCGGCCTTCGCCGTCGCCCTCGCCATCTCGGCCTTCGGGGCGACGAACGTCGACGACTATGTGTGGTTCGCCTTCGCGGGCTCGGCCCTGGCAGCGAGTTTCATCTACGTCGTGAGCGCGCGGCGGGGCCGGACGAGCGGCGATGCCCACCTCGTCCTCGTCGGGGCCGCCGTCAGCGCGGCTCTGGGCTCGTGCACCGGGATCATCACGATGTTCGACAAAGAGGCCTTCGACTCCTACCGCTTCTGGGTCATCGGCTCCCTGGCGGACCGCGGCTACGGCATCCTCGCCCCGCTCCTGCCCTTCTTCGCCGCCGGCTGCCTGCTCGCCCTGCTCGCCGGACCGTCGCTCAACGCGATGATGCTCGGCGAGGAACAGGCCCAGGCGCTCGGCGTACGGCTGGGGCTAGTCCGGGCCGTCGTCCTGCTGGCCGTCACCCTGCTGTGCGGGGCGGCGACCGCCGCGTCGGGCCCCATCGGCTTCGTGGGCCTGGCGATCCCGCACATCCTCCGGCTCCTCGTCGGCGTCGACCAGCGGACGATCCTCGGGTTGGCCCTCATCGCGGGGCCCTGCTTCATGCTGGCCGCTGACGTCATCGGCCGGGTCGCCGTATCCGGGGAGCTGGAGGTCGGGATCGTCACGGCCTTCCTCGGAGCCCCCGTCCTCATCGCCATTCTCGTGAGAAAGGCCGCGACATGACGGCACCGTGCGAGGCGGCGACGGAACCCCCGCTCGGGACTGCCATGCGAACCCCGCGTGGGGATGGAACGGGAACCCTGTGCGGGGCGGCGGCATGAGCGCCCGGCCCGGGCTGCCCCTGCCAGCCGGAGGCGAGGGAACTCCCCGCTGTCACGAGGATGCGCCGGACGGGTCGCCTGCGTCAACCGGAGACGAGCCTGCGGAGCCGGAGCGCGCGGAGTCGGAATGCACTGAGCCGGAATGGCCGGGACAGACGCCCGTGCGCGCCCGGCCCGCCGGATACGGCAGGATCGCGCTGCCCGGCGGACGCTCGCTGCTCGTGCACCGCGGCTCCCTCGCGGTGGCCGTCGGGCTGCTGGGGGTCGCCTTCCTCGTCGCCATCGCCACTTTGACGACGGGCCCATATAAGATCTCCCCGGGCCGCATCGCCCGCATCCTCGCCGGAGACCGCACCGGCACCGAGGCCTACCTCCTGCTCGAGCAGCGCCTTCCCCGGGTCGTCGCCGCGGCGGCCGTGGGAGCCTGCTTGGCGGCCTCGGGCGCGATCTTCCAGACCACGTCGCGCAACCCGCTGGGCAGCCCCGACCTCATCGGCTTCACGACCGGCGCGGCCACCGGCGGGATCCTCATCATCCTCCTGGCCGGCGAAGGGTCGCAGTCCGCACTCGTCGCGGGCACGTTCTTCGGCGGATTCGCGGCGGCCACGGCCGTCATGCTCATCGGACGCGCGGGCGCGGGGACGGGTCAGCGGCTCATCGTCGGCGGAATCGCCGTGGCCGCCATGCTCTCCTCGACGAACGACTACCTCATCAGCCGGGCCGAGATCGAGGCCGCGGAAAAGGTGAAGGCATGGCAGCACGGCAGCCTCAACGCCGTCTCCTGGCAGGCCGTCGTTCCACTGGCCGTCGCCGCCGCGGTGCTCGTCCCGGCCGCGCTGGCCTGCTCGCGGGACCTGCGCTTCCTAGAGTTGGGCGAGGAAGCCGCCGCCGGAGTGGGCGTCTCGATCGGCCGTGCGCGCACCCTCGCCATGTGCATGGGCGTCTTCCTGGCCGCCGTAGCCGTGGCGACAGCCGGCCCGATCGGCTTCGTGGCCCTCGTCGCCCCGCAACTCTCGCGGCGCCTGGCGCGCTCGCCGGGAATCGCGATCCTGCCCGCCATGGCGACCGGCGCCGTGCTGCTCATGTGCAGCGACTTCCTGGCCCAGCGGCTGCTGAGCCCCTTCCAGATTCCGGTGGGCTTGGTGACCGGGGTGCTGGGAGGGGTCTACCTGGCCTGGCTGCTGCTGGGAGCGGAGCGACGAGGGGGATGGGAGAGCGGCCCGCGGCGGACGGCGGCGACAGTCCGCCGCGGGCACCCTCTCACGCGGACCCTCAGATCCTCTCGACGACCACCGCGGCGACCTTGACCAGGGAGACGGCCCCGGGATCGGGAGTCCCCACGGACTTCTGGCCGAGCGGACGCGCCCGGCCGAGCTTGGCCACGAGATCCCGAGTGGACCGGGCTCCGGCGTCGCCGGCCGCGACGGCGGCCTCGCCCTTGGCCTTGAGATCGCCGTCGGCGGCGAGGAAGGCGTCGACGAGCGGCACGAGGGCGTCGACGAGGGTCTTGTCGCCGACCTGGGCGCCGCCGAGCCGCTGCACGGCGTCACGCGCGGCCGCCAGGGCCTCGCCGACGGCCTTTTCGTCCGGTGCGTCTTGATCGCCGAGCCGCGAGCCGATCGCCGTGAGCAGCGAGCCCCACAGGGCCCCCGACGTGCCCCCGGCGCGATCCGACCACGCGTCGCCTGCGGCGGCGAGAGTCGTGCTCGCTCCGGCGCCCTCGCCCACCAGCCTCTTCGCCGCGGCGGCCGCGGCCCGCGAGCCGTTGGCCATGCCGATGCCGTGGTCGCCGTCGCCCGCGACGGAGTCGAGCTTGCCGAGCTCGTCCTTCTCGGCTTCGAGCATGTCGGCGACGGCCTCGAGGAGACCGG
The DNA here is from genome assembly GCF_000466165.1 of Actinobaculum sp. oral taxon 183 str. F0552. Taxonomy (GTDB): domain Bacteria; phylum Actinomycetota; class Actinomycetes; order Actinomycetales; family Actinomycetaceae; genus Peptidiphaga. Next base: position 30,201 of record NZ_KE951409.1, read on the forward strand.
CGATCGTTCCGGCCGCCGCCTGGGAGGCGGCCGAGCCCTTGGCCGCGACGGTCACGGCCGTCGCCTCGGTGTTCAACGCGGTCTCGTCGCGCTGGACGTCGCCGACCGAGCCCTTGCGGTAGGCCGGGGTGTCGCAGGGGGCGTCCCAGTAGGAGAGGAGCTCGTCGTCCACCCACACGAGCGTCAGGGAGATCCCCGCCATGTCCAGGCTCGTGACGAACTCGCCGGATTCGACGTCGACGCATTCGACCCCCGCGGCCTCCAGTCGGTCGACGACGCTGCCGACCACGACGAAGAGCTCCTCGTACTTCGTGGCCCCCAGGCCGTTGACGATCGCGATCACGCGACCGCCCGCATCGGCGGGACGGTCCTCGAGCAGGCCCTCGACGAGGGTCCGGGCGACCTCGTCGGCGGTGCCCAGGCGGGCTTCGTCGACTCCCGGCTCGCCGTGGATGCCCAAGCCGATGCCCATCTTGCCTTCGGGCACGGTGAAGAGCGGGCCGTCGGCGCCGGGGAGCGTGCAGCCGGAGAAGGCTACGCCGAAGGACCTCGTGGCGGCGTTGGCCTTGGCGAAGACGCGCTTGACCTCCTCGAAGTCCTTGCCCGCCTCGGCGGCGGCGCCCGCGATCTTGAAGATGGGGAAGTCCCCCGCGATCCCGCGGCGCTTGTCGAGTTCGTCCTTGGCCCCCGAGGCGATGTCGTCGGTGACCACCAGGGTGTCCGCCTGGATCCCCTCGGAGCGCAGGCGCTCGATGGCCTGCCCGAAGTGCAGGACGTCGCCGGCGTAGTTGCCGAAGCCCATGAGGACCCCCGCGCCGCGCTCGGCCGCCTTCATCACGGAGTAGGCCTGCGCCCCGGAGGGGGAGGAGAAGATGTTGCCGCACACGGCTCCGTCGGCGACGCCCACGCCGACCCAGCCCGCGAAGGCCGGATAGTGGCCGGACCCGCCGCCGTAGACCACGGCGACCTTGCCGTCCGGCGTGGCGGTGGAGCGCACGACGCCTCCGTAGACGGGTTTGACGTACCTTTTGTTGGCTAAGACGAATCCTCGCAGGGACTCTGCGGGGAAATCGGCAGGATTGTTGACTAGTCGCGTCATTGCGTACCTTTCGGAACAGAATGGAGGCGGCCCAGGCGTGACGGTGGACCGCCGCGGTCCTACGATCCTAGGCAGGGAAACGGGATCGGCACAACAAGCGGGCCCTCGCCGTGGCGGAGACGACGGCGAGGCGAAGACCGGGCGATACCGCGGCGCCGGCCGACCTCCCGCGGATCGGAGAAGTCGAACTCCACCCGGACGTCGGCTATGCCCGGCCGATCACGCTCGGATCGTCCGTGAGGCGCCGCCCCGCGCGGGCGCAGGTCCGATGAACCCTCCGGAATCTCCGGAGGGTTCATGCTCCGCCGCCCCGCCCGGACGCAGATTCGGTGCCCGCGCCCTCGATCCCCGCGCCCTCGGCGGCCCTGAGGTCGGAGGTTGCCGTCCCTGCGGGACAATCCGGTTGCGCTGCAGGGCTCGCGCTGCCGTAGGCTTGGCCCATGGATATGACAGCGGCCGTCCTCCGCGGAGTCGGCGACCTCTCGCTGCGGCGTGTGCCGCGCCCTGAGCCCGGGCCGGGCGAGGTCCTCCTCAAAGTCGAGGCGAACACGATCTGCGGCACCGACCTGCGGATCATCTCGGGCGCCAAAACCGCGGGGGTCCGCCCCGGCGTGATCATGGGCCACGAATTCGCCGGAAGGGTCGCCGCCGTCGGCGATGGCGTCGAGGGAGTGGACGTCGGCGTGCAGGCGACGTGCTCGATCGTCCTCTCCTGCGGCCGCTGCGCCCGATGCCTGGCCGGCCGCGAGCACCTGTGCGAGAGCCTCCGGCTCTTCGGATACGAGATCGACGGCGGAATGGCCGAGTACCTCCTCGTGCCGCGGGAGGCGATGGAACGCGGAAACCTCGTGCTGGCGCCCCGCGAGCTCGAACCCACGACGCTGGCGCTGGCCGAACCCGTCAGCTGCTGCCTCAACGGAGCTCGGCAGTTCCGCGTGCGCCCGGGCGATTCCGTCGCCGTCCTGGGGACGGGGCCGATCGGGCTGCTCCACGTCGCACTCGCGAAGCTCGCGGGAGCCACGCGGATCGTAGCCGTCGGACGCCCGGGCCGCCTCGACCCCGCCGTCGAGCTCGGCGCGACGCACGCGCTTTCGGCGCAGGGCGAGGATCTGACCCGCGAGGTCCTCCGCCTGACGGGAGGCGGGGCCGACGTGGCCGTCGTCGCCGTGGGCGACCCCGCCCTGGCCGACCAGGCGCTCCAGATCGCGGCCATCGGCGGAAGGGTCAACTACTTCGCGGGTTTCCCCAAGGGATCGACGGCCCTCATGGAGCCGAACGTCATCCACTACCGCGAGCTCCAGGTGACCGGCGGGTCGAACGCGCGCAGAGCCGACGTGCGCCGGGCGGTGGAGCTGCTCTCCAGCGGGGCCCTCGACGTGGCGAGCCTGGTGACCCACCGGTTCCCGCTGGCCGAGATCGACGCCGCGATCGCGGCCGTGCGCCAGCGCGCGGGCCTGAAAGTGGCGGTCGTGCCGAGCTGACCGGCGACTCGCCGGGAGCCTCGGCTCCTCCTGCTGCTCGCTGCGGCGACCCCGCTAGGCCCGCCTCTCGCTGCTCGGCTCCGGGACGCATGCCGCCGCCTGCATCAGCCTCGGCTCCGCCCGGCGCTCGCCGCGGCCTTCACGGCGCCGGCGGCGTGAGCTCGCCGGCTATCGGCCGCTCGACCCACGCGGCCAGGTCGGCGCCGCGCAGGCCCTGGCAGAGGAGGAAGACGATCTTGGCGTAGACGGCCTCGAGGGTCATGTCGCAGGCGCCGACCGCCCCGGCCCGGGCGACGGCGTCGCCCGCCTCATAGTGGCCCAGGAGGACCTGCGCCTGGTGGCACTGGGAGGCGACGACCACCGGGACGCCGTCGCCGATCGCACGCTCGATCACCGCGGCCAGCCCGGGTTCGGCCGACGGGACGTTGCCCACGCCGTAGGCGCGCAGCAGGACCGCCTCCGGGCGAGGCGTGAGAAGGGCCTGGAGACGGGAGGCCGAGATGCCGGGGGCGAGGTCCAGCACGACGACGTCGTGCCGCGCATACGGCGCGGGAACGCGGGGGCCTTGGCTGCTGCGGCCGCCCGGGAGCGCCGCCCCGCGCGGGGCGCGCGCATCGGATCCCGGGGCGGCGGAGCTCGAGGAGGCGTCGCCGTCGATCGCATGCCCGACCGCCGCGGCCGGTCCGGGTTCGGCCGTCGCGGCGTCCGCCGGCGGAAAGCCTCCGGCGGCCTCTGCCCGGAGAGCCGGCTGGGCTCGGTCGGCGGGCGCATACCACCGCCAGGGCGCGCCCGTGCGCGCGAGCGGAGGGACCGACGGCGAGGCGAAGCCCTCGAAGGCCCACGAGCTGGTCTTCGTCACGCGGTTGCCCGCCAGCAAGTGGTGGCCGAAGAAGAGGCTCACGCCCTGAGCGCGCCCGGAGGCGGCAGCCCGCAGGGCGCCCGTCACGTTCGCGGTCGCGTCGGAGCCGACGTCGCCCAGAGGGTATTGCGAGCCCGTGAAGACCACGGGCTTGCCGAAGCCGGCCATGGCGTAGGAGAGCGCCGCGCTCGAGTAGCTCATGGTGTCGGTTCCGTGGAGCACGACGAAGGCGTCCGCCCGCTCGGCGTGGGCGCGCAGGTCGTCGACGATCGCCTGCCACGATTCGGGCGTGGCGTTCGAGGAGTCGATGAGCGGATCGAGCTCCGTCAGGCTCACCTTCCCGTCGAGCTCGGTCCCCGCGACCAGGGCGCGGAGCCACCCCTTGAGGTCGGCGCCGGGCACGAGCCCGTTGGGGGAGTCCACCATGCCGATGGTTCCGCCCGTGTACGTGACGTGTATGCGCATGTCGTCCTTCCCCGGGGCCGCCGGGATGCCCGCCGTCGCCCGGCTCTGCCGCGGGACGGCGCCGGCTCCCGTCAGTCCGTCGCCCCGTTCTCGGGTTCGGGCGCGTGGTCGGTTCCGCGGGCGCCGTCGCCGGCCTCGTCGAGCACGCCGTCCATGAGGGTGCCGTCGACCCGTCCGCGGACGTAGTACCAGCCGCCCACCATCATCGCCACCACGGGGACGAACAGGGCGAGGGTCCACCGGCCCTGGACGCTCGTGAGGTTCGAGGCGACCACCACGGCGAAGAAGGCCAGGGCCAGATAGTTCGTCACCGGCGCGCCCGGCATCCGGTAGGCGGGGCGGGTCTCCTTCCCCTCGTCCACCCGTTTGAGAAAGACGAGATGGGTCACCAGAATCGAGGCCCACGTTCCCGCGATGCCGATGCCCGCGAGGTTCATGACGACGTCGAAGGCCTCCTTTCCCAGGACGGCGTTGAGGAGCACGCCGATGAGGCCGAGGGCCGAGGTGATGATGATCGCCCCGTAGGGCACGTGGTGCCGGTTCATGCAGACGGCGAAGCGCGGGCCGGAGCCGGCCACGGCCAGGGATCGCAGGGTGCGGCCCGTTGCGTAGAGCCCGGCGTTGAGGGAGGAGAGCGCCGCGGTGAGGACCACGACTTGGATGACGTCGCCCGCATGTGCGACGCCGATGCCCTCGAAGAAGGTGACGAAGGGGGATTCGCTCTTCGAGTACGCGGTGTAGGGCAGGACCAGCGTCATGAGCGCCACGGCGCCCACGTAGAAGACGAAGATGCGGACGATCATCGAGTTGATGGCCTTCGGCAGGACCCTCTCCGCCTCCTTCGCCTCGCCCGCGGCCACTCCGACCATCTCGGTGCCGCCGAAGGCGAAGACGACGCCGAGGATCAGCGCCAGCGCCGGGAGGAGGCCCTCGGGGAAGAGGCCGCCGTGCTCGGAGATGTTGTGGAATCCCGGCGCGTGGTCGGCGACTGTGTGCCCCGCGGCGATCGCCCAGATGGCGATCGCCATGAATCCGAGGATCGTGGCCACCTTGATCGCGGCGAACCAGAATTCCGCCTCGCCGAACATCTTGACGCTGAGCATGTTGAGGATGAAGACCAGGGCCAGGGCGACGAGCGCGATGATCCACTGGGGGATGCCTTGGAACGCCGTCCAATAATGCATGTACACGGCGACGGCCGTGATGTCCGCCATGACGGTCACCGCCCAGTCGAGGAAGAACATCCAGCCCGCGACGTAGGCGCCCTTCTCGCCCGTGAACTCGCGGGCGTAGGAGACGAAGGCCCCCGAGGAGGGGCGGCGGATCGCCAGCTCTCCGAGCGCGCGGACCATGAGGAAGGCGAAGACTCCGCATATTCCGTAGGCGATGACCAGGCCGGGCCCGCCCTCGGCCAGCCGCCCGCCCGCGCCGAGGAACAGCCCCGTTCCGATGGATCCCCCGATGGCGATCATCTGGATGTGGCGGGGCTTGAGCCCCTTGTCGTATCCGGCGTCGCCCCTGTCGTGCGTCGCCGCGGGCGACGCCGGAGAAGGCGCGTCCTTCATCTCCTCCATCGGTCCTCCTGTCGTGGGCATCCGCCCTGTCTCATCCCCGCCGGCCAGGCGGGCGCCCTGCGCCTCTGGAGCTGGGCATGCGGAGCCTCGCCTGCCTGGGAGCTCGGCTTTCGGTACGTTCCATATACGGTAGCCGCGCCAGGCGGTTCGTCGGCAACCCGGCGGGCGGTGCGCGGCGCGGGTCGCAACGCGTCGATCGGGATGATGCCGGACGATTAGGCGGCGCGGGCGGCTTACGCGGGGCGGTGCGCGGCGCGGGTGGACCCGGGAGGGAACCGGCACTCGGGCCCGAAGCCGTCCGACGGGGCCGGTCGCAGGCGCCGCCCGCTCTGCCGCTCGAAGCTTCCCGGCGGGCGCCCATGGGACGAACGGGCTGGCGGTTTCTCGGTGTGGCGTGGGAAAATCGCACTATGCCTTACACCCTCGTACTGCTCCGCCATGGCGAGAGCGAATGGAATGCAAAGAACCTCTTCACCGGATGGGTCGACGTGCCGCTGTCGGAAAAGGGTCGCGCAGAGGCAACCCACGGCGGCGAGCTCCTCAAGGAAGCGGGAGTGCTTCCCGAAAAGCTCTTCACGTCGATGCTGCGACGCGCCATTATGACGGCCAATCTGGCGCTCGACGCCGCAGACCGCCACTGGATCCCCGTCGAACGGCATTGGCGCCTCAACGAACGCCACTACGGGGCGCTCCAGGGCAAGAACAAGAAGGAGATCCGCGACGAGTACGGCGAGGAGCAGTTCATGCTCTGGCGCCGCTCCTACGACGTGCCGCCGCCGGAGATCGAACTCGGCTCCGAATTCTCCCAGGACTCCGACCCGCGCTACGCGGGCGAGCCGATCCCCAGGACCGAATGCCTCAAGGACGTCCTAGAGCGCCTGCTGCCGTACTGGCAGTCCACGATCGTCCCGGAGGTCAAGACCGGCAAGACGGTTCTGATCGCCGCCCACGGGAATTCGCTGCGCGCCATCGTCAAGCATCTGGACGACATCTCCGACGCGGACATCGCCGGCGTCAACATCCCCACGGGGATCCCGCTCGTCTACGAGCTCGACGAGAAGACCCTCAAACCCGTCAAGAAGGGCGGCACCTACCTCGATCCCGAGGCCGAGGCGAAGATCGCCGCGGTGGCCAATCAGGGCAAGTGACATTCCGATGGTATTCCGAGCTTCCTGAAGGTCGGAAATGAATGTGCGGTGGGGCGCGAATGCGACGCCCCACCGCTTTCCTGCATTTCCGATCGTCTGCGAGGTCGAGTCGGGGACTGTGAGGTCGAACCGGCGAATTCGAAGCCTTCATGAATGTCTCAAGCCTTTTCATGCGATTCACTGGGAAATTCGCGTACTGCGCGGGCCGCCCCGTCGAGGCCCCGATTGTCGAGTGTGATTACTCTAGCAAAAGAGTCGAGCGTATACCGATCATGGTAGAATGTCCAGTGGACGTAGCCGGATTGAAGGGGATTGTGCCAGCATGAGTTACACGATTGGGGAGACTGTCGTCTATCCGCACCACGGTGCCGCACGCATTGAGGATATCTATACACGCAAAATCCGCGGAGTGGAGAAAACCTACTTCAAGCTCCGCGTCATGCAAGGCGATCTTGAGATCCAGGTTCCCGCCGACATGCTCGAGGACGTCGGCGTCAGGGATGTGTCCGACGATCAGCAGCTCGAACACGTCTTCACCGTGCTGCGCGCCGAGCAGATCGAGGAACCCGCGAACTGGTCGCGCCGCTACAAGGCGAATTCCGAGAAGCTGGCCTCGGGCGACGTCGTGAAGGTGGCGGAGGTCGTTCGCGACCTGACCCGCCGCGACGCCGACCGCCATCTGTCCGCCGGGGAGAAGCGCATGCTGTCCCAGGCACGCCAGGTCCTCGGCTCGGAGGTCGCGCTCGCGCGCCAGGTCTCCGAGGACGACGCCTTGGAGCTCCTCGACGAGATCCTTGCCGAGTCGGTGGCCTAACGCATCCGTGAGCGTCGTTGCGATCATCGCCGCGGCCGGCCAGGGCACGCGGCTGGGCACCGGCGGCCCGAAGGCCCTGGTCGACCTGGCCGGTGAGCCGCTGCTCGTGCACGCCGCCCGGGCGATACGCGGCTCGGGGGCGGTCGATTCGATCGTCGTGACGGCGCCGTCCGCCCACGTCCGCCTTTTCGACGGCATTCTGACGGCGGCCGGAATCCAGGCGGCCGTCGTCGCCGGAGGGATCACGCGGCAGGCCTCCGTGGCGGCAGGGCTCAACGCCGCTGGAACGGCGGATCACGTGCTGATCCACGACGCCGCCCGCCCGCTCGTGCCCTCCCAGATCGTCCGCCGAGTCGTCTCCGCGCTGCGCCGAGGGCATCCCGCGGTGGTCCCCGCTCTTCCCGTCACGGACACGATCAAGCGGATCACGGCCTCCGATGCGCAGGCCGCGGTCGCGGCAGCCGAAGCGGCCGAGGGACTCGGCGAACCCGCAAGCCTCCCGGACGGCCCCTCGGACTTCCGGATCGAACGCGTCGAGACCACCCTGAACCGCTCTGCCCTGCGCGCCATGCAGACCCCGCAGGGCTTCGCCCTCGAGGCGATCAGACGGGCCCACTCGGCGTTCGCCGACCGCGCCGCAAGCGAGCTGAACGCCGCCCCCGACGACGCCGCACTCGCCGAAGCCGCGGGGATCCCGGTCGTCCTGGTCCGCGGCAGCGAGCGCGCCATGAAGATAACCCGGCCGTTCGACCTGCGCATCGCCGAGCTGCTGCTGGCCGACCCGGCCCTCTGTTAGCCCGTCGGGAACGCCACCGCCCAACCCCGGCGGCCGAACCCAGGCGCGGCGCCGCTACGCCCCGCAGGCGTCGGCGCGATGCGCACGCTCTGGCTACACCCCGCCGTGGCTGCTACGCTCCCCGGTACGCCCCGGCTACGCTCTCCGATCTACCCGCACCCATCGGTGCTGCGCAAGCGGCCCCGCCCGCCGGATCCACCCGGATCCGCCGGGCTGGCAGGCGATCGGACTGCCGGCCGGTCGGGTTCGGGCGAATGCGGCCGAACCCGAAGCTAGGCTTGCATCATGGACTTTCGTGTCGGAACCGGCGTGGACGTGCACGCCTACAGCACCGAGGCCGGCCGCCCCCTCCACCTGGCCTGCCTCCGATGGCCGAGGGAGCGAGGGCTGGAGGGACACTCGGACGCCGACGTCGCCGCACACGCCGCCTGCGACGCCATACTCATCCCGGCGGGCGCCGGCGACCTGGGCACGGCCTTCGGCACCGAGCGGCCCGAATGGGCCGGCGCCTCGGGCGCGGCGCTCCTCGCCGAGTCCGTCAGGCTCGTGCGCGCCGCTGGCTGGGACGTTGCGAACGTGTCCGTTCAAATCATCGGCCAGCGCCCGCGCTTCGCCCCGCGCAGGATTGAGGCGGAAGCGGCGATGAGCGCCGCCGTCGGAGCGCCCGTGGCGGTGAGCGCCACGACAACCGACCGCCTGGGGTTCACCGGCCGCGGCGAAGGGATCGCCGCCATCGCGACGGCCCTGATCCGCCGCGGCTGAGCGTCATCGCGACGGTCCCCGACCGTCAGGCTCGCGAGCCCCCGTCAGCGGGCTCGATCCGCTTGGGATCGAGAGAGCCACCCGTCAGCGGGCTCGATCCGTCAGCGGGCCCGATCGCCGTCGTCGCGCGCCTGGGCCGCCTGCGCCTTGACGGGCAGGAAGGCGAAGAGGCCCGCCAGCAGGACCGCGACGAGGCCGAGGATGCCGAAGATCGCCACGTCGTCCTTCGGCTTGCCGCTGACCGCGTGGGCGAGTGTGATCGCCGAGGAGTACATGAAGGGCGCCAGGAAGGAGACGGCGCGGCCCGTCGTGGCGTACAGACCGAACATCTCCCCCTCGGATCCCCTCGGCGTGATGCGGGCCAGATAGCTGCGCGACGCCGCCTGCACCGGACCGACGAAGACGCACAGCGCCAGGCCGAAGATCCAGAACGTCGCCGGCCCGAGGGGCTTGCCGAGGAACACGACGAGCCCGAGCGAGCACATGGCCACAAGGGAGCCGACGATCACTTTGCGCGAGCCGACCCTGTCATCGACCTGGCCGAAGGCCACCGTGGCCAGGCCCGCCACGAGGTTCGCCGCCACTCCGAAGGCCAGGACCATGGACTCGGAGAAGCCGAAGGCGACGCCGGCCAGCACGCCGCCGAAGGCGAAGATCCCGGCCAGTCCGTCGCGGAAGACCGCCGAGGAGACCAGGAACCACACGACGGAGCGATCGGTCGCCCACAGCCGCCTGACCGAGCGGACGAGGTCGGCGTAGGCGCCGAACACGCCGCGGGACGGGGCGCCCGTCGGGGCGCGGTTGCGCGACAGCACCAGGATCGGCAGCGTGAACACGAGCATCCACGCAGCGCACACCACCATCGACACGCGGATGTGCAGGGCGTCCTCGTGGGTGACCCCGAACAGCCCGGGGTCCGGATTGATGAAGCACACCAGGAGAACGGCCAGCAGCACGATGCTCCCGAGATACCCCATGCCCCAGCCGAAGCCGGAGACCCGGCCCACGGTCGACGGCGTGGCGATGTCGTTGACCATCGAGTTGTACACGACGGTTCCCGTCTCGAAGATGAAATTGCCCAGAGCCAGAAGGGTGAGCCCGAGCCACAGATAGCCCTCGCCCGGTTCGACGAAGAACAGGGCGGCCATCGCGGCGATGACGCCGACGGTCGAGACGGCCAGCACGGTCCGGGATTTGCCGGTGCGGTCCGTCCACTGCCCGACGGCCGGGGCGACCAACGCCACGAGGAGGCCGGCCACGGCCGTCGTCCAGCCGAGGTCGGCGTTGGCCGACGGCCCGAAGATCTCCGGCTTGGTCAGGTACACCGAGAAGACGAAGGTCACGACGACCGCGTCGAAGCTGGACGAGCCCACGTCCCACGCAGCCCAGGCCATCACCCTCTTCGTGAGGAAGCCCTGCCGGCCGGCGGGCGTCGACCCGGCGCGGGAGGGCGACGCCTCGTCAGGGCGCGGGTCGCCGTGGCGGTCGCCGGCGACCGCGGCGTCCGAAGCATTCTGGGTAGACATGCCACATACCTTACGGCTCCGTAGCTGCCCGGGCGAAACCCTCCGCATCGCGAGAACGCCGCGGAGGGCGGCCTCCTCCGGTTCGAGTCGCCTCCCGATCCGGGCGCAAGGAGGGCAGGAGCGTTCCGTCTCGCGGGCCTTGGCCGATCCGTCCCCGGCACCAGCGCCCCTATCCGCCTCGCAGGGCGCCGGGGTGCGAAGCCGGGGTGCGAAGCCGTATCGATGAGGTTGCGTCCTGCCCTGTGGAGCGCCCTGGACTCGGGCCGGCCCGCATTCGATAGGCTTACTGGCGTGAGCTTGAAGATCTACGATTCCGCGACCCGCTCCCTGCGCGACTTCCAACCCCTCGTCGCCGGCCAGGTGGGGATATACCTGTGCGGCGCGACGGTCCAGGGCTCGCCCCACATCGGGCACATGCGCTCCGCCCTCGCCTTCGACGTCTTCGCCCGCTGGCTGCGACGCTCGGGCTACGAGGTGCGCACGGTCCGCAACGTCACCGACATCGACGACAAAATCCTCGACAAATCCGCGCGAGCGGGGTGGCCGTGGTGGGCGTGGGCCTACCGGCACGAGAACGAGTTCTCCGAGGCCTACCGGACGCTCGGCATCCTGCCCCCCACCTACGAGCCGCGCGCCACCGGCCACGTCACCGACATGATCGAGCTCATCGCCCGGATCGTCGAGGCCGGGCACGCCTACGCCGGCGACCCGGGCAACGTGTACTTCGACGTCGCCTCCCTGCCGGACTACGGCTCGCTGACCCGTCAGGAGCTGGCCAACATGTCCGTCGACGAATCGGAGGCCGAGCCCGACAAGCGCGGCCCCCACGACTTCGCCCTGTGGAAGGCCCCGAAACCGGGCGAACCGGCCACCGCCTCATGGGACTCGCCCTGGGGCCGCGGGCGGCCCGGCTGGCACCTGGAGTGCTCGGCGATGGCCGGCCGCTACCTCGGCGACGTCTTCGACGTCCACGGCGGGGGCATCGACCTGCGCTTCCCGCATCATGAGAACGAACAGGCCCAGTCCCACGCCGCCGGGCGCGGCTTCGCCCGCTACTGGATGCACAACGCCTGGGTGACCATCGAAGGCGAGAAGATGAGCAAATCGCTCGGGAACTCGCTCACCGTCCGGGCCGTGGCGCGCGAGGTCCCGCCCGTCGTCCTGCGCCTGGCCCTCGGCACGGTCCACTACCGTTCGACCGTCGCCTACTCCCCGGCGACGCTCGCCGAAGCCGCGGCCGTCTGGGAGCGGCTCTCCGGCTTCGCGACCCGCTCCGCCGACATGGTCGGCGAGGTCCCGCTCGAGGACGTCGCGCACCTGCCCGTCGAGGAGCTCCCGCCCGGATTCGTCTCCGCCATGGACGACGACGTCAACGTCTCGGGGGCCCTGGCCGTCGTCCACGAGGCCGTGACCCGCGGGAACACGGCCCTGGCCTCCCGCGACGCCGACGCCGCCCGCCGCTCCCAGCTGGAAGTCCGCTCCATGCTCGACGTGCTGGGCCTGGACCCGCTCTGCGAGCAGTGGCGCGCTCCGGGCGGTTCGACCGCCGAGCACGCGGCCTTGACCTCCCTCGTGGAGGGGATGCTCGAACGGCGCTCCCAGGCGCGCGCGGCCAAGGACTGGGCGACCGCCGACGCCGTCCGCGACGCCCTGGCCGGCGCGGGCATAGCCGTCGAAGACTCGCCCCAGGGCGTTCGCTGGCACGTGGAAGGACGCTGATGTCGGGAAACCGGATGACCCGCCGCCCCCGGGGGAAGAAGGGCCCGGCCGGAGGCTCGGGCGGCATGGGGCGCCGCAGGCTCGAAGGCAAAGGGCCCACCCCCAAAGCCGAGGACCGCGTCTACCATCCCGCCCACAAACGCAAGCTGCAGGCCGAGTCCGAACGGCGTCGGGCGGAGGAGGCGCGGCACAGGACGGCTCTGCGCGCCGCGCTCCAGCTCGACCGGGGGCATGAGCTCATAGTCGGGCGCAACCCGGTGGTCGAGGCGGTCCGCAGCGGCATCCCCCTCACCCGGGTCTTCATGTCCGGGGCGCTCGCCGGCGACGAGCGCCTGGGCGAGGTCGTTCGCACCGCGACCGCGCTGGGGGCCCCTCTCGTGGAGGTCTCGCGCGCCGAACTCGACCGCATGACCGACGGCGCGGTCCATCAGGGGGTGGCCATCGACGTGCCCCCTCACGAGTACGCCGGTCTCGACGACCTCGTCGAACGAGCGGGGGCGGGCCCTCGAGCCGGGCGCGCGGGGCTGATCGTCGCCCTCGACTCGGTGACCGACCCGCACAACCTGGGCGCGGTCCTGCGCTCGGCGAGCGCTTTCGGGGCGGACGGAGTGGTCGTCCCCGAACGCCGCTCGGCGGGCGTGACCGCCGCGGTGTGGAAGGTCTCGGCGGGCGCGGCCGCGCGCGTCCCGGTGGCGCGGGTGCCCAATCTCGTCAACGCCCTCGGCGCACTGAAGAAGGCCGGATACTTCGCGGTCGGCCTCGACGCCGGCGGCCAGGCGCGCATCGACGGCCTGGGCTTCGCCGACGCGCCCCTCGTCCTGGTCACCGGCTCGGAGGGCAAGGGCTTGGCGCGCCTGACCCGCCAGACCTGCGACGTGATCGCCTCCATCCCGATCGACGCCGACCTGGAGTCGCTCAACGCCGCCGTCGCGACCGGCATCGCCCTCTACCAGATCGACCGCCTGCGCGCGGCCGCCGAACCGCGCGCGGCCGGCCAGGCACCTGCGGTCGAGCCACGCGTGGCCGCAGACGACAGGAGTTAGGAGTTCCCATGGCCATCTGGCGTCCGGTAAGCGGATCGATCACCCGGCTCGATCCCACACTCGCCTCCGTCGAACAGATCGAAGACTTCTTCGCCGAGCGCCGGATCATCGCCCGCGGCGCCGCGTCCGGCGAGGACGGCTACCGGGTCGAGCTGGCCGTGACCGGCCGGCGCCGCCGCGTCGCCACGCTGACCGAGGACGGCGAGGTGGCCGCCGGGCCCTCGCTCTCCGAGCTGGTCGAGACGATGGACGACGCCCTGCGCAAACTGCAGATCGACATCGGCGGGGTGATCGCCTGGGGGGCCATCGACCTCGGTGAAGTCGACGTCGAAGGCGACGACGTCGACCC
>NZ_KE951409.1:43860-62108 GCF_000466165.1 Actinobaculum sp. oral taxon 183 str. F0552
CCATCGACCTCGGTGAAGTCGACGTCGAAGGCGACGACGTCGACCCCCGCCTCGTCCTCCAAGCCGTCGAGCTCGGCCAACCTGGCGAGGGCCCTGCGGCCCCGGAGGCGGGCGCTGAGCCCGCCGAGGATCGGGGCGCGGAGACGGACGCGGATCGAACCCCGGCCCCGGAGACTGCCGCGGGTCGGCGAGCCGGCCAGGCCGCCGGCGCCCCCGCAGACCGACCCCCGACCGGCAGCGGCTCCGGGACCGGCGGAACCTTCTCAATCGCCGGAACCCCTGGAACCGCCGGGACAGGCGCCGCCTCACCCGACGGAACCTCCGGAGCAGGCGGTTCGCCCGGCACCGCCGGAACCGTCGGAGGCCCCGCGGGCGGCTTCGACGGCCCGGACGCGCAGGACGACGGGATCGAAGGCGAACTCCCCGACTTCGGCGACGGTCCGCTGCTCGTCGTCTCGGACGTCTCCTTCGGCGCGCTGCCCGGCGCGGCGGCGAGCCTGGACACCGAGCTGGCCGCCTTCCGGATCAACGGGTTGACGGCGGTCGTCGCCGAAGCCAAGCCCGCCCGCTCGAACGCGCCGGGGGCCAGCGCCGACTTCGCGCTCGTCCTGAGCGTCGACCCGACGGGGCTGGACACCCCGATCCTCACCGTGCGCACCGACGGAACGCGCCTGACCTGGACGTGGAGCGACGACCTGCAGTACCTGCCGTGGCTGGCGGCGGAGCCCGCCGCGCGCTCCTTCGCGGCCGACGAACTCGGAGCCGGCGCCTTCGCCGGGAGGATCGCCAGATTCCTGCCCGTCGACCCGGCTGCGATCCGCGCCATCCTCGCCGGAGACACCCAGAAGGCCCCGGAGCTGCTCGTCAGGGTCTTCGGACTGCCGGGTGAGGTCGCCGACTGCCTGCACGGCCTGCTGGTTCCCCGCGTCATCCCGGGCGCGGTGCTCTTCGAGCCCAAGCCGTTCGCGGCCCGCCTGCAGTCGAGCGTCGCCCACGCGGTGGCGGGGGAGGGAGCCTCGGCGTCGAACCTGATCAGGGCCTACCGCAAGGTCTACCTGGAGCATCCCCGCGTCACCGAGATCGTGGCGTCCGTCCAGGCGGGCGTCGGCGTCCTGGCGTTCGCGGCGGGGGTGCGCTCATGGGGCCGGCCCCGAGGCAAGCTCCTGTCGATCCTCGGCGGCGGACTCGCGGTCAACGCGGTCACCCGGATCCTCACCACCCAGTGGATCCAGGCGGCGCTGAGGATCGAAGGCCTGTCCGTGACCGCCCGCGACGAAGAGGGCGAAGAGGGCGACCAGCCCGCCGGCGATTCGACTGGTGATGCAGCCGCTGGCGAGCCCGCCGATTCCGCGGATGGCGGCCCCGCACGCGGCAGCGGCTCGGCAGGCGGCGGGCCCGCCGAATCCGCGCGGCAGGAGCCTGCGTCGCCGGCCGCGCCCGGTGACCGGGGACGCGAGGGCGGCGGACGGTGACGGCGACCGAGTCAGACGACGGCGAAAGGAAGGTTATGAGAAGGAAGCACATGAGCGAGGAGACGCCCATGCGCGACGGCGAAGAGCGCGACCGGGAGGAAAAGTGCGCCCGGGAAACCGAGCGCGCGGGCACTGAGCACGCCAGCCCGGAGGAGGGCGGCGGCGCGCCAGGAGACGCCGAGCCGGGCACGGTCGAAGCGCATGGCGCCGAGAAAGCCCGCCCGGACGAGGCCGAACCTGGCGAAGCCGAATCGGATGAGGCCCGCCCGGACGAGGCCGAGCCGAGCGCCGGCCCTGATGAGGCCGTCGGCTCCACGATCCCCGACCCCGATCGGAAATCCTTGGAGGCGTTCTGGGTGCGCGCCCGCAACCTCTGCCACATCGCTCCGCTGGAGGCCGTGCTCGGCCAGGACGACGTCTCCTCCCTGTGCCCGCCCGCCTTCTCCTTCGGAGACACGCCCGAACTGGCGGACAGGCTGGCCAAGCTCGTGCTGGACGGAGAGAAGACCGCCACGTCGGGGTGGCGCGCGAGCTACGAGGCTGAAGGCATCGACCTGCCCGAGCGGGGCGACCTGGCGATCATGTGCGACGGACGCGGCGAACCGCTGGCCCTCCTGCGCAACAGCGAGGTCCGCGTCGTCGGCTTCCAGGAGGCCGACAGCGAGATCTCCGACGCCGAAGGCGAGGGCCCCTTCGAATCCTGGAAGGCCGCCCACGAGGATTTCTTCGCCCAGGAGTGCCAGGACCTGGGCATCGACTACGACCCGGACGGCGACATCGTCGTCGAATTCTTCGACGTGCTCCATTCACGCGCGGACGAACGGAAGGGCCGCCGGAGCGCCGCAAAACGCGCACACCCCGAAGCCCGCGAGGACGCCTCCGAAACACACGAGGATGCTCGGGCTGCGCAGGGCGAGGCCGCAGAAGGCGAGGCTCCAGAGGCCCCGGCCGAAGAGGCTGCGAAAGGCGGGAAGCCGACGAAGAGCGGGGAAGCCGCGACCCCGGGGCAAACCGACGAGGAGTAACAGAAAGCCTGGAAAGCGGAGGGCCTGGAGAGGCGTCGGGACGCGGTCCCGACGCCGGACCAGTCAAGCCCAACTGCCGCGGCGCTCAATCAGTCGGCGATGGGCGTCATCAGTCGGCAATCGGCGTCTGGCCCCGACGCGGTCGGTTGACTAGGCTGAGGCCAGCCGGTCCCCGCGGCAACCGGCGTCGGCGTCAGTTGGCTCCGGCCTTCGAGACGTTGACGCAGCCCGGGGCCGACTTCAGCTTCCCCTCGGGGTTGTCCTTCTTGACCTGGTCGGCGGTCAGGACGTCCTGGTATCCGTCACCCACCACGATGGAGATGATCTCGTCGGACATCGAGGAATCGTACTGGATCACCGACTTCGGGAAGTACTGCGCGATGGTGTAGGCGGCGTTGATGCCCCGCGGCCCGGTGGCGATCCGCGCGGAGGCGGTGAATTTCGAGCCGCCCTTCCAGTTCTCGGTCTGCGCCACGCTCACGCCCCGAGCCGTCAGCTCCTGCCCGACGGCTCCGGCCAGCCCTGTGCGATTCGTCGAGTTGAATACCTTGACCGTGATGGTATTGAGTTCGGTGGCTTTCGCGTCGGAGGAGATGCAGGGCGTGATGACCTTGTTCGGGTCGGGGGCTTCGGAGAACTTCTGCTTGAAGGGAAAGGGAAGAATCCCGGTCCACACGAGCATCGCAAGGACCATGAGGAGCGCCAGGACGGCGGAGATCGTGCCGAAGAGGACGGTTTGGCGCTGCTGAATCTTGCGACGGTAGTCGTCGCGTGCGGAGGTTCCTTCGTTCACAGCCTCTACGGTAGTCGAGAGGGCTGGAGTCTGCATGCCCGACGGCGGGGCGATCTCCGCCTGCCCGCGGGCAATCTAGAAGGGGCCGAGCGGCGAGACCTGCCCGAGTGCGATCTTCGCCTGTCCGTGGATCCGTCCCGGCGTTCGCCGATGGGCGCGCCACGGCCCGCGTGTGCATCCGCCCCGCGATCGTCCGAGTCCTCGGGAAGCCGCCCGGCCTGCGGAGCGGACCCTATACGAGGGCGCGGTCATCCTCTCCGAGTGCAACCTTTCAGCCTCTGCGAATCCGGCCTGCATGGTCGGGCCCGTATGGTCGGCCTGCGCCGCCGGCAGCGGCCGAGGCGTCCGGTGCCGACGGCCTGCCTGCCGGGCCCGGCGGCGTGCCATGCGGAACTGTCGGACTGCTTGAGCCCGGTGCAGTGCTGCCCGAATCCAACGTGCCGCCCGGGTTCTCCGCCGACGGACCGCCCGGATTCATCAGACTGCCCGAATCTGCTGGGGTACTCGGATCCGCCCAGCCGTCAGGGTTTGCCGAGCCGCCCGGGCCTTACGAACCGCCAGGGTCCGTCTGGCCGTCAGGGCCTTCCGAGCCGCCCGGAGGCGGGCCCACGCTCGCCTGCAGGGCGGCGATCCGGCCGGTCAGGTCGGCGACCTGGCGTTGCAGCGCGGCGACCTGGCGTTGCAGCGCGGCGACCTGCTGGCGGGTGGCTGCTTCCTCTTCGGCGGTCTCCTCGGCGACCCGGCTGACGATCCAGGATGCGAGCGTCGCCGTGACGGTGCCGATCACGGCGATCCCGGCGATCATGAGGAGGGCGGCGACGGTGCGTCCGGTTCCCGTCGTGGGGATGTGGTCGCCGTAGCCGACCGAGGTGATGGTGACGAATGCCCACCACAGGGCCTTGGGGAAGCTTGTGATCGTCGCCCCGGGCGCGTGCTTCTCCGCGTCGAGCGTCGCCAGAGCCCCCACGTAGGTCAGCAGGATCGCCGCTCCCGCCGTGTACACGGCGATCCGCCCGCGCAGGGCAAGGCCCGCGGTCCGCTGCAGGACGCTGATCGGGGTGGCCAGGCGCAGGAGGCGCAGGGGTCGGAGCAGGGGGAGGGCGACGACGGCCAGGTCGAGCAGGTGGTGGGCGAACCAGCGTCCCCGATCGGGGGCCAGGCGGAGCCGGACGGCGTAGTCGGCGGCGAAGACGGCCCACACGATGTCGATAGCGGTCTCCGCCGCGAGATGGTCGCGTCCGCGCAGGTCCCCGATCACCTCCACCGAGTAGACGGCCAGGAACAGAACCGCGGCGAAGGTCAGCGGCCACTCGGTGATCCGCTCCCACCGGGCGAGCCGCGAATCCGGCGCCTGCACCAGGCCGCGGGAGGTTGCCGCACAGGAGGGAGCCTCCGGTCGGGTTCCGCCGGAGGATGCCCCTGCTGGGGCCCGGGAGGATGCCGCAGATCGCATGCCGCTCACACTCGGATTCTAACCGGCATACGACGTCCAGGAGTGCGGCGCGGTTTCGAGCTTTCGGAGCCGGCTTTTGACCGCTCCGCCGGTGCGTTCTCATTTTTCTGTTTGGCTTAAGGACAACTTTCTCGTGACAGGCCAGCGACATTCTACGTCGCTCGCCACAGAAACTAACTGATCGATAAAAATATCGTTGATGTTGTAACATTCGTACAAAAATGTATAGTGTTATATTACCATATCAATCGACTTCAAAAACAATGCTAAGTTTAGATTATTTTATGTAAATTTAATTAACAATATCAATATATGATAAAACATTAAATTTCAAGTTAATGTATTAACATACATTAAATATGATTTATTTCGCATCAAATTTTCTTGAAAACTGGACTTTTAGATTCCGCAAGAATATACTTCAATATACTCCCCATGGAGTGTGTTCATTTCCAATCTATTCAGCGGGTGATTAAATGCGTATTCAAATATTAGATATTAAAAACTTTCGTGGCATTGCTAGTGGACATGTAATATTTAAAAAACATTCACTTCTTGTTGGAGGCAACAATATTGGTAAGTCAACTGTATGTGAAGCCCTAGAACTGGTTCTAGGACCAGAGCGTCTTTATCATCGACCAGTTATTGATGAACATGACTTTTACCGCGGTAGATATCAAAAAGATGACGGCTCTTTTCTTAAAATCGTTATTCGCGTCGTTTTAACAAGTCTAAATCTTAAGCAGCAGCTACGCTTTCACCAACACCTTCGTCTCTGGAATGAGGATGAGCTGACGTTTGTGGACGAAGAAGTCGACGGTATCTCCCACGCCGATGATCCAAACGTCGACTGGGCGCTTCCAGTCGTTTTCATTGGTCGATACGACCCTGAGGAAGACGATTTCGTCGGCGATACCTTCTTTGACCACCCGCTGGATGATCCAGATAGTCTGAGTGACGAAGAGAAAGCTTCATTGGGGCAAGGGCGTTCTATATTCACCCGCGCTCACAAGCGGGACTGTGGATTCATCTATCTACGCGCACTGCGCACCGGCTCACGGGCGTTGAGCTTACAACGTGGCTCACTGCTGGATACGATTCTTCGGCTTGGCGAACAAGGTGGCGCAAACATGTGGCCAGCAGCACTTCGCTCGCTCAAAGAACTCAATCCGGCAATTGGAGAGATAAGGCAGCTTAAGTCGATCCGCGCTCAGCTGCAAGAGCGTCTTGGCCGTTTCATCAATCTCGCTTCTGAAGGCGACCAGACTTCCTTTTACGCCTCTGACTTAACTCGTGACAACCTCCGTGAGGTTGTCAAACTATTTATCGCGACTTGGCCGAGCAACTACCCCGTCCCTTTCAGTAGACAGGGGACCGGGTCAGTTAACTTGCTCGTATTCGCCCTGCTGACAATGATCGCCGATTTGAAGGAGCAGAACTCAGCCATATTTGTAATGGAAGAGCCTGAGATCGCCTTGCCACCGCACATCCAGCGACGGGTAGTGAAGTATGTTCTTCAGGAGATGGGGCAATCTATCGTCACATCACACTCGCCTTACATCATTGAGCAATACGAAGCCGAAAATGTCGTCGTTCTTGGTCGCGACGATAAGAGCTGCTTTACGGGCAAGCCAATCGACCGTAGCGCCATCGAACAAAAAAACTATCGAGCTCAACGACGGCAGTTTGCAGAGGCTATTCTCAGCCGAGCGGTTTTCGTTGTCGAAGGGGCGACAGAAGTAGCGGCCGTCAACGCCACTTCAATAGCACTCGAAAGATTCCATGCCGGCTACTCCCATATCGACTTATCTGGCGTGTCACTTTTCAACGCTGGAGGCGACCAGGAAGCGCCAAAGTATGGACCGATCTTTAAAGCGCTTGGCAAACCGGTCTTCGGCATGCGAGACAAGCCTAACCGCCAAGATCAGCCTGGCACTAGAGACAATATTGATGCATATGACAAGTTCTGGGAGTCACCGGAATCAGGAGTCGAACGCATCCTAGTGGACCAGGTGCCTGAAAGCGTCCTGCACGGTTTCTTTAAAAAAGTATCGCCTCGTCCTGACTATCCGGCGAACTGCGGGTATAACGCGTCGATGGAGGGAAAGGAGCTAAAGGCTCTTGCTCAAAAGGTGTTAAAAGCGCGAAAAGGCGACTCGTACGGTTACGGTTATGCTGCGATCCTTATTGAACAATGCCAGAGCGAAAACGAATTGCCTTCGTTTATTCGCTACGCTTTACTCTATATCGACAGATATCTAACTCCTTCGACACAAAGTAATCCCATTCGATCCGAAGGCGAGACGACGATGTCATCCGAGACTGCTTCAGATGGGCAACCTGACAATGAATGACGGTGGGCCTGCCGGCATGAAGTTATCAGATACCGCCGAGAACGCGCTACAGAGTGAATGTCCTGTGTTGGTGCTTGGCGGCCCTGGTTCCGGCAAGACAACACTGTCACTGCTGAAGGCAAAGTCGTACGTCTCGGAGCTTGCGCCTGAACAAGCGATTCTGTTTCTGAGCTTTTCTCGGGCAGCCGTTCGACAGGTTGAGATCAGATGTCGTGACCTGCTGAATGCAGAAGAGCAGCGGTCAATCGAGGTGCGCACCTACCACTCATTTGCCCTTGACATTCTGAAAACACACGGCAGACTGCTCACTGGCACTCCTCCGCGGATTCTGTATCCAAGCGAGGAAACACTTCTTAAATCATGTCACTCCGGACTTTGGGAGAAGGAAGCCAAGCGTTTGGCCGCAGAGGAAGGCCGCTATGTTTTCGGCGAGTTCGCATCGGCGGCAAACAAGCTCCTCGTTGGCTCAAAGGCGGTTGCAAAGCTCATCGCAGACAAGTATCCAGTTGTTATCCTTGATGAGTTTCAGGACACCAACGACTCTCAGTGGGAGCTGGTCAAGACTTTGTCTCTGCTGTCACGCATGGTGTTCCTTGCCGATCCTGATCAGCGCATCTTTGACTACGACAAACATGTGAGCGCTGAGCGGCTTCACCATCTTCGCAACGATCTCAGACCGGCGGAGTTTGATTTGGGAGGCAATAACCATCGCAGCCCGAACTCGGGGATCCTCGCCTACGCCAACGCAGTCCTCCACAACAAAGCTTTTCCCGGTAGCATCGGCGAGATCGAGACGATTACTTACTACCCGAATAGCTTTGACAAGAGTGTACATTTTGCCGTAGTTTCAACGTTATCGAAACTACGAAAGGAAGGCCTCGAGCGACCTTCTGTGGCGGTTCTTGCGCGAACCAATGCAATGGTGGCGAAGACGTCCGACTGCCTCTCTCAAGATCATGAGTTCAGAAGCCGCCCGATGAAGCCGATTGTGCACGACGTCCTCTGGGATACCGGTCTGACGACCGCTGCCGCTCTGGTTGTCGCATCTATTCTGGAGTGGACGGCACTTCCCAAGGTGACGGCTTTGGCCCAAACGTTCGAGCTGATTGCTGAATACTTCGATATAAAGAACGCGTCAAACTCTAAAGGGGTTAAGTATGCCCAGGAAGCTTCTAAAAAATATTCTAACACGGCAAAAAGCCTCAAAGCTGGCGATAAACTAAGGTGTGAGGTGACGAAACACTTTGAGAAGGTCTATGACAGTGAGTCACTATTTATCGGCCGTCCGGCAGACGATTGGCTGAAAGCTCGCGTTTTACTAGATACAACAACCGGCAAGCTGAACCATGTATTTGGTGATGTGAAGTTTGTTCGATTGTTCAGGGCAACGGATCAGATAGGCGGCTGTTTGAGTGATCTGTGGGATAGGCACGGCAACTACATCAACGCCTCTCGTCTGCTTCGTCGGCCACTTAGCATGCAGTCCCTCCAATCAGATTATCGCGAGCCCGTCGGCTGCTCCCTGATGACGGTGCACAAAGCGAAAGGGAAAGAGTTCGACGGAGTCGTAATCGTCGACGGCCACCCGAAAAGCGCTGACGCCTTTTTCCGCGAGAAGGCCTCACCTTCGGAGCGTGAAAGCGCACGTCGATTGCTACGAGTCGCCATCACACGCGCACGTCGTCACGTCTTCCTGGTGCGCCCGTATGGCGCTCTGCCATTGGCCGACGAGTAACTGCAAACGGGAATCTTGAACTACGCAGCATGCCACGACTAAAGACTGCCCAACTCCCCCGGCGGCAGAGGTGAGCAGGTGCCTTTACACGCTACTCGTGCCTGAAGACGCCAAGTCAGAAAATATATCCCAAGACGTCTTCCCGCCACTTTCTTACGCCTATTTCGCTACTTGAGAGTCTGGCTCTGCATAAGTAGCATCAAGGAAAAAGGCAGCAGAACCCCGGCCAGCCCCGCAACAAACGACCTCTGGTCACTTTATGACTAGGGTCTGTATAAGTTGACTGTGGCGGAGGATGGGGGATTCGAACCCCCGAGGGCTTGCACCCAACACGCTTTCCAAGCGTGCGCCATAGGCCACTAGGCGAATCCTCCTGGGGCGCAAAGATTGCGCTGATCTATGGTAGCCGATGGCGCGCAATCCGGCAATCTCCGATCTCGCCTGCCGTTCGGCCAGTCTCGCCTGAGCATCTGTCCGGCCTTACCCGAGCATCTGTCTGGTCTCGCTTGAGCATCCGGCCGGCATCGCCCGATCACCTGGCCGACCTCGAGTACACGTTCCGGCGGAGCAGTCCATTGACAGGATGTAGTACCTCTACTATATTCCGGACTATGACTGCTGTAGATCTTCAGTCGGGCCCGGGGCCCGGCACTGATCCGGGCGCAGGGTCCGATGTCGGCGCCGTCAAGGCCGTCGAGGTCGCCGGCCTGTGCGTCGCCTACGGAGACAACCTCGTCCTCGACGGCCTGGACTTCACGGTTCTCCGCGGCGAGGTGGTCGTTTTCCTCGGCCCCAACGGCGCGGGCAAGACCACCGCGATCGAGATATTCGAAGGCCTGCGCACGCCCTCCTCCGGGAGGGTGAAGGTATTGGGTGCCACCCCGTGGGAGGCCGGCGAAGCTTGGCGGGCCAGGGTCGGGGCCGTCCTGCAATCCTGGCGCGACCACGCGAAATGGCGGGTCGGCGAATTCCTCGACTACCTGGGCTCCTACTACCGGCCCTTCTCCACCGCCGAGGTTCCGCGCCCGTGGCCGACTCCGGACCTGCTTCGCACCGTCGGCCTGGCCGAGGAGGAGTCGAAGAGGATCGGGCAGCTGTCGGGCGGCAAACGGCGCCGTCTCGACGTCGCCGCCGGGCTCGTGGGCAGGCCGGAGGTCCTCTTCCTCGACGAGCCGACCGCGGGATTCGACCCGCTGGCCCGCCGCGGCTTCCACGACATCATCCAATCCCTGGCCGACGATCGCACGACGATCCTCATGACCACCCACGACCTCAGCGAGGCAGAGGATGTGGCCAGCCGGATCCTCATTCTGGCCGAACACCGGATCATCGCGGACGGCTCGCCGGACCAGCTGCGCCGCCTCGACTTCGGGCAGGCCGAGGTCCGCTGGTCCGACGGAGCCCAGCGGCACGTCCACGCCACACCCGACGCCACGGGCTTCCTCCGCGGGCTGCTGGCCGGGGACGGCCGCGTCGAGGATCTGGAAGTCCGACGGGCCACGCTCGAAGACGCCTACATCGGCCTGGTCCGGCAGGCCGAAGGCGGCACAGCGACGGACGTGCAGAGGAACACGCTCGCCATACTGGACGCGGCGGGGGAAGGGAGCCTCGCGTGAATGCGAATACCCGCGTGACAACCGCCATCGGCGTGCTGCGCTGCGGCATGCGCCAGGGCCTGATCGACCTGCGCAACTCCATGACCGGCGGCACGATGGTGAGCCTGATGACGATCCCCGTCATGCTTATCGTCGTTTTTTTCCTGGCCCCGGGCCAGGAGACCGACAGCGGCTTCACCCTGACGGGCATGGGATACTCCTTCCCGGGGCTGCTCGGTTTCGGCCTCGTGATAGGCGGGTTCGCCGGGGTCGCCGGCGAGATCCTCGCGGAGAAGGAGGACGGCTCGCTCGTCCGGATGAAAGCCGTCCCGAGGGGGATCACCGGATACGTCGTCGGCAAGACCTTCTACCAGTGCGTCGCCAACATGCTGTGCTTCCTCGTCAGCCTGGCCGTGGGAGCCCTCGCCCTGGGAGGCCTGGTCCCCTCCGAGCCGCTGAGATGGTTGGCGGCCTTCGGCTGGTGCGCGCTGGGCCTGGTGTGCTCCATTCCGATCGGCGCAGTGATCGGGTGCCTGATCAGCAGCTCCGTCGCCCTCGTGATCCCGATCGTTTTCCTGTACGGCCTGATGATCATATCGGGGATCTTCAGCCCGGTGGTCGGCATGGCCGGATGGGTCCAGGCGATCGCGAAGGCCTTCCCGGTCTATTGGCTGGGGCTGGGGATGCGGTCCGCCTTCCTGCCCGGGCAAGCGGTGGCGCTGGAAGCCGGGGAGTCATGGCACACCCTCGAATCCCTGGCGGTGCTCGGCGCGTGGGCGGTGGCCGGGCTGGTGCTCGCCCCGATCCTCATGCGCAAGATGATCCGCGGGGTCTCCGGGAGTTCGGTGGCCGCCGCCCGGGAGCGCTTCCTGGCCAGGGGGTACTGAGTGGCGATACACAATCGCATCGCCATGCTGCGGGCCGAGCGCGGCACGTCGCGTCGCGAACTCGCCGAGGCCCTGGGAGTCCACTACCAGACGATCGGCTACCTGGAGCGGGGCGAGTACTCGCCCTCGCTCAGCCTTGCCCTGCAGATCGCCGAATACTTCGACGTGCCCGTCGAGGTCGTATTCTCGCTCCGGCCCTTCCCGCGGCTGGGAAGCGAGGGCTGAGCGGAAGGCTAGTCGGCTGTGAGGAGCCCGAGTGCGCTCGCGAAGGCCTCGCCTTGAGCGAAGAGGCGTAGCCTGGCTCCAAGCGCGATTCGAAGCACCTTTGCCTTACTGCGTAAAGGAGCCGACCGGCTGTGCCGGCAGGCGCCGATTGCCGGCGACCTACTCAGTTTGCCGGCGGCCTACTCGGTGGCCAGGCCTTCGACCACTTCGGCGCCGGGCAGCCTCGCCAGGAGTTCGCCGGGCAGCGCCAGCTTGGAGGAGCGCAGCCCCGAGCCGATCACGGCGAAGCCTTCTACGACGCGCGTGTCGAGCAGCAGACGCCAGCCCTCCGGCACCCCGACGGGGGTGATCCCGCCGTACTCCATCCCCGAGGCCTCCACGGCCCGTTCCTGCGGCCAGAAGGAGGCCTTGCGCACGTTCAGGAGCCTCTTGATGACGTGGTTGACGTCGGCCTTCGTCGTCGCGCGGACGACGGCCGCCGCGATGCGCTCCTGCCCCTCGCGTTTGCCCGCCACGAGCACGCAGTTGCACGAGAGGCGCAGATCCATGGCGTAGCGCGCCGTCATGGCGTCGGTGTCGGCGAATTCCGGATCGATCGCGGCCACCACGGCCTGCGCCGCCAGGTCCGGCTCGCGCTCCGCGACGGCCGTGAGGGACGCGGCCACCGGGGTGGCGAGAAGATCGAGATTGTCGAGGGCGCCAAGCCAATCCGCCGTGCCCATGCCAGGGATGTCGATGCTCATGCCCCCACTCTAGGACGCAGACGCGTGACGCGGAGCCGAATGTCCGCTGGCTGGCAGAACCAGGCCGCGGAGGGACCGGTGCGGCTGGCGGGCCGCTGGCCGGTCGGGTAATCTGGACGTGGCTTCCCACGCGGCGTCATCCCGCAAAACTCCCCCAGGGCTGGAAGGCAGCAAGGGTATGCGGGCTCTGGCGGGTGCGTGGGAAGTCCTTTTCATTTCCTTCGCCTACCCTTTTCCTTCCGCTTTCGGGGCCGCCTTGGGCTGCGAAAAGCTTTGGGAGAGGAGCGCCGAAACCGGCCTGAGTGCGATCGGATCGAACGAAGATGCGAACTATGAGCGTAAGCGAAAGTCATATCCGCCGCAAGACTCGTTTCGCGGAAATTCAAACTGGTTCCTGCGCAGCCACCTTACCGATGAAAGTTATCCCAGAAAGCTGCCGAACTGTTTTGTAGCAATCGAAACCCGATATATCAATGAAATTGAATGACATTCAAAACATTGAATCGAAAATGTGATCGAATTAGTTTGGAAATCGAAAGTGCTGGAATATTGAAATGCAACTCACCGAAGTGGTACACAGGGAAGTAGCCTTATGCAGAAAATTTCCTGAACCTTCCGAATCCTCTGGATCCGGCGGAGAAACGAGGTATTCACGATGGCATATGTGTCATTTACCGGCGGTGCCGACGAGTTGCCGTCTTTGGACAAAGCGGATATCCACGGACTGGCCATCGCATTCAAAAACTTGGCCGGGGCTATCCTCGAGACGGACGTCGCTCGTGATGGCAGCACGGTTTCGGGGAGGATTGGCTCTCAGTCCGACGTATGGAGTGGTCGCGCTAAGGAAGCGTACGCACGAGAAGCCTCATTGATTAAATCAGCCGCGCATAAAGCAGCTGGAATAGAACAATTCATTCATGAAAAGTTAGAAAATTATAATGAAGCTTATTCGAACACTCAAAATAAAATTAAAAAACATCAAAGTGATTGGGATCAAGCAAAAAGTACTTACGATAATAGAATGGCTTTAGTTCCGAAGCCTGGTCAGGCTATAGATAAGAACATTTGCTATCCTAAGGCGGAAGATGTTGAAAATGAACTCGACTCCGCTCAGAAAAGGATTGCAAAGGCATACAATAAGGACATTAGGGCCTTAGACGCTTTAGCTGCAGCAACGGCGGTGGAATTGAAAAAGAAATTGGAGGAATTTCTGCCATCTTCCAAGACTACAGGGCATAATGATGCTGATGTTCGACGCAATGTGGGTGTTGCCATGTTCGGTGACGGTGGAGGGTTTATCGCCACTCAAACGCGTGTGACCGATGCGAACAGAGATGCAGACGATGCAGTGAAATTATTGTCGGATGTAGACAAAAATGGCAACACTCGAAAGGAAAGCTTGGATGAATTCAATTCCCGATATGCTAAGCGGTTGGGTACGGATCCGTTTCTGGCAAATGCATTTGCTATGAAATACGGTCCAGGTAAAATCGCATCGTTCGCTGCGAACGCGGATCGTTTGGATCCGGATTCGGCGCAGCGTCAAGCCGTAGGAAAGGCGCTGTCCGCGATGGGCAGTGGGACGATGCTGGCCACGGGATCGATTCCTCGCGATTTGGATGCGAATTCATCGGATCCTCACCAACGAGAGCGCGTAGCAATGTGGAATGCCTGGCGATCTTATGGCTCGACAATGGAAGTAAAAGTAGAGGGAGAAAATGGGAAAATCATCCATAAATCCCTTTCTGAATGGCAAGAGGGATATTTAGAACAAATCAAAAAAATAGGACGTAGTAGCTTCGATGCAAAACCATTTCACAATTTAGGAGTTTATAGTTCAAGCACGGTGAAGAAAGAATCACGCGGCTATGTATTTCTTGCTCAAGCTTGGGGACTTGGGGCTTGTGAACACCCTGAGTTGACATTTTCACGAGAATTCGTCAATGGCAAACATAATGTGATGCATGATTTGCTTAAATGGGATTACGAGCAAAAAGCACAGTACAGTAGAAATTATCTGCGTGATTACAAAGCGAGCGGTATGCATGATACTAACGATACAAAGGTATCATTTACATCCTATGGCAAACCACCTTTAGGTACATGGGATCCAGTTGCTAATGTTCTGCACGGTATGGACGGCGATCCACAGATGAATAGAACATTTTTGTCGTCAAATGTAGGAATTGAAGGTGGAAACGATCAAAATGTGACCAAATATTTAGTTGGAGGACGTTATAAGTTATCTGGCGGTGAAATTCATTATCCTGACAAAGGTGAACATCTTGGCAAAATAGTTTATGAAGTGACATCCATGCCTGATGCGCGCCGACATAAAGAAAATTTTACAGTACTGCATGAATACATTGATGGTTATAAAGAAGCTATGGACGCTGGAGGTTTTAACAGAGGTCAGAGCAGATTCGGCTATAGTCACTCCCACCTGAGGAGGATATCAGGGGCAATACTTGGACCGTATATGCATGATATAGCTTACCAAATGCAATCTAGCAAAGCGGATCTTTTACATTACAGCGAATATCCGGATCGTCCAGGTGAATACATGCTAAGAGTAAGCGCATATGATATATCAAGACTAAAAGGGCTTGATGGCGTTCTTGTTGATGTCTCCATTGACAAACAAGCTTCTAAAACCATGATAAATCATTCTATGGCTCAAATGCATGTTGACATGGTAAAAAACATGCGTGATCGCAACTACATTGGACTCAAAACGACTGTGGCCTCATGGACGGACACTTTGGAGACTTTGACGGTGGCTCCACAGAATGCAAACGAAAATATGAAAAAAGTTTTAGATCAAAATAATGGATATATTCAGTCTTTAGTATCTAAAGGCGTATCGATTGTTCCATTCGGTAATTTAGTTTCCATAACCGGTCTTCCTGACTGGCGGAAAGCCGGAACAATGCTGAATATAAATGCGGGGAAAGATTGGGGTCTTCCCAAGATTTTGGAAACTATGCTGCCGACGTCTAATGCGGCGACTGCCCACTATAAAGTTGTCGACGCTCATAACGGTGTGGCTCTGACGATGAAGAGTCAGTTCCTCGCGGCGGCTTCCGAAGCCAATACGTGGCCTTCTGGAGCCGAGACACCGCAGCAGAGATGGGGAGCGGGAGCCGGAGAAGATAACTCTCCGCTCAATGCGGACGGATCTCTCAAGCCTTACGTGAAGATGAATTCGGTAGCAAAGTCGCAATATGAAGATTGGATGGGCAGCGATCAAGGTTTGACGTCCGGCCAGGGGAAGGCATTCGGCGAAGCGAGCAAGAAGATCGACGACTTACTGCGGACTGCTGAACAAAGCCGGAAGGATGCCACTCGGGATGGGCATTAGTCGGAATCGGTTTGCTTTTGCTTAGCGAATTCTATTGTTCGCATGGCGTCGAGAAGCTCTTGTGGAATATTTTCAGTATTGTTGGATCCGATAATACTGATTTTCCATCCGCTATTTCCTACGGTTCTATACCAGGTTTGACGTGACACTGTTCCTGTTTCATCTGTTCGTTTGTAATATATTCCATATAAAATACTATTATTAATTTTTATAGCATTTTCTTTCCTTAATTCGCTAATTTGTTTCCAATTGGTATAGTCATTGAAATGGTTATCTCGATTTTTTTCGGCATTTTCTTTAGTGAAGTATGTAAGTATTTCTAAACGTTGTGGAGTTTTGTCGGCTTTTTCAATCGGGGTTCCCCGAGGTACGATAACGATGGGATGGAAAGATCGGCGAGTCTGTTCGGCTGTGTAGGCGATGTATCCATCGGGGACCACGATTGAGAGCTTGCCCGGGATCCTCATCCGCGTGCCTTTGACGAATGGCGTCGGCGACGAACTCGTACTCGGCGACGGCGTCGTGCTTGAAGCCGACTCGGCTGGCTTGGACTGGCCGGCGCATCCGGCCGCCGCCAGAAAGACGACCGATGCGATCGCAGAACACCATAGCTTCGCCCATTGTTTTTTCATAGACGTATCTTATTACCGCCACCCCTTCGCTCACAATGAGCCCGAAACGGGTTCAAAACCGCGAAGGGGCCCGAGGATGCGCGGGAGCCATACGATTCCGAAGCCCTTGCCATGCGTCTTATGCAGTTCTCATACCGGCTGCCCGGTGGAATCGGCTTCGCATCTTCCAAGCCGCAAAATTTCGATGGAAAACCGTTCACTGAACCGGTTTGCTGGACATCATGAACTTGAATTTCTGAGTGATGTTCGACTCCGTGGAATCGAAGTCCTCAACGGCGCCTTTGACGCCCAAGCCGACAAGGGCACAGGCGTCCGACAGCTCATGCGTGGCATGTTTCATCATGGTGACGATGTGCTCCAGCGTATGCTTCAACTCGTTGGTTCCCTCGTTGCGGGTGTGACTTCCCTCCCCAATCTGATCGATTGGAAGAAGCAGGATCGTGGAGTCGACGTCGTCCGTCATCTTCCCGATGCCGGCCGAAATGTTGTTGTAAACCTGGCTGTCCGCCGAGACGGTATCTGCCACCACCGTCACGGAATCCGAATTGAAAACCAGGTCATAGGAACCTTGGGACATTCCCGCTCTCCTTTTCGTAGAAGCGAATGGCAGCATCATGCTGCCACATCGATCCTATATCAGCATCGTCGTCACTGCGGTCGAATGATGATCGCGATGTCGATCGGTAAGGCGGGGCGGTGCACGGTACGGCGTCGAAGCCGGTGAGAACGCCGGCGCCTGCCCGTAGACTGGTGGCGTGAGCATGGCACTGTACCGGCGATACCGCCCGCAGAGATTCCAGGACGTGATCGGCCAGGAACACGTCACGAGGCCCATCATGGCGGCCCTGCGGGCTGGCAGAACGGCACACGCCTACCTCTTCTCCGGCCCGCGCGGCTGCGGGAAGACCACGTCTGCGCGGATCCTCGCGCGCTGCCTGAACTGCGCGCAGGCCCCCACGGACACCCCGTGCGGCGAATGCGAATCCTGCCGCGAGCTCTCCCTGGCCGGGGGAGGGAGCCTCGACGTGGTCGAGATGGACGCCGCGAGCCACGGCGGAGTGGACGACGCCCGCGAGCTCATCGAACGCGCCGCCTTCGCCCCCGCACGGGACGGCTACAAGATCTTCATCATCGACGAAGCCCACATGGTCTCCAACCAGGGGTTCAACGCCCTCCTCAAGCTCGTCGAGGAACCCCCCGACCACGTCAAATTCGTCTTCGCCACGACGGAGCCCGAAAAGGTCATCGGGACGATCCGCTCGCGCACCCACCACTACCCCTTCCGACTCGTCCCGCCCGAGACCCTCGAAGCGTTCATGTCCGGCATCTGCGCTGACGAGGGCATCGAGATCGGCGCGGGAGTCCTGCCGCTCGTCGTACGGGCAGGCGGCGGCTCCGTGCGCGATTCCCTCTCCGTTCTCGACCAGCTGATCGGCGGATCCGAAGAGCGGGAGCTCGCCTACGACCAGGCGATCGCCCTCCTGGGCTTCACCGACGCCTCCCTCCTCGACGACGCGGTGGAGGCCGTCGCCGCCCGCGACGGGGCGAGCCTGTTCGCCGTGGTCGAAAGGGTCGTCCAGTCCGGGCATGATCCGCGCCGATTCGTCGAGGACCTGCTGCAGCGGCTGCGCGACCTCATCGTGGTCTCCCTGGCGGGCGAGCAGGCCGACGACGTCCTCACTTCGGTTCCCCGCGACCAGTACGAGCGGATGCTCGTCCAGGCCGAGCACCTGGGGGCGCGCGGCGCCTCGCGGGCGGCGGACCTGACCAACGACGCGCTCAAGGGGATGGTAGGCGCGACCTCGCCGCGCCTTCAGCTCGAGCTCTTGTGCGCGAGGCTGCTTCTGGCCGAGGCCGGCCCGACTGGAGACTCGCCGGCCTCGCAGGCGCCGGACGCCGGGGCGGCGCCCCGAACCCCCTCGGGCGGCGCAACCGGCTCCCGGGCGGGGGCCGGGGGCCGGGATCGAGCCGGC
>NZ_KE951410.1:0-54741 GCF_000466165.1 Actinobaculum sp. oral taxon 183 str. F0552
CGCCCGCCGGCGGGCTGGGCGGGCGCGGCCGCCGCCTTCGACGCCCGGGTGTTCGGTCCGGACGCCTGGCCGGCCAGCGTGTGGAGGCATGAGCTCTCCGACGGCGCCGCGGGCGTCTACCTCGCCTTCGTCGACGGCGACGGCCCGCACGCCTCCGCGGTTCCGGGCATCCTGGCCTTGGGGGGAGTGAGCCCGGGGCCCGAGGCGGAGATCCTGACCATCGGCGTGGCCGAGTCCTGGCGGGGGAGGGGGCTGGGAGGCAGACTGCTCGACGAGCTCGTCTCGGCGGCCGTCCGGGAGGGGGCCGAGACGGTGTTCCTGGAAGTGCGCTCCCGCAGCGAGGGGGCCCGGGCCCTGTACGAAGGCAGGGGGTTCGTCCCCGTCGGACTGCGCCGCCGCTACTACCGCGACGACGACGCCCTCGTCATGCGCCGGGACGTGCGGCGGTGAGCGCGCATCCGCGGAGCCCGCGCGGCCGGGCCCCGCGCCGTACGGAGCCCGGAAGCGTCGCTCTTCGATCTCGCCTGCCTCCAGGGCTCCGCGCTGCCCAGAGCCCTGGTCGATCTGGGACGTTGGGCGCAGGGGGATGAGCCCGAATCCCGTCGGAACGCTTAATTTCGCAAGGATCTATTCCCATATTTCCAGCGGGTTGGGGAACCGCGAATTGTAGCGGGTAAAGTCGAAGTGTGGATACTTCACTCAAGCAGAAGCGGGGCCTCCAGACGACGGTGGGGTTCAAAGTCGTCATGGCCTTCAGCGGGATCGTGCTGGTCATCTTCGTCTTATTCCACATGTACGGCAACCTGAAGATGTTCTTCGGCGCCGAATCGTACAACCACTACGCTGAGTGGCTCAAACACGATCTGCTCTACCCGATCCTGCCCCACGGCTGGTTCATCTGGATCTTCCGGATCTGCCTCCTCCTCTTCCTGCTCGGCCACGCGGGCGCCGCCGCCTGCCTCTTCCTGCGCAACCGTAGGGCGCGCGGATCCCAGTACAAGGTCACGAAGGGGAGCAAGAAGAAGGTGCCCTTGGCTTCCCGAACGATGAAGATCGGCGGCATCTTCCTGCTCATCTTCATCGTCTTCCACATCCTGCACTTCACCGCCCTGGCGATCCAGATCGGCGGCGACTACCACGCTCTGACGCCCTACGAACGCATGATCGTCTCCTTCACCCCCGACAACTGGGCGTCGGTGGCCGCACTCGTCGTCTACACGGCCGCGGTGGCCTTCCTCTCCTTTCACGTGTGGCACGGCGCATTCTCAGCGCTGGCGACGCTGGGGGCCGCCCGCACAGGCGCCCAGCCCTTCCTCAGGGGCCTCGCGGCCTTGTGCGGCCTCGCGCTCCTCATCGGCTTCCTGGCGCCACCGTACGCCATCGCGTTTGGATTCATCTCGTAAGGGGACAGGCACATGACTGAGATTCTCTACACCGAAGGCGTGAAGATCGCCGACACCAAGACCCCCGCAGGCCCGCTGGAAGGCAAGTGGGAGAAGCGCAAGTTCGAGGCCCGGCTCGTCAACCCGGCCAACCGCCGCAAGCTGTCCGTCATCGTCGTCGGCACCGGCCTCGCGGGAGGGGCGGCGGCCGCTTCACTGGGCGAGATGGGGTACAACGTCAAGGCGTTCTTCTACCAGGACTCCGCGCGCCGCGCCCACTCGATCGCCGCTCAGGGCGGCATCAACGCGGCGAAGAACTACAAGAACGACAACGATTCGACTTACAGGCTCTTCTACGACACGATCAAGGGCGGCGACTTCCGCGCCCGGGAGTCTAACGTCTACCGCCTGGCCGAGGTCAGCGCCAACATCATCGACCAGTGCGTGGCACAGGGGGTCCCCTTCGCCCGGGAGTACGGCGGATACCTGGACAACCGCTCCTTCGGCGGCGTGCAGGTCTCCCGCACCTTCTACGCCCGCGGCCAGACGGGCCAGCAGCTGCTCATCGGCGCCTATCAGGCGCTTCAGCGCCAGGTCGCGGCCGGGACGGTCGAGAGCTACAGCCGGCACGAGATGATGGAGCTCATCGTCAAGGACGGCAAATCTCGGGGCATCATCGCGCGCGACATGGTCACCGGCGAGGTCGAAACCCACATCGCCGACGCCGTCGTCCTGGCGACCGGCGGGTACGGCAACGTCTTCTTCCTGTCGACCAACGCGATGGGGTGCAATGGCTCGGCCATCTGGCGGGCGTACCGCAAGGGCGCCTACTTCGCCAATCCGTGCTACACGCAGATCCATCCGACGTGCATCCCGCAGCACGGCGACTACCAGTCCAAGCTCACGCTGATGTCCGAGTCGCTGCGCAACGACGGCCGTATCTGGGTGCCCAAGAGGGCCGAGGACTGCGAGAAGGATCCGCGCGACATCCCCGAGGAGGACCGCGACTACTATCTGGAGCGCATCTACCCCTCCTTCGGCAACCTCGTGCCCCGCGACATCGCCTCCCGCCAGGCGAAGAACATGTGCGACGAAGGCAGGGGAGTGGGGCCGAAGATCGACGGCGTCGCCCGCGGCGTCTACCTCGACTTCTCCGACGCCATCCAACGCATGGGCAAGGCCGCCGTCTCGGCGAAATACGGCAATCTGTTCGACATGTACAAGCAGATCACCGACGATGACCCGTACGAAGTGCCGATGCGCATCTACCCGGCCGTCCACTACACGATGGGCGGCCTGTGGGTGGACTACGACCTGCAGTCCTCGATTCCGGGCCTGTACGTGACCGGAGAGGCCAACTTCTCGGATCACGGCGCGAACCGTCTGGGCGCCTCGGCGCTCATGCAGGGGCTGGCCGACGGGTACTTCGTCATCCCCGACACGATCAACGACTACCTGGCCGACGGCCCCTTCGAACCCCTCGGCGAGGACGACCCCGCGGTGCGCGAGGCCCGCGACTCGGTCGAGGGCCGGATCAGGCATTTCATGAGCCTCGACGGCACCCATTCCGTGGACTACTATCACAAGAAGCTCGGCTCGATCATGTGGGAGAAGTGCGGAATGGCCCGCGAGGCGGCGGGTCTGCGCG
The DNA here is from genome assembly GCF_000466165.1 of Actinobaculum sp. oral taxon 183 str. F0552. Lineage (GTDB taxonomy): Bacteria > Actinomycetota > Actinomycetes > Actinomycetales > Actinomycetaceae > Peptidiphaga. The sequence goes on from NZ_KE951410.1 coordinate 3,031, forward strand.
AAGCGATCCGCGACATCCGGGCCCTTCGGGAGGACTTCTGGAAGAACGTCAAAGTCCCGGGCAGAGCGGAGGAGCTCAACGTCTCCCTGGAGAAGGCGGGCCGGGTGGCGGACTTCCTGGAGCTCGGCGAGCTCATGTGCATCGACGCCCTCCATCGCGAGGAATCCTGCGGCGGTCACTTCCGCGTCGAGTCCCAGACCGAGGAAGGCGAGGCACTGCGCCACGACGACAAGTTCGCCTACGTCGGCGCCTGGGAGTTCACAGGCGACGGCCGGCCCCCCGTCCTCCACAAGGAGGACCTCAACTACGAATTCGTCCACATGAAGCAGCGGAGTTACAAGTGAGAATCAACCTGGAGTTTTGGCGTCAGAACGGCCCGAGCGACAAGGGACACTTCGAGACGCACACGCTAGACAACGTGGACGAGCACGCCTCGTTCCTCGAAATGCTCGACGTCCTCAACGAAGAGCTCTTCGACGAGGGCAAGGAGCCTCTCGCCTTCGACTCGGACTGCCGCGAGGGCATCTGCGGCCAGTGCGGGATCGTCATCAACGGAGACCCCCACGGCCCGAAGCGCACGACCACGTGCCAGCTTCACATGCGCACCTTCAAGGACGGCGACACGATCACCCTCGAACCCTGGCGGTCAACGGGATTCCCCGTGATCAAGGACCTCGTGGTCGACCGCTCCGCCTTCGACCGGATCGTCCAGGCCGGGGGCTACATCTCGGTCAACACGGGGGCGGCTCCCGAAGCGCACTCACAGCTCGTGCCTAAGGACAAGGCGGAACGCGCGTTCGAGGCGGCGGCCTGCATCGGCTGCGGCGCGTGCGTGGCGGCCTGCCCGAACGGCTCCGCCATGCTCTTCACCTCCGCCAAGGTCATGCACCTGGGACTGCTCCCGCAGGGCAGCCCGGAACGGCGCGATCGCGTGGTCAACATGCTCTCCCAGCAGGACGACGAGGGCTTCGGCGGCTGCACCAACGTCGGCGCGTGCGCCAGCGTGTGCCCGAAGGAGATCCCCTTCGAACTCATCTCCCTGCTCAATCGCGAGCTCATCAAGTCCTACGGGCACAAAGCCCGCAAGAGATAGCCGTCTCGGGGCTTTCAGCCCGACGCCGCCGGGCTCCTCCCAGTGGCGCCATCCGGTTCCCTCGCGGGCGGTTCGTGGGTACGATCGAAGACATGGCGGCCTTTACCGAAGGGTCTCCGGTTCGCGACGCGGAGAGCCCGGCCATGAACGCCATCGCGAACGCGACGCCGAGCCCGGGCGAGCCTCGTGACCGGATGCGGGGAGCCCCGCCGGCGGCGCGCCCTCGACCTCGCGTTCCGCTTCCAGCTCCCTGCGCCGCCTCCTGCGCTGCCCACGAACCGGTCAGGGAGTGGCTCTACTCCGCCGGGGGTGGAACGGAGGCCGCCCTCCGCGCCTCGTGGGAGGCCATCGTGGCGGCCAACCCGCTGCCGTCCTGCATGGGGCGGATCTGCTACGCGGCTTGCGAGGAGGCCTGCGTGCTCGGCCGCAGAGGCCGAGCTCTGGGCGTCAAGGAGCTCGAGAGGAGGATCGGCGACCTCGCGCTGGAGCGCGGGTGGCGGGTTCGCGTGCCGGCGTCGCGGCTGGGAACGAGCGTCATGGTCGTCGGCTCCGGACCGTGCGGGCTGTCGGCCGCCTACCAGCTCGCACGCTCCGGGCACGACGTCTGCCTGGTGGAGGCCCAGCATCGGATGGGCGGCATGCTGCGCCGCGGCATTTCCGAAGAGCGTCTGCCCAAGCGAATCCTCGACGGCGAAATCGCCGGGATCCTCGCTTTAGGCGTGCACGTCGAAACCGGCAGAGCGGTCCGCAGGATCGAGGACGTTCTCTCTTGCGTCGACGGCGTCGTGTGGGCTGCGGGGGCCTCGACCTGCATCGCCCTCGTCGCCGATCGCACGCTGTGGAGGCAGCCGATCCACACCGATGGGCGTGTGCGGCGCACGGCGACGGTGTCGATCGGGCGCGGGGCGCGTGCGGCCGCGGCGCTCACGGAATACCTGGCCGGCGCCGGACGGGAGGCCCAGGGAGGCGGCGACGCCGATCCCCGGAATTGCGCATCCGCGGGGGGCTCGGGGCAGTCGACGGCGATTCCCCTTGCGGGAGGAGGCCGACCGGACGTCACCGAGGCCCTTCGCTGTATCCTATGTGGAGCGTTGGGAAGCCTGCGGCCGCGACGGTAGGCGAGGAGTCAGCTCACGAACACTCCGATTCCCTTCGACCGCGCCCGATCCCGAATCGACATCGAGGAGGCAGCCATGGAGGAACGAGCCGTGGACGGACGCGTGTGGAACTCCCGTCGCGATCCCCATCTGACGCAGAGGGAGATCCTCGACGCCGCAGCGAAGGAATTCGCCGAACACGGACTCGACGGCGCCCGCATGGACGACATCGCTCGGGGGACGAACACCTCGAAGAGGATGATCTACTACTACTTCGGATCGAAGGAAAACCTGTACAAGGCGGTTCTGCACGAGAACTACCTGCGCATTCGCTCCCTGGAGACTCGGCTCAAACTCGCCGAGCTCGAACCCGTCGACGCTCTGAAGACCCTCGTGCGCACCACCCTCGGGCACTACGAACGCCACCCCGACCTCGCCCGCATCGTCGGGGTGGAGAACCTCATCATGCACGGGCGGATCGCCGAATCCATAGAGGGCTTCAAGAAGCTCAACCGCAGCGCGCTGGACACGCTGGAGGACATCCTCAGACGCGGACGCGAATCCGGAGCGTTCCGCAGCGGGCCCGACGCCCCCGGGGCCCTCGACGTCCACCAGGTGCTCTCCGCCCTGATCCTCAACCGCGCCTCGAACCGGTACACATTCCGGGTCGCCTTCGATCGCGACATGCTCGGGAGGGGGCAGGAGAAGCACATCCGCTCACTCATCGAGTGTACGGTCCTGCGCCTGGTCCTCGCAGACCCCGACGGCGACGCATAGCGCGCCGGGGGCGTCCGCTGTCAGCGGCCCGCCGCCGTGCCCGCTGCAAAGACGGCTGATCGCTGCAGAGACGGCGTCGCGGCTGTGCGACCCGTCCGCCGGAGGCGGCCCGTACCCGTCGTCGCGCTTCGGAAGGAGAGCCCCACTGCCGCCCGGTCCGTCCATCATGGAGGAAACCCCGGCGGCCTGTTGTCCCAGAGCGGCGGCTTGTCGAAGCGACGGCCTACCCGGCGTTCTGCGGGAGGGATGCGGCGTCGTCCCAGCGTTCGGGATGGCTGGCTCTGAGCCGACGGCGCAGCGTCGCTTTGTCGGTCTTCCCCGAGCTCGTCAGGGGCATCTCGTCGAGGTACTCGACGAATTCGGGGATCTTGAACTTCGCCATCCCCCGGGAGACGAACCACCCGCGCAGGTCGGCGACGTCGAGAGGGGCCTCGCCGTCGCGGGCGACGAGGTAGGCGTAGACCCGCTGCCCCATGACGTCGTCGGGAATGGCGATCGCCGCCGCCGCGGCGATCGAGGGGTGGTCCATGAGGGCCCGCTCCACCTCGGAGGGGCTGATGTTCTCGCCTCCCCGGATGATGAGGTCCTTCATCCGCCCGGTGATCCGAATGTATCCCTCTTCGTCGGCGACGGCGAGGTCCCCGCTGTAATACCACCCGTCCTCGTCCAGGACGCGCGCGGTGAGGTCGGGCTGCCCGAGGTATCCGGAGAATACCGCCGGCCCGCGGGACGCCTCCTCTCCTTCGACGCCCGGCGGCAGGGTTCGGCGCGTCGCGGGGTCGACGATGCGGATCTCCGTCCCGGGGCAGGCGCGGCCGTCGGTCGTCAGCACCCTCTCGTCGGAATCGAGGACGGTGGTCATCGTGTGCGGCGCGGACTCCGTGGACCCGTACACGGAATGGAGTCTGACCCCCAGGCCCCTCGCGCGCTCCATGAGACGGCGGGGCACCGGCGACCCGCCGCAGCACAGGAGGCGCACGGTGGCCAGGCGTCCGCGGTCGCCCTCGCACGCGCACAGGAGCGCGTCGATCACGGAGGGGACCGACATGCCGCACGTCGCTCCATGGCGGGCGACGAGCTCGGCCATGGCTCCCGGCCTGGGGGTGTCGCACAGGATGGACGTCGTCCTCGTGAGCATCGGCATGACGACGCCGTGCATGAAGCCGGTGGCGTGGCCGAGGGGAGCGGGCATGAGCATCCTGTCGCCGGGCCCGATGCCGAGGGACTGGGCGAAGGCCGACTCGGAGGCGATGAGGTTGTTGTGGGTCAGCATGACGCCCTTGGCCTGGGCCTCCGAGCCGGAGGTGAACAGGACGGCCGCGACGTCGTCTCCCGAGGATCGGACCCATCGCGATCGGGGGAGCGGGGGCTGGGATTCGAGCAGGCGCTCGATCCTCGATGTCCCGCCGAAACGGTCGGGCTGACGGGGCCGCCCGTCCTCGGCGGAAAGGCCGGCCTGCGTGGACCCGCCCGCTTGAGCGGGTCCATCCGTTTGAACGGGAGAGCTGGCCCGGGTGGAACGGCCGGTCTCAACCGCGTGGGCGCCCGGTTCGCCGTCGGCCCGGTCGGGGACGAGGAGCGCCGTCTCCAGCCAATCGCCGTCGGAGAGGAGGCCGTCGGCGAGCCGATGGAAATCGGTGTCGCGGTGGCGGGCGGGCATGACGGCCAGGCGGGTTCTGCACGAGGCGATCGCGTGGGCGAGTTCGGTCCGTCTGAGGTTGGGCGAGAGGGGATTGACGACGGCGCCGAGCTTCGTCACGGCGATGAGGAAGGGGAGGAACTCCGCCCAGTTCGGCAGCTGCAGGGCGACCGTCTCGCCGGGGTCGATTCCCTTGCCCCGCATCCACGCGGCGAGCCTGGAGGATGCCTCGTCCGCTTCCGCGTAGGTGAAGCGGACGCCGCTGCGGTCGACGACGGCGCATTCGTCCGGGCAGGCGCGCACGGCGAGGTCCCACCAGTCGAGCAGGCAGTGATCGCCCCATCGCCCCTCGGATCGGAAGCGCGCCCGGAGGTCTGGCGGGGCGGAGGTCAGGCCCCTCTCCCGCCAGACCTCGCGCCCGGCGCTCTGCGCGTCGATTCCGGTCACAGCGACCTCGCGTACTCTTTCCTGAGCTGCTTGGCGATGACGATCGACTGGATCTGGTTCGTGCCCTCCATGATCTGGAAGACCTTGGCGTCGCGCATGATCTTCTCGACGGGATACTGCTTGGTGTACCCGTTCCCGCCCATGACCTGGATGGCGTCGGAGACGACCTCTTGGAGCGCGTCGGTGACGAACTGCTTGGTGATCGCGCCTTCCTTCTGGACGTTGGCCCCCGCGTCGACGAGGGCCATGGTGTGCTGGACGAGCGCCCGGCAGGCCACCGTCTTGGCGGACATGCGGGCCAGGAGGTCCTGCACCAACTGGAAGTCGAAGATGGGCTTGCCGAACTGCTTGCGCTGCAGGGCGTAGACGCTGGCCTCGTCGAGCGCCCTCTGCATCATCCCGACGGCGATGGTGGCCATGAAGGGGCGCGAGACGTCCAGCCCCGACATCGCGATGCGGAAGCCGTCCCCTTCCTCGCCCACGAGGTGGTCGGCCGGGACGCGCACGCCGTTCAGCCTCAGATCGCAGGTGTTGGACGTGCGCAGTCCCATCTTGTCCTCGTGGTTGCCGTGGGTGAGGCCTTCGCGGTCGGCTTCGACGAGGAAGGTGGAGATCCCGCGGTGCCCGGCATCCGGATCGGTCTTCGCCGAGATCAGGTAGATGTCGGCGATGCCGCCGTTGGTGATCCAGCATTTCTGGCCGTTGAGGACGTATTCGTCGCCGTCGCGCACGGCTGTCGTGGTGATTCCGGCGGCGTCGGAGCCGGCGCCGGGCTCGGTGATGGCGAAGCAGCCCAGGCCGCCGTCGGCGATCGCGTCGGCGAAGAGGCGAGCCTGCTCCTTCGTTCCCGCGAGCAGGACGTTGCGGAAGGCGACGAAGGTCGAGACGAGGGTGATCGCATACCCGGCGTCGGCCTTGCCGAGCTCTTCGAAGACCATCGCGCCGGTTCTGTAGTCTATTCCGGAGCCGCCGTACTCTTCGGGCAGCTCCAGCAGGTGGAGTCCCAGTTCGAAGGCCGGGGCGAAATCCTCGATCTCGCACTGGCTGTCTCTGTCCCTTTGGGCCAGGCCCGGAGCGATCTCGTTTTCGGCGAACTCTCTGACGGAGTCGAGCAGGAGCTGCTGTTCATCAGTGAGAAAAGGGTTCATTGCGGTTTCCTCTGCATTCTCGTGTGGTTAGGGGGTGCGTTTTTGCGCATTCGCCGCGCCTTCGACGCCGAGCGGAGGTTTTCGTCGCGGATCGTGCGATACTCCTCCTCGGGTATGGCGGATGCGTGCGGGTCTCCGAAATCGCTCGGACGCATGCGGAAGGTTTCGGGGGAGAGCCACGCGGCCGCTGCGGAGACGGCTGTGATGGCCAGAGTCAGGCTTCCGACCACCAGGACGATGGCCGTGGACGACGTCCCGGGAGGGCACAGGGCGACGAAGACCATCGCCATCAGCGACGAGGCGGCCGTGCCGATGTTCTGCCCGATGGCCGTGCCCGTCACCCGGGTCGAGGCGGGGAAGAGCTCGGGGAAGTAGGAGGGGAAGACCGCGTTGTACCCCTGGAAGAGGGAGCCCCACATGATCAGGCTGACGGCGAGCGCCAACCAGGTGCTCCCCGTGGTCACTGCCCACAGGTAGGCGAAGGACAGCAGCCCCGAGGTCAGCGAGCCCCAGATCATGAGGGGCCGGCGCCCGAATCGGTCGGAGAGGTTCGCCGCGAAGGGGATGACGGCCACTGCCGCGACGTTGCCGAGGACCGGAATCCACAGGTAGTCTCTGGCCGACCAGCCGACCCCGTAGGATTCCTGAGTCGCCAGCGTCGCCCCGAAGACGGTCGTCGTCACCGGGATGATGTTCATGAGCGCCATGAGGAAGACGCGGGCGACGGTTCCGGGAGTCGTGCGGAAGACTTCGCGGATCGTGGCGATGTCCTTCGAGTCCTTCGGCTTGGACTCGATCGTGGCCAAGCGGGCTGTGAACCCGGCCGCGGCGAGGACGGCCGACAGGAGGAAGGGCAGGCGCCATCCCCAGGCCTGGAAGTCCCTCGTCGACAGGACGGCGGACAGGGGGATGAAGATCAGCGCGGCGATGATCTGACCGAATTGGGTGCCCTGCAGGATGACGGAGGCTCGCCGGCCGCGGATGCCCACGGGGGTCTGCTCGATGATGAGAGTCGACGAGCCGGATATCTCCCCGGCTACGGCGAACCCCTGCACGAGCCGGCACGCGACCAGCAGGATGGGCGCGGCGGCGCCGATCTGCGCGTATCCGGGCAGAAGACCCAGGATGAAGGTCGAGACGCTCATGAGGCTCATCGTCAGGATCAGCGTGAATCGCCTTCCGGCGCGGTCTCCGATCGCGCCGAGGACGAAGGCCCCTACGGGTCGGGCGACGTATCCCACGCCGTAGGTGCCGAGCGATGCGGCGATGGCCAGGGTGCGATTGTCCGCCGGGAAGAAGACGGTGGGGAAGACGAGCGCCGCCGCCTGCGTGTAGATGAAGAAGTCGTAGAACTCGAGCATCGAGCCGAGTGCGCCCGACAGCGCCGCCTTGCGCCCCGCCTCCTGGTTCGAGGACTCCCATGCGAGGCCGTCTCGTTCGGCCATGCGCATCACCTCCGTGGGGTGTCCCGGAGCGCGTCGTCCGCTCCGGGACCGTGGATCAGTCGGTTGACGCGTCGGTCCGGGCTTTCTCGGAGCGGTCGACGAAGACGGCGAGGACGACGCCGACCAGCGTGACCGCGGCGTTCAGCAGCAGGACGTTGCCCGGTGCGCTCTTGACCCATCCGGCGGCGGCCTGTTGGAAGCCGAATCCGCCCACGGCCGATGCGATCATGACGAGCGAGGTCATGAGCCCGCGGGCCTGCGGGAAGAGGGAGTTGGCTGTGGAGGCGACCAGCTGCAGAACCCCTCCCGCCGCCGTCCATCCGATGATGAATCCGGCGACCGGCACGATCCAGGCCTGGTGGACGAAGAAGACGGCCAGGAGGGTCACGGCCGAGATCAGCGGGTAGAAGATGATGATCTGGGTGGCTCGCACCCGCGTGAGCAGACCGGTGGAGACGAGCACGGCCACCATGGCGCCTGCGGCGTACCAGCTCTGGGTGATCGCCGGGTCCGCCATGTGGTAGGACTTGCCGAGCTCCTGGTTCGTGTTGCCCCACAGCGTGAAGGTCGTGATCGTCGTCGCCCCGAGGACCATGAGCATGATCATCGTCGAGTCGATTCGAACTCGCGCGAGCTTGCGCCCGTCCGCTTTCCCCTTGGAGTCGTTCGGCGGGAAGGGCGCGAAGAAGAGCCCGACGACCGTGACGACCACGAGCACGGTGAAGCCGAGGTAGATGACGCGGAAGCCGCCGTCGCGGTCGGCCCCTCCCGTCCACTTCATCAGCAGGGGGAGGAGGAACTGCGCCACGAGGATGGCGAACTTGAGGAACAGATTGGCGATGTGGGCCTTCTTGGGGAAGATCTCCGAGAGCGCGGGGTAGACGGCCGGGTCGAGGAAGCCGTTGCCCAGGCCCGCGACCACGCACATGACCGTGCCGAGGGCCGCACCGCCGACGTAGACGATTCCGACGAAGGACACCGCCAGCAGGCAGGCTCCGATGACGGCGCCCACCCGGCGCGAGACGCGGTCGGCGATCGGGCCGGCGAAGGGATAGGCCAGAAGCCGGCCGACCATCATCCATGCGATCGCGCTGGCGACGCCTTCGGTGTTCGTGCCCCATTGGTCGGCCAGAGCGGGTTTGAACTGGGCTTGCGCGAAGAGCGAGAAGCCGAGGACGAAGTATGACAGATAGAGCAGGCCCGCGGTCGTCCAGTACTTTCGGGAGGACGCGGGCGCGGATTGGGACTGCGTGGAAGCGAGGGGAGGCATGGTTCTCTCCAGGGGGGTGGTCGCGCGGAACGGCGTCGAACCGCGCGGCGTGGGTTGGTACGGTTCCTCCGCGACGGCGCCTGCGTGGGGCCGACGCGGAGGATTGCGGATCGGGTCAGTTCCTCGGCGCGGCGGCGATGGCGCCGCCGGAGGAGAGGATGGCCTCGATGCGTTCGGGCGGATAGCCGAGTTCGGAGAGGACGGCCTCGGTGTCCGATCCCTGGGCGCGGATCAGGCGCAGCTCGGGATCCCCCTGAGACTGGAAGCGCACGGGGTTGGTCGGGATCATCCGCTCCGCCCCCGAGGCGCAGGCGACCTTCCTCAGGACGTCGTTGGCCCAGGCTTGTTCGTCCTCGTAGACGTCGGCGGGCAGCTGACACGCCTCGATCGGCACGTCGTTGGCGCGGAAGAGGTCGAGCCAGTGCTTGCGGTCGCGCTCGGCGAAGGCCTCGTCGAGGATGTCGACGACTTCCCCGTTGAGACCCTCGGCGTTGATGTCGTCGCAGACGTTGTACCGCGTGTCGCCCACGAGGTCCTCGCGTTCGATCAGGGTCATCACCTTGTCGAAGTCGCGGTCGTACTCGGGCGCGCACAGGGTCATGATGAGCCCGTCGCCGGCCACGTAGGTGTTGTTGAACGGGTTGATGACCTCCCGGCGGTCCTTGGGGTAGACGCTTCCGTACTGCGCGGCCACCATGGCGGTGTTGAGCATGAACACGCCGGAGTGGAAGAGGGACGTCGTCACGTAGTCGCCTTTCCCGCTCTTCTCGCGTGCCACGAGCGCGGCGAGGATGCCCGAGGCCAAAACGAAGGAGACCTGGAAGTCTCCGTAGCCGTTCGGCGGGATCATCGGAAGGCTGCCGCGGTTGACCGTGGTTCCCAGCACGCCGCCGCGGGACATGCATGCCGTCATGTCGAATCCGGCGGCGTCCTTGAGGGGGCCCTTCGCCCCGAACCCGAGGACTTGTGCCATGACCAGGCGGGGGAACTTCTCGTGGAGGGAATCGAAGTCGTAGCCGAGCTTCTTCAGGGACTTCACGCGGGTGGACGTCAAGAAGACGTCGGCCTCCGCCAAGAGGCGGTCCATGACCTCGCGCCCGGAATCGACTCTCAGGTCGAGCGTGACGAAGCGCTTGTTCATGTTCGACATGTCGAAGCCGAGGTTCTCGTCGTCCGTGTAGGGCGTTCCGAACACCGCGCCCTGCCTGCGCCCGGGATCCCCTTTGGGGGCCTCGACTTTGACGACGTCGGCGCCCCATTCCCCGAGGATGCGGGCCACTGTGGGGGCGGCCAGGAAGGCCGTCATGTCCACGACTTTGATGCCGTTGAGGGGGTTCATGTTTCACTGCTCCTTCGCGGTGCGGGCTCGGCCCCGGAATCCGGGGCCGAGCGGAATGTCAGGAGTTCCAGAGGTCCCCGCCCGTGGCGATGAGCCCGCGCGATGCGGTGGTGCGCTGGACGGTCGGCGGGCCTTCCTCCAGCCACATGGCGCGGCAATCGCGATAGAGCCTCTCGGCGGGCCCGTACTCGCATTCCTCGAAGTATCCGATGCCGCCGAGGATCTCCAGCATATTGTCGGAGACGACCTTGACGCCGTCGATGGACGCGAGCTTGCACAGGGAGGCCTGGGTCATCGGGTCCTCGCCGGCGTCGTAGCGCGCGGCGGTGTCGTGGATCATCGAGCGCAGCATGTAGACCCACTTGCCCGATTCGGCGATCATCGTCTGGATGGCCTGGCGGCTGACGAGCGGCTTGCCGAAGGTGACGCGGTCCTTCGCGCGCGCGATGGAGATCTCCAGCATGCGCTGAGCCATTCCCAGGTTCGAATCGGCGATGTGCACGCGGGACAGGCCCAGGGAGTACATGGCCACGTGGAGGCCCTCGCCCACTTCGCCCAGGCGGTAGGCGTCGGGGACGCGGCAGTCGGTGAAGCGCAGGCCCGCGTGGCCGGCGCCGCGGCAGCCCATCATGTGGGGCATGTCGACAATTTCGTATCCGGGGGTGTCCACGGGCACGAAGAAGGCCGTCAGCCGCTTCGACTTCTCGGCTTCGGGGTCGGTGAGAGTGATGAGGTAGGTGCCGTCGGAGCAGTCGGTGTGGGAGATCAGGGTCTTCTCTCCGTTGATCACCCAGTCGCCGCCGTCGCGCACCGCGTTGGTCTTGATATCCGCGCCGGAGCCGGCCTCCTTCTCAGTCAGCGCGAAGTTGACGTAGAGGGTCTTGTCCTGGAAGCGGGGCATCGCCCACTCCTTGAGCTCGGGCTGGGCGAAGTCGTCCATGATGCGCCAGTTCAGGCCGGCGGCGTGGTGCAGGTGCATCCGCATGCCGCCCGGACCGCGGGAGAACTCCTCCTGGACCTTCATGATCTGAAGGGTCGACATGCCCCAGCCGCCGTACTTCTCGGGAAGATAGAAGCGGTAGAGGTTGTGCTCGTTGGCGAGGTCGAAGAACTCCTGGGGGAACTTGTTCGTCACCTCGATCTCCACTTGCATCTCGTCGAAGGGACCCTGCGCGAGTTCGCGGATCTCCATGAGATAGCGCTGGAATTCTTCGTCGGACCGTGGCTTTTCGGTGGTCATCTGCATCTCCTTTGATGGTGCGTCGAGCATCGGCCGCGTATGCGGAAGTACGCGGAAAGGCGGGTGTCTCGAGCCGATGCGTGCGGCTTGTCGAGAGGGGGAAGGAATTAACTCAACAGTACAAAACCTAGCGCCGCATCGCGCCGAGGCCTTAGGACGCAGGTCCTTTGCGTCGACGCCGCCGAGGGCCGGAGCCTCCGCCCGTCGGGGCCCCTGTCGCGCTTTCCCGTCGACTAGACTCGTGGGACGTGAGCATTACGGTTCTGGGCATCGAGACGTCGTGTGACGAGACGGGCGTCGCCGTGGTCCGCGACGGGGAGCTCCTGGCGGACGTCACCGCGACGTCGATGGACGAATTCGCCCGCTACGGCGGGATCATCCCCGAGATAGCCTCGCGTGCCCACCTGGAGGCCTTCGTCCCCACCCTGGACGAGGCGCTCGAACGCGCCGACGTCGCGCTGGAGGACGTCGATGCGATCGCCGTCACCGCAGGGCCCGGCCTGATCGGCTCCCTGACCGTCGGCGTGTCGGCCGCGAAGGCCCTCGCGCTCGCCGCGGGCAAGCCGCTCTACGGCGTCAACCACATCATCGGCCACCTGTGCGTGGACGAGCTCGTCGACGGGCCCTTCCCGGACCGCTTCATCGGACTCGTCGTCTCCGGAGGGCACTCGTCGATCCTTCGCGTCGAGGACATCGCGACCGACGTCGAAGAACTGGGCGGGACCCTCGACGACGCCGCCGGCGAGGCCTTCGACAAGGTCGGACGCCTGCTCGGGCTGCCCTACCCCGGCGGCCCGCACGTCGACCGCTTGGCGAGGTCGGGCGATCGCCGGGCGATCCGGTTCCCGCGCGGGCTCTCCCAGGGCAAGGACAAGGCCCGCCACCCCTACGACTTCTCCTTCTCGGGCCTGAAGACGGCCGTCGCGCGCTACGTCGAGGGCGTGGCCGAACGCGGCGAGGATCTGAACGGGGAGGACGTGGCCGCGAGCTTCTCCGAGGCGATCTGCGACGTCCTGACGGCCAAGGCCCTGGCCGCCTGCGAGGCGTTCGACTGCGACGCCCTGGTGATCGGCGGCGGTTTCTCCGCCAACTCGCGCCTGCGCGAGCTCGCCGCGGAGCGCGCCGCGAAGGCCGGCGTGGCCCTCAGGATCCCCCCCATCCGGTACTGCACCGACAACGGGGCGATGATCGCCTCACTCGGCTGGGAGCTCGTGCGAAGCGGCGTCGCCCCCTCCGGCCTGGACATCACGGTCGACACCGGAATGGACTTGAACCGCGTCGTCATGTGACGCCCGTGCGCCAGGCGGCCGGCCCGTCGGCAGACGCGGCTCGATTGCGCGATCGCCGCTTCGTCACGGTGCTCAGGCCCGTCGCGGCGGGCCGTTCGGGGCGTCGACTCGCCGCGCGACGATCGCCCTGCCGCGGCCCAGGACCGGCGAGAACACGACGACGCCGGGATCCCCGCCGCGGCGCGAGAGCTTCTTCGCCATCGCCGCGACGTCGACCTCCGTTCCGCGTTTCTTGACCTCCACTCGCCCGATCCCTCGCGCGGCCAAGGCCCGCTTGATCCGCTTGACCTCCGGGATGAGGACGTCGAGGACCTCGAAGGCCGAACAATGCGGCGGCGTCGCCTCGCCCGACAGGTAGGCGACGCCGCCGGAGACGGGCGCCACGCCGTAGCGCTCGCACAGTCTGGCGATTCCGCCCGAGCGGATGACGGCGGGGTCCGGCTCCAGGAGGATCGGGCCGATCTCGCGCGGCTTGACGAAGGAGACCGGCTCGTCCGCCGCGCTGGCGCCGGAGTCGAACGCCTCGCCGTCGACCACCGCCGCCCTTCCCGCGCCCACGCCGAGCCAGACGACCGCCTCGAGCAGCTGGCCGGCCTCGCTGACCCATTCGACGAGGGCGCCGGCTGGGAGCGCGTCGTGCGCAATGCCCGGCGCCGCCTTGATCCCCGCCACGGGGAAGCCCCCGGCTATGCTCAGGGCGCGGGACAGCGGCGGGGCCCAGCCCTCCGGGGAGGCTATCCGGCGGCCGTCCCCGGTCCGCCTGGACGGATCGAGCCATATCCCGTCCGCCTCGGGGAGCCGGGTCGCCAGGCCGTCCACGCAGACGACCGCCGCCCGGGGCGCGTTCGCCGCGGCGTAGAGGGCGGCGACGGGGTCGACTTCGATCGCCGTCACGTCCAGGCCCGCGAGGCAGAAGGCGAGCGAGTTCGCGCCGACTCCGCAGCCGAAATCCACGATCCGCCTCGCGCCCGCGGCGAGGAAGCGCTCCGCGTGCAGGGCGCCCACGCTCAGCCGCGTGGCCTGTTCGTAGCCGGCGGCGGTGAAGAACATCGAGCCCGCGCGCTCGCCGAATGTGGCCGTGGCCCGGGTTCGCAGCCGCGACAGAGTGAGCGCGGCGGCCGTTCGATCCGCGTCGAGCCCCTCCGCGCGCAGCCTCGCCGCGAGAGCGAGAGCCTCTTCGCGGCGGTACCGGGGAAGCGCGTCGACGACGGCCCGCCCGCCGGCGCCGATCAGCCAGCGCGCGACGGCGAGCTCCCTCGACTCGGCGTCGAAGCCCGGGGAATCGGCGGTGTCCATGCACCAAGTCTCACACGACTCGCCGTCCGTCACGCCCTCAGCGTAGAGCTGGCACTCGAACCCTGCGAGTGCTAATCTCTTGTCAGACGCAGCGAAAGCTGCGCGTGCCCGGTTCGGGCCCGGCCCCCGCGACGGCGGGTCCCGCGGCCAGGCGTTCCATCACTACAGCACGAGTTGAAGAAGGGGGATCCGCAGTGTCGGTCTCCATCAAGCCGCTTGAGGATCGCATCGTGATCCAGCAGCTGGAAGCAGAAACCACGACGGCCTCCGGCCTTGTCCTGCCGGACACCGCGAAGGAGAAGCCGCAGGAGGGCAAGGTGCTCGCCGTCGGTCCGGGCCGCGTTGACGACAACGGCAGCCGCGTCCCGGTCGACGTCAAGGTCGGCGACGTCGTCATCTACTCCAAGTACGGCGGCACCGAGATCAAGTACGGGGCGGACGAGTACATTATCCTGTCCTCGCGCGACGTTCTCGCGGTCGTCGAGAAGTGACGGCGAGGTAAAGCGACCCGCCGGAGTACGCGGAGAGGGGCGGCGTCCCACGATGGGACGCCGCCCCTCTTCCCGCATGCGCGGCCCGGCCCCGAGGGCTGCTCTCGCCACCCCGCTGGAGGGCGGTGTCATGGCTGACGCGGCCCTGGGCTGCTCACGGCCCCTCTTCGCACAAGCCCCCCCTTCTCTTCGCACAAGGTCCGGTCCGCATTGCCGGCCGGGTTCGCGCGTCCCGTGCCCGCATCGCGCGAGGTCCGCACCGGAGGCCTGCGTCCGTGTCTCCCACGCTCGGAGCCCAGCCTGCGCGGGCGCGCGTCGTTCCAGACAGCCCTCCCTGTGCGCCGCCTTCGGCGTCCGCATGCCGGGCGGTGCGGGTCAGCCGGCGTCGCCCGGCTTCTGGCCTTCCCGGTCTCCTCCGTCCCCCCGGACCCAGACGCCGGAGCGTCCGCCGGACTTCCGCACGATCATCGCCTCTCGGATGACGGCGGACCGGTCGACGCCCTTGACCATGTCCACGACGGCCAGCGCCGCCACGGTCACCGCCGTCAACGCCTCCATCTCGACGCCGGTGCGGTCGGCCGTGCGAACCGTCGCGCGAATCGCGACGTGGTCGGCCTTCGCCTCCACGTCCACCTCGCAGCCGTGAACGCCGACGACATGGGCGAGCGGCAGCAGGTCGGGGGTCCGCTTGGCGGCCTGGATCCCCGCGATCCGCGCCACCGCCAGCACGTCGCCCTTCGGCACGGTCCCCTCCCGCAGGCATCGCAGGACATTCGGCGAGCAGTCGACGCGGCCGACGGCCGTCGCCTGGCGGACCGTGGGCTCTTTGGCCGTCACGTCCACCATGAACGCGGTGCCGTCGGAGCGCAGATGAGTCAGATCCATGGATTCTCCCGTGTGAGGGCGGAACGCCTCCCGGAGGCTCGTCGCAGACGCCGAGGGACGGAGGTCAACGGTCGAGGCGGGTCGGCAGGAAGCCGACGCGGTCTCCGGGGGCGACCCGCGTGACGTCGGCGTCGACGACGGCCAGGCCATCGGCGAGGGCGACGGACGCCGCCAAGTGCGAACTCGACCCGAGCCGATGGACGGGACGGACGGATCCTCCGTCGTAAACCACCGGCATGAACTGCGCCTTCCCGGCCGGTGACGCCCAGCCTACGCCTGCGACGGCCTCGAGCCGTCTCGGCGCCGCACAGGACGCCTTCCCCGCCAGCATCGCGAGCAGCCCGGCGGCGTAGACGTGGAAGCTGACGAAGACGCTGACCGGATTGCCCGGAAGGCACAGGGCGGGGACGCCTCGGCCGCGCAGGGACACGGTTCCCACGCCCTGCGGGCCGCCCGGCTGCTGGGCGACGCGGTGGAAGCGCATCGCGGCAGAGGCGAGGGCCTGCCGCACGACCTCGTAGGCTCCCGCGGAGATCCCGCCCGCGGTGATGACGACGTCCAGTTCCGGCCAACCGGCCAGCGACGCCAAGAGGGCCTCCGGGGCGTCGGCGGATCGGACGCGAGCTGCGACGATCCCCCCGGCGGCCTCGACGAGGCCGCAAAGGAGGACCGAGTTCGAGTCGGGGATCTCGCCGTCGCCGAGGCGGGCCCCGGGATCGGCGAGCTCGGAGCCCGCCGTGACGATCCCGACTCGCGGACGGGGGACGACCGGCAGCAGCGAGTAGCCGACGGACGCGGCCGCCGACAGAGCGGCGGCGCCGAGCACGACCCCCGCGGGGAGAACGGGCGCTCCCGGCTCGACGTCCTCGCCGGCGTGGCGGACGTTCGCCCCCGGAGCGGGCGCCCGACGGATCGTCACCCGGCCGGGCGGCTCGGTCACGTGCGGCGCATGGTCGGTCATCTCCACCTTGACGACGGTGTCCGCGCCGGAGGGCATGGGCGCGCCCGTCATGATCCTCCACGCGGTTCCCGGAGCCACCGCGTGTCCGCCCGCGTCGCCGGCCGGGATGTCCCCTGCGACGGGGAGCGTCGCCGGAAGCTCGGCGAGATCGGACGCGTGCACGGCGAAGCCGTCCATCGCCGAGTTCGTGAAGGGGGGAACGGGAAGCCGCGCTGCGAGCGGTTCGGCCAGGACGCATCCGAGCGCTCGCGACAGCGGGACGGCGCGGGGGGCGAGCGTGCGTCCGAGGGATTCGACCAGTCTCCGGTGTTCGTCGGGGCTCAAAGACGGGGACATGTTGCGCTCCTTGCCGTCGGGTGACGAGGGTTGGGCCGCCCGATTCTATCAATGCGCCCCCTGCGGCCGACGCGTCTTCTAGCGAGCATTCTCCAAGCCCGACCAGCTGTGGGTCCCGTCCGCGTGGATCTGCTTCTTCCACACGGGCAGGCGGGCCTTGACTTCGTCGACCAGGGCCTGCGCGGCGGCGAAGGCCTGCGATCGGTGTTCGGCGGCGACGGCCACGATCATGGCCACTTCGCCGACTTGGAGGCGGCCCGTCCGGTGCCAGGCCTCGATCCGGTGAACGCCCTGCCGCCTGGTCAGGCCCTCGGCGATGTCGCGCAGGATGTTCGGGGCGCTGGGATGCGCGGTGTACTCGAGGGCGACGACGGGGACCGAGCCGGTCCGTTCGCGGATCGTCCCGAGGAATACGGCGGTGGCGCCGCACCGCTCGTCGTGGACCGCGGCGTGGATGGCGGCCGCGTCGAGAGGTGCGGACACGATGCCCGTGTGGACGACGTTGATCATCTACCCTCCTGAGAAAGGCGGCAGCACTTCGACGTCGGCGCCCGCGTGCAGCGGCGTGCGACGGGTCGCCGTCCTGTGGTCGACGATGAAGCTCGAGACGTCGAGTACCGCGGCCAGCCGTGGACGCCGCGCGGAGAGCTCGGCGAGGAGCTCGCCGAGCGTGGCGGGAGTCTCGTCTGGGTCGACGTCGATCACGGCGGCCTCCGCGGCCTCCTCGGCGCCGCCGAAGAACCGCACGCGCGTGGGCCGCGGACGCCTCCCCGGCTCGTCCCGCTCGGTGAGTCTGACGAGGACGCGCACGGGGTTCGCCGGATCGGGGAGGTAGGCGACGTCCGCCTTTCCGGCCGACGTGCGCTCCAGGATCCGCTCGACGACGCCGCGCCGCAGCTCCAGCGCGAGCGGATCGGGGTCGTCGGGGTCCGTGTAGGGGCAGGCTCCCAGGACGAGGGATGTCGCCTCCTCGGGGTGGGCCGCCGCGGCGAAGCCCATGGCGGTCAGGAAGAGCCGGATCTTGTCCATGTGGTCGACCAGGCGGAAGCCGGGGCGGAAGGCGCTCGTCGCATGGTCGGGGACGCGGTTCATCTTCAAGGCGGCGTCGGCCCAGTGCGCACCGATCCCGAAGGCGGCCGCCTTCGGGTCGTCGGCCGATTCGCGCAGCCAGGAGAAGACCGCCTGCGTGGCCTGTTCGAGCATTCGGGCGGGAAAGGCCGGATCCGTCGGCGTGTACGTGATGTACCCGTGCGCGGGGCGTCCGCGGCCGCTGATCGGCATCTGCTCGCGGGTGACGAGCCCCAAGGCGTACAGGGCCTCCAGCGTCTCGCGGACGGAGGAGACGTGATGCCCGTTCTCCTCGGCTAGCTCCGTGACGGTCACGGGCGAGGAGTGCCGGGAGATCTGGCTGAGCAGCGCATGCTGGGCGGATGTCAGCGAGGCGACCGTCGTCAGAACCGATTGCAGATCCCCCGGATGCCCCCGCTGCATGCGCTCACCTCCTCAGAGTCAGACGCGCGTCTGTACGACGAACGATTGTACTGCCTGCCGTGCGCCGGGCTTCGCCCGATGCTCCGCGGAAGCCGACGGCCCGGTCGGACGGCCGCGGTCCGCGGACGATGCGCACGCGTCGAAGGAGGCGCGAAGGCCGCGCACCGCCGTCTCACCAGCCGCGGGGTTTGGACGTCGGCTTCCTGCGGTCGCGCGACCGGTAGACGATGTGCGGGCGGGTGACGTAGCCGACGGGCGCCGACACGGCGTGGACGAGACGCGTGAAAGGCCAGATGCAGAACAGGAGCATGCCCGCCACGATGTGCAGCTTGAACGGCATGGGAACGTCGAGCATGAGTTCGGGGCGCGGGTGCAGCGCCGGAATCGAGCGGAACCACACCGAGACGGTCTCGCGATAGTCGTACCCTTCGTGCCCTCCCAGGACCTGCGAGCTCACGGTCGCCCATGTCCCCAGCCCGATGGGCAGGCACAGCATCGCGTAGGTGACGATGTCCATGCGGCTCGTGGCCAGGCGTACGGACTTGACCACGACGCGCCGCCAGATGAGGCCCGCGAGCCCGGTGATCGTCGCCAAGGCGGCCAGGGACCCCAGACCGGTCGCCCCCAGGTGGTACATGTGCTGGGAGACGCCGGCGGCCTGCGTCCAGGACTTGGGCACGGCCAGGCCCACGACGTGCCCGCCCGCCACACAGAGGATCCCGATGTGGAAGAGGGGAGAGGACCAGCGCAGGATGCGATTCTCGTTCCACTCCGAGGAGCGGCTCGTCCAGCCGAACTGGTCGGTCCGGTAGCGCCACACGAGCCCGACGGCCATGATCGCGATGGACAGATAGGGGAGGATGACCCACAGGAAGGTGTCGAGAGTCGTCATCGTCTCACCTCTCCGGTACGGGGAACGGGGTGGCGTCGAGGTCGCCTGCGCCGACGAGCTCGGTGGGCGGGCCCTGGCTGACGAGGCGCCGATAGCCCGCCAGGGTCCTCTCGTCGGGCTCGGGCAGGGTGAGGACCAGCGCCTCCAGGAGGTGGGAGTAGGGCGAGCCCGCGCTGCGCAGCGCGGTGCGGAGCACCTCCAGGCCCTCCCGGTTGGCCGCCAGCATCTGCCCGCCGATGTCCGATTCGTCCAGTGCGCAGAATTCGAGCACCACCGGCAGGTGGTCGGGGAGCTCGTCGCGGGCGGCCTCGAATCCCCGACGCCGCATGACCTCCTTGAAGGCGAGGATCGCGATCCCGCGCGATCGCGTGTCCCCGTGCGAGTAGTAGGTCAGCGACAGCGCGCAGCGGCGCCGCTGATCGAACGTCTCCACGTAGTGCTCCTGGAGGCCGCGGACGCCCCACTCGTCGGCGACGGCGCAGAACGCCTCGAGCCGGCCGGCGATCTCGGCCGGGAGAAGCGGCGTCTCGGATCGCACGGCGGCGAGCTTGTCGGCGAGCCCCTCGTCGGGGTAGTCGAGGAGCAGCGAGCAAGCCATGCGCAGGATCCTCGCCTGCCCGTCGGTGACGCCGGCTCGCCGCGTCGTCGGGATCCGGGGGATGCCGATGTAGGTGCTCATCGGATGACCTCCAGAGGGAGCATCCTGCGGCCCTCGGGCCGGGCGTGGGTCTCGACCCCGGCGCCGTGGAAGGCCTCGACGTCGTAGGCCACCGGGCAGCCTTCGAGCTCCGAGATGCCGCGGGGGAGCTCCGTCTGGGCCGTGGGCACCGCGTAGCGGTCGTCGTACTTGGCGATCGCGAGGAGCCGGTACATGTCCCGGATCGTCTCGCCGTCCATTCCCACCGCCCGGGCGATGCCCTCCTCGCCCGGGCCTCCGTTGTAGACGTCCCGCATGTAGGAGCGCATGGCGGCCAGGCGGCGGAGCGAGCGCTCGACCGGGGCCGGGTCGCCCGCGGTGAAGAGCCCCGCGAGGTACTCCAGCGGAATCCGCATCTGCGACAGCGCCGAGAGGAGCACCTTGTGGTCCTCTCCGTCGCTGCCGGAAGCCGTCACGGCGTCGACGACCGGACTCAAGGGCGGGACGTACCACACCATGGGGAGCGTGCGGAATTCGGGGTGCAGGGGGAGCGCGACCTCGTAGGCGGCGATGAGCTTCCAGACGGGCGACTCCTGCGCCGCGACGATCCACGAGTGGGGGACTCCGTTCGCCCGCGCCGCCGCCACCGCGTCGGGGTCGTGCGGATCCAGGAGGATCTCCCGGTGGGCGCGGTACAGGTTGCGTTCGTCCTTCTGGGAGGCCGCCCAGGTGACGCGGTCGGCGTCGTAGAGGAGGACCCCGAGGTAGCGCAGACGCCCGACGCAGGTCTCCGAGCAGACCGTCGGCTGGCCCGCCTCCAGGCGGGGATAGCACAGCGTGCACTTCTCGGCCTTGCCCGTCGCGTGGTTGAAATAGACCTTCTTGTACGGGCAGGCCGAGACGCACATGCGCCAGCCGCGGCAGGCGTCCTGGTCGACCAGGACGACTCCGTCCTCCGTGCGCTTGTACATCGCGCCCGATGGGCAGGCCGAGACGCACGTCGGGTTCAGGCAGTGCTCGCAGATGCGCGGCAGGTAGAACATGAAGGACTCTTCGATCGTCTTGGCCACCTGGAGGTTCATCCGGCCGAGGACGGGGTCCGCGTCGAGGGTCTCCATCGACCCGCCCAGATCGTCGTCCCAGTTCGGGCCCCAGGCGATCGTGTCGATGGCCTCTCCCGTGATGCGCGACTTGGGGCGCGCCACCGGGACGTTGCGGGAGTTCGCCGGCGCTGAGAGGAGCTTGTCGTACTCGTAGGTCCATGGTTCGTAGTAGTCGTCCATGACCGGCAGCGTCGGATTGGAGAAGATCCTGGCGAGCGAGGCCGCCCTGCCGCCCTGCCGCGGAACGAGCCTCCCGGACACGGTGCGCCTCCAGCCGCCCTTCCACTTATCCTGGTCCTCCCAGGTGCGCGGATAGCCGACGCCCGGCCGCGTCTCGACGTTGTTGAACCACATGTACTCGGCGCCCTCCCGGTTCGTCCACGCCTGCTTGCAGGTCACCGAGCACGTGTGGCACCCGATGCACTTGTCGAGGTTCATCACCATCGCGATCTGCGCCATGACCTTCATCAGAACTGCACCTCCTGGCCGCGACGGCGGATCATCGTGACCTCGTCGCGCTGATTGCCGGTCGGGCCGTAGTAGTTGAACGCGTAGGACAGCTGTGCGTATCCGCCGACTAAATGGGTCGGTTTGATGGCGATGCGCGTCAGGGAGTTGTGGATGCCGCCGCGCTTGCCGGAGCGCTCCGTGAGCGGAGTCCCGGCCACGCGTTCCTGTGCGTGGTGCATGTACACCGTGCCTTCGGGCATGCGGTGGGAGACGACGGCGCGGGCGGTCACGATGCCGTTGCGGTTGTAGGCTTCGACCCACTCGTTGTCGCGGACCCCGATCTTCTCCGCGTCCCGGGGGCTCATCCAGATCGTCTGCCCGCCGCGGCCCAGCGTGAGCATATGGGGATTGTCGAAGTACTGGGAATGGATCGCCCACTTGTTGTGAGGCGTGAGGTAGCGCACGGCCACCTCGGCCGTCCCCTCCGGGGACCGCCCCACGTGGCCGACGGGGACCTCGCCGTACATGTGCGCGAGGTCCAGGGGCGGGCGGAAGACGGGCAGCGCCTCGCCCATGTCCTGCATCCAGTCGTGGTCGATGTAGAACTGTGGCCGTCCGGTCAGGGTATGCCACGGTTTGTTCCGCTCGACGTTCTGGACGAAGGCCGAATACCGCCTGCCGCCGTGTTCGGAGCCCGACCATTCGGGGGAGGTGATGACCGAACGCGGTTGGATGCGGGTGTCCTCGAAGCTGATCCGCTTCTCCTCGTCCCCTTCGGCCATGTCCGCCATGTGCGTGCCGGTGCGCCTCTCCAGCGTCCGGAACCCCTCGAAGGCCAGGCGTCCGTTGGTCGTGCCCGAGAAGAGCAGGACCATGTCGGCGGCTTTGACGTCGGTGTCGAGCAGGGGGCGGCCCTCTCCCGGCCCCGAGCCGACCGCTGCGGTTCCGTTGAGGCGTGCGAGGTGGGCCACTTCCCGGTCGGGCATCATGAGCACCCCCTTGGTGGCCATTCCCGCCGTGTCGACGAGGGGGCCGAGCGTGTCGAATTCGTGCCCGACGAGCCTGTAGTCGCGTTCGACTCCGACGATCTTGGGCATGTCCACGCCCGGCCTCCACCCGGTCCGTTCGCCCACGCGGCCGGAGGGAGTGGCGTATTCGTCGGGGGAGTCGTGGGAGAGCGGGGCCGCCAGGACGTCGAGCTGGGCGTCGAGATGCCCGTGGGCCATCTCGGAGACGAGGTGGGCGAGCGCCCGGTAGGTCTCGAAGTCGGTCCGGGCCTCCCACGGCGGGTCGACGGCCGCGTTGAAGGAGTGCATGAAGGGGTGCATGTCCGTCGACGACAGGTCGTGTTTCTCGTACCAGGTGGCGGCGGGCAGCACGACGTCGGAGTGCAGGGTGGTCGATGTGTTCCGGAAGTCCGCCGTCCACATGAGGTCGAGCTTGCCGGAGGCGGCTTCCTCCCTCCACGCCATGGTCGCCGGGCGGCTGCCCTCCGGCAGCTCTTCGGCGTTGACGTCGTTGAGCGTGCCCAGCATGTGACGCATGAAGTATTCGGTGCCCTTGGCGGAGGAGCCGAGCAGGTTGGTGCGCCAGTTGGCCAGGATGCGCGGCCGGTTCTCCTCGGCGTCGGGGTCCTCGGCGGCGAAGCGGAGGCGTCCGGCGGCCAGCTCTCCGGCGACGTACTCGGCCGGCGGCACGCCCGCCTCCCGGGCCGCGCGCCCCAGTTCCAGGGGGTTGCGGTCGAAGGTCGGATAGCTCGGCGTCCATCCGCGCTGGGCGGATTCGACTAGGCAGTCCGCGATCGTCTTGCCCCGAAGCCTTCCCGGCCCCAGGGGGTTGGCCATGGCCTCCGCGCGGGCGCCGTCGTAGCGCCACTGGTCGGTGGTCAGGTAGTACCAGCCCGTGGCGATCATCTGACGCGCCGGCCGCTGCCAGTCCAGGGCGAAGGCGTAGTTCGCCCAGCCCGTGATCGGGCGGACCTTCTCCTGGCCGACGTAGTGCGCCCAGCCGCCGCCGTTGACCCCTTGGGTGGCGCACATGGTGGTCAGGGCGAGGAACGTCCGGTAGATCTGGTCGGAATGGTAGTAGTGGTTGGTTCCGGCTCCCATGAGGATCATGGAGCGTCCGCCGGATTCCAGGGCGTTGAGGGCGAATTCGCGTCCGATCCTGACGGCGGCCCCCGCGCCGACGCCCGTGATCTCCTCCTGCCAGGCCGGGGTGCCGGGCGTCGACGGGTCGTCGTATCCGGTGGGCCACTGGCCGGGCAGTCCGTCGCGGCCCACCGCGTATTGGGCCAGCAGCAGGTCGTAGACCGTGGTGACAAGGTGGCCGTCGACCCGGCGGGCCGGCACCCCGCGCAGGACGACGCCGGCCCCCACGCTCTCCTGCCCGGCCTCGGCGGGCAGGTCGAAGCGCGGCAGGGCCACCAGGGCGCCGTGCCATTCGTCGGTGTCCATGACGCTCATCACCGGGTCCACGCCCTTCAGGGCGAGGTTCCAGTGCCCCATGCCCTCCTGGCCGTAGTGGTCGGCCAGAGTCCCCCCGGGGTCCTTGACGGTTCCATCGGCCTCCATGACGAGGGGGCGGAAGTCATTGTGCTCGGTGCGCTGCGTGGTGCCCTCGGGCATGAGGTCGGCCGTGAGGAACTTGCCCGGGGCGAACACCGGCGCCGCCTGGCCGGCCTCTGCCTGGCCGCCGGGCGCGCCCGCGAGGTCGTCCTGGCCGAGGGCGTCGAGCCGGACGAGGAAGGGCGAGTCGGAATAGCGCCGCATGTAGTCGAGGAAGGAGGGTTCGCGCCTGCCGACGTGGAACTCCTTGAGGATCACGTGCCCCATGGCCTGGGCGAGCGCTCCGTCCGTGCCGGGGTGGACCCGCAGCCAGTCGTCGGCGAACTTCGTGTTGTCGGCGAAGTCGGGGGAGACCACCACGACTTTCTGGCCGTGGTAGCGCGCCTCGGCCATGAAATGCGCGTCGGGGGTCCGGGTGAGGGGGACGTTGGAGCCCCACATGATCAGGTACTGGGAGTTGAACCAGTCGCCGGATTCGGGAACGTCGGTCTGGTCGCCGAAGACCTGCGGACTGGCCGGGGGGAGGTCGGCGTACCAGTCGTAGAAGGAGAGCAGCGGCGCCCCGATCAGGGCGTGGAAGCGCGATCCCGCGCCGTAGGAGATCATCGACATCGCGGGGATGACGGAGAATCCCGCGCATCGGTCGGGGCCGAAGGCCTTCAGCGTGTGAACGTAGGCGGCCGCGATGATCTCGGTGGCCTCCTCCCAGCTCACGCGGATCATGCCGCCGCGTCCCCGCTGGGCTTTGTAGGCGCGCGACTTCTCGGGATCGGAGACGATCTCCCCCCAGGCCAGCACCGGGTCGCCCAGGCGTGCGCGGGCCTCGCGGTAGAGGTCGACGAGGGCCGAGCGGACGTAGGGGTGCCTGATCCGGGTGGGGGAGTACTCGTACCAGCTGAAGGCGGCGCCGCGGGGGCAGCCCCGCGGCTCGTATTCGGGCATGTCCGGCCCGGTGGTGGGGTAGTCGGTCTGCTGGGACTCCCAGGTGATGATCCCGTCCTTGACGTACACCTTCCACGAGCAGGAGCCGGTGCAGTTGACCCCGTGGGTCGACCGGACGACCTTGTCGTAGCTGTAGCGCTGCCGATAGAAGACGTCGGCTTCGCGCCCCCCTTCCAGGAAGATCTGGCGGGCGTCGTCGCCGGCCTTGCCGCGACGGAGCCACGACCCCATCCGGAAGAGCGGGGATCCGGAGGCGTCGCTGGAGGTGTGTCTGGAGGCTTGGCGTGTCATCGATTCCTTCTGTCTGAGGGGCGGTCAACCGGGGAAGGGCGCTCCCGGGCGCGCGTAGCGGAACCAGCAGATCGCCGCGCACGCCAGGCAGTAGGCCGCGCACAGCCAGAACCACAGGCTGGCGTCCATGCTCGACAGGGCGACGCCGACGATGAACGGGCCGAGGCTGGCCACCGCCGCGGTGAATCCGATGGCCCCTCCGGCCTGGCGTCTGGGCATGATCATCGGCATCTGCTTGAAGGTCCCGGCGTTGCCGACGCCCGTGAAGAAGAACATGAGGAGCATCGCCGTCAGGAAGACCGGGAACTGGTCGGGGTGGGTCGGGTCGAGGAAGAGCGCTGCCCAACCCAGCGTGACGGCCATGCCGACGCCCGAGACCAAGGTCCACAGGGCGCCCCCGAACCTGTCGCACAGAGGCCCCCAGGCGAAGCGGACGAGCGAGCCGATGAGCGGGCCCAGGAAGGCGTATCCGGCGCCCGCGGGCAGGCCCTCCATGCCCTTGAAGGCGCTGTCCTTGCCGTAGGAGGTGTTGATGATCAGGGCGAACTGGGCGGAGAACCCGGAGAAGACCCCGAAGGTCATGACGTACATGAGCGTCATGATCCAGGTGTCCGGATTCGAGAAGATGTCGAGCTGCTGGCGGACGTTCGCCTTGACCGGCACGTCTTTGAGGAGGGTGAAGGCCAGGAGGGCGGCGAGGAGGGTCCAGGGGACGAAGAAGACGGCCGCGTTGTGGACCCAGATCGGTCCCGACGCCTGCCTCTGCGGGGCCGCCCACGTCATCCCGAATAGGCCGAAGCCCATGAGCAGAGGGCCGACGAGTTGGATGATCGACATGCCCAGGTTGCCGATGCCCGCCTGGATGCCGAGGGCCGTTCCCTGGAGGCGCCTGGGGAAGAAATAGCCGGTCGAGGGCATGTAGCCGGAGAAGGAGCCGCCGCCGATCCCGCAGGCGAAGGCCAGTCCGAGGAGAACCGCATAGCTGGTCTGGGTGCTCTGGACGGCGAAGAACCATCCGATCATCGGAAGGGCGTAGAGCAGCGAGCTGTACCCGATGAGCCTGCGCGTCCCGACGATGGGCGGCAGGAACATGTAGACGAGGCGGATGAGGCCGCAGGACAGCCCGGGCATGGCCACCAGCCAGTACTGCTGGCCCTTCGACAGGTGGAAGCCGATGTCGTTGAGCTTGGGGGCGATCGCGCTGACGAGGAACCACACGCAGAAGGCCATGACCATCGAGTAGGTGGTGATGGCAAGCGTTCCCCAGGCGATCGCCGGCCTCCAGGTCTCGCGGTTCTCGGGATTCCAATCGGTCAGGACTCGTGGGGATGCGCTCATGGCACTCCTCGAAGGCTGGGGGATCGCGCCGACTGTCGGCAATCCGTTGCTGACTCTTTAGAAGGGATGCTACCAAAGATAATCGCTGCCGCGTTCGCGAATCGGCGGCCTCCGGGCGGCGCTGCCGTCGATCGAATACGGACTCTCCCCAATTCTCGGGGGCGACGGCGGGGACGGAACTTTACAGGGGCCGAATCCGAATAATTACGTGAGTAAAGTCTTGCGAATATCGCCGGGGCGGCGGACGCATCCGCGATGCGGCTTGTCCCGGCGGGCTGCATCGGCGAGGATGCCGCCATGGGTGCCCATCGCCTTCACGCGATCGTCTTGGCCGGCGGCGGCGGTCGGCGTCTGGGAGGGGCGTCGAAAGCGGACCTCGACATCGCCGGGCGCCGCCTGTTGGAGCGGGTGCTGACGGGCCTGGACGGGGTCGTCGACGGCTTGCGCGTCGTCGTCGCTCCGCCGAGCGTCCGCGTCCCCCGCGGGGTCCTCCGCACCCTCGAGGATCCACCGCACGGGGGGCCGTTGGCCGGAATCGGCGCGGGCATGGACGCGTTGGGCGCCGTCGCGGGCTCCGCGTCGGCGGCTGACGAGCGGGTCCTCGTCGTCTCCGTCGACACTCCAGGAGTCGCGCGGCTCGCCCGTCTCCTAGTGGCGGCCATGGACCGGGCGGAGGCCCGAAGGGAGGAGCCCGCCCCCGGCTGGGACGGAACCCCGCCTCGCGGTCCGGCGTTCCATGCGGGGTCCGGCCCCGGTCCGCAGAGCGCGCCCGCACAGGGGCGGCGCGCCGACGGAGCCCTCATCCTGGGCGGCGAGCCTCGGCCGTTCCGGCAGTATCTCCAGGCCGTCTACCGGTGCGACGCCCTGCGTTCCGCGCTCGAGGGTGCGGGCGCACTCCGCGGCCGGGCGGTCGGGCGCACGTTGGGCGGCATGCGGCTCGTCGAGGTCCCGGTGCGCGCCGGCCTCTGCCGTGACCTCGACACCCCCGGCGACCTCGAATTCTGGCGCGGGCGGTTCGCGGCCTCAGCGGACGCAGACGCCGCGCCCGACGGCTGAGGCCATCCGCCGGGCTGAGCCGACGGCCGTCCGCCGCGTCGGGGCGCAGCGGACCCCGCGGACCCGGGATTGCCGCACGGCTTCCGCGGATCCCGTCTGCGTTCCCGGCCCCGCATGCCTTGGGCCTCGGCTCGGCGGCTCGGCGTCCTAGACCTCGTCGAGCTGGGCGAAGATCCTGTCGACCAGAGGGAGGAGGACGTCGAGCGTATCGCTCGCCCCGCCCTTGGACCCCGGAGACGTCACGATGAGGGCGCCGGTGCGATCGCGCGCAGTGAGCCCCGCGACTGCCCGGGAGAGGGACGCGGTGAGGGTGTGCGACAGGCCGTGGGCGCGGATGCTCTCCGCGACTCCCGGCAGTTCGACGTCGATGAAGGCCCTGGCCGCCTCGGGGGCGTCGTTGCCGGCCCGGAAGCCCGATCCGCCCAGGACGAGGACCAGGCGATGCCCGGCGTCCAACGCCTGGCGGATGGCCTCCTCGACGGCCTCGCGGGCCTCGCGCACGACTCGGACGGCCGGTTCGGCCAGTCCCTCGGCGGCCATCCTCTCGGCGCACTGGCGGGCCGCCGCGTTGGGACGCTCTCCGGCGAGGATGCGGTCGCTGACGACGACGATGCTCGACATGACGGTCATTCTCCAAACCTCCCGGGTCGGACACCCATTAAACTCTAACTCGTCCGTTTAAATTATGGCATGCCGTTCCCCGGATTCGGGAAACCCGCCGGAATGTGCCACAATCGCAGTGATGCGCAGGGCCTTCCCGGCCCTGAGGATTTTACTCGAATCCACCCCGTGGAATTGCTCGACTCGTAAAGGAGACAGCATGTCACGCTTACGCCGACTCGCCGCGGTGCTCAGCGCTCTGGCCGTGGCCGCGTCCCTCTCGTCGTGCGGGGGATCGTCCGGATCCAAGGGCGGCGCCTCTTCGGGCGGGGCCGCGAAGGTCACCCTGAAGGTCTACGCCGCCGCCTCCCTGACCGAATCGTTCGGTGAGATCAAGAAGTCCTACGAGGCCGCTCACCCCAACGTCAAGATCGTCTACACCTTCGCGGGCTCCCAGGACCTCGTCGACCAGCTGTCCAACGGGGCCTCCGGAGACGTCCTGGCCACCGCGGACGAGCCGACGATGGAGAAGGCCGCGAAGGAGGGCCTCGCGGGCGAACAGAGGAAGTTCGCCTCCAACACCCTGGTCCTCATCACGCCCAAGGGCAACCCCGCCGGAGTGAAGGGCCTGGACTCCTCCCTCGGCGGGGCGAAGCTCGTCATCTGCGCGAAGAAAGAGAAAGTCCCCTGCGGAACCGCCACCCACAAGCTCGCCCAGAAGCTCGGCGTGACCCTCAAGCCGGTGTCCGAGGAGCAGAAGGTCACCGATGTGCGCGGAAAGGTGGAGGCGGGCGAGGCCGATGCGGGCATCGTCTACCGCACCGACGCCGTCGCCTCCGGCAAGAAGGTCGACACCATCGAGATCCCGGGCGCCGACCAGATCGTCAACACCTATCCGATCGCTCCCGTCAAGGCGTCTGAGCACGCGGCGGAGGCGAAGGAGTTCGTCGACTACGTCATGTCGGCTGAGGGGCAGAAGTCGTTGAAGAAGTACGGTTTCGGCTCGGTCAAGTGACGGGCTGGCCGCGGCCGCGAATCGGGTGTGAGTCTCGCGGCGCCCGGCGGTCGGCGGTGCGGCACGGGGAGGACGTCTGGCGCATGGACGAGGGGAAGAGGCCTGCGGACGCGACGGCGTCCCGATTCGCGACGGCGTCCCGACCCCGGGCCGTCGGGCGCGCGCGGCGTTCGCGCGGCAGGCGCGGGGCGTCGCCCGTTCCGTGGTGGCTTCCCGCCGTCGCCTGCGCGGGCGTCCTCTACCTCGTCCTCCCCCTCGTCTTCATGGGGATGCGCGTCCCCTGGTCCGATCTGCCCGGGATCGTCTCGAACGAGTCCACCGTCGCCGCGATGGAGCTCAGCCTGAGGACGTGCCTGGCGGCCGTCGTCGTCGACGTTCTGGTGGGGGTCCCCCTGGCGATCCTGCTGTCCCGCGAGTGGCGAGGCGTGCGGGCGGCGCGGATCCTCGTCGCGCTGCCCCTCTCGCTGCCGCCGGTCGTGGCCGGCCTGGCGCTCCTGACGGCCTTCGGGCGCAAAGGCGTGCTCGGCGCCCACATGGAGGCCATGGGGATCTCCGTCGCCTTCTCGACCGCGGCCGTCGTCATGGCCCAGGTCTTCGTCTCCCTCCCCTTCCTCGTCATCACACTCGAGGCCGCTCTGCGCACGCGCTCCCGTGGATTGGAGGAGACCGCGGCGGCCCTGGGCGCCGGCCCCTCGCGCGTCCTATGGTGCGTGACCCTTCCCATGGCCGTGCCCGGCCTCGCGAGGGGGACGGCTCTGGCCCTGGCGCGCTGCCTGGGCGAGTTCGGCGCCACCATCACCTTCGCAGGCTCGGCCCAGGGGATCACCGAGACGATGCCTCTGCGCATCTACCTCGTCCGCGTCAGCGACTCCGACAGCGCCCTAGCCGTCGGCGTCGTGCTCGTCCTCGCCTCGGCGTGCGTGGTCGCCTTGACGGAATGGCCGGCGCGTCGCGCGCGCCGGTACGACGACGCCGACCGGTACGGCGACCGTTCCGCCCACCCGTCCCCCGCCGTCCAGGAGACCGGAGAAGACGGCGAAGGGGCCTTCTCCGCCGACGAAGCCGAGTCCGCCCGGATCTCCGTCTCCGGCCGGATCGAGGCGCGCGGATGGGACGTCGGCCTCGACGTCGAACCGGGAGAGGTCGTGGCGGTCATGGGGCACAACGGAGCTGGCAAGTCCACCTTGGCCGAGCTCTTGGCCGGCCGGCTCGCCCTCGATTCGGGAGAGGTCCGCTTCGGAGACGTCGTCGTGGACGGTCCGGACGCGTTCGTCCCCTCGCGCGCCAGGCGGGTCGCAGTCGTCAGCCAGGATCCGAGGATCTTCGGGCACATGAGCGTCTTAGCCAACGTCGCCTTCCCCCTGCGATGCCGGAGATGGCCGCGCTCCCGGGCGAAGGCGGCGGCTCGCCGGCAGCTGCGCGCCGTCGGCTGCGAGCGCCTCGCCTCGCGCCGGGGCGACGAACTCTCCGGGGGGCAGGCGGCGCGCGTGGCCTTGGCGCGGGCGCTCGTCTTCCACCCGCGCCTCCTCATCCTGGACGAGCCCACCGCCGCCTTGGACGTCGAGGCGACCGCCCACGTCAGCCGGATCCTCTCTTCCCGGCTCAAACACGACCGGACCACCACGGTCCTCGTCACACACGACGTGGCCGAAGCGGTCGAGCTCGCCGCGCGCCTGGTCATCCTGGAAGGCGGCCGCGTAGTCGAGCAGGGAGAGCCCGCCGGCGTCCTCGCCGCCCCGACGAGCCTGTTCGCCGCGAGCCTGGCGGGCCTGAACGTCCTGACCGGGCCGGCCTCGTTCGGCCCCGACGGCCTGCCGGGGATCGCGGTGGGGGAGAGGGGACGGCTCGCATCCGCCGCACCGGGGGAGGGGATGCGGAGCGGAGACCCCGTCACGCTCATGTTCCCGCCCGAGGCCGTCGCACTGCACGCCGATCCGCCGTCGGGCTCCCCTCGCGGAGTGGTCCAGTGCACGGTCGAGGCCGCGGACGCGGACGCGGGGCTCGTCACGGTCCGCGCCCGGCTCGACGGAGGAGCGGCGATCGACGTCCGCGTCACCGCGGCCGGCTGGGCGGCGCTGCGCCTGGGCGTGGGCGACGCGGCATGGTGCTCGGTCAAAGCCACCCAGGTGCGGATCGCCACGCCGCGTCGCAGTCCGGCCGACGTCGGCGCGCCGCGTTGACACCCTGAGTAAAGTTGAAGGATGAGCACTCGCGATCCCTTTGACTACCTCGGTTTGACATACGACGACGTCCTGCTCGTGCCGCAGGCGACGGATGTCATCCCCTCGGAAGTCGACACGAGCAGTCGGCTGACGAACGCCATCACGTTGAAGACCCCGCTGCTGTCCGCGGCGATGGACACCGTCACGGAGGCGAGGATGGCCATCGCCATGGCGCGGCAGGGCGGCATCGGCATCATCCACCGCAACCTGTCCGTCGAGGAGCAGGCCCAGCAGGTGCATATGGTCAAACGATCCGAATCGGGAATGCTCCAGGACCCGGTCACGGTGGGCCCCGACGCCACGATCGCCGAACTCGACGATCTCTGCGCCAAATACCGGGTGTCGGGGCTACCCGTCGTCGACGGGGGGAACAAGCTCCTCGGCATCATCACCAATCGAGACCTCCGCTTCATCCCGGAGGAGCAGTTCGCCTCCCGCACCGTGCGCGAGACGATGACGCCCATGCCGCTCGTCACCGCGGGGCAGGGGGTCTCGCGCGAGGAGGCCGCCAGGCTGCTGGCCAGTCACAAGGTCGAGAAGCTTCCCCTCATCGACGGTGAGGGTCGCCTCACCGGCCTCATCACCGTCAAGGACTTCGTCAAGACCCAGCAGTACCCGCAGGCCTCCAAGGACGCCGAGGGCCGTCTGATCGTCGGAGCGGGCGTCGGCTACCTCTCGGACTCGTGGGAGCGCGCGTGCGCCCTCGCCGAGGCGGGGGTGGACGTGATCGTCATCGACTCGGCGAACGGCCAGGCCAGGCTCGCCCTCGACATGGTCTCCCGGCTGCGCTCCGACTCCGGTTTCGACGGCGTGCAGATCATCGGCGGGAACGTCGCCACCGAAGCGGGGGCGAAGGCCCTCGCCGAGGCAGGGGCCGACGCCGTCAAAGTCGGCGTGGGGCCCGGCTCGATATGCACGACGCGCGTCGTCGCCGGCGTCGGGGTCCCCCAGATAACGGCGATCTACGAAGCCTCCAAGGCCTGCCAGGCGGCCGGGATCCCGCTCGTCGCCGACGGCGGCCTGCAGTACTCCGGCGACATCGGCAAGGCGCTCGTCGCGGGGGCCGACACCGTGATGCTCGGTTCGCTCCTGGCCGGCTGCGAGGAGACGCCGGGGGACTTGGTCTTCGTCAACGGCAAGCAGTTCAAGCACTACCGCGGCATGGGGTCGCTCAGCGCCATGTCCTCGCGGGGGAGGCGCTCCTATTCGAAGGATCGCTACTTCCAGAGCGACGTCTCCTCCGACGATAAGATCGTCCCCGAGGGGATCGAAGGCCAGGTGCCCTTCCGCGGTCTCCTCTCCTCGGTCCTGTACGAACTGGTCGGCGGTCTGCACCAGACCATGTTCTACACGGGGGCCAGGACGATCGCCGAGCTGAAGGAACGCGGGCGGTTCGTGCGCATGACCTCCGCGGGCCTGCGGGAGTCCCATCCGCACGACGTGCAGATGACGGTCGAGGCGCCGAACTACTCCGGTCGCTGAGAGGACGGCGGCCGGACGTCTCGGGCGGGCCCGTAGACGGCCCCGGTCGGCAGCGCGGACAGTCGGCAGCGGATAAGCCGAATGGGGCGAAGCGGCCGCCCGGCCCGCGAGGGCGGCCTCGGCGAGCCGTCCGCCCGGCCTGTCCGGATCGGATCGCGTCCGGTCAGTCGGCGATCGGCCACTCGAAGGAGTCGGTGAAGGCCCGTCCCCTTTCCTCGGCCTTCTTCTTGAACCACCGCATCGACTCGGCGTGGGTGTCGCATTCGCGCATCTGGACCTCCTCCAGGTCCGCCTCGGCGAGTTCGGGGTGGGCGCGCAGAATCGCCGCCAGGACACGCAGCGTGGCCAGAACGTCCGCCTCGGCGTTGTGGAAGTCGTCTGCGGCCAGGACGCCGTAATGCCGGCAGAGGTCTTCCAAGCGCCGCTTGCCTTTGCGATAGCGGTCCACCGAGCGGTCGAGCAGGTACGGGTCGACGACGGGGAACACCTCGCCGCCCAGCCGTTCGACCAGCGGTTGGAGCCCGTGGCGTCCCAGCTCCGCCTCCAGCAGGGTGAAGTCGTAGGTCGCGTTGAAGGCGACGGCGGGCCGCCCGGCGGCCATGTGCTCCGCCAGCGTCGTCGCGATCTCCTCCAGTACCTCGCCGATGGGCCGCCCCTGGGAGCGCGCCTGGGCGGTGGTGATCCCGTGGATCGCCGACGCGCGCTCGGGGATCTCCACGCCCGGATCGGCGAGCCAGTAGTGCTTGTCCACGCCCTCCGGGCTGACCAGGACGATCGAGCACGTCACGAGCCTGTCCTTCTTGGGGCGGATCCCGGTGGTCTCCGTATCGAATCCGATGATGCTCTCTTCACTCCACATGGGGCTCCTCGCTGAACGGCGGTTTCGATGGGTTCGCCGGGCGGCGTTCGCTGGGCCTGGCCGAACGCGGTCCGGCCGCCCGGATCCCGGACGTCTCCACCCTATCCGGTGGCTCCGGCGTTCGACGGGCCGCGCGTCCGTCCCACACCCCTGCCGGCTCGACTCGCGCCCGCGCCGTCCCGTGACTTTGCCTGCCGTCCCGCCGTCGGGGAGCCGTGGCACGCCTGACCGCCCACGGTCGGACGCGAGGGCCCGCACGGTAGGCTTGAGGCGTGAGCGAAGTCGAGATCGGACGGGGCAAGAGGGCGCGGCGCGCCTACACACTGGACGACATCGCGGTGGTGCCGCGCCGGCGAACCCGGGATGCCGACGAAGTCTCGACCTCGTGGCAGTTCGACGCCTACCACCTCGACATCCCGGTGCTCTCCGCGCCGATGGACTCCGTGAGCTCTCCTCAGACGGCCGTCGCCATCGGCCGGCTGGGCGGCGTCGGGGTCCTGGACTTGGAAGGGCTGTGGACCAGATACGAGGATCCCTCGCCGCAGTTCGGCGAGATAGCCGAACTGGAAGGCAGGGGGGCGACTCGTCGCCTCCAGGAGATCTACGCGGCCCCGATCATCCCCGAACTCATCACGGCGCGGCTGGAGTGGATCCGCGCCGCGGGCGTGCCGGTGGCCGGAGCGCTGTCGCCCGGGCGGACCCAAGATCTGTGGAAGACGGTCGTCGACGCGGGCGTCGACCTCTTCGTCATCCGCGGCACGACGGTGTCCGCCGAACACGTCTCGGGTTCGCGGGAGCCGCTCAACCTCAAACGCTTCATCTACGAACTCGACGTGCCCGTCATCGTCGGGGGCGCCGTGACCTACACGGGCGCGCTCCACCTCATGCGCACCGGCGCCGCCGGGGTTCTGGCGGGCTACGGGGGCGGCGCCGCCTCGGCGACTCGGCGCACCGTCGGCATCGCCGCGCCCATGGCGACGACGATCGCCGACATCGCCGCCGCCCGCCGCGACTACCTCGACGAGTCGGGTGGCCGGTACGTGCACGTCATAGCCGACGGTTCGGTGTCCACGACGGGCGACCTCGTCAAGGCGATCGCGTGCGGCGCGGACGCCGTCATGCTCGGAACGGCCCTGGCCAGAGCCGCCGAGGCACCCGGAAGCGGATGGCACTGGGGGCAGGAGGCCCATCACGCGAGCCTTCCGCGAGGCGAGCGGGTGCGGGTGGAGACGGCCGGAACGCTCGAAGAGATCCTTCACGGCCCCTCACGCGAGGCCGCGGGCCGCGTGAACTTCATGGGGGCCCTCCGCCACGCCATGGCCGCCAACGGCTACACGGACATCAAGGAGTTCCAACGGGCCGAACTGGTCATCGCGGATTGACTCCCGCTCGCGCAACGCGAGCTGCCTGAAGCGCGTTCCCATCCTCCCGACGCATGCTCGGACCCGGTCGGTTTCCCCGTCTCCGCCCAGTCTGTCGAGAAGGACACGGCGCATGCCTGCCAGTGCTCGATGATCCCAGGCGCTGCCGTGCCCTGCGTAAGCCCGGGGCGAGCGCCCTTCCGCGGGCGCGACGGCTCCGCTGACTCTCCGAACGATGAGGTGCCCCCGGCGATCCGCCGGGGGCACCTCATGCCAACCGCAACGCGTCTATCTGATGGTCGTCTGCGTATACACTTCGCGTCCGACGTACCCGGACGGGTTGTTGCCGAGCAGCTCGGGGACGGTCACGAGCGTGTAGCCGCGGGCCTTGAGCTGGTCGATCAGGCCGCCCGCGGCGGCGATGGTCGACGGATGGATGTCGTGCATGAGGATGATGGACCCCCGCTTGACTCCGGCCAGCGCCCGCTGCGTGGAGATGGAGGAATTGCGGTTCTTCCAGTCTTCGGTGTCCACGTCCCATATGACCGCGACCATGCCGTGCTGTCCGATGACGGACATGACGCTCGGGTTCTTCGCGCCGTACGGAGGGCGTACGAGAATGGGGGAGGGGGCTCCCGCCGCGACGATTTCGTTGTTCGTGCTCGTCAACTCGTTGGCGACCTGCTGGGGGGCCAGCTTCGAGAGCACCGGATGGTTCCACGTGTGGTTGCCCACGACGTGCCCTTCCTGCACGGCGCGCGCCACGACGTGCGGATAGGACCGTACGTGCGGGCCGATGGTGAAGAAGGTCGCTCGAACGCCCTTGGCCTTGAGCGTGTCGAGGAGCTGGGGGGTCTGCGGTCCGGGTCCGTCGTCGAAGGTGAGCGCCACGCAGGACGCCTTCGAGCAGTCCACGCCCGAACCGCTGGGGTTGGCCTGGACCGAGGGACTCGGCGTCGGCAGGGGGCTGGGCGCGGTTCCCGCCATGATCGTCGAGCGGAGCTTGCGCGCCCGATCGGTCAGGAAGCCGTCCAGTTTCTTCCCCTTGACCCGGTAGGCGGACAGGCTCGCGTTCCCCGACGAATACGGGTCCGTCACGAGGAGTATGAGGGAACCGTCCGTATCGAAGTAGGCTCCGTGGAGGTAGTCGTTATCGGGGACGGTTGGCTTGGCGCTCTTCGCGTTCTTCGTCTTCTTGCCTTGGGCGCCCCCGCTCGGTGAGTCCTTGCCGCTCGATTCGCGCTGCGTCCCGGTCGCGGCCTTGGCCGAGTTCCTCTTGGTCGCGCTCGCCTGGCTCGACGGAGACCCGCCTTCGGCCTTCCTCACCGTGGAGGAGACCAGGCTGTGCACCCGGGCCGCGCCCTCCTTGGTGAAGAGTTCCTCGCCGCGGGTCACCGAGTTGTCCGACGAGTCGACGAACCACGACTGGCTGGTCTCCCTCGATTGGCTTCCCACCGCCGAGGTCGAGTTGACGAGGAAGCACAGGACCGTGCCCGAGGCCCCGCATACGGACGATTCCATCGCCAGGGACTGCTGGCCGGAGTTGGGGGTTTTCTTGACTGCGGCGGCGAAGGCCTGGCTCTGCCTGTCGACCCAGGGCTTGACGGCCTCGGCGAGCGTCGGGGGGTTCTTCACGCTGATGACCGAGGTGTTGGCGCTGCCGGCCGCTTTTCCCTTGTCGACGAGAAGGCCTTGGACGCTCGAGGCGCCGGGCAGCTCGGGCCATTTGACCTCTGCCGCGGCGATGGCCGGGGTTTTCGTCACGGAGCCCGATGCCTCCGATGACGATGCCGAGCATCCCACCATCGTCAGACAGGTGAGGCCCGCAATGACCGATTGACGGAAACGCACAATTGTCCTTTCGTCGGGGGTGTCATCCGACGTAGCGGTAAACGTTTGTTTCGCGAAGCTGGAACCCGGCCCGCCGGTACAGTCTGTTGGCGGTCTCGCGCGATGGCCGCGACGTCAGGTCGACCGTCTTGCAGCCGAGGGCCAGTGCGTGCTGGACTGCCGCCTCGACGAGCTTGTACCCGGCGCCCTGCCCTCGTGCCGCACCATCCACCACGACGTCTTCGATCCAGGCGCGCTTTCCCGTGGGGATGTCGAATGTCGCGAGGGTGAGCATGCCCAGGACGGCGCCGCTTCCTTCGTCGCGATAGACGAACAGGACCGTGCCCTGCTGGGATAGGAGGCCGTTGAGATCCTCGGCGGCCAGGGGAGGCGTCGAGGAGGACAGTTGAGGGACGAGCGCATTGATCGCTTCGAGAAGATCGTCACCGGATTCGCGCACTATCTCAACGGACACTTTGATCCTTTCGGGGGGTCAGATCAGCTCCGGAATGGAGCCACGTCGCATCTGACTGTACACCCTATTCGCGAGGAATCCGAGACATTTCGTCGAGCCACGCCGAAGCAGGGACGTCGGAGGGCATCCGCCAGTCTCCGCGCGGCGAGAGCGTCCCGCCCGCGAGTACCTTCGGCCCGTTGGGCAGCGTGGAGCGCTTGAACTGATTGGCGAAGAAGCGCTTGTAGAAGAGCTCCATCCACGAGCGGATCTCGCCGATCGTGTACTGGTTGCGCTCGGCCTCGGGAAAACCCGCCGGCCACGTCCCCGACTCGCGGTCGCTCCAGGCGTGCCAGGTGTAGAAGGCGATCTTCGAAGGGCGCAGTCCGCGGCGCAGCAGGTAGTACAGCGTGAAGTCCTGCAGTTCGTACGGCCCCACCTTCTCCTGGGTCGACTGCATGTCCTCCCCGTTCGCGGCCGGGATGAGCTCGGGGGAGATCTCCGTGTCCAGGATCGAGCGGAGTGTCTGGTTCACCTGCTCGTCGAACTGCCCGGAGGAGATCACCCAGCGGATGAGGTGCTGCATGAGCGTTTTGGGGACGCCGGGATTGACGTTGTAGTGGCTCATCTGGTCGCCCACCCCGAAGGTGCACCAGCCGAGCGCGAGTTCGGAGAGGTCGCCGGTTCCCAGCACGATCCCCCCGTTCGCGTTCGCCAGGCGGAACAGGAAGTCGGTGCGCAGGCCGGCCTGGACGTTCTCGAAGGTCACGTCGTAGGTCTCCTCGCCCCGGGCGAAGGGGTGGTCGATGTCTTCGAGGATCTGCCTGGCCGCGGGCTGGATGTCGATCTCTCTGAAGGTCACGCCGAGCCTCTCGCAGAGCTCCTCGGCGTTTTTCTTCGTGCGCTCGGAGGTGGCGAAGCCGGGCATCGTGTAGGCGAGCACGTCGGTGCGCGGGCGCCCCAGCCGATCCATGGCCTTGGCGGCGACGATGAGCGCGTGGGTGGAGTCGAGCCCGCCCGAGACGCCGATGACGATTTTCGGGTCGCCGATCGCCTTGAGCCGCTGTGCGATTGCGTACACCTGGATGTTGTAGGCCTCATAGCAGTCCTGGTTGAGCTGGGCCTCGTCGTCGGGGACGAAGGGGAAGCGGTCCAGCGGACGGCGCAGGCCCACGGCCCCTCCCGCGTCGGGATTGAGCGTGAGGGTGACGGTGCGGAAGACGTCGGCGCCTCCCCCGACCGATGCGGGGGGCGCACCGGCGGGTGAGGCGGTGACGCCGAAGGCGGTGCGGTTGTCGTCGAAGGACCCTTGGCGCAGGCGCTCCTGGCGCAGGGCGTCGACGTCCACGTCGGCGATGGTGGCGTGCCGCCCGCTGGCGAAGCGCTCGGATTCGGCGAGTTTGACCCCCAGTTCGTAGACCATCGACTGGCCGTCCCAGGACAGGTCGGTGGAGGATTCGCCCTCTCCCGAGGCGGTGTAGACGTAGGCCGCGTTGCAGCGGGCCGAGGCCGACTGGACCATGAGCGCCCGATCGGCCGCGCGCCCGACCGTGATGGGCGAGCTGGAGAGGTTGACGAGCACGGTCGCCCCGGCGAGCGCTGCGCGCGCCGACGGGGGGATCGGCACCCACATGTCCTCGCACACTTCGACGTGGAAGGTGAATCCGGGCACGTCTTTGGCGTCGAAAAGGAGATCCGGGCCGAAGGGCACGGTGTCGGGGGCGACCCCGTAGTTGGCGAAGGCGTCGACCCGGTGGGAGGCTCGACGCGTGCTGGGCGCCTCGGGGCGCAGTGCGACCCCGGGCAGGCGGATGGCGGCGCCGGCGAGCCCGTCCCCGGGGGCGAAGTGGCGTTTTTCGTAGAATTCGCGGTAGTTGGGCAGATAGGACTTGGGGACGACCCCCAGGATCCGCCCGGCGTGGATAACCACAGCGCAGTTGTAGAGGCGGTTCGCGTGCGCCAGCGGCGCTCCGACGACGACGATGGGCTGGAGTTCAACGGTGGCCTGGCGAACGTGCTCGATGGCCTGGAGGGCGGCGTCCAGGAGGGCGTCCTGGAGCAGGAGGTCGTCGATGGAGTAGCCGGTTAGGCCGAGCTCGGGGAATGCGGCCAGGGCGACGCCTTCCAGGTCGCATTCCCGTATGAGCTCGGCCGTGCGCCGGGCGTTGTCCATCGGGTTCGCCGGGGCCACGGGCAGCGTGCAGGCCGCGACCCGCACGAGCCCGTGGGAGTAGATCGAATAGAACTCATCCATGGAAACCAGTCTGCCAGAGGAAGCGGATGGACGATAAAGCGGGTGTCCGCCCCCGAGCCCGGCCGCTTCAGCGCACGGCCGGGCTCGGGGGATGCGGCCGGCGACGCCTTCCAGGTCGCATTCCCGTATGAGCTCGGCCGTGCGCCGGGCGTTGTCCATCGGGTTCGCCGGGGCCACGGGCAGCGTGCAGGCCGCGACCCGCACGAGCCCGTGGGAGTAGATCGAATAGAACTCATCCGCGGCTATCATTAGAGCATTTTGGAAAAGTTTAAAAACCATTCCTTGAGTGTTCTATTTACATTTCAGACATTGTATTATCAAATGTTATTTTCCTGCCTCGGCATTTTCTTCTTTAGCGTCATTGATATCTCCTGTTAAATTATTCCATATTTCTGATTTATACTGTGAATATGTTCCATTTTCATAATATTTAGATTCAGGATTCGTCGCTCCTTGTTTGAAATATTCTCTTTCATCTGCTGAAAGCTCATTCCATGGAGTAGCTTCGGGGTGACTGTGTTGATAATTTTCATAACGTATACGTTCCAATTGATCTCTCATTAAGTTTTCTACACTGTTATTTGCATTTGAGGGATCATATTCTTTTATCTTGGTTGGAAATGCTTCATTTAAAGCAGGTGACAATCCGTTTGCCTTGACTTGATTGAAGACATATTCAGCGCCCTTATCCGTAATAACGTCACCCCAAGGAATCATTCCAACTCCTGCATTAATAACAGTTTGTATATTTTTATTCCGCTCAGCAATATGATTATGCAAAGCTGTTTCATTTGCTCCAGGAACTTCATATAGTGCTTCATACAATTTGCTATAATTTTGAATTTTATCACGTAAATCGGTGTATTTAGTAGGCGAGTTAGATGCAAATCCCTCACTAAATGCTTGATCAGACTTCACCATTGTTGATGCTAGAAGCACTTCCCGGGCTGGAGCACGGCCATCGACACCTTTATCCCAAGCTAAATCGGCTATAATTCCATCTTTTGCGAGTAAACTCGATTGCATTTTACTGTCAAACATAAGTTGATACCTATTTGAATTTTCAGGTAAATGAACACCATTTTTATTAGAAGGATCATCCAAATATTG
The DNA here is from genome assembly GCF_000466165.1 of Actinobaculum sp. oral taxon 183 str. F0552. Lineage (GTDB taxonomy): Bacteria > Actinomycetota > Actinomycetes > Actinomycetales > Actinomycetaceae > Peptidiphaga. The sequence continues at coordinate 43,738 of NZ_KE951410.1, forward strand.
TGCTATATCATCTGCATACGGTGAAAGTATTTGCCCGGCCCAATTTCGCATATTAGAATTGCGGTATCCGAATATGTCTTGTGCTTCGACCTTATCTTGGTTGCCGAATCCCCAATCGTCGTCATAGTTTCTAGATATACCATCATTATATCCTTCAAGAAAGTTAGAAGCGATGTTGACTGAGTCTTTATTCGATCTATCGCCGGATATTTCGTTAATGAGCCTTCCAAGAGCTTCGCCTTTATCATCAGGCCAATAAAGTGTAAGATCGCCCGGCTTTCCTACTTGAGTTCGATTACCCACAAGATAACGGGTCATGTTCATTTCTTTATCAGGAGTATCGCCATTATGATCATCATCCCATTTCAAAGTGGAATTCATAAATTTCTGCGCCGGTGTATCATCGGGATTATTATCCATGGCTTCATACATGTTTTGTAGATAATCCCATGAAAGACCATCTCTAAACATTCCATTTTTTCCGTATTTAAGTTCTGCTGTTCCAGAAGGACCGGAACCAGCGCTTGCATTTATGAGATCAAAGTTTCTCGGGTGTTCGGCATCCCATTTCACCATGGCCTTGCCCACCGCATTCTCTCCGTTGACTCCGTTGAGGAAGTCGTCGCCTAGGGAAAGCTCGGGGTGTGCTTTTGCGCCATGTCCAATGTACTGACCCAATAACTCATATCCAAGATATGATATTTGCGTACGATTTTCTGTGATGACCTCTCCGTCATGACTATATTTCTTTTGGCCATTTGAAATGAGATCACCTTGGAATTTGGATCGCCAACTTTCTACGCTGGTTTTTCCGTCAATGCTCAACGCTTTATCCACAGAATTGAAGTTCGATATTGCTTCAGTATTTTGAGTTGAGTTTCCTCCGGTAGCGAGGATGATTCCAGCTCCGACATTTTCGGTGAAGGATTTCAAGGCGGAAACATAAGATGCGGGGATGTTTTGGTCAGTCGATTTTCCAGCAATCGAATAGAGTTTCTCCGCACCGATCTTGTTCAGAAGAGCAGAAGCGAAATATGGATCGCTGGCTAAACGGTTGCCGTATTTTTCGTTGAATTTTTTGAGGGCAGCTTCTGTGGGGAGTCCTGTATCTGGATCCGTTTGATTGAGCAGTCTCGCCGCTTGAGGCGCATCCGTCATGGCATCTTCCCACTTCGTCTGCGCGGCGAGTAGCCCAGTGCCTCCTCCGAACATCGTCACTCCCAAATCTGATCGGTTCGGTGTGACAGCGGCGGCCTCTCCCGAAGAGATGCCTGGGATATAGACTTCGAGTGCGGCGTTGATCGAATTGGCGGCGGTCGAAGCGGCGCTGTCCACCGCTTCGACGTCTGCATTGTATAGCTTCGCAGTCTCTTTCTGCTTATTCTCTATATTTGTTTTGAGTTTGGAGATTTCATTGTCCCACGAAGACGAATCGAATGTCCCTCCGGGGTCATTCTGAGCAGACTCATTGCGAGCATTTTCCCTATCAGCTTCCTGCGCCGCCACAGCCTCTTTATAAGTTTTCAAATCATCATCCCATGTGGTTTGATGAGCAGTGATTTTCGCTTTTAGGTTAGTGAATTCCGTTTGATAGGTAACTAATGCTTGCGCTGAGCTTTCAATTGAAGTTTGTGCACCTTCGACAGCTGTTTTTATTTCGTTTACATCGCTGACGTATTGATTTGCGCTTTCGCCGACCCAACCTTCAACTACTGCTGTTTGGGATATAACCTGAGTGTCACTCATTGCGCTACCGGCGTTGCGTAAGGCGTTTGCGACCTGATCGATTGTTGTGTCTTTAGCAGGCTGTGGTAAGGCGCTGGAGCCGGATACATCATAAACCATTATATTTTCCAATCCATTTCGTTTAATTGCATTTAAGCATTAATAATGATTCTACTGAGGCTTCGAGGACATCATGAACGCGAAATCCTGTGTGACCTGCGATTCCGCGGCGTCCATGTTTCCGATAGCGGTTTCCGCCCCCGAGCCCAGAGTCGAGCATGCGTCGGAAAGCTCGAGAGTCACCGATTTCATGGTGTTGACGAGGAGTTTGGCCCTTTCCTTGAGCGTTGCGGTGCCGTCGTTGTCGGTACGCCCTTCGCCACCGACTGTGTCGATCGGCAGCGTTGTGACGTCGTTTCCCGCATCCGAGGAGAGTTCGCCGATTCCATCGGCGATATTGATGAACATCTGGTTGTCCGTCCAGGCCGCTTGGGCCTTGATGCCGACCGCGTCGCGGTCGAAACGCACTTCGCCTGCCACGAAGTCCCCCTTCTGTGAATCGCTGGAATGGTCTTTCAAAGGTTAACGGGAGCGGGGCGGCGTCGGCGAACGGTTGGCTGGGGAGCGTAGCCCTTTTGTCTTTCGTCGAAATTCTGGGAAAACGCATGCCGGTGCGGTGAATCGGGAAAAGCCGCGCCGATGCGACGAATGCGAGCAGTGGAGAGGGCCCCTACCGGTTGCCGCACGGCTCGATTCCGGTGCATGCTTCCTCTGGGAAAGGAGCACACCATGTCAGGGAAGACGATAGGCCTCCTCGGGGCGGGACGCATCGGAGCCATGCACGCGGGCATCCTCGCGAAGAAGGCGGGCAAGCTGGTGGTGGCCGACCCAGCCTCCTGGCGCGCCCGGCGAGTCGCGGAGCTGCACGGTGCCGAAGTGCGCTCCCCCGAGGGCATGCTCGCCTCCGAGGATCTGGACGGACTCGTCCTCGCCACTCCGACCGACACCCACGCCGGCCTCCTCTGCGAAGCCGCTCGGCTGGGAGTGCCGATCTTCTGCGAGAAGCCCGTGGCCCTCGACGTCGAATCCACCCGGCGCGCGAACGCCGCCGCGAAGGAAGCGAACATCCCCGTCCACGTCGGCTTCCAGCGTCGTTTCGACGCCGCCTACTCCGCGGCGCGCGAGCGGCTGGCCGAAGGGGAGATCGGCGACCTGCGCCGCGTCCACATGGGCACGCTCGACCAGGCGCCCGCCGCCCGCGAATTCCTCGCCGCCAGCGGCGGGATCTTCAAGGACTGCCTCATCCACGACTTCGACGCCCTGCGCTGGGTGACCGGCCTGGAGGTCGAAGAGGTCGTCGTCTACGGCACCGATCTCGGGTTGCCCGACTTCGCGGACTTCGCAGACGCGGCGGAGGCCGTCGTCCTCCTCAGGCTCACCGGCGGCGTGCTCGCCACCGCGCACTCGTCCCGCTTCAACGGCGCCGGATACGACGTGCGGATGGAGCTGCACGGCACGAAGGGGACCGACGTGGTCGGAATGGACGAACGGCTGCCGGTGCGCTCCCTCGAGCCGGGCGTCGCCTACCCCCGGCAAGAGCCGTGGGCGGACTTCATCGCCCGCTTCGCCGACTGCTACGAGCGGGAACTCGACGCCTTCCTCGACGTCGTCTCCGGGCGGGCCCCGGTTCCGGCCACGATCGACGACGCCCTCGCATCCCTGCGCATCGCCATCGCCTGCGGGACGTCCCTGCGCGAGGGCCGGCCTGTCCGCGTCTCCTAGCCTTCGGCCTGCGAGCCTGCGCTTTGGTGGCTCGGCGCCGCTCGGCGCTGGTAGCCTGTAGCGCGTGCGTTCCACGACGGCACGCACCGAAAGGGAATCTACCGATGGATCTACGGCTCGACGCGACGGTGTTCGACTACTCGTTCGTCGTCGTCTACCTGTTTTTCGTCATCGCGATCGGAGTCGTGACGAAGCGGAAGGTGCTCACGAGCGAGGACTACTTCCTCTCCGGGCGCTCCCTGCCCGCCTGGATCTGCGCCTTGGCCTTCCTCTCAGCCAACATCGGCGCCACCGAGCTGATCGGCATGGCGGCCAACGGATCCCAGTACGGACTGGCGACGGTCCACTACTACTGGATCGGCGCCGTGCCCGCGATGGTCTTCCTCGGCCTGATCATGATGCCCTTCTATTACGGCTCGAAGGTCCGGTCGGTGCCCGAATACCTCCGCCTGAGGTTCAACCGGCCCACGCACATGTACCAGTCGGTCGTCTTCGCCGTCGCGACGATCCTCGTGGCCGGGATCAACCTGTTCGCCCTCGCCCTCCTCATCAACGTGCTCATCGGCTGGCCCCTGTGGGCCTCCATCATCGCGGCCGCCGGGGTCGTGCTCCTCTACACGACGATGGGCGGCCTGACCGCCACCATGTACAACGAGGTGCTGCAGTTCTTCATCATCGTCGCCTTCCTCGTCCCGCTCACGGTCGGCGGGCTCATCCGCGTCGGCGGGATCGACGGACTGCTGGAGGCCCTGCGGACCAACGCCGTTCTGGGGGAGAACGGCCTGTCGGTGTGGGGCGGAACCGGGCTGAGGAACACCACCAATCCCTACGGCAACTGGATCGCCCTGCTGCTGGGCATGGGCTTCGTCAACTCCTTCGGATACTGGACCACCAACTTCACCGAGGTCCAGCGCGCCCTGTCGGCCAAAGACATGTCCGCGGCGCGGCGCACGCCCATCATCGCCGCGATCCCGAAGATGCTCCTGCCGGCCATCATCATCATGCCGGGGCTCGTGGCCGCCGTCCTCGTCCCGGAGCTCGCCGAGGGCGAGCTCGAGTACAACGAAGCCCTGCCCGCCCTGATCGGGCGTGTCATGCCCACCGGCCTCGTGGGGCTGGCCCTGGCGGCCCTCATCGCGGCCTTCATGGCGGGCATGGCCGCCAACGTCTCCTCCTTCAACACGGTGGTCACCTACGACCTGTGGCAGACCTACGTCAAGAAGGGCCGCAGCGACGCGTACTATCTGCGGATCGGGCGCAAGCTCACCGTCGGGGGAGTGCTCGTGGCCGTCGGCGCGGCCTTCATCGCCGCCGAATTCCGGAACATCCAGGACTACATCCAGCTCCTCCAGTCGATCTTCAATGCGCCGCTCTTCGCCACGTTCGTGCTCGGCATGTTCTGGAAGCGCATGAGCGGCCCGGCCGGCCTGTGGGGCCTGGTCGCCGGCGCGGCGGGCGCGGCCGGCGTCCAGATCGCCTACTCGAACGGGCTGTGGGAGTTCAACTCCCAGCAGGCGGCCTCGTTCACCGGCAGCGGCATGGCCTTCGTGTTCGATGTCGCCGTATCCGTCCTCGTGACCCTGAGGACGGCGCCCAAGCCCGTCGAAGAACTCGACGGGCTCGTGTGGGGCCGTACGAAGATGGCGGTCAAAGGCAGCTACCCCGCGCCCGATCTGCACCGTGCGGCGATCCAAGCCGAGCGGGAGCGGGTCGCCGAAGGGCGCCCGCTGACGTGGTGGGAGAACCCGTGGCCGCTCGGAATCGCCGTCATGGCCGTTCTCGTCATTCTCAATCTCACGGTAGGCTGACGGAGGAGGAATCCGATGCCCGACGACACCCGCAAACCCGCCGAGACCGCCCCGCGCGAAGCGGTGGAGGCCGGCGCCGGCACCGCCCCGGACGGTGGCGGGCGGAACGCGGCGAAGCCGCTCCCGGACCCCGGGCGGAACCGGGCCGGGCGGTATCCGCGGTTCTCCCGCGTCGCGCTCATGGACCTCCGTGCCTGGGTCGCCGCCATGTTCCTCGTCTTCGGGCTCATGCTCTCCTGCTACGGCCTGTGCTTCGTCACGGACGAAGACCTCGCCAAGGCCGGCGGGGCCAACCTCGACCTGTGGACCGGCGTCGGCATGATCGCCTTCGCCGCAGCCTTCGCCGCATGGCTCGTGCTCCGGCCGCCCGAAGTGGGGGAGGCCGAGATCGCAGACCCCGAGGACGGCGTCGAATGCATGTCCCCGCCGATCGACGGCCGCGCCGACGCCGCCGAGTGAGCTGTGGGAATTGAGAGCCGCCGGGTGAGCTATGGGAACTGAGAATTCGTGCGCCGAGTCCGCAGGCGAGCGCACACTGGTGTAGGAAGGCGGCCCTCGGGACCTTTGGTCGCAGGAAGGGCGTGCCGCGCTGCTACCTTTCAGCTATGGTCTGGCGCGAAGCGCAGGCCGCTCGGCGCACTCGACGACGAAAAGTGCTCCGGCCGGCCGCTCACCGCCTCCGGGGGCGGATCCCAGCCGCTCAGAACCTCATTTTTGGACACTGCCCGTCCAATTTTTCACTCGCGGACGCAATGGGCGCGGCCGCGTATTCCTTCAATGACGAAAGGGACGTCCATGCCTTCTATAACCCGCGGCGAACGCCGCACGAGCGACTTGACGGGGTTCCAACGGTGGTTCCTCCTGGTGCTCGTCTCCATGGGCTCGTCGATCATCTACACGCCCGCCTACCTGAAGAACGTTTTCTACGATCCGCTGATGAAGGCCATCGGAACGGACAACGCCGGGCTGGGAAAGCTGCTGGGCGCCTACGCCCTGACGGCCACGATCTGCTACCTTCCATCGGGGATCGTGGCCGACAAGATCAGGGTGCGCACCCTTTCGTGGGTCGGCTTCGGACTGACCGCCGTCCTCACCTACGTCTACGCGCTGCTGCCGTCCTTCAACACCCTCATGTTCGTCTTCGTCGGGATGGGGATAACCACCATCCTCATATGGTGGGGCATCCGCTACAAGCTGGTCAGACTCGTCTCCGATGAGGAGTCCTACCCGCGCAACATCGGCGTCTCCTACGGGATCTACGGAGCCGCGGGGCTCGTGGTCGGATTCATCAACCTGTGGATCATCAAGCTCTTCGCCGACTCGATCGAGGGAGGCGTGCGCGCGCTCCTCATCTTCCTGGGAACCTTCATCCTGGCCCTCGCCATCCTGTCCTTCTTGTTCATCCCGAAGTTCGAGGGGGAGATCGACAAGGACAAGAGCTCCTTCAGCCCCGCCGAGCTCATCGAGGCCCTGAAGAACCCCGTCGTGTGGATGTCGGCCGCCTGCATGTTCTGCGTCTACTTCTACTACACGGGCGTCGCCTACACGACTCCGTACCTCAGCGACGTCATGGGCGCGGCGCTCGGCGTCGTCACCTTCATCTCCATCGTCCGCACCTACGGCATCACGCTCCTGTCCGGGCCGGCTTTCGGCTTCCTGGCCAAGACGGTCGGCTCGCCGTCCCGGGTCATCCTCTACGGCTCGGTCGTGGCCGCCGGCGGCCTCCTCGTGTTCACCGTCCTGCCGACGAAGGCCTTCATGGTCTACGTCGCCGCGGCGATCATCGTCCTGCTCGGATTCATCGCCAACGGCGTATTCGGCGTGGTCTCCTCCCAGCTGACGGAAGGCAAGGTGCCCCTGACCATCTTCGGAACGGCGACGGGGATCCTCTCAGTCGTCGGATTCCTCCCCGACACCTTCTCCTCCACGTGGTTCGGCGCCATGATCGACGACGCCAAGCGGGGAGGCGACAAGCTGGGAGCCAGCGCCTACAAGATGATCTTCATCATCCTCGCGGTCTCGGCGATCCTCGCGGCCGCCTTCGCCATGCTCCTGCTGTGGTACGTGCGCCGCCGGCCCTCCACAGCCGAGGACGGGCCGGACTCGGCCCCGATCCCGGCCGAGGCCGACGCCGAAGAGCGCGAGGCGGCCGCCGTCTCCTCCTCTCCGTTCTCGGAATCGGAGAAGTGATGGGCCGCAAACTCGACGTGCCGGCCCTCTGGTCGGAGCAGATGGGAGCGGCCGTGGCCAAACAGCGCGAGCTCGCGGCCGACGCCTACTCGACCGACCAGAGCTTCGCGCAGATGCGCGAGGCGTACAACCGCGAGCGGGCCTTCTGGAACGAAGGGGGGCCGGCTCCCGCCTCCACCCGGAACGGGACGCTGCCCACGCGCCACGGGCGGGTGCCCGTGCGGATGCACCGCCCGAGCGACGCCCCCAGGCTGCCGGTGATCGTCTACATCCACGGCGGCGGGTGGGTGCTCGGCAACCTCGACACCCACGACCGGATCACCCGCACCCTGGCCGCCGAGACGGGGGCCGCCGTCCTGGCCGTCGACTACACGCTCTCCCCGGAGGCCCGCTTCCCGCAGGCGCTCGAGGAGTGCGTCGACGCGATCCGGGCACTGCGGGAATCCTGCGACGAGTGGGGGATCGACCCCGCAGGAGTGTCGATAGCGGGCGACTCGGGGGGAGCCAACCTGGCCCTGGGCGCGTTCCTGCACTTGCGCGACGAGGAGAGGGCCGCCGACGGCATCGCCTGCCTGCTGCTCTTCTACGGCTCCTACGGCATGAGGGACTCGACGTCCATGCGCCTGCTGGGCGGACCGTGGGACGGGCTGACCGAGGAGGACTACGCCTGGTACAGGGGGCTCTACTTCGAGAACGAAGCCGACCAGTCCAGCCCCTACTTCGATCTCCTCGCGGGCGACTTCTCGCTCGGCGTGCCCGCCTGCTACGTCGCGGCGGCCGAATTCGACCCGCTCAGGGACGATTCGCGCACCCTGACCACTATGCTCAAGCTGGCCGGCGTCGACGTGCGCTACGAGGAGTTCCCGGGGGTGATCCATGGCTTCCTCCACCACAGCCGACTGCTCGACTCCGCGCGGGAGGCCCTCGCGCACGCCGCGGAATTCCATCGATCGCACGCCCGAGCGATCGCCACTACGACGACAAACGATTAAGGATTGAGGAACCAATTCAATGGACTTTTCATTCAACGAAGACCAGGCCCTCATGGTCGAGGGGTTCGCCGAGGTCATGCGCTCGCGTCCGTGGGAGAAGTACTTCCACGAATGCGACGAGAAGTCGGAGTACCCCGTCGAATGGGTCAAGGCCGTCTGCGAGATCGGATTCGACCGGATCCTCCTGCCCGAAGAGCACGACGGGCTCGGACTGGACTGGTCGACGCTCGCCGCCGCCTACGAAGTGCTCGGCCGCATGGGAGGCCCGACCTACGTCCTCTACCAGCTGCCGTGCTTCGACACCGTGCTCCGCGAGGGCACCGAAGAGCAGAAGAAGGCCGTCCTCGCCTACGTGGGCACCGGCGAGCAGGTCCTCAACTACGCGATGACCGAGCCCAGCGCCGGATCCTCGTGGGACGACATGCGCACGACCTACACGCGCCGCGACGGCAAGGTCTACCTCAACGGGCACAAGACCTTCCAGACGTCGGGCATGAGGGTCCCCTACATGGTCGTCATGGCCAGGAACGCCGACGACATGAGCGTGTACTCCGAGTGGTTCGTCGACATGTCCAAATCCGGGATCACCAAGGAGCCCCTCCACAAGCTCGGGCTGCGAATGGACTCCTGCGCGGAGATCTACTTCGACGACGTCGAGCTCGACGAATCCGACCTCTTCGGCACCGAGGGCAACGGCTTTATGCGCGGGGTCAAGGACTTCGACCTGGAGCGCTTCCTGGTGGCCCTGACCAACTACGGACAGGCCTACTGCGCCTTCGAGGACGCCGCCGTCTACGCCAACCAGCGCGTCCAGGGGGGCAAGGCGATCGCCCGGCATCAGCTCATCCAGGAGAAGTTCGCGAACATGAAGGTCCGCCTGACCAACATGCGCAACATGCTCTTCGAGATCGCCTGGAAGGCCGACAACGACCGGCTCGGCCGGGGCGACTGCTCCATGGCCAAGTACTACTGCTCCCACGCCGCCTTCGACGTCGTCGACGACGCGCTCCAAGTCCTCGCGGGCATCGGCATCACCGGCGAGCACCGCGTCCAGCGCTTCTACCGCGACCTGCGCGTGGACCGGGTGTCGGGGGGAACCGACGAGGTGATGCTCCTGACCGCGGGACGCGCGGCCCTCAAGGAGTACCGCTGAGGCGCGATCCGCCGGCCCGGGGCGCGAGGCGGCCCGAGCCGGCGAACGGGCGGGCCCTGCGCGCTGCGGCGCCCGGAAGCGAAGAGCAAACCACAACGGAAAAGCAGAAAGGCTGAACATGGAAACGACGAAGCCGTCGTTCGGCCCCCTCGACGACGTCAAGGTCGTCTACTCGGCCGTCGAGATCGCGGCCCCGACCGCGGCGGAGATCATGGCCGAATGGGGAGCCGACGTCACGTGGATCGAGAACACGTGGACGGGCGACTCGATGCGGGACACCACGTGGACCAAGGAGATGGAGCGGCGCAACCAGCGCTCGATCTCGATCAACACCTTCTCCGACGAGGGCAAAGAGATCCTCCTGCGCCTCGTCGGGGACGCCGACATCTTCATCGAGGCCTCGAAGGGCCCGACGTTCGCCCGCAAGGGCATCACCGACGACATGCTGTGGGAGGCGAATCCGAAGCTCGTCATCGTCCACGTCTCCGGGTTCGGACAATGGGGGGACCCCGAACGGGTCAACAGCGCCGCCTACGACCTGACGGTGGCGGCGTACGCGGGAATCATCGCGCAGAACGGCACCCCCGAACAGCCCACCAACATCGCCCCCTACTCCGGCGACTACTTCAACTCCCTCATGATCGTCTCCTCGGCGCTGGCGGCCCTCCACAAGGCCAAGGCCACCGGGAGAGGGGAGAGCATCGACTTGGCGATGTACGAGACCCTCCTGCGAGTGGGCACCTACTACATGATGGACTACCTCAACGAGGGAACCCTCTACCCCCGCCCCGGAGCCAGGCACCAGAACCTGTGCGCCATCGGCGAGTACAAGTGCAAGGACGGGTACATCGGGCTGTGCGTCTACGGCGTCCCGCAGAACAAGTACCTGCTCGAGACCATCGGGCTCGGCGACCTGTGGGGAACCGAGGACTACCCGGAGGACACCTCCGCCCTGTGGCTCGACGGCCCCAAGGCCCAGCTGATCGAACGGAAGCTTGAAGAGTACCTCGCCACCCAGAACAAGGCGGACGTGCAACGCGACTTCACCGCCCACAGGATCGCCGCCCAGGCCGTCAACGAGTTCGCCGACATCCTCGCCGAAGACCACGTGGACAAGCGAGAGTGCTTCATCGAATGGGAGAACGCGGACGGCAGGAAGGTCAGAGGCCTGAACACCTTCCCCAAGTTCTCGCGCAACCCCGGCGCCTTCTGGCGGCCTACCCCTCCCCTCGGGTACGACACGCGCGACGTCCTGAGGCGAGCCGGGTTCGACGACGAGGACATCGAACGCTTCGAGGCCTCCGGCAACGTGAGATTCGGCGACTGAGCCGTCGGGGGCGGGCCGCGGGGCCCG
>NZ_KE951410.1:55106-60428 GCF_000466165.1 Actinobaculum sp. oral taxon 183 str. F0552
GGCCCGCCCCCGCCCCGAGAGAAGGACATGGTGGCAGATCACGCGACACTGCGCGATATGTGGGACGAACGGGTCCGAACGCGCCCCGACGCCGAATTCCTCGTCGTCGAAGACCCGGATACGGGCCGCGTCGAGCGGTACACCTACGCCGAGGCGGCCCGGGAGGTCGCCCGGGCGGCGAACCTCTTCCACCGGCTCGGCGTGGGCAAGGGCGACAGAGTGGCCGTGCACCTGTGCAACAGGGCCGAGTTCGTCGAGTGCTTCCTCGCCCTGACGAGCATCGGAGCCGTCGTCGTCCCGCTCAACACGTCCTTCACGGCTCCCGAATGCACGCACATCCTCGCCGAATGCGAGGTCGGCGTGCTCGTCACCGAGCACTCCCTCGCCGCAGGCGACCTGGCCGGGTTCGCCCCCGTCGTCGTGACGGTCGGAGACGGCCCCGGCGGCTACGCGGACCTGAAGGCCGAGCAGCCCTGCCGGCTGGCGTCGCGGCCCGAGCTCCGCCCCGACGACCTGGCGGAGATCATGTACACGTCGGGGACGACGTCGGCCCCCAAGGGCGTCATGATGACCCACGCCAACATGGTCTTCTCCGGCCGGTACGTCGTGTGGGAACTGGCGATGACCCCGGCGGACCGCTATCTGACGTGCATGGCCGCGACGCACGTCAACCTCCAGCTGTCCGCGCTCGTGCCGGTGATCGCCGCGGGGTGCGCGCTCATCCTCGAACGCCGCTATTCGGCCAGGCGGCTGTGGAGCCAGGTCCGCTTCCACCGGGCGACCCTTCTGCAGGCGATGGCGATGATCGTGCGCACTCTCCTCAAGCAGCCCCCCGACCCCTCCGACCGCGAGCACTTCCTCCGGGAGGTCCACTACTTCCTCCCGCTGACGGAGAGGGAGAAGGAGGAATTCGAGACTCGCTTCGCCACCCGGCTGCTCAACAACTACGGCTCGACCGAGACGCTGGTCGGAGTCATCACGGACTACCCCGAGGGACCCCGCCGCTGGCCGTCGATCGGGCGCCCCGGCCCCGGCTACGACGTGCGGATCCTGACACCGGACGGGCGGCAGGCTGCTCCGGGCCGATGCGGCGAGATCCTCGTCCGAGGAGAGGCGGGCGTCTCGCTCATGGCCGGCTACTGGAGGGACCCGCAGGCAACCGCCGCCGTCTTCGACGCCGACGGATGGCTGAGGACCAACGACGCCGGATACGCCGACGCCGACGGGTGGATCTACTTCGCCGACCGCATGGGCGACATCATCAAGCGGGCGGGGGAGAACGTCGCCGCCGCCGAGATCGAAGACGTTCTGCGCTCCCACCCGGAGGTCGCCGACGCGGCCGTCGTGGGAGTGCCCGACCCCGTGCGCGACGAGACGGTCAAGGCCGTCGTCGTCCCAGCCGAGGGAGCGAGCCCCGGCCAGGAGGCCATCCGCGACTACGCCGTCGAGCGCCTGGCGTGCTTCAAAGTCCCCGAGATCATCGAGTTCCGCACGAGCCTGCCGCGCGGCGAATACGGGAAGGTCCTCAAGAAACCACTCATCGACCCCATCAACCAACACGGAAAGGCGACGCAATGACGATCAAGACGGAAATGGTCGGGCAGACCTTCGGGCCCTTCACACGCGACTACACCTTCCGCGACCTGGAGCTCTTCGCCCTGGGCTGCGGCGCGGGAATCGACGGCAAGGACGGCCTCGAGTACATCAACGAGCACGACGAGCGCGACCCCCGCCTCAAGGTCCTGCCGATGTTCGGCGCCATGCTCATCGTCGACTCCGAGGTCACTCGCACGATCGACTACGGCTACAACTACGCCGGCTCCCTCCACTGGGGCTTCGACATCCGCTTCCACCGGCCCATCACCAAGATGGCCGACCGCCTGGAGACCAAGGTCAAGCTCGAAGGGCTCTACGACCGGGGCGAGGGAAGGGGCCTGTTGGCCCAGCACATCGGCGACACCTACGATTCGGACGGCAACCTCCTCTTCACCAACGAGTCCTGGGACTGCCTGATCTACGACGGCGGCTGGGGAGGCCCGAAGCCTCCGAAGGACATCGTCGACATGCCCGAGACCGCCCCCGACGTGGAGGTGACCGAGCGCATCCCGGAGAACCAGGCCCTCATCTACCGCCTGTCAGGCGACTACCACCCGCAGCACGTCGACTGGGACTACGCTGCCGAGAACGGCGAACCCCGCCCGATCCTGCACGCCATCAGCTACGCGGGAGTCGTCATGCGGCACGCCGTCAACGCCTTCGTCCCCGGCGAACCCGAGAGGATCACCCGCTTCAAGACGCGCATCACATCGCCGGTCCTGCCAGGCTCGACCCTGAAGACCCAGCTGTGGAAGGTCGCAGACGGCGAACTGCGCTTCCGGCTGGTCGACGAAGACGTCGAGGAGACCGGGGCCAAACCCCACCTGAACTGGGGGATCATCGAATACCGCTGACCAGCGGCGGGTGCGGCGCTCCCGCGGGAGCGCCGCGATCTCCCCTCTCAGCCCGGCGGTATCGATAGCATGGGCACCGCCAGGCCACAGGGCGGCCCTCGCCGAGGCGGGGCCGGCCGATTCCATCGGACGTTAGGAAGGCAATGTTCAGCATCGAGCGCCACGTTGTGGGCAGCTATCGGACGAACTGCTACGTCCTGACGAGCGCCGGCCAGGCGCTCGTCATCGACCCGGGAGACGAAGGCGACCGGCTCATCCGGGAGCTGGGGGAGGCCGACGTCTCCCACATCGTCCTGACCCACTGCCACAGCGACCACATCGGAGCCGTCAACGAACTCGCCGAACGCTACGGGGCGATCGTATGCGTCGGGCGGGACGACGCCGTGGGAGTGGCCGACCCCCACCTGTCGGGCTTCGACGAGGAGGGCTCGGACTACCGGGTTGAGCGCGTGGACCGGCTCCTCGACGACGGCGACGCGCTCGCGTGGGGCGAGGATCGCCTCGAGGTGATCGCCACCCCGGGCCACACCCCCGGATCTATCTGCCTGTACGACCCCGGGACGGGGACCATGTTCACGGGGGACACCCTCTTCGCCGACGGGATAGGCCGGACTGACTTCGTCCGCGGCGACGCGAAGGCCATGCGCGCGACCTGCGCCCGCCTCGCGGCCTACCCGGACGGAACGGCGATATTCCCCGGCCACGGGCCCCAGTCCGCGCTGGGACGCGAGAAGCGGCGGAACCCCTGGCTCCGGGAGTGATCGGGCGGCCTTGGCGAAAGGAGCTGATCGCGAGGCGCCTGCCGCCCGAGGGCGCCGCGCCCGAGAGCGGTGCCTGACGGCGCGGCGCTTCAGGTTGGCTCACAGGACGCGGTCGGGCTGAACTGGGTGCCTGACGGCGCGCGGCGATTCAGGAGACCGAGCGCAGCGTTCTCTCCAGCCCGGACCCGTGGAGCTGATCGCCGACGAGGTTCTCCACGTATTCGGGTATCTCGCCGAGGAAGCACTCGATGTCGTCGGGGGACAGGCAGAAGGCGCGCATGAGGACCGAGCCCTCGATCGCGTCGAGCAGCCGCGTCACCGACGTCCCCGCGGGGAGCGCGCCCGCGGTCTTGAACTCCCACAGGCGTGAGCGGATCCGCGCTATCGGCTTGAGATAGGTGTGCTCGTAGGCCGATCGGATGACGGGATGCTCCTCGCAGACCATTTCGACGAAGAGCCGTCGCAGAGCCCTCGCGTTCGGCCCCAGATAGAGGCGCATCCGGTATTCGGCCTCGTTGATCAGTATTTCGTCCACCGTCTTCCCCGCCGGGACGGGCGAGGGGATGAGACCGGTGAAGGCGTCCAGGAAGAGGTCCTCGCGGTCCGCCCATCGGGTGTACATCGACGACTTGCCCACTCCCGCCAACTGTGCAACCTTCGTGAGGTTGAAGCCGTGCCAGCCGATGTCTCCGTAGAGCTGCAGGCTCGACTCGAGGATGCGCCTGTCGGCGCCCGCGTTTCTCGGGCGCCCGACGCTCTTCCGCTGTGCAGCGCCGATGCTGGTCATAGACCCCCTTGGCCATGCGGCTCCGAGTGCGTGAATCCCGAGCCGGTCGTCACAAATCACCCTCATCATACCCGTTCTCCGCCCTGGTGAGCGGGGCGAATCGGGCATCCTCTCTCGAGCGTCGAAGCGCAGTGGGCATGCGTTCACCCTTTCGGTGCCCTTGGTCCCGGAATTCGCGGGGCCGTCGGTGTATCGTCGCGAGCATCTGCGCATTCTCGTTCCTTCGCACCCCGATGCGAAGATCCTGTTTCGGACTGTCGTCGTCCGAAACAGGCGTGGGAAGCGTGAGACGATTGAGGCCGCAGGCTACCGGCGCGCACTCCGCTCGGCGCGGGATGCTCGGATGCGGTCGCCGCGCCTTTGCCAACAACAGAGAGAGGCTCAAATGACTGTAGTGGTTGCGTACAAGTACGCGGCGAACCCACAGGACGCTTCCGTCGCCGCTGACGGCAACGTCAACTGGTCCCGTGCCAAGAGCACGGTCTCCGAATACGATCCCGTCGCCATCCAGCTGGGCCGGGACCTCGCCGACGCCAGCGGCGCCGAACTGGTGGGCGTCAGCGTCGGCGCCAAGGACGCCGCCAGCTCGATGGCGAAGAAGAACGCCCTGTCGAAGGGGCTCGACCGCGCGGTCGTCGTAGCGGACGGCGACGCGCCCACGTGGAATGCGACGAAGGTCGCTTCGGCGCTCGCGGAGCTCGTCAAGGGCGTCGACGGCGCGGACATCCTCCTGACCGGCGACTCCTCGGTCGACGAAGGCGCGAGGATCGTCTCGGCGCTCGCGGCCGGATACCTCGGCTGGCCGTGCTTCCAGGGCGTGGCGTCCGTCGCCAAGACGGCCGAAGGCTACGAGATCACCCAGAACGTGCCCGGAGGGACCCGGACGGTCGCCGTCTCCGGTCCGGTCGTCGTGGCGGCGGCGCCGGACGCCGTCACCCCGAAGGTCCCCTCCATGAAGGAGATCCTCGCCGCCGGCAAGAAGCCCTTCGCGACCGCCGAGGTCTCGCCCGCCGACGTCGAGGTGACCGTGACCGGCCGCGCCAAGCCGGATTCCAAGGCGCGCAAGAACCAAATCCTCGCCGGGCCCGACGCCGCGGCCCAGCTGATCGCCGCACTGCGGTCCGAAGGCGTGCTCTGAGAGCGGAAAGGAAATAGAGGAACAATGGCCAACACATGGATCATCGCGGTCGAACCGGAGATCGCCGCACTCATCGAGCACGGGCGGGCCGTCGGCGGCTCCGTCGTCGCCGTAACCGTCGGCGGGACGCCGGTCGCGGGAGTCGACCGGGTCGTCGACGTGCCCCTCGCCGAGGGCGTGCCCGCC
>NZ_KE951411.1:0-46765 GCF_000466165.1 Actinobaculum sp. oral taxon 183 str. F0552
CCGGTGCCGGTCGGGGACGGTGCGGGCGAAGCCGGCATGGACGTCGCCGAGGGCGAAGCCGGCGTGGACGTCGCCGAGGGCGAAGCCGGCGTCGCGGAGGCAGATGCAGACGGATCCGTCGGCCGCACCGGTGCGCGCGGCACGAGGACCACGGCCTGGGAGGCGTTCGTCTCCGGCTTCGTGTCGCCCAAGGCGCTCGCCGTGGTCCGCACCGTCTGCCGGACCGTCTGCAGGTCCGTCGGCGTCGCGGAGCGGCTCTCCGACGCCGGCTGGGCGCCTTCCTGCCGGGTCATGCCGAGGACGCCGTCGACGCCTATCCTCACCGATTCGCCCTTGGCGATCGAGGGGACGGTCCCCTTGAGCTTTCGACGCGCGGGGTCCCAGGCGAGATCGGCCGGGCACCGGGTCCCGCCGTTCGCCGCGCCGGTCACCGCGCACGTGGGCTTGACCTGGTCTCTGATCGCCACGCCGGAGGGGATCTGCGTCTCCACCGCAACGTTCTCGGCCACGCCGGCGGAGTTGGAGATCACGGCCGAGATGCCCAGGGGCGTCCCGATCTCGGTGCCGGATTGCCGGACGTCGGTGGCGGTGGAGACGTCGTTGCAGGCGATGTACCCCTTGACGGCGTCGCTCGTCCGCGAGGTCAGCGGCTCCCCCGCCTTCGATTCGACGCTCGCGCTGTTGTGGGCTTCGATCTTGGATCCTCCTGCGCACTCCACCCGCGAATTGACGACCACCCTGAACCTGATGTTGGACTTGGCGGGCAGGAGGACCTCCCTCGCGTCGATCACCTTGCCGTTCACCACGTCGAAGGCCTTGCCGTCGGCCCATTTAGGGCATCGGGCCTGGCCCCTGGAGCTGAGGCAGGAGACCGTCGCCGTGCTGCGCTCGCCCGTCGCGTTGACGACCTTGTACGCGTCGCGGAGGGTGAGGAGGAGGGACTTGGCCCCCGGATTGTCGAGGCTCAGCTCGTAGTGGCGGCCCTGCCCGGTGGCGACCGTCTCACTGCCCTGCTCTTTCGTGACGGTCACGGGCGAGGTGTCCGACGAGCAGTCGCGGGAGGCGATGTAGCCCACCCTGCTGTCGGTCGTCTGGCCTGCCACGTCCACGCCCTTTCCCTTGCCGACGAACACCTTGTTGGTCACCGTGATCTTCTGCCCGGCCGTGCACTTGGCCTGGGTTCTGATCGTCACTTTGATGACCAATTCCGAGCGGGCCTTCAGCGCGACCCTGCGGTCGAAGATCACCCCGTCCTTGACGGTGAAAGCCTTACCGTCGGCCCACGTCGGGCACGCGTGCCGTCCCGCGCATTCGACGGTCGCCGTAGTGGTGTCGTCGGCCGCGCCGTCCAGGCTGTAGGTCATCAGCAGCCGGGCGTCGGGAACCGCCACGAAGCCCCGGTTCTCCACGTGCATGGTGTAGACGCGGTCCTCGCCGGGGGCGGTGGTCTCCTTGTCCTGCCATATCATGGTGAGGATCGACGTCGAGGGGGAATCCAACGTCACGGTGTCGGACGCCCGGTTGGAGGACGGATCGGAGTCGGCGACTCCGGCGGGAGGGGCGACGGTCGCCGTCCATCGCGTCGAATTCACGCTCGGGAAGACGCCCGAGATCCCGACGGTCGCGAACTTGCCCGGAGCGATGCTCGGGATCGTCCCGCTCATCCTCCCGCCTGAGACGACGACGTCCTTGGCGTCGCCGGCCACGTACTCCAGTTTCGTCGGCGCGGGGTCCATGGCGAAGGCGAAAGTCGCGTTGTTCACCGTGCCGGATCCCCGGTTGTAGATCCTCATCCCGTACTGGAAGGTCGCGGTCTGCACTCCCCGGGTGAGGGACCAGTACATGCCCGGTATGAACATCTCCACCGCCAAGTCCGCGGTGTTCGAGGCGGCGGGGGCGCCCGTCGCGGTGGCAGCGCTCGCAGTCGGCGCTCCGGTCGCATTCTGCGCGGGGGCGCGGCCGGTCGTCCCGGTCCGCGCCGTCGCAGACGAGGGGCTCGCGGGCGTCGCGGGCGAGGGGGTCCCGGAGGCGGTTCCGTCCGCGGCGGGCGGAGTCGGCGTCGCCGGAGGGGTCTGGGCATGCGCGACTCCGGAAAGGGCCGTCAGCCCGAGGAGGGACATCGCGATCGCCAGAGTTCTCGCCAGCCGGCTCGCAGCGCCGCGGCGGGCGGTCTTCCGCGACCCTTCCGGTCGGGGTCGGTTCGTCGTGCGGGACATGGTCATGCCGGGCCTCCGTGGGTGAGCGACGATTCCAGCCGTGGACTTCCGCGCGTAAAGGGGCCGCGAAGGAGGCTGGAATCCTTCTAAGAAAGCACACAGGATCCCGGATCCGCGGGCATCATTCCACGGGATGAATGCGACGCCCGCCGAACGCGACCGTCGGACGAGTGCGCTGACGCGCCCGGCCCCGTTCACCCCCGACGGGTTCGGGCGTACGCCCGCCCAGGCCTGACTCCCGCGAACTCGGGGCGGGAGCCAGGCCTACGCTCAGACGGGCGCGCTCACGAGCGATTCCGACGGTAGTAGGCGATCAGGCTGGCGGTCGAGGAGTCCTGCTCGGCGAGAGCCGCTTCGTCGCCGCCGATCGCCGGGCCGAGGTCCTTGGCCATCTGTTTGCCGAGCTCGACGCCCCACTGGTCGTAGGAGTCGATGCCCCACACGCATCCCTGGACGAAGGTGATGTGCTCGTAGAGGGCGATGAGCTGGCCGAGCACGGACGGGGTGAGCGAGGGGGCCATGATCGAGGTCGTCGGCTTGTTCCCCGGGAAGACGCGCGCGGTGACGATCTCCTCGGCGGTTCCCTCGGCCCGCACCTCTTCGGCGGTCTTCCCGAAGGCGAGGGCCTTGGTCTGGGCGAAGAAGTTGCCGAGGAACAGTTCGTGCTGGTCCACCCCGTCCTCGCCCACCAGGGGGTGGGTCGGATTGGCGAAGGCGATGAAGTCAGCGGGGATGAGCTGGGTGCCCTGGTGGATGAGCTGGTAGAAGGCGTGCTGGCCATTGGTGCCGACCTCGCCCCAGAAGACTTCGCCGGTCGTGGTCGTCGCGTCGGATCCGTCCCAGCGCACGCGTTTGCCGTTCGACTCCATCGTCAGCTGCTGGAGGTAGGCGGGGAAGCGGTGGAGGTACTGGCTGTAGGGGAGGATCGCGTGGGTGGCGGCGCCGAAGAAGTTCGCGTACCACACGTTGAGCAGCCCCATGAGCAGCGGGACGTTCCTGTCGGCCGGGGCGGTGGCGAAATGGAGGTCCATGGCACGCAAACCGGCAAGGAAGTCGGTGAAGTTGCTCGGGCCTATGGCGATGGCCAGCGATGTGCCGATGGCAGAGTCGATGGAGTAGCGGCCCCCCACCCAGTTCCAGAAGCCGAAGGCGTTGACGGGGTCGATCCCGAACTCGGCGACCTTCTCCAGATTGGTCGAGACGGCGACGAAGTGCTTGGCCACCGCCCCCTCCGCCTCGACGCCCCTGTCGGCCAAGGCGTCGAGGAACCAGGCGCGGCAGGCCTTCGCATTCGTCAGGGTCTCCAGGGTGGTGAAGGTCTTCGAGGCGACGATGAACAGGACCGTCTCCGGGTCCACTCCGCGCAGCTTCTCCCCCGCGTCCGAGGGGTCGATGTTCGATATGAACCGGCACTCCAGGCCCTCTTGGACATAGGGCTTGAGCGCCTCGTAGGCCATGACGGGGCCGAGGTCGGATCCGCCGATGCCGATGTTGACGATCGTCGTCAGCGGTTTGCCGGTCACGCCGCACCACTGCCCCGAGCGGATCGCCTCGGCGAAGGCGTAGATCCGGTGGAGGACTTCGTGGACGTCCCCGACGACGTTCTGGCCGTCGACGACGAGGTGGTCTTCGGCGGGACGGCGCAGGGCCGTGTGGAGCACGGCGCGGTCCTCGGTGACGTTGATGTGCTCTCCGGCGAACATCGCCGCCCTGCGGGTGGTGATTCCCGTCTGTTCGGCGAGCTGGAGCAGGGCGGCGAGGATGTCCTCGTCGATGTAGTTCTTGGACAGGTCGACGAACAGGTCGGCGGCCTTGCGGGAGTAGCGTTCGGCGCGTGCGGGATCGTCGGCGAACCTCGCACGGAAGTCTGCGTTGAATCTATGGAAGAGTTCGGTCAGTCTCGACCAAGCGGGAGTCTGTGTGGCGTCCACGGGTGCGGTCATGATGAATCCTTTCATTCGGATGGGAGCGGGGCCGCCGGAGGGCAGCCTCGCGCCTCTCACCCCATCCTAAGGCGAACAGCGACGGTATATCGCCGAAATGTCCTGTCCGTCATATTATCCGCCTCCGAGGCCCCGCGCGGACGGCCCACGTTGTTCATCCGCTGCGCCGCCGAGTCGATAGTAGCCGAGGGTGCGCATCATGAGCGCCGGCCCGTTGACACGGGGCCGAGGGTGTGTCTCCGGCGTCTCTCACAGCCTCGCACCCGCGCTGGGCAGCGTGAGGACGGCGACCGTGCGTCCGGGGATCGTCACCGTCCCGGTGGCGGCGTCCCACACCGTCGACTTGACGACCGGGTCCGTGCCGTGCGCCTGGATCGGCGAGAGCCGATAGGCCTTGCCCCTGCCGCCCTCAATCGTCTCGACGATCGGGCGGGGCGAGGCGTTGAAGACCACCATGACCCCGTCCAGGGCCGGGTCCAGATCCTCCCCGACGGTGTCGTCGACGACCATGACGAGCAGCCCCAGCGTGGCGTTCGGGCCCGCATTGGGGAAGGAGACCTTCTGCTGGATCGTCTCGGCCTCCCCGAGGGTGAACAGCGGCGTGCTCCTGCGCAGCGCCAGGAGTTCCAGCGCCTGGCCGTGGGCGGCGGCGATGTCCTTCGCCCCCGGCTTGTTGGCGGGATTGGCCAGGTAGGGGGACATGGCCTGCCACCGGCTCCGGTTGTCGCGCTCGGGGGGCAGTCCGACGCCGAAATTCGACTCCTGCCCCGTCCAGTTGATGGCGTTGAACCAGTCGCCGGAGTTGTAGGAGTTGCGGTCCATGGACTTCGAGCGGAGCAAGTCGGTTCCCGCATGCCAGAACGCGGGGGACTGCCCCAGGGTCACGGTGGCCAGCGAGACGGTGTTCATGCGCACTCGGTCCTCCATCGTCGAGTTCGCGGGCATCTTCCACATGTTCAGGTCGTAGAGGGTCTCGTTGTCATGGGCATCCACGTAGTTGATGGACTCGTACGGCTGGCTGGCGTAGCCGACCACCTGGCCGTTGAAGTAGATCTCCGACCCTCGCCTCACGGTGCCGTCGCAGGCCGTGAACCGGTAGTCCCGGAGGTTTCCGGCCAGCCCGACCCTGATGACGTCGGTGAAGAAGCGCAGCTGGACGGCGTCGCCTCCCGCGATGCCGTTGGGGTCGGTGACCAGGCCGTTGCCGAAGCCCTGCGTGTCGTTCTTCCCGTCGGACTGCGAGCCGTGGACGGCGTCGCGCAGACGGTCGTTGAACGTCCCGATCCCCGTGCCGTTCATCGCGCCCTGCACGGACGGCGTGAAACGCGAGCCGTTGGCCGTCGTCCCGAACGACCACCCCTCCCCGTACAGGTACATGCTCTTGCCGTCCACGCCGTCCTCTTCCATGGTCAGGCCGTCCAGCGCAGCGCGGATCCTCTTCATGGACTCGACCGAGGTGAACTCCATGAGGTCGAATCGGAAGCCGTCGATCTTGTAGGCCCTGGCCCACGTGAGCAGGGAGTCGATCATGAGGTTCTCGGCCATGACGTGCTCGGTGGCGAACTCGCCGCAGCAGGGGCTGGTCAGCGTCTGGCCTTCGTATCCGAGACGGTGGTAGTAGCCGGGCACGATCTTCTCGAAGACGGACTTCGCATCCTGGCCGTAGGCGTAGGTGTGGTTGAAGACGATGTCCTGGACGACCTGGTATCCGGCCTTGTGGAGGTTGCCCACCATCTGGCGGTATTCGGCCGTGCGGGTCCCGCCGTTCGCCTTGACGGCGTACGATCCCTCCGGGGTCGTGTAGTGGAGGGGGTCGTACCCCCAGTTGAAGGCGTCCACGTCCGCGACCTTGCCGACGGCGGCCTGCTGTTCCTGCGAGTCGGGCGCCGCATCGGCCGGCACGGCCGCCTTCCGCTGCTCGGCCGGGTCCTCGGGCACCGAGCCCATGTCGTAGGTGGGCAGAAGGTGCACTGTGTTCATCCCCGCCGCCGCGAGTTCGCGCAGGTAGGCCATCCCGGCCGAGCCCTCGACGCCGAAGGCCCCGTACTTGCCCCGCAGCCGCCGGGGGACGGTCGCGTCCGTGGCGGAGAAGTCGCGCACGTGCAGCTCCACGATGGCGCGCTCGGCGAAGCCTCCGATCCGCGGAGCGGGGGTGTCCGCCCACACCTCGGGCATGTAGCGCTCGTCGGCCAGATCGAGGACGACCGATCGCTTGGAGTCGATGGTCAGCCCCACCGAGTTCGGGTCGGTGACGAGATTGTGCTGGACGGTTCCCGCGATCCGCCTCTGGGCTTCGTCTCCGGGGGTGACGGCGGTGACGGGGATGTAGACCTCGACGTCGTACAGGTAGGGCTTGTCCCTCCAGGTCGGCCTGCCGGTGAGGGTCCACGAGCCGTCCGATTCGCGCCTCATCGGATGCTCGGTGTACCTCTCCGAGATGGGGCCCCTGTACAGGCGGAGCGTGACGGACTTGGCGGTAGGCGCCCACAGCGCGAACGAGGGGACGCCGCCGGCGAAGGTCACGCCCTGGGGCCTCAGGCGCGCCGATTCGGCGTACATCGCGTCGAGGATCCGCGCCGTCTGGAGCGAGGAGAAGGCGACGGGCCTGCCGTCGGGGCCACGCTGGAGGACGACGACCTGCCCCGTCAGGAGGGCTGCGGCGTCCACGGGTTCGGCGAAGCCCAATGCTCCGAAGTCTTCGCCGTCGAACGTGTAGGCGCCCGTCAGGTAGGGGTCGAGGGCCTTCTGCCCGGAGGTGATCCCGCCGTCCTTGACCAGCAGCTCGACCGAGCCGTCCGCTCCCGTGACCCTCTCCCCGTCGAGTTCGATCCCCCCTCTGGCCGCGTAGTACAGCCTGTACGTCGACCCCTGGCGCGTCGGCCAGGCGATCGTGTCCTCGTCGAGCCAGAACCCGATGGCCTGGCCTTCTCCGATAACCGTCATCCTCTTCCTCACCTCCACCGTCGAAACGTGTGAGACGCATACCCTCGAATGTGTCCGATATGCGGCAAATACCGCGAGCTTACCCGGTGCGTCCGACGGATGCGCATTGCGCATCCCACACCCCCGCGCGGGGGAGGCATCTGCCCCATAGGTACCACTCTTCCTAGGCTTCGGGCCCACACCCCCACACGGGGAAGACATCCCACACGCCTATCCAACGCCTGAAGCCGCGGA
This sequence comes from Actinobaculum sp. oral taxon 183 str. F0552, assembly GCF_000466165.1. Lineage (GTDB taxonomy): Bacteria > Actinomycetota > Actinomycetes > Actinomycetales > Actinomycetaceae > Peptidiphaga. Next base: position 7,337 of record NZ_KE951411.1, read on the forward strand.
GAATTTCCGGCCGGGCCGTCGGCGCCCGGCCGAGTCGAAGCCGGGGCCGGCCGCGGCTGCGCCCTTCGCGTCGACGTGAACGACCCGATAGCGCGTTCCCCCGGCGGCCTCCGGCCGTGGAAGGTTCTCAGGCCCTCGCCCGGCGCGGCGCAGGGCGAAGGCCCCTCGTGCTCGCGAGGCGACGGGAGAACGCCGTTTCCGCCCACCGCGAACCGGCCGGTGGAGACGGACGCGAGCGGTCGCCCGGCGCCAGCGGCTGCCTTCCGCTGCCCGGGCAACGTCGCGGTCGCGCACGATATCGACACGCAATTCCATCCCGCGACCGGATCGGAGTGAAATATCATTTATTTATGCCATAAGAGCTCAAATGAGTTGGTGCGGCAAATATTTGCCGCACCAACTTCGATTCAGCTATGAGTAGTTTCATCGCCTTCGACGGAGGAAAACAAACGATTCATTGCACTTTATAGCCGAAAATGACAGTTTGCAGTCAGGAATGTCCATTTTGTTTTCGAAGACCGTGAAAATTACTTGCTACATCGGAATCCGTTCCTTTTATTATCGTTCTGGCCTGTTCAGTTGCAGTTCTGTAGTGCTTCAGACGCTCGACGATAGTATCCCGACTATTCTGAAAAGCCGTGGCAGCAGATTCGGCTTTCGCGCTTAAGCCCGAATTCACCAGCCCATCCTCTGAGGCTCTAATGGCGTTTTCACCGTCAATGCGTTCGACTTGTTCAATAGCCGCGTCCAATTTCCATAAAATGGATTTTATAGTGGACTCATCGTATCGTAGGATATTCATTTCTTATTTTCCTTTCTTTAGAATTATTTCAAATAATAAATGTCATTTATTACTTGTGGCCCATGTTTCAGGAGGTTCATTATTTTCATGCCTCCCCGTTGTTCGCAGCCTTTGAGGAATATTTTCAGTGCCTTTGGGCCATTCATCATAAAGTTTACCTTTAACGCATGGTGTTTCAATTTGAATTATGCTTCTTTTTAAATATGAAATATAAATGCGTGCACCTTTAGGATGAGAAAATACCGCAGACGCGCCACCGGGTTCACTTATATCGGGTTTAGGTGCATTAAAACCGTAAGGTTGTGCTATTTCATGCATTTTATTTATGGCAGCCTGCCAATTCTGCCGAGTGAACGGCCCTGCAGAAGCCAGACGATACGCTTCCGACGTATAACCGATGGGACAATCGATATGAAAGTTTTCCTCCACCTGTGCCTGAACGGACTGTGGAACCCACTCCCCTACACCGAAATCACGCGTCAGAACATCATAAAACGATAAAAGAAGATTTACCGTTCTATAACGTGCCTCTACTATGGATAAACTGCTTATATTTTTATGTACGTGCCTATCAGTTATATAATCGTCTGATTTGTTCATACAACTTCCTAAGAGTGATATTATAGAATATATTGCAATCAATTTGAACAATTTCAGCTGCATATAGTCCTCAGTTCTCTGGAGCGGCCATTCCGTTACCAGCGAGAATACTCGCTATATTATACGCAGAAGTACGATAATGGCCGTCATCTGTTTTATTCATGTACTCTGAATGTCCATATGATCCGGCATAGACTTCACCTGACGGACTCTTCCATTTTTCCGTGCTGAAATGCTCATAATCGACGTTATGGTCTGGAATAGCGCTTGGCGGAGTATTATGCCAGGCCGATCCCGCTACCGGATCGCCTCTGGCGCCACCGACGAAAACATGCCCAGGAAGCATGTTGAGGTTGGAATTACCCCCTTTCCCAAATCCCGGGGGGCCGAAAGCGGTATATCCATCGGGGGCCGTCGTTCTATTGAGAGCATATGCACTCAATAATGATCCATAAGAATGACCTGTAACAATCATGTGGGGGTCACCATTATGAGTTGTCTGTACGGCATCGCACAATCTAGAGAGTTTTTTCGCACCAGATTTCGCATGTTCATTCGATAAGACAGACCCGTCAGTGTTAAAAAGCGTATCATTCCAACTAGGTGCATTATAGTTCAAATTATAAATACCAGCAACACTTTGATCTTTCCTATCTGATTTTGATAAAATCATACGAGTTAATTGAAGTATATTATTCATATCTCTTATTCCCCCTCCCCAATTGCCGTTCTTTCCGAATATATTCTTATCTACTGTACTATTCATCCCCGGAGTATGAACCATCACATGATCCGCATTGTCAACGTCTCCTACTCCCACAATTGCACGTAAATTGGCTTTAGGTGAGTCTCTGAAACCTATCAACGAATAGTTGAACGATTTTTGATTGAGAAGAGTGTTGATCTCCTCATCACTGATTGGAATAGAGAAATTTTTTTGTAGAATATCAAGCGGCTGTTTCATATCACTCAATTCTGTCAGTCTTTTTTCTTCATTCAATGTAAACGGAGGTCTACCTTTTCTCATAATGAGTCCCATTTCATTATTAATTGATATATATTTATTTCTTAAATACATAATATTAGCTTTATGACGATCATTGCATGGAACTCCATCCAAATTCCTTATCCAATCAGATTTATTCTTAATAATATCTATTTGCTCCTGTGGAGATCTAGAAGTCCACCAATCGTTAACTTCTTCTACATTCCATGACGGATTAGGCTTTTGGTTCCAATTCAAGACTGAAACTTTAGTACCTTTTGCTTTTTTGTTGAGTTGAATAATTTCACTATACACATTATCAACGAACTTTATTATATCCTTTGCTTTCCTTATGCATAACGCGACCATTGCATTCAATTTCTGATTCGCATCGGAAATCCCTTCCCAAAGATTTCTTCCACTCTTATAAATATGATCAACATTTACTTTGTAATTTTGATCTGCATCATATACATTGCCATCTGCTGTGAAGTGACCTCCAGCGGCGCACACTGAATTGAATATATCATTTGCCTCTCTGGAAAGCTCTTTGACTGCCTTCGAAGCCTCGGCCAAATCAGACTCGATTTTATGACATCCCGAGTAGAGGTCCATGGCGTCATCCGCTATCGCGCGCCGAGTGCGCATCTCCGATTCCGCGAATGCGCCGGAGAGCTTCGAATTATTGACATCTACGAGCTCGTCGTTGAGATTTTTGTACTTGCCAGCCGCGCAGTGAAAGTCGAAACTGGCCTTTTCAAGCCCTTCTCCACTCCAGGCCATCAGATCTTGAAGAGTGAACATGCGCATCCTTTCTTCAGACCTCTTACTCATTCATCTTTCCACACTGGAACCCTCAAGGACAAGAGGTGAAAGTGCATTTCGCAGCCTTTTGACGAGGATCCACCCGCACGCCATAAAGCCTGAAAGCCTTCGAAAAGCGGCGCAATCCCGCCATGTTCCGCCCTGGTCCCCTGATCGGAGCCCGGGATCTCCTCCGATTCCTGCGAAAGCCTCCCGAAGCGAGCGACGACGGGGCACAATAGTGGTAGGCGCCTAAACGAAGGAGTTCACCATGGCCGAGCCGACCAAGATCGCCGTACTGACGTCGGGCGGAGACGCCCAGGGAATGAACGCCGTGGTGCGCGCCGTCGTGCGCACCGCCATCCACGAGGGCGCCGTCCCCTACGCCGTCCACGAGGGGTGGAAGGGCGCCGTCGAAGGCGGGGGCCTCATCTCCGAGCTGACGTGGTCGGACGTCTCGGGCATCCTCAACGAGGGCGGGACGACCATCGGCACGGCCCGCTGCGCGGCCTTCCGCGAGCGCGACGGGCTGCGGGCCGCCGTCGGCAACTTCGTCTCCCGGGGCATCGACCGCGTCGTGGCCATCGGAGGCGACGGAACCCTCACCGGCGCAGACCAGCTCCGCGAGCTGTGGGGCGAGCTGCTGGCCGAACTCGTCGAGCGGGGGGAGGTCGCGCCCGAAGCCGCACAAGCCCACCCCCGGCTGCACCTGGCGGGCGTGGTCGGCTCGATCGACAACGACCTGGTCGGCACGGACATGACGGTGGGAACCGACTCGGCCCTCCACCGCATCATCGAGGCGATCGACGCCATCACGTCGACCGCCGCCTCGCACCAACGCACGTTCATCATCGAAGTCATGGGGCGCCGCTGCGGCTACCTCGCCCTGATGAGCGCGATCGCGGGCGGATGCGACTACGCCTTCATCCCCGAGCTCCCCCCGGCCGACGGGTGGGAGGACGGCCTGTGCGAGAAGCTCCGGGAGGGCCGGGCGGCGGGCCGCCGGGATTCGATCATCGTCGTGGCCGAAGGGGCCCAGGACCGCTCGGGGACCCCCATCTCGGCCGCGCAGGTCCGCGACCTCCTCGCCGAGCGCCTGGGCGAGGACGTGCGCATCACGTCGTTGGGCCACGTCCAGCGCGGCGGCACCCCCTCGGCCTACGACCGGTGGATGCCGACCATCCTCGGCTACACGGCGGCCCTCGAAGTGATCAACGCGGGCGAGGAGGACGAACCATGCATCGTCGGCACCCGCGGCAACAGGATCGTCCGCCTCCCGCTCATGGAGGCGATCGGCAACACGCGCGCCGTCAAGGGGATGCTCGCCTCGGGCGACTATCAGGGCGCCGTCGCGGCCCGCGGCCGCACGTACGAGAGGATGATCCGCATCTTCGAGACCATGTCCTCCCCCGTTGCCACCCCCCACGAATCGGCCGCGACGGCCAGGCTCGGCCGGCCGCCGCGCGTGGCGATCGTGCACGCCGGCGGGCTCGCTCCGGGAATGGACGCGGCAGCCCAGGCCGCCGTGCGCTTGGGCGTGGACCACGGCTTCACCATGCTCGGCGTCGAGGGCGGCTTCCCGGGCCTGATCGAAGGCGAGGTTCGGGAGCTCACGTGGGGCGACGTCGACACGTGGGTGGGAACGGGCGGCGCCCACCTGGGCACCCGACGGCAGATCCCCACGCTCGACCAGTACTACGCCATGGGCCGGTCCATCGAACGGAACGAGATCGACGCGCTGCTGATGATCGGGGGCTTCTCGGGGTACCTGGCCGCCTGGCAGATGGTCCAGGAGAAGAGCCGCTACCCGGCCTTCTCCATCCCGATCGTGTGCGTCCCCGCCTCGATCGACAACAACCTGCCCGGCTCGGAGCTGTCGATCGGCGTGGACACGGCCCTCAACAACAACGCGGAGGTGCTCGACCGCATCAAGCAGTCGGCGGCCGCCTCCAGGCGCTGCTTCGTCGCCGAGGCGATGGGGCGCCGGTGCGGATACCTCACCCTCATGTCGGGGATCGTCACCGGCGCCGAACAGGTCTACCTGTCCGAGACGGGGATCTCCCTCGCCCAGCTCACCAAGGACTGCGCCCGCATCGTCAAAGCCTTCAAGGGAGGCCGCGAACTCTACCTCGTCATCGCCAACGAGGAGGCGTCGGAGTACTACACCACCGAGGTCCTCACACATCTCTTCCAGGCGGAGGGCGGCAGCCTGTACGACGTGCGCCCGGCCGTGCTCGGCCACATGCAGCAGGGGGGCAACCCCACCCCCTTCGACCGGACGCTGGCGGTCAGCCTGGCGGCCCGCGCGATGGACGAGCTGGAGGCCCAGTTCGCCGAGGGGGCCAAGCGGGGAACGTACGTAGGCATGGACAGGACGGGGATCGCCGTCGGCAAGCTCTCCCACATGGACGAAGAGATCGACATGTCGACCCGCCTCCCCTACCACCAGTGGTGGAGGGACCTCGTCACCGTCCTCTACACGGTGGCGGACAAGGACTTCGACGTCCCGCTCGAACAGCTCCCGATCTACCAGCGCGACTGACGAGTCGGCGACTCCGCCGGTGCGGCCGACGCCCGGACAGGCAGGGCCGCGCCAAGGAGCCCATGGCGCTTGCCAAGGCCTCGGCGCCGCTGACGCCCGGGACGCTACGGGGGCGGATACGACGGAACCGGATTTCGGCAGGGAGAATTCCGTGAAAGCGGTGCCAGCCCGGGCCGGATGCGACGGGGCCGGGAGCGGTCAGCCGTCCTCGGCCTGGACGCCGTCGGGCTCCTCTTCCTCCTCGGTGACCCGCAGCCAGGATATCCGCCGCCCCTCCAGGCTTCTGACGCGAAGGACGCGGCGCCCCCAGCGGACTTCGTCCCCCACTTCCGGCATGCGCCCGAGTTCGTTGACGACGAAGCCGCCGATGGTGTCGAACGGGCCCTCGGGAAGTTCGTCGCCCAGGACCTTGACGACCTCGGCCCGGCTGGCCAGGCCGTCGACGTCGCGCGAGTCGCCGCGCTTGATGGCCACCGGGGTCTCCCGGTCGTACTCGTCGCGGATCTCGCCGACGAACTCTTCGACCACGTCTTCGAGCGTGATGATGCCGTCGGTGCCGCCGTATTCGTCGACGACGACCGCCAGGTGGGCGTGTTTGGCCCGCATCTCCGCCAAGGCGTCCATGACGGGCTTGCCGGTCGGGAACAGGAGGATGTCGCGGACGAGGTCGCCGACGCGGCGGACGTGCGGGGCGGGGCGGATGAGGTCGCGGATGTGGATGAAGCCGAGGACGTCGTCGTCCGAGGACCCCTGGCGCACGGGGTAGCGGGAGTGCTCCAGCCGCGAGACCTCCAGCTGCGCCTCCTCGACGGGAGTGTCGGCCGAGAGGAATTCGACCTCGGTGCGCGGCGTCATGATCTGCTCGACGGTCCGGTCCCCCACCGAGAGCATGTCGACGACCATCTCGCGTTCGTCGTCGCCGATCTCCTCCTGGCCGGCGACGAACGCTCGGAGCTCGGCGAGCCCCATCGTGTCCTTCTGGGCCTCGGGATTGCGTCCGAACAGCCGGAGGACGACGTTGGTCGAGACGCCGAGGAACCATACGACCGGGCGGAGGAGGGCCGTGATGGCGGCCAGGGGGCGGGCGACGAGGCCGGCGATCGCCTCGGCGGACTGCAGGGCGATCCGCTTGGGGACGAGCTCTCCGAAGACGATCGACAGGTAGGCGATGGCGATCGTCACGAGGACGAAGGCGAGCGTCGAGGCCCCCGAGGAGCTCACCCCCCATTCGCGGAGGACGGGGGCCACGATGGGCGCGATCTCGGAAGCCCCGAAGGAGGCCGAGAAGAACCCCGTGACGGTCACGCCGACCTGGACGGCGGAGAGGAAGCGATTGGAGTCCTCAGTCAGCCGCTTGACGGTCCGCCCCGAAGGCCTCCTCGCCGCCATCTCCTCGACCTGGGTCTCCCGCAGCGAGACGAGCGCCATCTCCGAAGCCGAGAAGAGCCCGCCGATGAGGGTGAACAGCACAACGAACAGGATGTTCTTCGCGAGTGGATCCACCGTTCCATTGTCGCCGAGGCGCGTACACCGGCCAACGAATGGCGCCGCCCAAAACTATGACGCTCACCGCAGAGGACGGCGCAGACGGCGGGAGAGCCCGCGATCGGCGGGAACCTGGGCGTCGTGTACTCCATTCCGCTGCGCCGCGCCCTGGTGACCGGCTCCGACCTGCCCTAAAGAGCGGCGAAATCCGGCGACGCAGGCGATCGGTCTAGGCGCACCCGGTGAAAGACGCAGGCGACATCCGGCGACGTCATCCCAGGCTTCACCGGGAACGAAACGCCAAGTGCGAGAAGCCCCTGGGCGCGAGACCCCGGCGCCGAAGGCGAAGGGCCATCAGCGTCGGCCCCAGAGCCGCTTGCGGGCGTGCTCAGCGACGTGACCCCGGCGCGAAGCCCGGGCGCGGGTCCCGAGCCCGCAGCCTCATGCTCGACGAACCCAAGGCTCGGCAGGCTCGGCCCGCTCGCGTCATCGCCGGCGACGGCGGGCGGCGAAGCGCTTGGCCGCATACCCGACCAACAGTGCGACGATCCACACGGGCGCCGCGATCACCGAGGGCCGGTAGTCCGGCGAAACGGCCATGAGCACGACCACCAACGCCAGGAATGCGAGCGCGAAGAACGACGCCGCCTTGCCTCCGGGCAGTCTGAACGTCAGGCGGGACGCCTCTTCTGCGCCGATCTTGGCCCGGAATCTGATCTGGGTGATCATGATCATCGTCCAGTTGATGATTCCCGCGGCCAGGGCCGTCGAGAGAAGGATGGAGAAGGCCTTGTCGGGGAGGGCGATCTTCAACACCACGGCCGCGGCCGTGATCGCGGAGGAGACGAGCACGCCCCGCACGGGGACGCCCCGCGGCGAGAGCTTGGCCAGGAATCGGGGCGCGTTGCCCTGCTCGGCCAGGGAGTGGAGCATGCGCCCGTTGGAGTAGAGCCCTGAGTTGTAGACGGAGAGGGCGGCGGTGACCACGACGGCGTTGAGGATGTGGGCGGCCGCCGTGACGCCGACGGAGTCGAAGATCTGGACGAAGGGGCTGAGCTTTCCGTTGATCCGGTCCCAGGGCACGACGGCCATGATGATCAGGAGCGCCCCGATGTAGAAGACGAGGATTCTGTAGACCACCTGGTTGACGGCCCGGGGGATGGACCGCTTGGGGTCGTCGGCCTCCCCCGCGGTGATGCCGATGAGCTCGACGCCGCCGAAGGAGAACATGACGACCACCAGCGAGGCGCTCATCCCGGAGAGCCCGTTCGGGAAGAACCCGCCTCGGTCGACGAGGTGGGCGAAGCTCGGGTCGGGCAGACTGGAGCCGGAGTTGACTGCCAGGCCGATGACGACCGCGCCCAGGACGATCATGCCGACGATGGCGACGACCTTGACGAGGGCGAACCAGAACTCGAATTCGCCGAAGGACCGCACGCCGACGAGGTTGACGGCCGTGATGGACACGAGGACGATCGCAGCCGTCAGCCAGTCGGGCATCCCCGGCAGCCAGTATCTGACGTAGGTGCCGATCACGGTCAGCTCGGCCATCGAGACGACGGTGTAGTTGAACCAGTAGTTCCATCCGGAGACGAACCCCGCGCACGGGGACCAGTAGTCGTAGGCGTAGCGGCTGAACGCCCCGGAGGAGGGAGTGTGGACCGACATCTCCCCCATGGCCCGCACGACGAGGAAGATGACCGCGCCGCCCAGGGCGTAGGCGAGGAGGATGGACGGGCCGGCCAAGGATATGGCGTCGGCCGAGCCGTAGAAGAGCCCCGTCCCGATCGCCCCGCCGAGGGCGATCATCTGGATGTGGCGGTTCTTCAGGCCCCGGCGCAGTCCCCCGTGGCCCGCGCCCTCCCCAGAACCGTCCGCGCCACTCCCGCGGGAGCCACCCGCATCACCCATGCCGCTCCCACCGGGGCCGCCGACACCGCTCCCGCCGCGGCCACCCGCAGCTTGCCCTTCGGCCGCCGCGCGGGCGCCTCCCCTCGCCATGGTTCCCTCCGATTCTTCGCCCGGCCGGCTCGCCGGCCACCGACGCCGCGAACGCGGCACCGCTCCATGGTAACGGCTGACCTCCGGCATGGTATCCCTCCCCGGTGCAGTTCGCCGCAGACGAGTGGAACGAAGCCGCGTCTTCGCATGCAGGTGCGTACAGTTGGTGCCATGCATTCCGACGAATCACCCCGGGCGTCCACGCAGGACGAGACATCCCAGGACGACGCGCTCCAGCGCGGCCTGAGCGCCAGGCACCTGACAATGATCTCCATCGGCGGAGCCATCGGCACCGGCCTGTTCGTGGCCTCCGGCAAGACAATCCACGACAGCGGGCCCGGCGGCGCCCTCGTCGCCTACGGGCTCATCGGAGTCATGGTCTTCCTGCTCATGCAGTCGCTGGGCGAGATGGCGGCCTACATACCCGTCGCGGGCTCCTTCGGCGAGTACGGCGCGCGCTTCATCAGCCCCAGCTTCGGCTTCGCCACGGGGTGGAACTTCTGGTACAACTGGGCGATCACGGTCGCCGCCGAGCTCGTCGCGGCGTCCCTCGTCATGAAGTACTGGTTCCCCGACGTCCCCGGGTGGGTGTGGTCGGCCGTCTTCCTCTCGATCCTCGTCGCGCTCAACGCCCTGTCCGCGCGCGCCTACGGGGAGGGGGAGTTCTGGTTCGCCCTCGTCAAGGTCGTCGTGGTCGTCGTCTTCCTCGTCCTGGGCGTCCTCATCATCGCCGGCATCCTCGGCGACACCCACCCCGGATTCGACAACTGGACGAAGGGCGAGGCCCCCTTCGTCAACGGATTCGCGGGTGTCCTGGCGATCTTCATGGTGGCGGGCTTCAGCTTCCAGGGCACGGAGATGGTCGGCGTGGCCGCCGGGGAGGCGGCCAATCCCGAGAAGCAGGTCCCCAAGGCCATCCGCACGATCTTCTGGCGGATCCTGCTCTTCTACATCGGCGCGATCTTCGTGATCGGCACCCTCATCTACTACAAGAACAGCAGTCTGCTCGGCGAGGATGTCACCGACGTGGCGATCTCCCCCTTCACCCTCGTTTTCAAACAGGCGGGGGTTGCGGCCGCCGCCGCGGTCATGAACGCCGTCATCCTCACATCGGTCCTGTCCGCGGGCAACTCGGGGCTGTACGCATCGACCCGCATGCTCTACGCCCTGGCGCATCGCGGCAGCGCCCCGGCCCTCTTCAAGCGGACGAACTCGCACGGGGTCCCCATCCCCGCCCTCGTCATGACGACCCTCGTCGGGGCGGCGTGCTTCATCTCCTCCCTCATCGGGGACGGGAAGGCCTACGAGTGGCTGGTCAACGCCTCGGGCCTGGCCGGGTTCATCACGTGGATGGGCATCGCCTGGTCCCACTACCGCTTCCGGAAGGCATTCCTCGCCCAGGGGCACAGCCTCTCGGAGCTGCCCTACCGCGCCCGCTTCTACCCGGCCGGGCCTCTCCTGGCGCTGGCCATGTGCGCGATCGTCATCGTCGGCCAGAACTACGAGGCCCTCATCGGCAACCGAAACTTACTCGCGCTGCTGTCGAGCTATATCGGGCTGCCCTTCTTCCTCAGCCTGTGGGGCATCCACAAGCTCGTCACGCGCCAGCCCAAGATCGACCCCCGCCAAGCCGACCTCTCCCGCGCGAGGAACTGAGGGCCGGGCGCACGCCGCCCTTTGCCTCGGCCCGCCAGCGCGCCTGAAGGCGATCGCCCTCAGGCGACCGTGGGGGTGTGCGCCCAATTGGCCAAGTACCACAGCGCGCCGGCCAGGAGCGCATAGGTGGCCACGTCGAAGAGCCTGGAGCGCACCCGCGGGACGACGCCTCCCGGGAGGACGGCCCTCCCGCAGCCGAAGGCGACCATGCTCGCGGACACGATCCGGCACGCGACTTCCGCGGACCACACGTAGCCGGAGGCCGCGACGCATCCCGTCCACAGGCCGAGGAAGATGTAGACGCCGGTGTGGGGCACTCGCTCGGGTTTCATGGACCACTACTGTACTCGCGGGGCCGGGAGCGGCCCTACGGCGCCGGCGGAGGCTGACGAGGACGGCCAGGCGGCTAGCATGGACGGCATGGAGCATGTCGGCATCGTCGGAACGGGCCTGGCCGGTGTGCGCGCAGCCGCCGAGCTGCGCGCCGCGGGGTTCACCGGAAAGCTCACCGCCTGGGACGCGGAGGATCGCGAGCCCTACGATCGGCCTCCGCTCACGAAATCCCTCTTCGGCGAGCGGGTGCGGCCGCTGGCGTCGCAGGGCCTGGGCGACCTGGCCGGGTTGGGCGTCCGGGTCGTGCCCGAGGCCGCTGCGTCCGTCGAGCTTTCGCCGTCGGGGGCTCTGCGCGTCTCCGGCGTGGCCGTCGACGCGGCGATCCTCGCCACGGGCGCCGCCCCGCACAGGAAGATGCCGGGGGCCCACGTCGTCTACACGTCCGACGACGCCGCCCGTCTCGCCGCCGCCATACCGCACTCCGCGTCCGTGCGGATCGCCGGGGCGGGATGGATCGGAACCGAGATCGCCTCGGCCGTCGCCTCCGCGGGCCTTCCCGGGCCCCGGGTCGAGCTGTGGGAGTCCAGCGGCCACATCCTCGGCCGCAGCTTCCACGGCGCAGTGGACGACCTGTGGCTCGGATGGCTCGAGGACGGCGGCGTCGACGTCCGGCTCGGCCAGCCCCTCCCCGAGGGGCAGGACGCGGACGCGATCCTCGTCCAGGCGACAGGATCGGCGCCCGCACTCGCCTTCCTCGCCGTCGAAGCCGACCGCACCGCACGCGGGGCTCTCGCCACGGACTCGCTCACCCGGGTCCTCTCAGGAGGCTCTCCCGTCCCGGGCCTGTACGCGGTCGGCGACTGCGCCGACGCCCTGCTCGGCGAGACGACACTGGAAGGCGGGCACTGGACGAAGGCCCTGAACGACGGAAAGGCGACCGCGGCGGCGATCCTGGGCGTCCCGCCTCCCGCGTACATCCCGCCCGTCGAGGTCTTCTCCACGCAGTTCGGCCACGAGATCGGCCTGGTCGGCACGGTGCCCGCAGACGTGGCGCCCGCACGCGAGGAGCCGCCGCGCGGAGGCTCGGTGATGCGCTGGGAGCGCGAGGGCCGACTGCTCGCGCTCCTGTCCGTGGACGCCCCCCGCGAGCTGTCCCGCGCCAGGAAGGCGCTGCGCGTCCGGCGCGACTGAAGCGCATGCGGATGGGGCGGGGACCCGCGGGTCCCCGCCCCATCCGTTCAGCGGTCCCGATCGCCGGCCGTCCCGGCGCCAGCGGACCGCACGCTGTCAGAGCACGCCGTCCAAGAGCCTCGTCGGGTTGCCGAAGCGATGGTTCGTGGCCGACACCGCCTGCTCGCGCAGGAACGGCAGGAGTTCGACTTCGCCGCAGCCGGTGACCGGCTCGGCGTAGACCGCCACGTCCACGCTGCCGCCCACGGCCTCGGCCAGGGCCCGCGCATCGCCTTGGATGAGGCGCACCCGCAGGCCGTCGACGGTGGTCGCGTGGAGCTTCGCGTAGCGGTGGAACTCCTCATCGGATTCGACGACCACGCCGGCCCCGCGTGACTCGAGGTATTCGCGCATCTGCTTGGAGACCTCCACGCGCGAAGAGACCCTCGGCGCCGTGCCGGCCGCGAGGGCCCCGGCTGCCACGGCCAGCAGGTCGCCGACCGCGCCGTCGCCCAAGCGGATGACGGCTTCGGGCACCGGCCTGTAGCGCAGGACGTTGACCTCCACTTCCAGGCCGCTCGGGTCGGAGGGCCGGAAGTGGCCCGCCAGGGCGCGGTCCATGCCCTCTATCACCGAGAGGAAGCGGCTCTGGTCCACCACGCTCATCGTCTCGGCGATCGCCCGCGCGCCGCGCAGGGTCTCGTCGGCGATGTGGACGCGGCCGAGGTCCTTGGGCGCGTCCTCGACATGTCCCATGCCGATGAGGTAGTTGGGGCCTCCCGCCTTCGTGCCGGCGCCCACGCACGAACGCTTCCATCCGCCGAAGGACTGACGGCGGACGATCGCGCCCGTGATCGCGCGGTTGACGTAGACGTTGCCCGCCTGGACCCTCTCCAGCCAGACGCGGATCTCCTCCCCGTCCAGGGAGTGCAGACCGGCGGTCAGGCCGTAGTCGACGGCGTTCTGCCAGTCGATCGCCTCGTCCAGCGTCTCGGCGCGCATGACGCCGAGGATGGGGCCGAAGTACTCCGTCAGGTGGTATTCGGACAGCGGCTTGACGCCGGCGCGCACGCCCGGGGTCCACAACCTCTCCCCCAGTCGGCGAGGCTTGACCGCCCAGGCCTCGCCTTCGCCGAGCTCGGTCAGCCCCCTGAGAAGCTTGCCGTGCGGCGGTTCGATCACCGGGCCCATCTGCGTGGACAGATCCTCCGGGTCGCCGACCTTCAGCGATCGCACGGCGTCGACGAGCTGACGCTGGAAGCGCTTGGAGAATCCGAGCGAGCCGACGAGGATGACGAGCGAGGAGGCCGAGCACTTCTGCCCCGCGTGCCCGAACGCCGAGTACACGACGTCCTTGACGGCCAGGTCGATGTCCGCGTTCGGCGTGACGACGATGGCGTTCTTCCCGGACGTCTCGGCGAACAGGCGCAGGTCGGGCCGCCAAGAGCGGAACATCCGCGCGGTCTCCGTCGAGCCGGTGAGGATGACCTGGTCGGCTCGTTCGACGATGACCCGCCCCAGGGAAGACGCGTCCATGCACACCAGGCGGAGCACATCGCGGGGCACCCCGGCCTTCCACATGAGGTCCGCCAGGTAGGCGCCGGTACGCCGCGTGAGCTTGGCGGGCTTGAAGACCACGCCCGACCCCGTGGCGAGGGCCGCGAGGACGCCGCCCGCCGGGATGGCGATCGGGAAGTTCCACGGCGGGGTGACGAAGGTCGTGGACACGGGCCTGTAGACCGCGCCGCGCAGCTCGTCGAGCCTTTCCGCCAGTTCCGCGTAGTAGAGCGCGAAGTCGATGGCCTCGGAGACCTCGACGTCGCCCTGGTCGAGCGTCTTGCCGGCCTCGCAGCCGGCGACCTCCATGAGTTCGGCGCGGTGGTCCTCCAACGCCTGGGCGACGGCCCGGAGGACCGCGGCCCGCTGCCGGCCCGAACGGGCCGCCCACGAGGGCGCGGCGGCGGCCACGGAATCGACGAGGTCCCCCGCCTCCTTCTCCGTGGCGACCATGTGCGCCTCGACGAGGTCGACCCCCAGTGTGGAGGAGGGGATGCGGGAGGCGATCCCCTCGGCCCAGACGATGTTGGCGTGGAGCGAGTAGTCGGTGTCCGGCACGTTGGCGAAGCGTTCGGGGACCCGCGTTCCGGCGCTGCGGTCCTGTGTGCGGCGCGGCCCCACGGCCAGGGAGCCGACCAGCCCGACGGCCCGTCTGAAGCGCGCCTCCTCCAGGGCGAAGACGGCCTCCTTGCCCAAGTCGAAGACGTTGGACATGAAGTTCTCGGGCGTGGCGTTCTCCTCGAGCCTGCGCACGAGGTAGGCGACCGCGACGTCGTACTCCTCGGGGCGGACGACCGGGACGTAGTACAGGACCGAGCCGACGGTGTCCCTGACGGCGCGCGACTGCGGGGTCGCCATGCCCGCCAGCATCTCGATGTCCACGCCCTCGGTGACGCCCCGGTCCCGGGCCGTCTCCAGGCCGTAGGCGAGAGTGAAGAGGTTCATGCCGGCTATGCCGATGTGGACGGCGTCGACGCGTTCGGGCGTGAGCGCGGCGTCGAGCACGGCCAGATAGTTGGCGTCGGTCTCGGCCTTGCCGGGCTGCACCGTGAGCTCCCAGCCGTGGATGACCGCGTCCACCCGTTCCATGGAGAGGTTCGCGCCCTTGACCACGCGCACCTTGATCGGCGCCCCTCCCCGGGCCCGCCGGGCCTTCGCCCACTCGGTCAGGTCGTCGAGGCGGCCGAGCGCGTCGGGAAGGTAGGCCTGGAGGACGATCCCGGCGCCGTAGCCCAGGAATTCCTCCATGTCGAGGATCCGCTTGAAGACGTCGATCGTCAAGTCGAGGTCGCGGTACTCCTCCATGTCGAGGTTGATGAAGGTCCCCTCGGCCTGCGCGAGCCGGTAGACGGGCAGGAGTTTGGCGACGGCGTCCTCGACGGCCGCGGTGTGCCCGAAGGGCGCGTGCGGGCCGATCACAGAAGAGACCTTGAGCGAGACGTAGTCGACGTCGTCGCGGGAGATGAGCTCCTCGGTCGCCTCCATGCGCCTGGCGGCCTCTGCGTCGCCGAGCACGGCCTCGCCCAGGAGGTTGAGGTTGAGACGCGATCCGTCGGCGCGGAGCTTGGCGATGGCCGGGCCGAGGCGGTCGGGCGTCACGTCGAGGATGAGGTCGCCGACGAGGGCCGCGAAGACCCTCTCGGCGGCCGGCGTGGCGAGCCCGGGGGCCATGGGCGCGATTCTCCCCCCGATCTTCGCCGGCAGGCCCAGATACCAGGGGAGGAACGAGGCGTCGCGTTCGGCCAGGCTTTTGAGGTTGTGCGCCGAGATGGCAGGGTCTTCGGGGCGGATCACGCCGTCCACGAACGACACCGTGTAATCGAGGCCTCCCGCATGGTCCAGCACCTGGGACAACAGCTTCGCCGAGGATGCCGTGGGATAGGCTCTGGCCGCCTCGCTCCATTCTTTGGCTTGGGCTACGGCGCGCTCCACACGGGATTTATCCAACTCCATCATTAGATCCTTTCTGAATCGCATCTGCTCGACTGTACAGATGATACGGGTCACTTCGACGATCAGTGTGCGAAATGGCGTGTTCCCGTCAGGTACATAGTGACACTCGAAGCCCTCGCCGAGGAAATCACCTCTTCGTCGCGGATGGAGCCGCCGGGTTGGACGACGGCGCGCACGCCCGCCCGCGCCAGGACCTCGAAGCCGTCGGCGAAGGGGAAGTAAGCGTCGGACGCGGCGACGGCCCCCGCGGCTCGGTCTCCCGCACGGGTCACGGCCAGACGGCACGAATCCACCCGGTTGACCTGTCCCATTCCGATGCCGACGCTCGCGCCGTCCCGCGCCAGCAGGATCGCATTCGACTTCACGGCGCGCACGGCCCTCCAGGCGAATTCGAGGTCGCGGAGGGCGGGGCCGTCGGCGGGGTCGCCGGACACGAGCGTCCAGGAGGCCGGGTCGTCCCCCGGCGCGTCGATGAGGTCCCGGTCTTGGAGGAGGATCCCGCCGCTGATCGGGCGCACGTCACGCGTCGGATCGAGCTCGCCGACCCGCAGAATCCTCAGGTTCTTCTTGCGCGAGAGGATGTCGAGCGCCTCGGGCGCGAAGCCGGGGGCGGCGATCGCCTCCGTGAAAACGCCGGCGACGGCCTCGGCCATGTCCGCGCTCACCTCGCGGTTGGCGGCTATGACTCCTCCGTAGGCGGAGACCGGGTCGCAGGCGTGGGCTCTGCGATAGGCGTCGGCGACGTCCTCGCCGACGGCCAGGCCGCACGGGTTGGCGTGCTTGACGACGGCTACGGCGGGGCCGGCGTGGTCGTAGGCCGCGCGCAGGGCCGCGTCGACGTCCTGGTAGTTGTTGTAGCTCATCTCCTTGCCGCCGAGCTGTTCGGCCTGGGCCAGCCCTCCGGTGCCGTCCGTGTAGACGGCGGCGGCCTGATGCGGATTCTCCCCGTAGCGCAGGGTCGATCGCCGGGTGAAGACGCCGCCGGCGCACTCCCCTTCGGAGATCCACTCGGCCACGGCGGCGTCGTAGGCGGCGGTGTGGGCGAACGCCTTGGCCGCCAGGCGCAGGCGCTCGCCGTCCTCGAAGCCGCCCTTGCCGGCCGCCTCGATCACGGCGCCGTAGTCCGCCGGGTCGGTGACGACGGCGACGCTCGCATGGTTCTTCGCGGCCGCCCGCACCATGGCCGGGCCGCCGATGTCGATCTTCTCGACGCACTCCTCGAAGCCCGCGCCCGAGGCGACGGCCTGCCGGAACGGGTAGAGGTTGACGACGACCAGGTCGAAGGCCGCGATCCCGAGGTCCGCGAGCTGGCGGACGTGGGACTCCTTACGCCGGTCGGCGAGGATCCCGGCGTAGACGGCCGGATGCAAGGTCTTGACTCTGCCGTCCAGGCATTCGGGGAAGCCGGTCAGAGCGGAGACCTCGGTGACCGGGATCCCGGCCTCGGAGATGGCCGAGGCCGTCGTGCCGGTCGATACGATGCGGCATCCGGCTTCGTCGAGTGCTCTCGCCAACTCTTCGACGCCCGTCTTGTCGGAGACGGATACGATGGCGCGGCGCAGGGGTATACGCATGGTGACTCCTTGAAATCTCCGGAGCGACACCCAGGCGTGCGGCGTCCGCTCTGTGGAGCCGCTCCCCGATGGTCTGTTCCATCCGACACCAGTCGCGGCCCGTCCAGTGTACAACGGCGGCCGCCTCGCGGCGGGTCCGGGTCCTCTCCGTCGCCTCCATGCCGGCCCGCATCGGCGCCGATCCGTCCCGCGGCGGGTCCGGGTCCACTGCGCAGGCGCCCGAGAAGGCCGTCAGGACGCCGGCCTACGAGACCTGCGTCCACCGCCGCGCATGCCGCGTCGGAGAAGGCCGCCGGACTTCGCCGGAGGGGTTTCCGTCCGACCGCAGATCCACGCGCCCCGGGGACGGAGCTGAGCTTGAGGACGGGTGTGATGATGCGCCAGGATCCCCGTCCGGGGACGGAGGGAGCCGCAGTCGTAGGGAGGGGAGCCTCAGTCGTACAGGCAAATGCTAGTCGTACAGGCCGAGGAGGTTGAAGAACTCGCCTATCTCCGAATACGAGGAGACGCTGCCCGTCCCCCAGTTGAAGACGAGCAGAGCGGTCACCAGGCCGAACAGCCAAGACAGGACGACGAGGCCCACGCGGCCGAGCACTCCCAGGACGGCCCTGCGCCCCTCGAAGACGAGCCGCGGCCCGAGCTTCACGCTCGCGACGGTGGCTCCGACCGTGGCGGCCAGGCTCAGGAGGAAGGTCCCCACGCCGGTGATCTCGAACATCACGGTTTCTCATTCCACTTGAGGGCCGCGGGAAGCTGTCCTCGCCACACACTCCAATTGTGCCCTCCCTCCGATCCGAGGAACGTCGTCAGCATGACGTTCTTCGAACCCACGGAGCGCAGGGACTTGATGAAGTGCGACGACTTCCGATCGTTCGCAGTGCCGGTCGCGTAGTATTTCTGAGGCCACTCCCTCTGCTCGGCCATCAGGCGGGACACCGTGAACTTGCGCCTGACGACTCTGTTGGCGGCGAGGAGATGGCCGGTTTCGGGGGCGTCGTACCCGGAGAAGGCGATGATCCGGGAGAAGAGGTGGGGGTTGGTCAAGCCCAGGACCGGCGCGCAGTAGCCGCCGAAGGACGCCCCCGCGATGGTCCACCCCTCTCGCGTGGAAGCGGTGTTCGGGAAGTTGTGCCGGACCATTCCCACGACGTCCTGCGTCACCCATGTGCCGATGCGCGGAGCGCCCTTGATGTCCACGCAGTCGCCGTACGCTCGGCGGATCTTCAGAGAGGGGATGGCGAAGATCGTGTCGGGGTGGGCCTTGGAGATAGCCGCCAAGTCGAGCTGAAGCGGCACTCTCTTCGGATTGCCGGGGTACCCATGGAGGATGAGGACGACCTTGTACACCTTGCCGTTGTTGGGCGAGTACCCGGGCGGAACCCATACCCACACCGACTCGTGGACCTTGGAGATCGGCCCCCGGAAGTCGGTCTTCAGCGCGCCGTTGGAATCCCGGTTGAACGAGGTCTTCCACGCGGGATCGTCCTCGTGGCCCGGGAGGACGGGGTCGCGCGCTTCCCGCTTGGGCGGCTTGTGGAGGACGGGGTGGACGGGGCCGGAGTCGATCGAGGGGTCGAGCAAGTCGAGCACGTCGCCCCATGTCTCGACGTACCCGAGGTGCCTGTTGATCTGCAGGCCCATCGTGCTCACGCCGCAGACGATGGCCGTGACTATGGCCAGAACGGAATAGGCGACCCGCCGGCGGGTGGTGGCCCGGCCGACGGACCACACAGCCCATGCCAGAGCGGCGATGGCGGCCACCGCGAAGATGACGAGCGTATGGAGTCTGTCAGGTCCGAGCATACCGTTCTCCTATTCCCGCACGCCGGCCGTCGATCCACCATCCTTCTCGTGCCATAGCACCGACGATCTCGACGAGCTGGATGCGTTCGACGTCCTTGATGCGCTCGCTGAGCGCCTCCTCGGTGTCCGCGTCCAGCACGGGGCACGTCACCTGTCCGAGGATCGGCCCTGTGTCCATCCCCGAATCGACGATGAAAACGGTGGCGCCAGTCACTTTGACCCCATAGGCTAGGGCGTCGGCCGGGCCGTGGACTCCGGGGAAGGAGGGGAGCAGAGCGTTGTGGGTGTTGACGACCCTCCAGGGGAAGGCGTCGAGGAAGGCGGGGGAGACGAGCTTGAGGAAGCCGGCCAGCACGACGATGTCGGGGCTGTGGGCGGCCACGTCGTCGCGCAGGGCCTCGTTCCACGCCTCTCGCGTGGGCGAGCCGGACAGTTGGCGGACGAAAGTCGGCAGGCCCGCCCGCCGCGCCGCCTCGACGCCGCCGGTGTCCGACCTGTCGGCGCCTACGGCGACGACGCGAGCACCGTAGGAGGGGTCTCCCGTCGCCTCGAGGAGTGCCGCCATGTTGGTCCCCGCGCCCGACACCAGCACGACGATGCGGGCGGGACGGCGATCGGGCCGTATGGCGAAAGAGGTCACCTGTTGATCCTACCCCTTGACGGGGCCTTCACGAGACGGGGAGAGGTCTTCACCACCCGTCTGTTCGCCTGCTTCACCCTCGCCGGTCTCACCGGTTCCGGGCGCCGTGGCTTGGCGGGCCCCGCCCGAGCCGCCGTCCGCCGGACGCGCCCTTCTCACCAGCGCCAGCCCGTGCCGAGCCAATGCCCCCAGGGCGAAGGGGAGCCCGATCTCCAGTGCGACGGCGGCGGCGAAGGCCACAGGCCGAGGGCCGGTCTCGCTCATCCTCCCGGGGCCGATCGAACCGTGGGAGACGATCCCGGCGGCCAGCGCGCCCACGAAGAGGAGGCCCGTGACCGTGACCGCCAGCACTGCCGCCCTCCCGGCCTCGCACCCCCTCGAACGTCGCACGCCCAGGCCGAAGGAGAGGACGAGGAGGACGATCACGAGCCACGCCGCCCTCGTCCCGGTGGGGGGAAGGGCTCCGAAGACGGGGATCGCGGGAAGCGGCTGGGTGTGGGATCCGAAAGCAGAGAAGTCCGTCCCCTGCCCGACGGCGAAGCCCGACCCGCTCGCGTACGCCAACGCCCAGACGAGGAAGGTCGGCAGGTAGAGGAGCTGGACCAGGGTCAGCGTGACGACTCCCGCCGCGCCCGCCATGTAGTAGCCGTAGATGGTGGCGATGCGGGAGCGGCCGAGCACGAGGGCAGCGGCGAGGAGGAGCGCCGCCGCGGCCAGCAAGACGAGGAGGATCGATGCGAGCGCCGATCGGGCGGAGCGGAGAGCGTCCCAGACTCTGCCTTCGGCAGGTCGCTCGGACCGCATGCCCGCCGCGGCGGCCAGGCCCACGAGGAGGGCGGCCGTAGCGGCGCAGAGGAGCCAGGCGGTCCCCGGATGCATGGACAGCCCCAGGATCGCGGTGGTGACGAAGGCGGAGCCTGCGGCGACGCCGACGTCGTTCCACGTCCCGACTCCAACCGACCGGAGCATCCGGTAGGCGAGCCATGCGATGGCGACCGTCAGCGCCAGGGGGATCAGGGAGATCCGGGCGTCGGGCAGATCCAGCGGGGCGCCGAGCGCCAGCGCCCACAGCGAGGCCCCCAGCCGGGCCGAGTCGCGCCACGACGTGTCCCCCAGGGCGGGAGACGACGCGGTCACCGTATACGCCAGCATCGTCAGCACGACGGCGCCCACCCACGTGGAGACGAGGGCCCGCACCGGGGCGAGGGCGACGGGCACGGCCCGGTGACGCTGTTCGGATCTCACCCGACCAATCGTGGCAAGCCTCGCCCCGCGGCGTGAGACGACGCCCCGGCGTGTCACTCACATTCGGGGGATCGCGCGGAGACGGGACCCCGTGTGACCAAGTTCCAGTTCTCATTCCCCATTCCGCTTCGCACACCGCCGGTTGTAAAGCTAGTATTCAGTAGTGGAGCACTCTCTAGTCTTCTCGTCCCTCCATTCCACATATCGCTCCTGCCGGGTAGTCTTCCAGGGGCGAATCCGACCATGCTTCCCCATGTGCACATGGGGAAACAGGGAATCTGTCACGCTCCCCTTCGGGGAGATTCCCGGGTGTGGCGGCGGTTGTCAACTGCCGCCACACCTTACGTGACGTCTCCCCCCGGTCGGGCGGTGGCCGGTGCACGCCTTTGAGTGGCATTCCACTCCGCCAGGCCGCGACCGTGGGCGATGGTGAGGCTGGACGGAATCGCCCCGCCGTGCGGGCCAGGCTCAGGCAGCGCGGTCAGATCCGGATCCGCCGAGGCCGGAGGACCGCGTCGACGGCCTCGCTCCTCCCGTGTCCTCGCGCGGCACGCCGCGCGCCCGGGAGAGCCGCATTGCGACTCGGCGCCGTCTCACGCCGCAGGCGCCGCCACATTGGATCGGCGGCGCAATCGCCGGAGCAGGGCGCCGCAGAAGGATCACACGGCTACGCGGACGCCCGCTTCGGGGTGCTTGTCGATCCAGGCCTTGACGAAGGGGCAGGTGGCCCACACGGCGTACTCGCCCTTGACGTCGTCCATGGCGAAGGCGATGATGGCGCTCGCCAGGCCGCGACCGGCGAACGCGGGGTCGACTTCGGTGTGCGGGAAGACGGCGACGTCGCCGCGGATGCTGAAGTTGGCGAAGCCGGCCAGGTTCTCCCCCACCCACGCCTCGTACCGCGACTCGGCCTCGTTCTTGACGATTCTCGTATCGGTCATGCCGCGATTGTAATTCCGATCGGGATCCCGTCGGCCTGTGCGGCGTTCACGCGCAGCGATACGCCCGCCGCGAAGCCCGGCCGCCGTCCAGCCTCGGAGGCGTCGCATCCGGGCGGGGCGGTCGCATCCGGGCGGGGCGAAGGCCTCGCCCGTCCGCCTCCGAACCGCCACGGCCCAGGCGCATCGATGCCATCCTGACCGGCCTGTGCCGCCGACAGCCCAGTCGGAGTGTATCGACGACGTCGCCGGACGGCTCGGCGCCGCCCGTCACACCCCTTCCCATTCATCGCTCTCTGCCGATATAATCGATTTATGGCGAATAAGATTGCCGTGGCCGAAGCCGCCGCGGAACGAAGCTTTGCGGACGCCTACGCGATCCTCTTCCACGCGCTCTCCGATCCGACCCGTCTGACCATCCTGCGGCACCTGGTCGGAGGCGAGCACCGGGTGCGCGACTTGGTCGACCACCTCGGCCTGGCCCAGTCCACCGTGAGCGCCCATCTGAGGTGCCTGCGCGACTGCGGGCTCGTCGTCTCCCGTCCCGAGGGGCGGTCGTCCTGGTTCTCCCTGTCCTCCCCCGAGGACCTCACCAAGCTCCTAACGGTGGCGCTGCCGCTGCTGCCCGTCTCCGAGGGCGCCGACCTCCGCACGCACCTGTTCGCCCACGCTTCCCAGGGCGGCGCGTGATATGCCGCCCCACGACCATTCGCACGCCGCGCCGGCCGGCCCGCCCGGCGCCCCCGACGTGCGGGGCAAGATCGCGATCGCCTTCGCCGTGACCCTGACGATCCTCCTGGCCCAGGCGATCGGCACGGCGCTCACCGGCAGCCTCGCGCTGCTGACCGACACCGTGCACATGGTCGTCGACTCGTCGGGGCTCCTCGTCGCCCTCGTCGCGGCGACGCTCGTGCGGCGGCCGTCGTCGCCGAAGCACACGTGGGGATACCGGCGCGTCGAGGTGCTGGCCGCCCTCGCGCAGGCGACGGTCCTGGCGGGCACGGGCGTCTACGTGGTCGTCGAGGCGATAGGCCGGTTCCGCAAGCCACCCGAAATGCCGTCGACGATACTCGTGGCCTTCGGCGTCGTAGGGCTGGTCGGCAACGTAGTCTCAATACTGGTCCTGGCCTCGGACCGCCGGTCGAACCTCAACATGCGGGCGGCCTTCCTCGAGGTGGCCAATGACGCCCTGGGCTCGATGAGCGTCATCGTCGCGGCGATCGTCATCGCCACGACGGGTTGGCAGCGCGCCGACGCCGTGGCGGGCCTGTTCATCGCCGCGCTCATCCTGCCCCGTGCGTTCAAGCTCATCAGGGAGGCCGGGGCGATCCTCATGGAGACGACGCCCCGCGGCTTGGATCTCGACGAGGTCCGCGAGCACATGACGAGGTTGGACCACGTGCTCGCCGTCCACGATCTGCACGCCTCGACGGTCGCCACCGGCCTGCCCGTCATCTCGGCGCACGTCGTCGTGGACGACGGATGCTTCCAGGACGGACACGCCATCGACATACTCGACGACC
This sequence comes from Actinobaculum sp. oral taxon 183 str. F0552, assembly GCF_000466165.1. Taxonomy (GTDB): domain Bacteria; phylum Actinomycetota; class Actinomycetes; order Actinomycetales; family Actinomycetaceae; genus Peptidiphaga. The sequence continues at coordinate 30,948 of NZ_KE951411.1, forward strand.
TGAGGACGTGCGTGGCGGAGCACTTCGACGTGGCGATCCACCACTCCACGTTCCAGTTGGAGACCCGCTCGGCCCGGCAGCGCGAGACCGACACCCACGGGTGAGGGCAGACCCGACCCGCAGGGCGCAAGCCCGCAAGCCGCCCGTTCGCGACGGGGCCGACCCGCCGACCCGGAGCCGCGAATGCCCCGGGCGGGCGCGTCGGGGAGCTCCTGGCACCCGAGACGCCAACGAGGGCGTCCCCCAGATTGCCCCAGGCGGGCGTCCCTCGCCGACGAGCTCGGCGGGATCATCCCCGCAAGGCGTCCCTCACACGCCCAGGACGTCCCTGGCGATGGCGGCCGTCTGGCTGGGCGTCCCGCCCACGCGCACGCCCACGGCCTCCAGAGCCTCCTTCTTGGCGGCGGCGGTTCCCGCCGAGCCCGACACGATGGCGCCGGCGTGCCCCATCGTCTTGCCCTCTGGGGCGGTGAAACCCGCGACGTAGGCCACGACCGGTTTGGACACGTGTTCGGCGATGTAGGCGGCGGCGCGCTCCTCGGCGTCGCCCCCGATCTCGCCGATCATGACGATGAGGTCGGTGGCCGGGTCCTCTTCGAAGGCCGCGATCGCATCGATGTGGGTGGTGCCGATCACCGGATCGCCGCCGATGCCGATGCACGTCGTGAATCCGATGTCCGCGAGCTCGTACATGAGCTGGTAGGTGAGCGTGCCCGACTTGGAGACGAGGCCGAGCCTGCCGGGCCCGGTGATGTCGGGCGGGGTGATGCCGACGTTCGACTGGCCGGGAGAGATGATGCCGGGGCAGTTCGGGCCGATGAGCCTGACCCCCCGTTCGGCGGCGTAGGCGAGGAATTCGACCGTGTCGGCGACCGGGACGCCTTCGGTGATGATCACGACGAGGTCGAGGCCGGCGTCCACCGCTTCGAGGACCGCGCCCTTCGTGTGGGCGGGCGGGACGAAGACGACCGAGACGTTCGCGCCGGTGGCGTCCTTCGCCTCGGCGACTGTGCCGAAGACGGGAACGGAGACGGTTCCGGCGGCCCGGCCCTCGGCGCCGGGGCCGATGGGGAGGACGTCGAACTCCACGGACGTGCCCGCCTTGCGCGGGTTGACGCCGCCGACGACGTTCGTACCGGCGCCGAGCATGCGGCGCGTGTGCTTGCGCCCCTCGGATCCGGTCATCCCCTGGACGATGACCTTCGAGTTCCCATCGAGGAAGATAGACATAGCTGCTCCTTAACTTCGCGTCCGGCTTAACCCGCTCGGCCTGCAGCGGCGGCGAGCCGAGCGGCCTCGGCCGCTGCGCCGTCCATCGTGTCGACGAGGGTGACGAGGGGATGGTTCGCCTCGGCGAGGATCGCGCGCCCTTCGGCGACGGCGTTGCCGTCGAGGCGCACGACGATCGGCTTGGCCGCCGCCTCGCCGAGGGTCTCGAGGGCGGCGACGATCCCCCTGGCGACTTCGTCGCAGGCCGTGATCCCGCCGAAGACGTTGACGAACACGGAGCGGACCTCGGGGTCGCCCAGGATGACGTCGAGGCCGTCGGACATGACGTCGGCCGAGGCTCCTCCGCCGATGTCCAGGAAGTTGGCGGGCCCCACGCCGAGCTCCTCTCCGGCGGAGGCGACGACGTCGAGGGTGGACATGACCAGGCCCGCGCCGTTTCCGATGACTCCAACCTGGCCGGAGAGCTTGACGTAGTTCAGGCCCAGCTCCTTGGCCCGCGCCTCCAGCGGGTCCTCGGCCGCCTTGTCGAGGAGGGCCTCGTGGGCCGGGTGGCGGAAACGCGAATTGTCGTCGAGTGTGACCTTGCCGTCGAGGGCGAGGACCTCGCCCCGCTCGGTCAGCACGAGCGGGTTGACTTCGACGAGCGTCGCGTCCTCCCCGGTGTAGACGTCCCACAGTCTGAGGAGGACGGGGGCGACCTTTCCGCCCGTCTCGGGGTCGAAGCCCGCGGCTCGCACGATTTCGCGCGCCTTCGCTTCGTCGAGGCCCGCGAGCGGGTCGATCGGAACCCTCGCGAGCGCCTGGGGCCGTTCCCTGGCGAGCTGTTCGATCTCCATGCCGCCTTCCACCGAGCACATGGCCAGACAGCGGCGTTCGGCGCGGTCGAGGAGGACCGAGAAGTAGAATTCGCGCGCGACGTCGACCCCCGATGCGACGAGGACGCGGCGCACCGTGTGCCCCTTGATGTCCATGCCGAGGATCGCCTCGGCGGCGGAGTGCGCCTCGGCCGGCGTGCGGGCGAGTCTGACTCCTCCGGCCTTTCCGCGCCCGCCCGTCTTGACCTGGGCCTTGACGACGGTGAGCCCTCCGCCGAGCCGGCGCGCGGCGGCCTCGGCTTCGGCGGGAGTCGAGGCGACGACGCCCGGCGGAACCGGTACGCCGTGCGCTTCGAACAGGTCGCGGGCTTGGTATTCGTAAAGGTCCACGTAGTCGTCCTTCCGGCTCCTCGTTTCCAGACGCCCTCAAGTTTAGACGAGACCGCCGACGCCTTCGAGCGTACGATGAGGCGCATGAGTTCGCTTTTCTCCCCTCTGTCATTACGCAACGCGACGGCCCGCAATCGCCTGTGGCTGCCCCCGATGTGCATGTACTCGGTGTACGCCGAGGACGGGCGGGCCACCGACTGGCACGTGCAGCACTACGCGGCGCGCTCCTCCGGCGGATTCGGGACGATCGTCGTCGAGGCGACGGCGGTCAGCCCCGAGGGGCGGCTGTCGCCGCGGGACCTCGGCCTGTGGGACGGCGGGCAGGTCGCCGGCTTCGCGCGCATCGTCGAGGCCATCCACGCGGGCGGCGCCCTGGCGGGCGTCCAGCTCGGCCACGGGGGGCGCAAGTCCGAGGTGAACCCCGCTTCCGAAGGCCCCGATTCCCGGCGGGGAGGGAAGCCGGAGTGGGACCTTCTGGCTCCCAGCGCCGTCGCCTTCCCCGGCATGCCCACGCCGGAGGCGCTCGACGAGGCGGGCATCGACCGGCTCGTCGACGCCTTCGCGGCCGCCGCCTCGCGTGCGGTCGAGGCGGGCGTCGACGTGGTCGAGCTCCACGGGGCCCACGGGTACCTCATCCACGAGTTCCTCTCCCCCCTGTCGAACACCCGCACGGACTCCTACGGCGGCAGCGAGGAGAACCGCCGGCGCTTCCTGCTGCGCATCGTCGACGGCGTGAGGCGGGCCGTGGGCGACCGCGTCCTGTGCGTGCGGCTCTCGGCGACGGACTGGCTGGACGGGGGCCTCACGTCCGAGGCGACGTGCCGGCTCTCCTCCGTCCTGGTCGAGCACGGCGTCGACGTCCTGCACATTTCGTCGGGGGCGCTCCTTCCCGCCGACATCCCGCTCGGCCCCGGCTACCAGCTGCCCTTCGCCGCCGACGTCAAGCGCGCCGTGGCGGGAAGCGAGGCGAAGGTCGTGGGCGTGGGCATGGTCACCTCCGCGGAGCAGGCCGAACAGGCGCTCGTCACCGGGCAATGCGACGCCGTCGCGGTCGGCCGCCTCGCCCTGACCGATCCCTACGCCCCTCTGCGTTGGGCCGCGCGGCTCGGCGTCGACGACTCCCCGATGCCCGTCCAGTACCGGCGCGGCGTCTGGGGGTGAGCGGGCTTCAGGGCTTCAGATCCTCTCCAGCGGCGCGAAGCGCAGGGCGAGCCGTTTGGTCTGCCCGTTGGCGAAGCGCACCTTGGCCACGGCGGACCGCCCCTGGCCTTCGAAGGCGAGGATCCTGCCCGTGCCGAAGCTCTTGTGGCGGACGTCGTCCCCGATGGAGAAGCCTGCGTGGTCGATGAGTCCTGAGTCGGCGCCCGCCGCCTGCGCCCCGCCGGCTCGCTCCTCAACTCGCTCCGGGGCCTGGGGCCCGGGCGCGTCGACTCCGAGCCTGCCGGGGACAAAGCCTGTGCCTGACCCCACCACGGGGGCGTCGTCGAAGGCGGAGTCGTAGGAGAAGCCGTCCGCTTCCCCGCGTTCTCCGCGCCTGCCGCGGCCCGCGCCCGGCCGGCTCCATCCCGAGGAGCGCAGGGCGTCGTGGCTCGACTCCTGCCTGCGCCAGTCGATCAGTTCCGCCGGTATCTCCTCGATGAACCGCGACGGCGGGAACTCCTGCGGCGCCCCCCAGGCCGAGCGGGCGGCCGCGCGCGTGATGTACAGGCGTTCGCGGGCCCTCGTCAGCGCGACGTAGGCCAGGCGTCGTTCCTCGGCGAGCTCCCGGGGGTCGGCCAGGGACCGCATGTGCGGGAAGGTGCCGTCCTCCAGTCCGGTGAGGAAGACGACCGGGAATTCGAGCCCTTTGGCGGTGTGGACGGTCATGAGGGTGACCTCGCCTTCGCGGCCGTCCTCATCGGCGAGCTGGTCGCTGTCCGAGACGAGCGAGATCCGGTCGAGCCAGTCCGCGAGCGTCGCGTCGGGATCGGCGTCCGCGAATTCCAGCGCCACCGAATGCAGTTCCGCGAGGTTCTCCAGGCGGGACTCGTCCTGCGGGTCGGTGGACTGCCTGAGCGTCTCCAGGTATCCGGCGGCTTCGAGGATCTCGTCGAGCACGTCGGCGGGGGCCTGGCCGGCCTCCGCCATGGCCCGGGCGCGTTCGATCGTCTCGACGAAGCCGGTCATCGTCTTGCGGGCCCGCGCCGTCAGGCCGGGAACCGGCCCCCGTCCGGCGGCTGCGGCGCCGGACTCTGCCGCCCCGTCCTGCCGCTCTTCCCCGCCGTCCTCGCCGCGCTCGCCCTCCGCGACGTCGGCCAGCGCCCGGCCGAAGGATATCCCCCACCGTTCGGCGTGCCGGGCCACGGCCTCCTCGGCCTTCTTCCCCAGCCCGCGTTTGGGCGTGTTGAGGATGCGCCGGATCGAGACGGTGTCGTCGGGGTTGACGACGGCGTGCAGGTAGGCGAGGGCGTCCTTGATCTCGCGCCGTTCGTAGAAGCGGGTGCCGCCGATGACCCTGTAGGGGATCCCCGCGCGGACGAACATGTCCTCGACGGCCCGGGACTGGGCGTTGGTCCGGTAGAAGACGGCCACGTCCCCGTATCGGCACCCGTGGCTCTCCCTCAGGGAGTCGATCTCCTCGACGACGAAGGCCGCCTCGTCCGCCTCCGCGTCGGCGACGTAGCCGACGATCCTCTCGCCGTCCCCCCGGTCCGTCCACAGCCGCTTGGCCCGTCGGCCCGGGTTGTGGGAGATGACGTGGTTGGCGGCGGAGAGGATCGACTGGGTCGAGCGGTAGTTCTGCTCGAGGAGGATCGACGTCGCCTCGGGGAAATCCTCCTCGAAATCCTCGATGTTGCGGATGGTCGCCCCGCGGAAGGCGTAGATCGACTGGTCGGCGTCCCCCACGACCGTCAGGCCGGAGCGGACGGCGTCCTTCCGCGTGCCGGTGAGCAGGCGGATGAGCGCGTACTGCGCGTGGTTGGTGTCCTGGTATTCGTCGACGAGGACGTGCTGGAAGCGCCGCCGGTAGTGCTCGGCGAGACCGGGGTTGTCCCTCAGAAGGGCGACCGTCTCCATGATGAGGTCGTCGAAGTCCATGGCGTTGGCCTCGCGCAGCCGCCGCTGGTAGACCGCGTACGCCTGGGCCGCGACTCGCTCCTCCGGCTCATGGGCCGCCTCTACCGCGGCTGCGGGCGTGACGAGCTCGTTCTTCATGTCGGACACGCGCCGGGAGATCCGCTTGGGCGGATGGGCGCGGGAGTCGATCTGCTCCTCGCGGCACACCATGGCCATGAGGCGCTGGGCGTCGGCGGCGTCGTAGATGGTGAAAGTCGAGCGCATGCCGAGCGCCGCGTGCTCGGAGCGCAGGATGCGCACGCAGGCCGAGTGGAAGGTCGAAATCCACATGGCGCGGGAAACCCGTCCGAGCATCGCCTCCAGGCGCTCGCGCATCTCCCTGGCGGCCTTGTTGGTGAAGGTGATGGCCAGGATCTGCCCGGCGTCGGCGCGCCCGGACGCGATGAGGTAGGCGATGCGGCTCGTCAGGACCCTGGTCTTGCCCGAACCGGCCCCGGCTACGACGAGCAGCGGGCCGCCTTCGTGGACGACCGCCTCGTGCTGCTGGGGGTTGAGGCCGCGGAGGATCCTCTCGGTCCGGGAGTCGCCGGGGTCGCGCATCGGCGGCTTGGCTCCCGTGCGTGCGCGATCCCGGCCGGCGCCCTCCGACCCCCGGCCCCCGGCGTCCCTCGCGGCGCTCTCCCGGATTCTGGCGCGAAGCCGCTCCATCGTCGCCTGATAGGCGGGATTCGTCTCATCGGAAGGGAGGTTCTCGGTACGCATAGGCCTCCAGCCTACGCCAGGGGCCGACGCTCGCGTAGGCGCCCGCACCGGCCGGCCGATGGGCCGCGATCCGACCGCCGTCCCCATTCGAGCGAGCCCACGCGGTCGCCCGGTCGAGGCGCAGGTTGACCCGCCGTCGGCTCGGACGTACGCTTCTATCAAACATTCGTTCGAAAGGATCTCCATGGCGGCTTGTGATGCAACGGCCCTGCTCGTCGTCGATGCGCAAAACGACATCATGGCCGGGACCGCCCTGCGCGAGAAGACGATCGCCAACATCGCCGACTGCGTCGGCAGGGCGCGGGCGGCGGGCATCCCCGTGGTGTGGGTGCAGCATACCGACGAAGGCATGCCCGAGGCGAGCGGCGGATGGCAGATCGTCGAGGGGCTCTCCCCCGCGCCCGGCGAACCGATCGTCCACAAGGCGTACGGCGATTCCTTCGCGGAGACCGAGCTTCAAAACCTCTTCGAGCGCGCGGGCGTCACGCATTTCTTCCTGTGCGGCGCCATGACGGACGCCTGCATCCGCTCGACTCTCTTCGGAGGGCTCTACCGCGGATACGGGGTGACGCTCGTAGCCGACGCCCACACCACCGCGGATCGGGACGGCGCGCCGTTCACTGCGCTGCAGGCCATCGGCCTGGTCAACATGATGGCCGAGTACTCCACGCTGCCGGGCGTGCGTTCGCAGACCACGACGGCCGCCGAGTTCCCCGGCTGAGGCGCGGCTGGACGCCGCCGGCTACAGGCGCATTCCGAGTCCTCCGCCTTCTCGCGGGAGCCGTCTGCGGATGACGGCGGCGACGAGCGCTGCCGTCACCTGTTGGAAGAGCGTGGAGACGATGACGGGGAAGACGGTCGCCGCGGGGAAGTAACTCACCGCGATGACGGCTCCGGCGTTGATGTTGCGCATCCCGGACCCGTAGATCATGGCGACGACGTCTCCCCGATCCCTCCGCATGGCGCGTCCCGCCGCCCATCCCAACAGGTAGCCTGCGGCCGATACGAGGAACATGACGGCGGTGACCACGGCGAGCAGCGGATTCAGGGTTCGCACGAGCGGGGCGATGCGCGTCGCGGAGGCGAGGATGACGAGGAGGATCCCGAGCTTGACGACGATCTCCAGCCACGGCCCGGCCCGCCGCCCGCAGCGTCCGCCGCTCGCCTCGTTGACGAGCACGGCGAGCACTCCCGGGATGAGTATCATGACGGCCATGTCCCACGCGAGGCTGGACGTGCTGATCGCGACGTTCGAGCCGATGAAGACGCGGACGCCGAGCGGGATGAAGACGGGTGACAGGACGGTGTCCGCGAAGACCGCGACGAGGCCGAGCGGCGTGCTGCCCCCGCAGATGGAGATCCAGGCGAATCCCGCGCTGGCCGTCGGCGCGAGGAATTCGAGGATCACGCCCTCGGCGATGTCGGGATGCGCCGCGAACCCCACCCGGGCGACGGCCCACGCGAGCACCGGCATGACCGTGTGGAGGATCGCGAGAATGGCCAGGAGGGGCGCGGGCCTGCGGAGCACGTCGCGGATGCTGGTCAGGCGGAGCGCCGCCGACCCCGCGAAGACGACCACGAAGAAGACGGCGGGAACGGCCGGGACGAGGCGTCCGACGATTCCCGGCAGGAGGATGCCTAGCGCCATGGCGCTGGGAACGACGAAGGGCATCGCGCGGGAGATCGCGCGATTGGCCTGGCTCACGGTCACCGGCCGCCGCCCCCGCCGGGCGCGCGCCTCCACCGGACGGGGCGCCCACGCCGATTCCACACGCCCGCCTTCCGTGCGCTCGGCGACTCCGATATCGCGCGCTCCAGGCCGCGCTCGGGCCTGACCGCGGGAGAGAAGAGAGCCGGCGCGCTTCCGCCCGCGGTTGGCGCACCCGTCCCGCCGCGGAGCCGCCCGGTTCGCTGCGCGCATCCGGGCGGCCGTCCGATGCGGCGCCCGGATGCGCGAGCCGGGGGCTCAGCCTTCCACACCGACGATGACGTTGGACGCCTTGATCACCGCGTACGCCTCGACGCCCGGGGCCAGGCCGAGTTCGTCGATCGCCGCATTGGTGATCGAGGAGGTGATGACCATTCCGGGAGCCACCTCGATCTTGACCACGCCGTTGACGGCGCCTCTCTCGACGGACACGACGGTCCCCTTGAGCTGGTTGCGTGCGCTGAGTTTCATGGTCTTCCTCCGCGGTTCGAGGGCGGGCGGGAATCCGCCCGTCAGTACACCGTCAGTCCGCGAGCGCGGAAGATCCGCCGGGCGGCTTCGGTTTCCTCCCGTGTGGGGGGCTTGGTGTCTTCGAGTTTGTAGTCCAGGCCGAGCGACTTCCACTTGTCGCGACCCATCTGATGGAAGGGAAGCACTTCGACGCGGCTGACGTTCGGCCACTTTGCGACGATGTCGGCAACCGCCTCGACGTTCTCCGGGTCGTCGGTCAATCCGGGCACCAGCACGAACCGGATCCACACCTCCGTGCCCTTCGCGGCCAGCCGGTCCCCGAATGCGATGGTGGGCGCGAGTTCGCGTCCCGTGACTTTCTTGTACGTCTCCGGTATCCCGGATTTCACGTCGAGGAGGACGAGGTCGATGTCGTCGAGCATCTTGTCGCTCACGTGGGATCCCAGGAATCCCGACGTGTCGATGCAGGTATGGATCCCCATCGCCTTGGCGCCCGCGAGCAGCTTCGCCGCGAACGCCGACTGCATGAGCACCTCCCCGCCCGACACGGTCAGTCCGCCTCCTGAGGCTTTGAACGTCGGCCGGTACCGTTTCAAGCGCCTGAGCAGCTGGTCGACTTCCACAGGCTCGCCGTCGCGCATCTGGAAGGTGTCCGGATTGTGGCAGTACAGGCAGCGCAGAGGGCAGCCTGCCATGAAGATCGTCATACGCACGCCGGGCCCGTCGACAGCTGTGACCAGTTCCCACGAGTGAATCGATCCGAGCGTGCCTTCGCGCATGCGGCGCAGACGGTCCGCGTGTTCGAGGTCCGTCAGCTCGATGAGGCCGGCGGTCCCGTTGCCCTTGAGACGGGAAGCCGGGGCCAGGAAGTCCTGGTCCCCGGCGCCCACAACGAGTGGAGACATCACATACGGTGGAAGGTGCGCGAGAGCACGTCGAGCTGTTGCTCGCGGGTCAGGCGCACGAAGTTCACCGCGTATCCGGAGACTCGGACGGTGAGGTTCGGATACTTTTCCGGGTGCTCCATCGCGTCCTCGAGGGTGTCTCGATTCAGGACATTGATGTTGGCATGGTACAGGCCGGCGATGCCGCCGCGGTCCTCGCGATTGGCCTTCATCGAAGCCAAACGCTCTTCGTATGTTTTGGTGGCCATGTTTCGGCTCCTTCTGTCGTGTCGGACTGATGTGTCATGAAGCGATCCGCCCCATGCTCGATGTCCGGGACTCCGGGTCGCGCAGTCCCGGAGTCCCGTCAGGAGAGGAACGAATCCTCCGGGATGAAGCCGCCGTCGAGAACGGCGACGAGGTTGCCCACCTGCTCGTTCTTCGTGCGGCCCAGCCCGCTCGGGGTGATCGTATTGGTCAGCGATATGCCGTCGAGCGCGTCCTCGTAGTCGAGCTTGCCCACCGAGAGCATCGACGCGAGCATTCCGTGCGTGTCCATGCCGTTCTCGGGGTTGGCGCCCGGGCTGAACGGAGTGCCCCTGCGGTGCCCCGAAGGGAAGCTCCCGGTGTTCCGGCCGTAGACGACGTTCGACGTGATGGTCAGCACCGACTGGGTCGGGATGGCGTCGCGATACATGGGGATCGCCTTGATCTTGTCCATGATCGTGTGGACGATCGTCGCGGCGATGTCGTCGGCGCGGTCGTCGTCGTTGCCGTAGGTCGGGAAGTCGCCCTCGGTCAGGTAGTCGACGATGAGCCCCGTCTCGTCTCGGACCGGCGTCACCTTCGCGTACTTGATCGCGCTCAGCGAATCCGCGACGATCGACAGGCCCGCGATGCCGCAGCCCATAGTGCGCACGATGTCGGAATCGTGCAGGGCCATCTCGACGGCCTCGTACGCGTAGCGATCGTGGCAGTAGTGGATGATGTTGAGGGCCTCGACGTAAGTTCCGACGACCCAGTCGAGCATCTCCTCGTACTTGGCCCACACGTCGTCGAAGTCGAGCGGGCCGTCGCCTCGGACGGGCTCGAAGCCTTCGACGATCTGCTTGCCGGACATCTCGTCGCGCCCGCCGTTGATGGCGTACAGGAGGGCCTTGCCCGCGTTCACCCGCGCCCCGAAGAGCTGCATCTGCTTGCCGACGCGCATGGGCGACACGCAGCAGGCGATGGCCGCGTCGTCGCCCCAGTGCCCTCGGATCTGCGGATCGGACTCGTACTGGATCGACGAGGTCTCGATCGAGATCGCGGCGCAGAACTCCTTGTATCCCGCGGGGAGCTCCGGCGACCAGAAGATCGTGATGTTCGGCTCGGGGGCCGGGCCGAGGTTGCGCAGCGTCTGGAGCAGCCGGAAGGACGTCTTGGTGACGAGCGTGCGGCCGTCTTCGCCGAACCCGGCGTCCGACCAGGTGGCCCAATAGGGATCGCCCGAGAAGATCTGGTCGTAGTCGATCGTGCGGAGGAAACGGGTGATGCGGAGTTTGATGACGATGGCGTCGATCATCTCCTGGGCGTCGGACTCGGTGATGAGGCCCGCTTTGAGATCGCGCTCGAAGTAGACGTCGAGGAAGCCGGACAGGCGCCCGATCGACATCGCCGCGCCGTCCTGGCTCTTGACGGAGGCGAGGTAGCCGAAGTACGTCCATTGGACGGCCTCTTTGGCGTTCTTCGCCGGGCCCGACAGGTCGAAGCCGTAGAGCTCGCCGAGCTTCTTCAGCTTCTTGAGCGCCTTGATCTGCTCGGAGTGCTCCTCGCGGTACCGGCACCAGTGCTCGGAGAACGGCTGGTCGGCGACGGCGTCCTTGGCGGCCTGCTTCTGGGCGATGAGGTAGTCGACGCCGTACAGGGCCACCCGGCGGTAGTCGCCGATGATGCGGCCGCGGCCGTAGGCGTCGGGCAGGCCGGTGATGACGTGGGAGGAGCGAGCCGCGCGGATGCGAGGCGTGTAGATGTCGAAGACGGCATCGTTGTGCGTCTTGCGGTAGCGGGTGAAGATCTTCTCGACTTCGGGGTCGACCTCCTTGCCGGCCTCCTTGATGGCCTGCTTGACCATCCGCCAGCCACCGTTGGGCATCATGGCGCGCTTGAGGGGGACGTCGGTCTGCAGGCCGACGATGACGTCGTCGTCCTCGCTGATGTAGCCGGCGGGGAACGCGTCGATGTCGGCGGGTATCTTGGTGTCGACATCGTAGATGCGGCGCTTGCGCTCCTCGGAGAGATAGGTGGACTCGAGCGTGTTCCACACCCGAAGGGTTTTATCGGTCGGGCCCGCCAGAAACGAGGCGTCGCCCTCGTAGGGAGTGTAGTTCTTCTGGATGAAATCCCGGACGTCGATGTTCTCGGTCCAGTTCCCGGGAATAAAGCCTTCCCACGCCTTGGTGGTGACGTCGACGGCTGTGTCGGTTTCCATGGTTCACTTCTTCTCTTCGTAGGGGACAGAGACCTGATGGATAGGTCCATTGTCCCTCCCGGTACGCCGGTCTGTCTCCCCCCGAAAGGTGTACGTCCTGTCACATTCGCGCCATCGTCGCCGTCGCAAGGAAAGCTCGGCCGTCAACGGCATGTGACGTCCATCCAATCGTTGTCAAAATCACAGAAAAGAACCCCCGTTCCAGTGTCGCAGACGGCCCGCGCGGCATTCCCCTCCTCGGCCCACGGCGGATCGCTCATCGGCCCACGGCGGATCGCTCATCGGCCATAATGGGAAGGGGCGATCGGGCGCACCGGTCGCCCCGCACCCGGAAGTCGAGGGAGGCGGGGTATGTGGCTCGTGTTCGCCCTCGCCTCCGCCCTTCTCGCGGGCCTGACGTCGATCCTCGCCAAATGCGGGATCCGCGAAACGGACTCCGACGTCGCCACCGCCGTGCGCACCGCAGTGGTGGTCGTCTTCGCCTGGACCATGGTGGGCGTGGCGGGCTCCTTCGGGCAGATCGCCGACATAGACGCGCGCAGCCTGCTGTTCCTGATTCTGTCGGGTCTGGCGACGGGCGCGTCGTGGCTCTGCTACTTCCGCGCCCTGCAGATCGGCGACGTGAACAAGGTCGTCCCGGTCGACAAGTCGAGCACCGTGCTCACCATCGTCCTCGCCTTCGCCTTCCTGGGCGAACGGGTCAGCCTGGCCACGGCGGCGGCCGCGGCGTCCATCGGCCTGGGGACCCTCATGATGGTCGAGAGGAAGGACGTCGCAGACCGACCGGAGGCTCGCAGGGGCGGCTGGCTGCCGTTCGCCATCCTGTCCGCCGTCTTCGCGAGTCTGACGGCCCTGCTCGGCAAGGTGGGGATCGAGGGCGTCGAGTCGAACCTGGGAACCGCCGTCCGCTGCGTGGTGGTCCTGGCCATGGCGTGGCTCGTCGTGCTGGCCAGGGGCAAGGGCGGGCTGGTCCGGGCCTCGCCGAGAGGCGAACTGGGCTTCCTGTGCCTGTCGGGCCTGGCGACGGGCGGGTCGTGGCTCTGCTACTTCCGCGCCCTGCAGGAGGGGCCCGCCAGCGTGGTCGTGCCCGTGGAGAAGCTCAGCGTCCTCGTGTCGATCGGGTTCGCCTTCGTCGTCTTCCGCGAACGGCTCACCCGCAAGGGCTTCGCCGGCCTGTGCCTCGTGACCGCCGGCACGCTCGCCATGGTCGCGCTCTAGCGCGGCCGCGGTTGCCGGCACGCCGGCGAGGGCGCCCTCCCTACCACACGCTCACCGTGCGCGAGTAGACGACGGCGTCGTCCTGGCTCTTGCCCTGCACGGTGATCGACCGCGCGACTCGGCTGGGGCCGTTCTCGTCGTACTCGAGATCGCAGGCGTACTTCGACACCTGGCCTCGCCGCTCGAGCTCGTCGACTTCCGCGTCGCACCGCATCTTCTCCTCGGCGGCCTCCGGGGTCACGTAGACGCTGTTCATGGGGCCTTCGAAACCCCCTCGTTGAGGCGGCACGAGGAAAACGCGCGCCAGCGCTCCGCGTGCGACCAATGCCCCCGCCTTATCGGGCGAATCGACCGCGGCGAAGTCGACCTTGACCTTCTTCTTGCGGCTGAAGAGTCCCAAAATGCTGTCCTCTCATAGGGTTGCACAATCGCGTCAAGCTCACCTGACGTCGCCTCGGCCTCCGCCGGTTCCCGGGCCGGCGCGCGGACGGCGCCCCCCGCCCCACCCGGACCGATCACCCGCGGGGGCGGCATCGGCGCCGAGACCGGCCGAGTGAGAAGAACGCGGGCACCATGCCCGTCGCGGGCACCGGCGCCCCTCGCCTCACTCCCATTCGATCGTGCCCGGGGGCTTGGACGTGCAGTCGAGCACCACCCTGTTGACTTCGGGGACGGAATTCGTGATGCGCGTGGAGATGCGCGCCAGAACGTCGTAGGGAAGGCGCGTCCAGTCCGCCGTCATCGCGTCCTCGGAGGAGACGGGCCGCAAAACGATCGGGTGGCCGTAGGTCCGCCCGTCTCCCTGCACGCCCACGGAGCGCACGTCGGCCAGCAGGACGACGGGGCACTGCCAGATTTCTCCGTCCAGCCCGGCGGCGGTGAGCTCTTCGCGCGCGATGAGGTCGGCTGCTCGCAGCGTCTCCAAACGCTCGCGCGTCACCTCTCCGACGATGCGGATTCCGAGGCCCGGCCCGGGGAAGGGCTGGCGCGCCACGATCTTCTCGGGGACGCCCAGCTCGCGGCCCACCGCGCGGACTTCGTCCTTGAACAGCGCGCGAAGGGGCTCGATCAGATCGAAGGCCATGTCCTCGGGCAGGCCGCCCACGTTGTGGTGGCTCTTGATGTTCGCGGCCCCTTCGCCGCCGCCGGATTCGACGACGTCGGGATAGAGGGTCCCCTGGACGAGGAATCCGACCTCGCCGCCCTCGGCCCCGATCTCGGCGATCAGCCGCTTCTGGGCGGCCTCGAAGGAGCGGATGAACTCGCGCCCGATGATCTTTCGCTTGGCTTCGGGATCGCTGGCCCCAACCAGGGCCGCCAAGAAGCGATCGGATTCGTCGACGGTGACGACGCGGATGCCCATGCCCGCCGCGTAGTCGCGCTCGACCTGCTCGCGCTCCCCGGCGCGCAGCAGCCCGTGGTCGATGAAGAAGCACGTGAGCTGATCGCCGACGGCGGCGTGGACGAGGGCGGCGGCCACGGACGAGTCGACGCCGCCCGACAGCGCGCAGATCACCTGAGCGCCGCCGACGCGCCGACGTATCGCCTCGACCTGCTCGTCGACGATGCTGCCGGGCGTCCAGACGGGTTCGAGCCCGGCGCCTTCGTAGAGGAAGTTCTCCAGCGCGGCCTGCCCGAACCGGGTGTGGCCGACCTCGGGGTGCCACTGCAGGCCGAAGAGTCTGCGCTCACGGTTTTCGAAGGCCGCGACGGGGGTCTGCGAGGTCGAGGCCGTGACCTCGAATCCCTCGGGGGCCGCCTGGACGGCGTCGCCGTGGCTCATCCACACGACCTGGTCCGCCGGGGTCCCGTCGAAGAGGCAGGAGCCCTCGGCCACGCTCGCCTCGGTGTGCCCGTACTCGCGGGTCCCCGTCCTCCCCACGGTCCCGCCGAGCGCCTGCGCCATGGCCTGGAAGCCGTAGCAGATGCCGAGGATCGGGACCCCGGCGTCGAAGATGGCGGGATCGAGCGAGGGCGCTCCTTCCTCGTAGACGGAGGAGGGGCCTCCCGAGAGGACGATCGCAGCCGGATCCTCGGCGAGCATGTCGGCCGCGCTGGCCGTGTGGGGGACGATCTCGGAGTAGACGTGCGCTTCGCGCACTCGCCGCGCGATGAGCTGAGCGTATTGCGCACCGAAGTCGACGACCAGGACCGGACGGGGAGAGGCGTTCACGCGTCCAATGGTACGCCGCGGCACGCCGTCCGCCCCGCCTGCTTCGCGAAAGGGCTGAATTCCGGCGAACGTGCCCATTTTCACGGGAAGGCGTTCCCTCCCGTTCTTCGCAGGCCCCGCCGGTGTGGCACAATCATCGAGGCGAGATACACCACCGAACACTCCCGACTGGAGTCGGGCTGGAAGGATTTTGCACCGTGGCACACTGCGTGTACTTCACTGCCGCCGAGACCGACTGCGACACCCAGGCCCTGGCACTGGCCTACCTCGAAACGCTCATGGCCTCCTACCCCAGGGTCGGAGTGTTCCGCTCCTTCACCAACGGCGCCATCGACGACGATGCCGCCTTCCTTGAGCTGCTGGCCAGAGCCGGCCGCAGCCAAGACGCCGAACGCGCCTGGGGGTCGACCCGCGAGACCTACGTCGCGAGCGAAGAGGACGCCATGAACGCCATCGTCCAGCGCTTCACCGAATACGCCGAGGATTTCGACGCCGTCCTGGTGACCGGCCTCCTCGACGGGGACCCCGTCCTGCCCGGCTCCCTCGACCGCGCCGGTCGGGCCGCCGCCAACCTGGGGACGACCGTCGTCATGGCGGTCTCCGGAGCCTCGCGGACGGGCAGGCAGGTGGCGGCGACCGC